>NZ_JBIAQG010000007.1:0-445240 GCF_042888805.1 Streptomyces sp. NPDC002730
CACCCGCTGGAACAGCTCCCACAACTCATCCGGCACCAGCCGCTCAACGATCCTCGCCACGGCACGAGCTTACCCAGCCAAATGAGATGACGTCTAAGAAGGCTTGGACTCGACTTCACGCAGCACGCGGGTGGGGTCGTGCACGGCCACGTGTTGCGCGATCGGGGGATGGATTCCGGTGAGGTCCACCTGGCAGATGTCGATGGTGTCCCCGCGGGCAACACCCGTCCCCCTCGCAGCGCCGGGCCAGGTTGGCTTCCTCGTCCAGGCGCGCATTGAGGAACGCCACCAGGTCGTTGTTCATGAGGGCATCCTCGACGATGGAACGTGCGCCGACACTCGCTTTGCAACCGTCGCTCCGCTCCGGGCCCTGGACCAACACGCTTTCCAAGAATGGTTGGTGGGGGTGAGGACTGCGGTCGTGGCCGTTCACCTGGGTTCATGACGGAGCAAGCGGTGGCACGGTCACTTCGGCGGTACCAGCCTGAGCGGCCATGAACGCAGCTGAATGAGACGGAAACTGAGACGGGCTCAGGCTGTACGTGAGCCAGGCCGGCCACTCGTCGTCGACCTCGAGTCTCTGCCTCAAGGCTGGAGTGGCCGACCTTCTGATCTGTAGCTCTGGCCGATCGGCCAGCGGCGGTCATTTCGGTCGCCGCAAGCTCTATCGGGGCGCTGCCGGACAGGGCCGGTTGCCGTGGTTGCGGTACGGCGCTGCTGTACAGCCCGGCCGCTGGTGACCGAACGGGTTACGCCACGACGAGCCCGCCGGGGAGGCTCGGGTGTACGCCTGGGATCACTGCGGCGGAATGGGCAGCTGATAGAACGTGCACGGCCCGAGCGGCACATTATTGGCGCATCTGCCCTCCCACACTGTTCCCGTCGAAGTCAGCGCGGTGATGAACACCGGGCCGGCCGCAACATCGAAGACGTTGGATGCCAGTGTGACATCGACAACGTGGGAGGGGCCTCCCACCGCCTGCCAGCCGCCAACAGGAGTACCTGGGTTGCTGTTCTCATTGACTGTCAGGGCGTAGACCTTGCCGTTGCACACCGCCGCGACGTACTTGGCGTGGCTCGCTTCGTTCCCCACGGAGTCGACGTCCACGCAGCCCTTTTTTGGCCGGTCCGGTTTTGGCGAGTCCAGCTTCGACTGAGCGTGTACGAGCAGGTCAGCAATTCCGTCCTCGGGCTGTGTCTGAGCCGCTGCTGCGCCGCCAGCCCCGATGACCGTCACGATGGCTGCGGCGGTCAGCGTTGCGGCAAGCCTACGCTTGCGTTCCATTCCATACGCCCTTCCTTTTGTGGAAGCGGATTTCGTGATCCGCTTGGCGAAAGAATGGTTACCTGATACACGCCATCCATCACGGGTGAACACATAGTTCACCCAAATGTCCGGCGTGTCGGCCTTTCCGGGCCCGTTTTCCATGGCTCGGAGTTACACACGTTCCCATTCCAGCGCCCCCGCCACTACCGACCGCCCCCGGCCGCAGAGGGTTCCTCTGCTCCGTCCCGCCGGTGATCTAGGCTTTGCGCGACGCTCTGCGGGCCGCTCTCGCCCATGCGGTCGCCGGGGATGAGACAGCACGGTTGCTGCACTTCGCTCCTGAACGGCACGACAAAGCCCCCGTCGGATCGGCGGATCCCGAGGGGGCTTTGATCTGCGTGAACTCGGCAGGATTCGAACCTGCAACCTTCTGATCCGTAGCTCTAGCCGGTCGGTCAGCGACGGTCATATGCGTCGCTTCACGGCCACGGAAGGACGCTACCGGATGGTGGCGGTTGCTGGGATTGCGGTAGTGGGCTGCTGTACTGCCAACGGCGTGGGAAAACGCTTGTCCCCGACACGTCGTCGCTATGCCCTGCGTGTCCAAGGCCACCAGCGACGCTTAGCACGACGCACCTTGCGGGCGGACTCAAGGGTGTCGGGGTGGTTTTCGCCCAGCACCCGCCGACGCCGCGCCAAGGTGTCCTCATCCATGCGGCGGGCCTCGGCGAGCTCGCCGAGTTCGTGCAGGGTGATCGCGAGGCTGTGGGCGGAGCGGAGGGTGTCGGGATGATCCTCGCCCAGTTCATCGGTCCATGACTGGTGAAGGGCTTGGGCGAGGTCGTGAGCTGCGCGCGGCTGTGCACTGTGGACGAGGTAGTGGGCTGCCCTGAGAAGTGCCGGTCGCAGGTGGGGGTGGTCCCCAGTGGTTTGGCGGGCCGCGGTGAGATGTGGAGTGAGCTTGGCCCATCGGGGCCAGGTCTGAGGCTGTTCGGGGTCGCCTGGGTCGGCGGCGGACAGCAGCGTCGTAAGGTCGTCGAAGATCGTGGCGGTGTAGTCCTTGCTGGTCTGGTCGCGCATGATGGCCTGGGTGAGGCGGTGGATCTGGACGGCTTCGTGGTCGACTTGGGCAAGGCCGAAGCGGGCGAGCGGTTCGAGGGCGGACTGAGGCCACATGAGATCGTCGGCGTCGCCTGGGATGGTGGTCAGTCGGCTGCGCGCGTCGGCCAGCCACTTGGTGGGGATGGGGTCGGGGCCGAGGTAGGACAAGAGGCGCAGTAGTGGTGTCGGGTCGGGCTGGTGGGCGCTGAGTTGGCTGGTGGCGATGGTGACGGCTGCCGCCAGCGGGGCCGGGTATCCGGGGGTGTCGCCCTGGGCGAGGAACGCGGCGGTATTGGCGTTGAGCCGCTGCTGGTAGTCGGTCAGTGGCATGCCGTCGGTCAGGACGCCGGCCGCTTGGGCGAGGGCGAGGGGGAGGTCTCCTAGCGCGTCGGCCAGTGCATTGGCCTGTTCGGGATGGAGGGCGGGCAGTTGTCCGGTCAGGTAGTCCAGGGCGTCCTGGCGGGTGAATACATCCAGGCGCAGTCCGGGGACGGTCCGCTTCCAAGCGGGGTTGCGGGAGGTGATCAGGACGTGGCCGGGCCCCACGGGCAGGCAATCCTCCAACGCCTCGGGGTCCTCGGCGTTGTCCAGGATGATCAGCCACCGGTTCAACGTGCTGAGGCGCTGCATCGCATGCCGTGCGTTGGCGTCGGCGTCAGCTCCGGGCTGGGCCACATCCAATCGCGCGGCCAATTCGGCGTATCTCTGCGGAACGTGTGCGGCCCGACGGCCGTCATTTTTCTCAGACTTACGGCGAAGAGTCCGACCCGAGTCGCCGAGACGCCCGAGAAATGTGGCGTAAGAACCGCACACGGCACGCCAACGCCATAGGCGTGGACATCAACCGCAACCACTCTTTCCTCTGGGACTACCGCTGGCACTTCTCACCGTACGCGAACCAGAGCTCCATATCGTCGGACAATCCGTCGCATGGCCTCTTCCACGGGAACGCCCCGAACTCCGAACCAGAGACTCGCAGTATCCACTGGCTGCTCGACCGGCTCGACAAGAGATCACCACTGGTGTGGACGACTCCGTTCGGCACCCTGGCCCCCCCCACTGGTACGTCGACATTCACAGTTACAGCAACACGGTGCTGCATGTGTGGGGGCGACGACGACAACCAAACGACGAACCCCTTCATGTCCTTCGCAAGCTCCTCATGGGACGGCAAGCGAGGCACGACGTGCCGCAGCTGCCGCCGAAGTCCGTGAGGACGTGTCCTGGTTCGCCTTTTGCCGCGAATGCATGGCGCTGCGGTGGCCGACCAGCGCGGCCAAGACGAGGGAAGGAATCGCGGACGGACTGGCTGCCGTGACGCTGGCCATGGTGGAGCCTGGGAGCCAAGCGCCCCCGGCCGAGGAGATCCGCCTAGCCCTGCGATGGGCGGTTGTTCCGAAGCACGCGGGGCAGGCCCCGCCAGCCGAGCTGGAAGACGCGTACGCCTGGATCTCCAAGAGGTCTCTGCCAGTTTCGTCGCTCGCGGATCCGCGAATCCTTCGCGACGTGCAGTACCGCATCGCGTTCAAGCTCGATGGCGCACCGGCGGCGGGTGAGACTGCCCGCCGTAGGCGCAGGGTGCTGAACACGGCTGTGGAGTACGCCATCGAGCGGGGCGCGCTGGCGGAAAATCCGCTGGCGGCTATCAAGAAAGTGCAGCGCTCAGCATCGGACCGTGTAGACCCGCGCGTTCTCGTGAACAAGGCACAGGCGGCGCAGTTGTTCACGGCCGTCTCGTACGTCGGCACATGGGGGAGGAGCAAGGGGCGCCGCTTGGTGGTGTTCTATGCGGTCATGTACTTTGCAGCGCTGCGGCCGAGCGAGGCGGTGGGGCTGCGCAAGGCTGACTGCTTCCTACCGGAGAAGGGCTGGGGGACGCTCACGCTACGTGAGACGAGGCCGGTCTCCGGCAAGAAGTGGACCGACACGGGGGAGCGTCACGAGCAGCGCGGACTGAAGTCCCGGGAGGCGGCGGAGGACCGGCCGGTGCCGATTCCGCCGCCACTCGTGGTGATGCTGCGAGAGCACCTGGCGGTGTTCGGAACGGCGAAGGATGGACGACTGTTCACCAACGAACGGGGCGGCCTGGTGGGTAGCAGCACCTACTGGCGCGTCTGGCGTGACGCCCGCGAGTACGCCCTGACGCCTGAGCTTCAAGCGTCCATCCTCGGTGGTCGACCGTACGACCTCAGGCACACGTGCATTACGACTTGGCTGAACGCTGGCGTTCCCGTAGCTGAGGTTGCTCGGCGGGTGGGCAACTCGCCCGAGGTGATCCACCGCGTTTATGAGGGCTGCATTTTCGGCCAAGAGGAGGCCATGAACAAGAAGATCGAAGCCGAGCTGAACTGGCAGTGAGTCTTGCACGGTTCATGGGGCTGCTCTGTGCCGTCAGGTCCCGGCGGGCTTTCCACCCCTCGGGGTTCTCACCAGAGGTCGACGGTGCTTCATCTGGTCTTGGAGGCCGCTCAGTGAATTGCCCCGAATAGCGCCCCAGTATAGCTGAGTCACGGAATGATGACTGACCGTGATAGGTATGGGACAGGGCCGGGGGCCGAAGCGCGTGGGCGTGCCGTACTTTCTGTTGTTGGCGCTGGGGGGCATCGGGGCACTGGCGCTGGCCTGGCACTTCAAGTTGGGCAGAGCCGCGATGGCGGCCGCGTTGCTGCCCACCCTGGCCCCTGCCTACCTGGGCTGGAAGTCCTTCAAGCAGGGCCATCCCACGGTGGACCTGGAAAAGGCTGCCGACCAGCTCACGCAGGCAATTAAGAACCAGTGGGACGACGAAGCTGCAATCCGCCGCTTGAACGACCCGTACCCGCTACCGGTCGCCTGGCGTGCCGCTGACCCGGAGCTGGTTGAGCCGTGGGAGTTGCTGGCCGATGTGGTCCGGTCCTGGCCCGGTGGCCAGCCGGAGGGTTCCGCGCGATGGCCTGCTGACCCTGCGGGGTTGGCGGGCTCCGATGGGCAGCTCGGCGAGGTGTTCGCCCAGCGGGTGCCCACGCGCCGCCTGGTTGTCCTCGGCGATCCCGGCTCCGGCAAGACCATGCTGCTCATCCGCCTGCTTCAGGAACTGGTGGAAAAGCGGCTAAAGGGCGGCCCGGTACCGGTGTTGTTCTCCCTGGCCTCCTGGGACCCCGCCCGCCAGCCTCTGAAGTACTGGCTGGCCGAGCAGCTCCGGCGCAGCTACCCCGGCCTTCGTACCCCCGCCCCGGCGGTGGCGCCCGCGGCTGCCCAGGTCGACTTGGCCCAAGCCATGCTGGATGCCCGACTGATCCTGCCGCTCCTCGACGGCTTCGATGAACTTCCCCCCACCCTTCACGCGATGGCCCTCGACGCTCTCAACCGGGCCTTGCCGGCGAAACAGCCTCTGGTGATAGCCAGCCGCGCCACCGCCTACCGGGACGCCCTCACCCGGCCCGACGCCATGGTGCGGCTCAACGGGGCCGCCGGGATCCACCTGCTGCCGCTGACCGCCGGCCAAGCTGCCGCCTACCTGCGCCGCGATGCAGGCGGTCCGCACTCCTCCGCCGCTGACCGGTGGGACACCGTGGCCAACCATTTGGGAACCGACACCCCCGTCGGGCAAGCCTTGAGCACCCCCCTGGGCCTGTTCCTGGCCCGCACCATCTACAACCCCCGCTGCCACTACCAGGCCACACCCGACGCCATCCCCCACCCGGACGAACTTTGCGACAACACCGCCTACCCCACGCGGGCCGCCCTCGATGTCCATCTCTTCAACGCCTACATCCCCGCCGCCTACGCTGCCCACCACCCCAATCCACCCCGCTGGACCACAGGACAAGCCCACCGCACCCTCATCTACCTGGCCCGACACCTGGAGACCAATCGCGAAGGCAGCCCTGACCTGGCCTGGTGGGAGCTCCAGCACGCCATCCCCGCGTACATCCGCCGCCTGACAGTCGGGCTCGCGGTGGGGATTGTGGGCTGGCTCGCGTTCGGGCTTACGGGCCTGCTCGTGGGCGGGCTCGCGGGCACGCTTGGGTCCATGCCCTCGAACGCCCCAAGTGCACAGCTACGCTGGTCATCCCGCAGGTTCGCGGCCTGGCTCGCGATCGGGCTGATGAGCGGGCTCGTGTTGGGGCTCGGGTTCGGGCTCGCGTTCGGGCTCGCGGACGACCGCGGGGGCCGGCTCGCGTACGGGATCTGGCCGGGCGAGCACGGGTTCGTTGGCTGGCTCGTGTTCGGGCTCGTCCTCGGGCTCATATGCGGGCTCGTCCTCGGGTTCGCGTTCGGGTTCACAGGCGAGAAACCTGACCCAGCCGTCATGACTGGACCGGCAACACTGCTCACCCAGGATCGCCGCGCGTTCCTCGCGAGTGCGCTCGCATACCGGTTCGGGGCCGGGTTCGCGGGCTGGTTCGTGGGCTTCTACGTGAGCTGGCTCGCGTACGAGCAGGGGGGCGGATGGGCAGTCGGGGTGGCGTTCGGGCTCGCATACGCGCTCGGGGCGGCCCTTGGACAGACAGCATGGGGCGGCTGGTTGATGGCCAAGGCCTGGCTGGCGATGCGACGCCAAGTGCCTTGGCATTTGATGTCGTTCCTCCAGGATGCACATCAGCATCACGGTGTGCTGCGTCAGGCTGGGGCGGTGTACCAGTTCCGCCACCTCGACCTGCAACGTCACCTTGCCCAGGAACCCCGGCCAGTCCGGCGAGGTGGACGTCGGCGGTCTTCTCGTAGCGGGTTGCGATTCCGCGCCACTGCTTGAGGCGGTTGGTCGGGTAGCCCGCGCGGCGCGGTCTCTACCCACAGCGCGGCGCGGGGCCTGCTTGGGGCAGGTCCCCTTCCGCACGGCCTCCATCCTGCAGGCAGGCTCCTCTTTCGGGTCGATCATCCGAAAGAGGAGCCCTAGCGCAGGTCTATCGCGATCAGCGCTCAGCAACGACAAAGAGCCGGACCCAGTGGGACTGGGTCCGGCTCTTGAAGTCTGGCACTTCCGCAGGTCAGCGGGTTGATCACGCTGGTCCGGACGAAGTGCCCCCGGCAGGATTCGAACCTGCGCACACGGCTCCGGAGGCCGTTGCTCTATCCCCTGAGCTACGGGGGCGTTCCACCGCACTTCTGCGGCGACGGGTAGAACCCTACCAGCTCCCACAGGGTCGCCGTGAACAGGTATTTCCGCCCCCTCCAGCCACCCCTGCAGCAGCCCGCGCGCCGGCCCCGTCGCCCTCGTCCCGCGCCCGGTCCGGTCGCCCGCACAGGGTGGAAGTGGGCAAAACCCGGACGCAGCCCTGCCCCCCGACCTACTCTCGAGTTGTGTCAGGCGTGTCCGGCCGCGTGCTCGTTGTCGACGACAACAGGGTCATACGGCAGCTGATCAGGGTCAACCTCGAGCTGGAGGGCTTCGAGGTCGTGACCGCGGCCGATGGTGCCGAGTGTCTGGATGTCGTGCATCGCGTCTGCCCCGATGTGGTCACCCTCGATGTCGTCATGCCCCGCCTCGACGGACTGCGCACCGCCGCCCGGCTGCGGGCCGATCCGCGGACCAGTCATCTGCCGGTCGCGATCATCAGTGCGTGCACGCAGTACGAGGTGGAGAGCGGGCTCACCGCCGGTGTGGACGCCTTTCTCGCGAAGCCCTTCGAGCCTTCCGAGCTGGTCCGTCTCGTACGGCAGTTGATGCATCGGGAGGGTCCGCCGTCCGTCGACGGCAGGCATGGCGCCGGGCGGGCGGGAAGCGCACGGGGCTGACCGCATCGCGAAACCGGTTCGCGAAGGGCCCCCCTCCCTCCCATACGCTTGTCCCGTGACCCCCGCCGAGCTCTCCCGAACCGTGCTGCACGCCGTGTGCCGCGCGGTGGAGGACGGTGCGCTGCGGGCGCCCGTGCCCGAGAGTGTCAGCGTTGAGCGGCCGCGGCCCGGTGGCTGCGGGGACTACGCCACCAATGTCGCGCTGCGGCTGGCCGGGCCGGCCGGGCAGCGGCCCCGTGCGGTCGCCGAACTGCTGGGGCGCCGGATTGCCGAGGTCCCCGGGATCGCCGGGATCGAGATCACCGGGCCCGGCTTCCTCAACATCACCCTGGACGCGGGCGCGCAGCAGGCGCTCGTACGGGAGGTGCTGGAGTGGGGGAGTAAGTACGGGTGGATCGCGCCGACCGGGGCGGTCGCGCAACCCAGCTACCGCGCCGACGTGCGCGCCGCCGTCACCGCCGATGCCCTGCGCCGGATCCTGGTGTCGCAGGGCACCCTCGTCCGTACCAGCTGCGAAGGGGTGGCCGACCCGGCCTGGGCCGAGCTGCGGGTACGGGTCGAGGCGCAGGGGGGACGCCGCTATCTGCCCGCCGATGTGACCCCCGTGCCCGCGGAGGAGGGCGCCCGTGAACTCCTTCAGCGGCTCGGGCCCGATGCCGCGCGCTGGGCGTTGCTGCGACCCGCCGGGCACGATCACCCCTCGGCCGGGGAGGAGCTGTTGACGCAGCACGAGAGCAACCCGCTGTTCAAGATCCAGTACGCTTGCTCCCGCAGCCGCGCCCTCACCCGTAACGCCGCACAGCTCCACTTCGACAGCGCCCCCGAGACGCACGTCGACGCCGCCGTCCTCACCACCGCCGTCGGTGACTACCCCGCCGTCCTCGCCGGTGCCGCCCGCCACCGCGCCCCCGACCGGCTCGCCCGGCATCTGGAGAGCACGGCCGACTCCCTCCTCGCCTTTCAGCACACGGTGCTGCCCATCGGCGACGAAAAACCCCTGGCCGCCCACCGTTCCCGGCTCGCGCTCGCCGAAGCCGCCGGGATGGTGCTCGCCGGTGGCCTGTCCCTGCTCGGCATCAGCGCACCCGAATACTTGTGAGAGAGCAACGAAAATGAGCCGTTCCGCACACCCCGCCGGGCCCCGCCACGCAGATGTCCTCCCCGAGGGCCACTACACCGCCCCGCCGACCGACCTCAACGTCCTCGACGAGAAGGTCTGGGCCAGGACGGTCACCCGGAACGAGGACGGCGCCGTCTCCGTCGGTGGGATCGAAGTGACGCGGCTGGCCGAGGAGTTCGGCACCCCCGCCTACTTCCTCGACGAGGACGACTTCCGGGCCCGCTGCCGCGCCTGGGCCGACGCCTTCGGCAAGGACGCGGATGTGTTCTACGCGGGCAAGGCGTTCCTGTCACGGGCCGTCGTCAGGTGGCTCAAGGAGGAAGGCCTCAATCTCGACGTCTGCTCCGGGGGCGAGCTCACCACCGCCCTCGACGCCGGGATGCCCGCCGAGCGCATCGCCTTCCACGGCAACAACAAGTCCGAGGAAGAGATCGAACGAGCCGTACGCGTCGGCGTCGGGCGCATCGTTCTCGACTCCTTCCAGGAGATCGTGCGCGTAGCGCACATCGCCCAGCGTCAGGGCAAGCGCCAGCGCGTCCAGATCCGTGTCACCGTCGGCGTCGAGGCGCACACGCACGAGTTCATCGCCACCGCCCACGAGGACCAGAAGTTCGGGATCGCACTCGCCGGTGGGCAGGCCGCCGAGGCCGTACGGCGCGCCCTCAGGCTCGACGGAATCGAGCTGATCGGTATTCACTCCCACATCGGCTCGCAGATCTTCGACATGGCCGGTTTTGAGGTGTCCGCGCGCCGCGTGGTGCAACTGCTCGCCGAAGTACGGGACGAGCACGGCATCGAGCTGCCCGAGATTGACCTCGGCGGCGGTCTCGGCATCGCTTACACCTCCGACGACGACCCGCGCGAGCCGCACGACATCGCCAAGGCCCTCAGCGAGATCGTCACCCGTGAGTGTGAGGCCGCGAACCTGCGGACGCCCCGGATCTCCGTCGAGCCGGGCCGCGCCATCGTCGGGCCCACCGCCTTCACTCTGTACGAGGTCGGCACCATCAAGCCGCTCGAGGGACTGCGTACGTACGTCTCCGTCGACGGCGGCATGTCGGACAACATCCGTACGGCCCTCTACGACGCCGAGTACAGCGTCGCGCTCGTATCGAGGACCTCCGAGGCGGAGCCGATGCTCACCCGCGTCGTCGGCAAGCACTGCGAGAGCGGCGACATCGTCGTCAAGGACGCTTTCCTCCCGGCCGACCTCGCGCCCGGCGATCTGATCGCCGTGCCCGCCACCGGCGCGTACTGCCGCTCCATGGCCAGCAACTACAACCACGCACTGCGCCCGCCCGTCGTCGCCGTCAAGGACGGCGAGGCGCGCGTGATCGTCCGGCGTGAGACGGAGGAAGATCTCCTGCGTCTTGATGTCGGCTAGTTGAGATAGATGTCTCGCATGCCGGACGGGGGATAGAAACTCCCGTCCGGTGAGTGAGACTGGTCCACACCGTAGATGTACACGAAACGAGGTCGGATGATGCGTACGCGTCCGCTGAAGGTGGCGCTGCTGGGCTGTGGAGTGGTCGGCTCAGAGGTGGCGCGCATCATGACGACGCACGCCGACGACCTCGCGGCTCGTATCGGCGCTCCGGTGGAACTGGCGGGCGTGGCGGTCCGCCGGCCCTCCAAGGTGCGCGAGGGCATCGACCCCGCGCTGATCACCACCGATGCGACTGCCCTGGTCAAACGCGGCGACATCGACGTCGTCATCGAGGTCATCGGCGGCATCGAGCCCGCCCGCTCCCTCATCACCGCCGCTTTCGAGCACGGTGCGTCCGTCGTCTCCGCCAACAAGGCGCTGCTGGCCGAGGACGGCGCGACCCTCTACGCCGCCGCCGAGGAGCACGGTAGGGATCTCTACTTCGAGGCCGCGGTCGCGGGTGCGATTCCGCTGATCAGGCCGTTGCGCGAGTCCCTCGCGGGCGACAAGGTCAACCGCGTGCTCGGCATCGTCAACGGCACGACCAACTTCATCCTCGACAAGATGGACAGCTCGGGCGCCGGCTACTCCGAGGCGCTCGACGAGGCCACCGCCCTCGGATACGCCGAGGCCGACCCGACCGCCGACGTCGAGGGCTTCGACGCCGCCGCCAAGGCCGCCATCCTCGCCGGGATCGCCTTCCACACCCGCGTACGCCTCGACGACGTCTACCGCGAGGGCCTGACCGAGGTCACCGCCGCCGACATCGCCTCCGCCAAGCGCATGGGCTGCACCGTCAAACTCCTCGCCATCTGTGAGCGCGCGGCTGACGGCCGGTCCGTCACCGCGCGCGTCCACCCGGCGATGATTCCGCTCAGCCACCCGCTCGCCTCCGTCCGTGAGGCGTACAACGCCGTATTCGTCGAGGCCGAGGCGGCGGGGCAGCTGATGTTCTACGGTCCGGGCGCCGGCGGCTCGCCGACCGCCTCCGCGGTACTCGGCGACCTCGTGGCCGTCTGCCGCAACAAGCTCGCCGAGTCCACCGGACCGGGCGAGTCCGCGTACACCCAGCTGCCCGTGAGCCCCATGGGCGACGTGGTGACGCGGTACCACATCAGCCTCGACGTGGCCGACAAGCCTGGCGTACTCGCCCAGGTGGCGACGGTCTTCGCCGAGCACGACGTATCCATCGATACGGTCCGTCAGAAGGGCAAGGACGGCGAGGCCTCCCTCGTCGTCGTCACCCACCGCGCGCCCGACGCCGCCCTCTCAGGGACCGTCGAGGCGCTGCGCAAGCTCGACACCGTGCGCGGTGTCGCCAGCATCATGCGTGTTGAAGGGGAGTAAAGGACCCATGACCAGCAAGGGCACCCACCAGTGGCGCGGCATCATCGAGGAGTACCGGGACCGCCTTCCGGTCACGGACACGACGCCGGTCGTCACGCTCCGTGAGGGCGGTACGCCGCTCGTCCCCGCTCAGGTCCTCTCCGAGCGCACGGGCTGCGAGGTGCACCTCAAGGTCGAGGGCGCCAATCCCACCGGGTCCTTCAAGGACCGCGGTATGACCATGGCCATCACCAAGGCCAAGGAGGAGGGCGCGCAGGCGGTCATCTGCGCCTCCACCGGCAACACCTCCGCCTCGGCCGCGGCCTATGCCGTACGGGCCGGAATGGTCTGCGCCGTCCTGGTGCCCCAGGGCAAGATCGCCCTCGGCAAGATGGGGCAGGCACTGGTGTACGGCTCGCGGATCCTGCAGGTCGACGGGAACTTCGACGACTGCCTGAACCTGGCCCGCGGCCTGTCCGAGAACTACCCTGTGGCGCTGGTCAATTCGGTCAATCCGTTCCGCATCGAGGGTCAGAAGACCGCTTCGTTCGAGATCGTCGACGCGCTCGGCGACGCCCCGGACATCCATGTGCTGCCGGTCGGCAACGCCGGCAACATCACGGCGTACTGGAAGGGGTACAAGGAGTACGCCGCGGACCAGATGTTCACGCACACTCCCCGAATGTGGGGCTTCCAGGCCTCCGGCTCGGCTCCGATCGTGCGCGGCGAGATCGTCAAGGACCCGTCGACCATCGCCACCGCGATCCGGATCGGCAACCCGGCCTCCTGGCAGTACGCGCTCGCCGCGCGGGACGAGTCGGGCGGTTTCATCGACGAGGTGACGGACCGTGAGATCCTGCGCGCCTACCGGCTGTTGGCCTCGCAGGAGGGTGTCTTCGTGGAGCCCGCGTCGGCCGCCTCGGTAGCCGGTCTGCTCAAGGCCGCCGAGCAGGGCAAGGTCGACCCGGGCCAGAAAATCGTCTGCACGGTCACCGGAAACGGACTCAAGGACCCGGACTGGGCGGTCGCCGGAGCGCCCCAGCCGGTCACCGTGCCGGTCGATGCGGCAGCGGCCGCGGAGCAGCTCGGTCTTGCGTAAGCCCTCGGGTGAGGCCTCGGGTGAGGCCTCCGCGGGAAGCCCCCGCGGAGAGTCCTTGAGCGGAGCTCTGGGTAAAGGTCTGGCATAAAGCTCCGACGCAGAGCCCCGCCCGCCTCCCCAGGGCGCACCTGGGAAAGCATGGCAAGCCGGACAACGCCGTACGTAGGGGCACAGGAGGCTTGCGACACGCATCGTGCGCCTCCCGTGCGCCCTATGTCGCCACTCAACCTTCCTTCGATAGGCTGTACCTGATCCCGCCCCGCCGCATATGCCGCGGTGTTGTTGCCGTTACGGCCCACGGGTGTTCGTACCTCTCGAAAAAATCTCGCAGTCAGAACCAAGGAGTGTCATCGAGCGATGGCCGGTCCAGCGTTCCGCGCCGCCGCCGTCCGAGTGCGCGTCCCCGCCACCAGCGCCAATCTCGGCCCGGGCTTCGACGCCCTCGGGCTGTCCCTTGGGCTGTACGACGACGTGGTCGTCCGGGTCGCGGACTCCGGTCTGCACATCGACATCGCGGGTGAGGGCGCCACGACGCTTCCCCGCGATGAGAGCCATCTGCTCGTACGTTCCCTGCGTACGGCCTTCGACCTGCTCGGCGGGCAGCCGCGCGGCCTCGAGGTCGTCTGCGCCAACCGCATCCCGCACGGGCGCGGTCTGGGCTCGTCGTCGGCAGCCATCTGCGCCGGCATCGTCGCCGCCCGGGCGGTGACCATAGGCGGCGACGCCAGACTCGACGACGCGGCGCTGCTCGAGCTCGCCACCGAGATCGAGGGGCATCCCGACAATGTCGCCGCGTGTCTGCTCGGCGGCTTCACGCTCGCCTGGACCGACGGGGGAGCGGCGCGCGCCATCAGGATGGATCCTGCCGATTCCGTCGTTCCGGTGGTTTTCGTCCCCGGCAAGCCGGTGCTCACCGAGACCGCGCGCGGACTGCTTCCGCGCACCGTCCCCCATGTGGACGCCGCCGCCAACGCGGGCCGCGCCGCCCTGCTCGTCGAGGCGCTGACCAGGCGTCCCGAGCTGCTGCTGCCCGCCACGGAGGACCGGCTCCACCAGGAGTACCGCGCCCCGGCGATGCCGCAGAGCGCGGAACTTGTCAACCGACTGCGCGCCGACGGCGTCCCAGCAGTCATCTCCGGCGCCGGCCCCACCGTGCTCGCGCTGACCGAGGACGGTGTGGCCGACAAGGTCGCACGGCTGGCGGGCGAGGGGTGGGCGGCCAACCGGCTCACCTTCGACGCCGCGGGAGCGAGTGTCCTGCCGCTCGCCCAGTAGCGACACCAAGATTGCCGGTGATGGAGAGGGGGAATGTTTGTTGGAGCCGGTAGTGTTAACCTCAAGTCTGCAGCCGACGTTTTTGTGGCGCGGTGCTTAGTGTCCCGATTCGGGACCAACATTCTTCCGGGAGCCTCCCCGACCCTGCCTGAGCAGCCTGCCTGAGCAGTTTCGAGCACGCTCCGGAAACGGCACGACACCCCTCGCTTTTCCAGGAGTGGGCCGAGCAGGGGGAACCTCGGGCCGGGCTTTTGCACGTATATCTCTCCGCCGTTAATTGCCGGCGGGACCATCGCTCCGACACGGTCCGCAAACCAGGACCCACGTCGGACAGCACAACCGGTCGCCGAGCCAGAAGGCCGACGTCCGCTCCAGGGAAGGACCCTTCGTGAGCGACACCACCGATCTGATGGGCGTGACTGCCGACAACAACGTCGACACCGCCGCGCCCGCCGCAGGTGCTGCCTCTGGCACCACCTCACGGCGCCGCCGCTCCGGCACCGGCCTCGAGGGCATGGTCCTGGCCGAGCTGCAGCAGGTCGCGTCCGGCCTCGGGATCAGGGGCACCGCGCGTATGCGCAAGAGCCAGCTGATCGAGGTCATCAAGGAGGCGCAGGCGGGCGGCGGCTCGTCCGCGCCGAAGAGCGCCGAGGCGGGCACCGGCGCGGCCGAGACCAAGCCGAAGCGGCGCGCCACCTCCAAGGCGCGCACGGGCGACGAGTCCACGGCCGCTGCGGCGAAGGCGGACAAGGCCGAGAAGGCCGTCGCCCAGCAGCAGATCGACATTCCCGGTCAGCCGGCCAGCGACGACCAGCCGGCCGCCGGTGAGCGCCGCCGTCGTCGGGCCACCGCCCAGGCGGGCAGCCCGGACACCACGAGCGAGCCCAAGGCCGACGTCAGGACCGAGGTCAGGACCGAGGCGGCCGTCGACGTCAAGACGGACGCCCAGCCGGACGCCAAGGCCGAGGCCGCCGCCGACACCGCCGAGGGCCGGCGCGACCGCCAGGACCGGGGCCAGCGCGGTGAGCGTGGTGAGCGCGGCGGCGACCGCGGTGACCGCCGTGACCGTCAGCGCGACCGTCGCGGCGGCAAGGGCGACGACCAGCAGGGCGGCCAGCGCCAGCAGCGCCAGGGCGGCCAGCAGGGTGGTCAGCAGGGCCCGCAGGACGACTTCGACGACGAGGGCGGCCGCCGCGGACGCCGTGGCCGTTACCGCGACCGTCGTGGCCGTCGCGGCCGCGAGGACTCCTTCGGCAACGAGCCGCAGGTCTCCGAGGACGACGTCCTGATCCCCGTCGCGGGCATCCTGGACATCCTCGACAACTACGCGTTCATCCGGACCTCCGGCTACCTGCCGGGCCCGAACGACGTGTACGTCTCCCTCGCCCAGGTCCGCAAGAACGGTCTGCGCAAGGGTGACCACGTCACCGGCGCGGTCCGTCAGCCGAAGGACGGCGAGCGCCGCGAGAAGTTCAACGCGCTCGTACGCCTGGACTCGGCGAACGGCATGGCGGCCGAATCCGGCCGCGGCCGCCCGGAGTTCAACAAGCTGACCCCGCTGTACCCGCAGGACCGACTGCGCCTCGAGACCGACCCGGGCATCCTGACGACCCGGATCATCGACCTCGTGTCGCCGATCGGCAAGGGCCAGCGAGGCCTGATCGTGGCCCCGCCGAAGACCGGCAAGACCATGATCCTGCAGGCGATCGCCAACGCGATCACCGTCAACAGCCCCGAGTGCCACCTGATGGTCGTCCTGGTCGACGAGCGTCCGGAAGAGGTCACCGACATGCAGCGGTCGGTGAAGGGCGAGGTCATCTCCTCGACCTTCGACCGCCCGGCCGAGGACCACACCACGGTCGCCGAGCTGGCCATCGAGCGCGCCAAGCGTCTCGTCGAGCTGGGTCACGACGTGGTCGTCCTGCTGGACTCGATCACCCGCCTGGGCCGTGCGTACAACCTCGCGGCGCCCGCCTCCGGCCGCATCCTCTCCGGTGGTGTCGACTCGACCGCGCTCTACCCGCCGAAGCGCTTCTTCGGTGCCGCGCGGAACATCGAGGACGGCGGCTCGCTGACCATCCTGGCCACCGCGCTGGTCGACACCGGCTCGCGCATGGACGAGGTGATCTTCGAGGAGTTCAAGGGCACCGGCAACATGGAGCTCAAGCTCGACCGGAAGCTCTCGGACAAGCGCATCTTCCCGGCGGTGGACGTGGACGCGTCCAGCACCCGTAAGGAAGAGATCCTGCTCGGCAGCGACGAGCTCGCCATCACCTGGAAGCTGCGCCGGGTGCTGCACGCGCTCGACCAGCAGCAGGCGATCGAGCTGCTGCTGGACAAGATGAAGCAGACGAAGTCGAACGGCGAGTTCCTGCTGCAGATCCAGAAGACGACTCCGTCCGCCGGGAACGGCAACGACTGACGTTCTTCGCAGTGAACGAGACCGCCCCGGCACGAAAGTGACGGGGCGGTCTCGTTTTCCCGTATGCCTCACCAGCCGCTGGTCAACGCCCATTTGACAGGCGTAACATGCCCTGGTTGGTGGGGGGAATTCCGCCGCAGTACCGAGAGAGGCCGGGGGGCCTCGGATCCGGACTGCCCTGTTACTCGTACGCCCCACCGCTACCCGTTTGTCTTCCGGTGGGGCCCTGTGCGCTCTGCCGGTTCAACCCGAGGGGTTACCGAGTGCAGATACGCACCCGTGGTGGTCGTCACAAGCGCCGCATGAGAATCGCGGTACCGGCTGCCGCCGCAGTCGTGGCGGCACTCGTCGGTACGGGCCTGGCCATGTCCGGCTCGCAGGCCGCCGAGACCGAGGGCCCCCAGCTGGGCTCCCGGCAACAGATCGACCCGCTGTCGCAGCAGGAACTGCGCAACCGCACGATCGGGGCGATGAAGGCCGACAAGGCCAGCAAGCGCACTCTCGTGCAGCAGCCCTCCTCCTCGTCGTCGTCCGAGACGACGTCGGCGCCGAGCGCCCGCATCATTGGTGGTCAGACGACGACCATCTCGACGGCGCCCTGGATGGCCCAGCTCCACTTCGCGGACAGCCTGGGCAACGGCTACTTCTGCGGCGGCGTCATCGTCGCCCCGACGAAGGTCGCCACAGCCGCGCACTGCGTCAAGGGCATCAAGTGGTACGAGACCGGCACGGTCATCACCGGTACCGACCAGTTGCCCACCGAGCTGTCCGACGGCAGCTGGGACTTCCACGGCGGTGTCCTGCGGGGCGCCTACCGCCAGTGGAACCACCCGGCGTACAGCGCGGCCACCATCGACAACGACGTGGCTGTGCTCACGCTGACCGCGCCGGTCTCCGTGAAGCCGCTGCCGATCATGCAGAACACGGACACCGCGCTGTACACGCCGGGCACGGATGCCAAGGTGTACGGCTGGGGCCGCACCAGCTCCACCGAGCCCAACAGCGCCTCGCAGACGCTGAAGGTCGCCGACGCGGACATCAACTCCAACTCCGCCTGCCAGACCGCCTACGGCTCGTCCTACATCGTCGGCCACATGATCTGCGCCGGAGCCGCGCCGACCGGTGACGACAGCACCACCGAGAGCACCTGCAACGGTGACTCCGGCGGCCCGCTGGTGGCCGGCGGCAAGCTCGTCGGCCTGGTCTCCTGGGGCGACCAGAACTGCTCGGCCGCCGGCAAGTACGGCGTCTACGCCAAGGTCAGCACGTACTCGGCCCCGATCCGGGCCCGGGTCAACGACAGCAACTGGAGCAACGACCACGCCGCGGACCTGCTGGCCCGCCGTGCGTCGGACAGCACGCTCTTCGGCTGGACCTCGAAGATCACCAGCCTCACCCGCCAGTTCAACCACGGCGCCTTCGGTGGTGTGACCCTGATGGTTCAGGCCGACCTGAACCGCGACGACTACCAGGACCTCATCTTCCGCGCGCCGAACGGTGACGTCTACTGGGCCTATGACCCGGACCTGGACCCGAAGCTCATCGCCAAGGGCTGGGGAGCGCACAAGCAGATCCTGGTCCCCGGCGACCTGACCGGCGACGATCTGCCGGACATGGTGGCGATCAACTCCTCCGGCAACGCCTACCTCTACCCGGGCAAGGGCACCGGCGCCTTCGCCGCGCCGATCCTGATCGGCGCCGGCTGGGGGCAGTACAACATGGTCCGGGGCCACGGTGACTTCACCGGCGACGGCCGGGCCGACATCCTGGCCCGGGGCGCCGGCGGCGCCACCTACCTGTACACGGGTACCGGCAAGGCCACCGGCACGTTCGCGGCCCGCCGTCTCATCGGCACCTTCGGCAGCGCCTACAACGCGCTGGTCACCACCGGCGACGTGAACAGCGACGGAAACGCCGACCTGTTCGTGCGTGACACCGCCGGCAAGCTGTGGCTCTACCCGGGCAACGGGAAGTCCACCGGTGGGATCTTCGCCACACGTGTCGCCTTCGGCACCGGCTGGCAGGCGTACAACCTCTTCGGCTAAAGCCCCAGCGCACACGCCGAGTTGTGCCCACCGTGCGAGGCACGGTGGGCACAGCGCTTTCTTAAGGAGCTCTTAGCTCCCTGTGCAACCCTTCTTGCTGCTTCACCGTCTGACATGTAAGTCCGACAAGTGCCGACAAACCGCGCCTGATCGCCACGGCAGGGGGTAGCGGGAACAGCGAGAGCCGAGGAGAGCATGGGCGAGCAGAGCAGCACCGGAAGCCGAATACGCAGCCGCGGCAAGCGCCGTAAGCAGCCCAGCAGGGGCCGCCGGGCGATGACCATTGCCGCGTGGTCCGCAGCAGGTCTGGTGCTGGTCGGGGGATCCGGCCTCGGCTACGTCTACTTCAAGCTCAACGGCAATATCAAGGGCGTCGACATCAACGCCGCGCTCGGCACCGACCGCCCCGAGAACGTCGACAACGGCTCCATGGACATTCTGGTCCTGGGCTCCGACTCCCGCTCCGGCGCCAACTCCGAGTACGGCGTCGACGAAGGTGCCGCCCGTTCCGACACCGCGATGATGGTGCACGTCTACGAGGGCCACAAGAAGGCCAGCGTCGTCTCCATCCCGCGCGACACCCTTGTCGACCGACCGCGCTGCGTCGACGCGAAGGGCGGCTCCGTCTCCGGCGAGAAGCGCGCCATGTTCAACACCGCGTACGAGGTCGGCGGCCCGGCCTGCGCGGTGAAGACCCTCGAGAAGATGTCCGGCATCCGCATGGACCACTACATCGAGGTCGACTTCACGGGCTTCAAGAAACTCATCGACAAGCTGGGCGGCGTGGAGATCACCACCACCAAGCCGATCAACGACTCCAAGAGCCATCTGCACCTGAAGCCCGGCACGCACACCCTCAACGGTGAGAAGTCGCTCGGTCTCGTACGGACCCGCAAGAGCGTCGGCGACGGCAGCGACCTCGGCCGAATACAGCTCCAGCAGGCGTTCATGAAGGCGTTCATCAACCAGGTCAAGGACGTCGGCGTCTTCACCAACCCCAAGAAGCTCTTCGACGTCGCCGACACCGCCACCAAGGCGATCACGCCCGATTCCGAGCTCGACTCGGTGCAGGAGCTGATGAGCTTCGCCAAGGGGCTCAGCGGTCTCGGCGCCGAGGACGTGCACATGATCACGATGCCGGTGGAGTACGACCCGGCCGACCCCAACCGCGTGATCCCGATCAAGGCGGCCTCCCGTCAGGTCTGGACGGCGCTCAAGCAGGACAAGCCGATCCCCGCCTCCGCGGTCAAGGACTCCGCCGGCGACAAGGGCGCTGCCGGTTCCCTCGTGCAGAGCCACTGACCCCGGCAGGAATACCTCCGGCCCGACCCCGGTTTTGGGAGATACGGCCAGTCCTGGCAGACTGGTACGTCGGCCCCGGTTCACGTACGAGCAATCCGCGCGTACGACCCGGTGCCCTCCCGAAACTAGGAGACACCTTGAAGCGCGACATCCACCCCGAGTACGTCGAGACCCAGGTCAGCTGTACCTGTGGCGCGTCGTTCACCACCCGTAGCACCATCGAGTCCGGCACCGTCCGGGCCGAGGTCTGCTCCGAGTGCCACCCGTTCTACACGGGCAAGCAGAAGATCCTCGACACCGGTGGCCGTGTGGCCCGCTTCGAGGCCCGCTTCGGCAAGGCTGCCGGCTCCGCCAAGAAGTAGCGAGCCACTGCGCCGGCCCTTGGCCGCCCCTGCTCGGGGTGGCCGAGGCCGGCGCTTTGTCCGTTCTGAGCAGCCCCCCTTCGTGTACAAAACCAGGAGCACCCGATGTTCGAGGCGGTCGAGGAATTGATCGGCGAGCACGCCGATCTCGAGAAGAAGCTCGCCGACCCTTCGGTCCACGCGGACCAGGCGAACGCGCGCAAGCTCAACAAGCGTTACGCCGAGCTGACCCCGATCATCGGCACGTACCGCTCCTGGAAGCAGACCGGGGACGACATCCAGACCGCGCGTGAACTGGGCGCCGACGACCCGGACTTCGCCGCCGAGGTCAAGGTGCTGGAGAAGCAGCGCGAGGAGATCACCGAGAAGCTGCGGCTGCTGCTCGTACCGCGCGACCCCAGCGACGACAAGGACGTCATCCTCGAGGTCAAGGCCGGCGCGGGCGGCGACGAGTCCGCCCTGTTCGCCGGTGACCTGCTGCGGATGTATCTGCGCTACGCGGAGCGCGTCGGCTGGAAGACCGAGATCATCGACGCCACCGAGTCCGAGCTGGGCGGCTACAAGGACGTCCAGGTCGCGGTGAAGACCAAGGGCGGCCAGGGCGCGACCGAGCCGGGACAGGGCGTCTGGGCGCGGCTGAAGTACGAGGGCGGAGTGCACCGCGTGCAGCGGGTGCCGGCCACCGAGTCCCAGGGCCGTATCCACACCTCCGCGGCAGGCGTCCTGGTGACGCCCGAGGCTGAGGAGATCGACGTCGAGATCCACGCCAACGACCTGCGGATCGACGTCTACCGCTCGTCGGGCCCCGGCGGCCAGTCCGTCAACACCACCGACTCCGCGGTGCGCATCACGCACCTGCCGACCGGCATCGTCGCCTCCTGCCAGAACGAGAAGAGCCAGCTCCAGAACAAGGAGCAGGCGTTGCGTATCCTGCGCTCCAGGCTGCTTGCCGCGGCACAGGAGGAGGCGGAGAAGGAGGCCTCGGACGCCCGCCGCAGCCAGGTCCGTACCGTCGACCGCTCCGAGAAGATCCGTACGTACAACTTCCCGGAAAACCGGATCTCCGACCACCGCGTCGGCTTCAAGGCGTACAACTTGGACCAGGTGCTCGACGGGGATCTGGACGCCATGATCCAGGCCTGTGTCGACGCCGACTCCGCCGCCAAACTCGCCGCCGCCCAGTAAGCCCAGCACACCGCCCCAGCCCCGGAGGACCAGCGTGCAGCTAACTCCCGGGGGACGACCCCCGTCCCCCCGATCTGTGCTGCTTGCCGAGGTGGCCCAGGCCACCCAGCGGCTGGCCGACGCCGGCGTGCCCTCGCCGCGCTTCGACGCCGAGGAGCTCGCCGCGTTCGTGCACGGCGTGAAGCGGGGAGAGCTGCACAACGTCAAGGACGCGGACTTCGACGCCCGCTACTGGGAGGCGATCGCCCGCCGCGAGGCCCGTGAGCCGCTCCAGCACATCACCGGACGTGCCTTCTTCCGCTTCCTGGAGCTGCAGGTCGGTCCCGGCGTCTTCGTACCGCGCCCGGAGACCGAGTCGGTCGTCGGCTGGGCCATAGACGCCGTACGGGCCATGGATGTCGTCGAGCCGCTCATCGTCGATCTGTGTACGGGCTCCGGGGCCATCGCGCTCGCCATGGCGCAGGAGGTGCCGCGCTCGCGTGTGCACGGAGTGGAGCTCTCCGAGGACGCGCTGCGGTGGACCCGTAAGAACGCCGAGGGCTCGCGCGTCACCGTGCACCAGGGCGACGCGCTGAGCGCCCTGCCGGAGCTCGACGGCCAGGTCGACCTGGTCATCTCCAATCCGCCGTACATCCCGCTCACCGAGTGGGAGTATGTCGCGCCCGAGGCCCGTGACCACGACCCGGACATGGCGCTCTTCTCCGGCGAGGACGGCCTGGACACCATCCGCGGTATTGAGCGCACCGCTCACCGGCTGCTGCGGCCCGGCGGCCTGGTGGTCATCGAGCACGCCGACACCCAGGGCGGTCAGGTGCCGTGGATCTTCAACGAGGAGGCCGGCTGGGCGGACGCGGCCGACCACCCCGACCTGAACAGGCGACCGCGCTTCGCGACCGCACGCAAGGCCATGCCGTGACCGGCAATCCTGACCCGCAGCATCATCTCCAGAACCTGTTCGAGGAGGGCCGTTAAATGGCACGGCGATACGACTGCAACGACGCGACCGACCGTACGACTGGTCTGCGTGAAGCCGCGTCGGCCGTCCGCCGCGGCGAGCTGGTCGTGCTGCCCACCGACACCGTGTACGGGATCGGTGCGGACGCCTTCGGCTCCGAGGCAGTCGCCGACCTGCTGGAGGCCAAGGGGCGCGGCCGCAATATGCCCACCCCTGTCCTCATCGGGTCCCCGAACACCCTGCACGGCCTGGTCACCGACTTCTCCGAGCAGGCCTGGGAGCTGGTCGACGCCTTCTGGCCGGGCGCGCTGACGCTCGTCGCCAAGCACCAGCCCTCGCTGCAGTGGGACCTGGGCGACACCCGGGGCACCGTAGCGATCCGGATGCCGCTGCACCCGGTCGCGATCGAGCTGCTCACCGAGGTCGGCCCGATGGCCGTCTCCAGCGCCAACCTCACCGGGCATCCCGCGCCGGAGGACTGTGACGCCGCGCAGGAGATGCTGGGCGACTCGGTCTCGGTCTATCTGGACGGTGGCCCGACGCCGGGCATCGTCCCGTCCTCGATCGTCGACGTCACCGGCAAGGTCCCGGTCCTGCTGCGCGCGGGAGCACTCTCGGCGGACGAGCTGCGCAAGGTCGTACCCGACCTCGAGGTGGCCAATTGACCGCCCCTGAGGGGCGTGGCATAGCGGAATCCGTCAGCAACACCTCCACTTTCCGCATCCTCCACGTCAGCACCGGCAACGTCTGCCGCTCGCCGATCACCGAGCGGCTGACGCGCCATGCCCTGAGCGACCGCCTCGGCGATCCGCTGACGGGCGGTCTGATCGTGGAGAGCGCCGGCACCTGGGGCCACGAAGGCGCCCCGATGGAGGCCAACGCCGAGATCGTCCTGGCCGACTTCGGCGCGGACGCGACCGGTTTCGTCGGCCGTGAACTGCTCGACGAGCATGTGATCCGCGCCGACCTCGTCCTCACCGCGACGCGCGACCACCGCGCGCAGGTGATCTCGATGGGTCACTCGGCGGGCCTGCGCACCTTCACGCTCAAGGAGTTCACCCGGCTTGTACGGGCGATTGACCCGGCAACGTTGCCGGACCCGCACGAAGGCGTCGTCGAGCGCGCTCGGGCCCTGGTCAGGGCGGCGGCGGCGCTGCGCGGCTGGCTGCTGGCACCGAGCCCGGACGCCGATGAGGTGTACGACCCGTACGGTGCGCCGATCACGTTCTTCCGCTCGATCGGCGACGAGATCAACCAGGCGCTGGACCCTGTGGTGACGGCTCTGACGGGCGTCTCGGCGCGGCAGTGAGGGCTCGCGGATACGATCGGCGCGCATCGCGTCTCGCACCGGCCTACATTGGTTTCCACTGGGATTCACCTCGCGAGGACGATCCGTTCAGCTGGAGCCACAGATGCCGGTCACCGCTGCACCAGACGCCGTCCGCATCACCACCCCCGCCGCGGATTTCGACGCCCTGCGCCGACAGGACCCGCAGATCGCCGAAGTGATCCTGGGGGAGCTGGGGCGGCAGAGCGACAGCCTTCAGCTCATCGCCGCCGAGAACTTCACCTCACCCGCGGTCCTCGCCGCTCTCGGCTCCCCGCTCGCCAACAAGTACGCCGAGGGCTACCCCGGCGCCCGCCACCACGGCGGCTGCGAGTTGGTCGACGCCGCCGAGCGGATCGCCGTCGAGCGCGCCACCGCTCTCTTCGGCGCCGAACACGCCAATGTGCAGCCGCACTCCGGCTCGTCCGCGGTCCTTGCGGCGTACGCGGCGCTGCTCAAGCCCGGTGACACCGTGCTCGCCATGGGACTGTCGTACGGCGGTCATCTCACCCACGGTTCACCCGCGAACTTCTCCGGGCGCTGGTTCGACTTCGTCGGCTACGGCGTCGACGCCGAGACCGGACTGATCGACTACGACCAGGTCCGCGCCCTGGCCCGGCAGCACCGGCCCAAGGCCATCGTCTGCGGCTCGATCTCGTACCCCCGCCATCCCGACTACGAAGCCTTCCGCGAGATCGCGGACGAGGCGGATGCCTATCTGATCGCCGATGCCGCCCACCCCATGGGCCTGATCGCCGGCGGCGCGGCCCCCAGCCCCGTCCCGTACGCCGATGTGGTGTGCGCCACCACCCACAAGGTGCTGCGCGGGCCACGCGGCGGGATGATCCTCTGCGGTTCCGAGCTGGCCGAGCGCATCGACCGGGCGGTGTTCCCCTTCACCCAGGGCGGCGCCCAGATGCACACGATCGCCGCCAAGGCTGTCGCTTTCGGTGAGGCGGCGACGCCGGCCTTCGCGGCGTACGCCCACCAGGTGGTCGCCAATGCGCGAGTACTGGCCGACGGGCTCGCGGCGGAGGGTCTGTCCGTGCTGACCGGCGGCACCGACACCCATCTGATCAGCGCGGATCCAGCTCCGCTGGGTGTGGCGGGCAGGGCGGCCCGCGGCCGTCTCGCCGCGGCGGGCATGGTCCTCGACACCTGCGCACTGCCGTACGGGGACGGGCGCGGCATCCGGCTGGGCACCGCTGCCGTCACCACCCAGGGCATGGGCGAGAGCGAGATGGCGCGGATCGCGGCACTCTTCACTGCGGCGATGCGTGAAGACGGCGAGGAGGCGCGGAAGGTCCGTACTGAGGTGCGTGAACTGACCGGTAGATTTCCGCCTTATCAGGGGTAGCGGGTGAGTCGTGCAACCATCGCCCGCGCCCGTATGTCCTCAAGCATGTGGCTACCAGAGCTAGGGTGTGGGGCTGAGATGGCCAGCGATTCCTGTGGGGCAGCCCGTGCGTGATTACCTGCTGACGCTCTGTGTCACGGCTGCGGTGACGTATCTGCTGACCGGGCCGGTGCGGAAGTTCGCCATCGCGACCGGTGCGATGCCGCAGATCCGTGCCCGCGACGTACACCGAGAGCCGACACCGCGACTCGGCGGTATCGCCATGTTCTTCGGACTGTGCGCCGGTCTGCTGGTCGCGGACCATCTGCAGAACCTCAACAGCGTCTTCGAGCTGTCCAATGAACCGCGGGCACTGCTCTCCGGCGCTGCCCTGATCTGGATCATCGGTGTCCTCGACGACAAGTTCGAGATCGACGCCCTGATCAAGCTGGGCGGCCAGATGATCGCCGCAGGTGTGATGGTGATCCAGGGTCTGACGATCCTGTGGATCCCCGTCCCCGGCGTCGGCACCGTCTCACTGACCCAGTGGCAGGGCACCCTGCTGACCGTCGCCCTCGTCGTCATCACCATCAACGCGGTGAACTTCGTGGACGGCCTGGACGGCCTCGCCGCCGGCATGGTCTGCATCGCCGCCGCGGCCTTCTTCCTCTACTCGTACCGGATCTGGTTCAGGTACGGCATCGAGGCGGCGGCGCCCGCCAGCCTGTTCACCGTGATCCTGATGGGCATGTGCCTCGGCTTCCTGCCGCACAACATGCACCCGGCGCGCATCTTCATGGGCGACTCGGGATCGATGCTGATCGGCCTGGTGCTCGCGGCGGCCGCGATCTCGGTGACAGGACAGGTGGACCCGGACGCCCTGAAGATCTTCGAGGGCAGCACCCGCCAGGCCACCCACGCGGCGCTGCCGGTCTTCATCCCGCTGCTGCTGCCGCTGACGATCATCGCGATCCCGGTCGCCGACCTCGTGCTCGCGATCGTCCGCCGTACCTGGAACGGACAGTCGCCGTTCGCGGCGGACCGTGGCCATCTGCACCACCGGCTCCTGGAGATCGGACATTCGCACAGCCGAGCAGTCCTGATCATGTACTTCTGGTCGGCACTGATCGCCTTCGGTGTCGTCGCGTACTCGGTGCACTCGGCGTCGATGTGGAGTGTGCTGCTCATTGTGGCGCTGAGCGCGGTCGGCCTGGTGCTTCTGCTGCTGCCGCGCTTCACTCCGCGTGCTCCGCGCTGGGCGGAGGCTTTCGTTCCGCCGCGTTACCGGCGCCGCAAGACGCTTCCCGGGTCTGCTGTTGCCGCCCTCGCGTACGAGTCGGAGGCGGCGGAGGCGTCACAGGTGTCACAGGCGTCGCAGGAGGAGCCCGAGGAGCGGACCCCGGTTCCGGCGGGCGTCAACGGAGCGACTGCTATCGGCCCCCGTTCGCGTTTCCCGGACCGGCGGAAGGCCGGAACGCACGGGTGACGAGTCGCTATATGTTCGCCCATTACCAGACATAGCGACCAGTTATTCTGCACACACGCGCGCACTCACTCTCATGTGTGACAGTCAGCACACCCCTCAGGTAAAGACCTCATCAAATAGTTTGTGATACCGTTCACGAGACCCGGAGACAGAGCCGAAAGACCGTAGTGCGACGGTTCTTTGGCCCCGAGGACCCAACTCGGACCGGGCCTACGCTCGTCCATGACGACACCACTGCCCCCACCAGCAAGCGGAGCTGCCGCCATGCCGTCCAACGACGTCCGGACTCTCCTTCGAGCCGCCGTACCCACCGCTGTCGCCGGCGCTGTTGCCGTCGCGATCAGCGCGGTGGTCGCCGGCGGTAAGGGAGCTGTAGGCGCTGTCGTTGCGACGCTGGTTGTGATCCTGTTCATGGGGATCGGGCTGGTGGTCCTGGAGCGGACGGCCAAGTCGCTTCCGCATCTGTTCCAGGCTATGGGGCTCATGCTCTATGCAGCACAGATTCTGCTGCTGTTCATCTTTGTCGCCGCGTTCAAGAACACCACGTTGTTCAACCCGAAGGCCTTCGCCATCACGCTGGTCGCAGCGACCCTCGTTTGGATCGCCGCGCAGACCCGTGCGCACATGAAGGCCAAAATGCTTTATGTCGAACCGGACTCCTCCGAGGGCAAGAAGCCCGAGAACAAGGGGTCTTCCTCGTGAGGGGTAGGGCCGGTATAAGCGCGCGTTCGCGATCCTGCTATCGTCCGGTGCCAACTGCGGCATTGCGGGCGCGGGCATCTGAGCTGACGCCTGCTCAATCGCGAGGCTCCCTGCCTGCCGGCCGCCCCCACATCCGTAACACCAGTCCAGTGCCGATCAGCGGCTGTGCGCCGCGCCGACACAACGAGGTTGCCGTACCTATGCGCCACGCTGAAGGAGCCCGCGGTGAGTGCTGACCCGACGACGGTGCTCGCCTTCGAGACCGATTGCCACATCTTCCAGAACAACGGTTGTGGTTTCCCGGCTCCCGGCCTGCACTCGTTCCTGTTCCAGCCCCTCTGGGGCGACGGGGACAGCAACGTGTACTTCAACAAGACGATGCTGTTGGCGCTGCTCGGCTCGGTCATCATCGTCGGCTTCTTCTGGGCGGCCTTCCGTAAGCCGAAGGTTGTTCCCGGCAAGCTTCAGATGGTGGCCGAGGCCGGCTACGACTTCGTACGCCGAGGCGTCGTCTACGAGACGATCGGCAAGCGCGACGGTGAGAAGTACGTCCCGCTGGTGGTCTCCCTGTTCTTCTTCGTCTGGATGATGAACCTCTGGTCCATCATTCCGATCGCCCAGTTCCCCGTGACGGCGATCATTTCGTACCCGGTCGCGCTCGCCGCGATCGTGTACATCCTGTGGGTCAGCCTGACCTTCAAGAAGCACGGTTTCGTCGGAGCTTTCAAGAACTTCTCGGGCTACGACAAGAGCCTCGGCCCGGTCCTGCCGCTCTCGATGACCATCGAGCTCTTCTCGAACCTGCTCGTCAGGCCGTTCACGCACGCCGTCCGGCTCTTTGCCAACATGTTCGCGGGCCACACCCTGCTGCTGCTCTTCACGATCGCCAGCTGGTACTTGCTCAACGGCATCGGCATCGCCTACGCAGGTGTGTCGTTCGTGATGGTCATCGTGATGACCGCTTTCGAGCTCTTCATCCAGGCTGTCCAGGCCTATGTGTTCGTCCTGCTGACCTGCAGCTACATCCAGGGCGCTCTCGCCAAGGGCCACTGAGCACCCCACCTCCCGAAGCACCCGGTGGCCAACCCCCACCGGACCAAGAAAGAGAAGGAAGAACCGGCATGTCTGCTCTCCAGACCCTCGCCGCCACCAGCGTCGAAATCAAGGGCAACCTCGGCTCTATCGGTTACGGCCTTGCGGCCATCGGCCCCGGTGTCGGCGTCGGCATCATCTTCGGTAACGGTACTCAGGCTCTCGCCCGTCAGCCCGAGGCCGCCGGCCTGATCCGCCAGAACCAGATCCTCGGCTTCGCCTTCTGTGAGGCGCTCGCCCTGATCGGTCTGGTCATGCCGTTCGTCTACCCGACCTCCTGACCGGTCGCGAACAGCCCATTCGACGGAAGGCACTGACGTGAACCCTCTGGTTCAGCTCGCGGCGGAGGAAGCGGAAAATCCGCTCATCCCGCCGATCCCTGAGCTCGTCATTGGCTTCATCGCCTTTGCCATCGTTTTCGGTTTCCTCGCCAAGAAGCTCCTTCCGACCATCAACAAGGTTCTGGACGAGCGCCGCGAGGCCATCGAAGGCGGTATGGAGAAGGCCGATGCGGCCCAGACCGAGGCCGAGAGCGTGCTTGAGCAGTACAAGGCTCAGCTCGCCGAGGCCCGTCACGAAGCCGCTCGTATGCGCCAGGAGGCGCAGGAGCAGGGCGCCGTGATCCTGCAGGAGATGAGGGCGGAAGGCCAGCGGCAGCGTGAGGAGATCATCGCTGCCGGTCACGCCCAGATCGAGGCCGACCGCAAGGCCGCGGCCGCTGCGCTGCGCCAGGACGTGGGCAAGCTCGCCACCGAACTGGCCGGCAAGATCGTCGGTGAGTCCCTCGAGGACTACACCCGGCAGAGCGGCACCGTCGACCGCTTCCTCGACGCACTCGAGGACAGCGCTTCGAAGGCCGAGGCCACGCGATGAACGGAGCGAGCCGCGAGGCACTGGCTGCCGCACGCGAGTCTCTCGACGCGCTGACCGACAACACGTCGGTCGACGTGGCGAAGCTCGCCGAGGAGCTGGCCGCCGTCACCGCGCTGCTCGACCGTGAGGTGTCGTTGCGTCGGGTCCTGACCGACCCGGCGCAGCCCGGCGAGGCCAAGGCCGAGCTGGTCGGGCGGCTGCTGGGCGGTCAGGTGGGCAGCGAAACCATCGACCTGCTCGCAGGCATGGTCCGTTCCCGCTGGTCGCAGTCGCGCGATCTGGTCGACGCGGTCGAGGAGCTGGCGGCCACCGCCGACCTCACCGCGGCGCAGCGGGCCGGTGCGCTCGACGACGTCGAGGACGAGCTGTTCCGGTTCGGCCGGATCGTCGCCTCCAACGTCGAGCTGCGCTCCGCGCTGACCGACAAGTCGGCGCCGGCGTCCGCCAAGGGCGAGCTGCTGCGCAGCCTGCTCGACGGCAAGGCCAATCCGGCCACCGAGCGGCTGGTCATCCGTCTTGTGACCCAGCCCCGAGGACGTAGCCTGGAAGCTGGACTCGAGTCCCTGTCCAGGCTCGCCGCGGCGCGCCGGGAGCGGATGGTCGCGGTCGTCACCTCGGCGGTGCCGCTGACCGATGAGCAGAAGCAGCGCCTCGGCGCCGGTCTGGCTCGGATCTACGGCCGCGAGATGCACCTCAATCTCGACGTGGACCCCGAGGTCATCGGCGGAGTGCAGGTGCGCGTCGGCGACGAGCTGATCAACGGCACCATCGCGGCACGTCTCGACGAGGCGGCCCGCCGCATCGCCGGCTGACCAGCCACCAACTGAACAAGCAGTACGAAGCAGTACGAGCGGCCCGGTTGGGCCGTGCAGAGATTGCAGAAGATTCCTGGGGGTCGGCCCCCAGACCCCCTAAGAAACTTCGGGCCCAACAAGGAGAGCAGGGAACCCAGATGGCGGAGCTCACGATCCGGCCGGAGGAGATCCGGGACGCGCTGGAGAACTTTGTCCAGTCGTACCAGCCGGACGCGGCCTCGCGCGAGGAGGTCGGTACGGTCAGCGTTGCCGGTGACGGCATCGCGAAGGTCGAGGGCCTTCCCTCGGCCATGGCGAACGAGCTGCTGAAGTTCGAGGACGGCACCCTCGGTCTCGCCCTCAACCTCGAGGAGCGCGAGATCGGTGCGATCGTCCTCGGTGAGTTCAGCGGTATCGAGGAGGGCCAGCCGGTGCAGCGCACCGGTGAGGTGCTCTCCGTCGGCGTCGGCGAGGGCTACCTCGGCCGCGTTGTCGACCCGCTCGGCAACCCGATCGACGGCCTCGGCGAGATCGAGACCGACAGTCGCCGCGCCCTCGAGCTGCAGGCTCCGGGCGTCATGGTCCGTAAGTCGGTGCACGAGCCGATGCAGACCGGCTACAAGGCCGTCGACGCCATGGTGCCGATCGGCCGCGGCCAGCGTCAGCTGATCATTGGTGACCGTCAGACCGGCAAGACCGCTCTGGCCGTCGACACGATCATCAACCAGCGCGACAACTGGCGCTCCGGTGACGTGAAGAAGCAGGTGCGCTGCATCTACGTCGCCATCGGCCAGAAGGGCTCCACCATCGCGTCCGTGCGCGGTGCGCTGGAGGAGGCCGGCGCCCTCGAGTACACGACGATCGTCGCGGCTCCGGCGTCCGACCCGGCCGGCTTCAAGTACCTCGCCCCGTACACCGGTTCGGCCATCGGCCAGCACTGGATGTACCAGGGCAAGCACGTCCTGATCATCTTCGACGACCTGTCGAAGCAGGCTGACGCCTACCGCGCCGTGTCGCTGCTGCTGCGCCGTCCGCCGGGCCGCGAGGCCTACCCGGGCGACGTCTTCTACCTGCACTCGCGTCTGCTGGAGCGCTGCGCCAAGCTCTCCGACGACATGGGCGCCGGTTCGATGACGGGTCTGCCGATCGTCGAGACCAAGGCGAACGACGTGTCGGCGTTCATCCCGACCAACGTCATCTCCATCACCGACGGCCAGTGCTTCCTTGAGTCCGACCTGTTCAACGCCGGCCAGCGTCCGGCCCTGAACGTCGGTATCTCGGTCTCCCGTGTCGGTGGCTCCGCCCAGCACAAGGCCATGCGGCAGGTCTCCGGCCGGCTTCGCGTGGACCTCGCCCAGTACCGTGAGCTCGAGGCATTCGCCTCCTTCGGCTCCGACCTGGACGCGGCTTCCAAGGCCTCGCTGGAGCGCGGTAAGCGCATGGTCGAGCTGCTGAAGCAGAGCCAGTACCAGCCCATGCCCATCGAGGAGCAGGTCGTCTCCGTCTGGGCCGGCACCACCGGCAAGATGGACGAAGTCCCGGTCGCCGACATCCGCCGCTTCGAGAGCGAGCTGCTCGAGTTCCTGCGCCGCGAGCGCAAGGAGCTCCTCACCAGCATCGCCGAGGGCGCCAAGATGTCCGACGACACGCTGCAGTCGATCGCAGACGCCATCACCGCCTTCAAGCAGCAGTTCGAGACCTCGGACGGCAAGCTTCTGGGCGAGGACGCGCCGGCCGTCAACGTCTCCAAGTGACGACGGAAGGGACCTGACTCATGGGAGCCCAGCTCCGGGTCTACAAGCGTCGCATCAAATCCGTCACCGCGACCAAGAAGATCACCAAGGCGATGGAGATGATCGCCGCCTCGCGCATCGTCAAGGCGCAGCGCCAGGTGGCGGCCTCCACGCCGTACGCGACCGAGCTCACCCGCGCGGTCACTGCGGTGGCCACCGGGTCGAACACCAAGCACCCTCTGACCACCGAGGCGGAAGCCCCGACCCGCGCCGCGGTGCTGCTCATCACGAGCGACCGCGGTCTGGCCGGCGGCTACTCCTCCAACGCCATCAAGGCGGCGGAGCAGCTCACCGAGCGGCTCCGTGGTGAGGGCAAGGAGGTCGACACGTACATCGTCGGCCGCAAGGGTGTCGCCTACTACGGCTTCCGCGAGCGCAAGATCGCGGACTCGTGGAGCGGCTTCACGGACAACCCGACGTACGCGGACGCCAAGAAGGTCGCGGCTCCGCTGATCGCGGCCGTCCAGCAGGACACGGCCGAGGGCGGCGTGGACGAGCTCCACATCGTCTTCACCGAGTTCATCTCGATGCTGACGCAGACGCCGGTACAGAACCGGCTGCTGCCCCTCAGCCTCGAGAAGGCGGCCGAGGAGTCCGGTACCAAGGGCGAAATCCTTCCGCTGTTCGACTTCGAGCCGTCGGCGGAGGACGTCCTCGACGCCCTGCTGCCGCGCTACGTCGAGAGCCGGATCTACAACGCGCTGCTTCAGGCCGCTGCTTCCAAGCACGCTGCCACCCGCCGCGCGATGAAGTCGGCGACCGACAACGCCGGGGAGCTCATCAAGACCCTCTCCCGGCTTGCCAACGCGGCCCGCCAGGCCGAAATCACCCAGGAAATCAGCGAGATCGTCGGTGGCGCCAGCGCCCTGGCCGACGCGACCGCGGGGAGTGACAAGTAAGTGACGACGACTACCGAGAACGAAGTGACGGCCGCCGCCACGGGCCGCGTCGCCCGGGTCATCGGCCCGGTCGTCGACGTGGAGTTCCCCGTCGACGCGATGCCGGAGATCTACAACGCGCTGACCGTTCAGGTCGCCGACCCGGCCGAGGACGGCAAGCTCAAGACGCTGACCCTCGAGGTCGCCCAGCACCTGGGTGACGGCCTGGTCCGCGCGATCTCGATGCAGCCCACCGACGGTCTGGTCCGCCAGGCCACGGTGACGGACACCGGCGACGGCATCACGGTGCCGGTCGGCGAGATCACCAAGGGCAAGGTGTTCAACACCCTCGGTGAGATCCTGAACAAGCCCGAGGCCGAGTCGGAGATCACCGAGCGGTGGCCCATCCACCGCAAGGCGCCCTCCTTCGACCAGCTCGAGTCCAAGACCGAGATGTTCGAGACCGGCGTCAAGGTCATCGACCTTCTCACCCCGTACGTCAAGGGTGGAAAGATCGGTCTGTTCGGTGGTGCCGGTGTCGGCAAGACCGTTCTGATCCAGGAAATGATCTACCGCGTCGCCAACAACCACGACGGTGTGTCGGTGTTCGCGGGCGTCGGTGAGCGTACCCGTGAGGGCAACGACCTCATCGAGGAAATGACCGACTCCGGCGTCATCGACAAGACGGCGCTTGTCTTCGGTCAGATGGACGAGCCCCCGGGCACCCGTCTCCGTGTCGCGCTTGCCGGTCTGACCATGGCGGAGTACTTCCGCGATGTGCAGAAGCAGGACGTGCTCTTCTTCATCGACAACATCTTCCGTTACACCCAGGCCGGCTCCGAGGTCTCCACGCTGCTCGGCCGTATGCCGTCCGCGGTGGGATACCAGCCGAACCTGGCTGACGAGATGGGTCTGCTGCAGGAGCGCATCACGTCGACCCGCGGTCACTCGATCACCTCGATGCAGGCGATCTACGTCCCCGCGGACGACCTGACCGACCCGGCGCCGGCGACCACCTTCGCCCACCTGGACGCGACGACCGTTCTGTCGCGTCCGATCTCGGAGAAGGGCATCTACCCGGCGGTCGACCCGCTGGACTCGACGTCCCGCATCCTGGACCCGCGCTACATCGCGGCGGACCACTACGAGGCCGCCATGCGTGTCAAGGGGATCCTCCAGAAGTACAAGGACCTCCAGGACATCATCGCGATTCTCGGTATCGACGAGCTGGGCGAGGAGGACAAGCTCGTTGTCCACCGTGCCCGTCGCGTCGAGCGCTTCCTGTCGCAGAACACCCACGTCGCCAAGCAGTTCACCGGCGTGGACGGTTCGGACGTGCCGCTCGAAGAGTCGATCGCCGCGTTCAACGCGATCTGCGACGGTGAGTACGACCACTTCCCCGAGCAGGCGTTCTTCATGTGCGGTGGCATTGAGGACCTCAAGGCCAACGCCAAGGAGCTCGGCGTCTCCTGAGGCCCGTGACTCCGTGAGAGGGGCGGGTGTGTCCCGCCCCTCTCACAACGCCCACTAGAATTTGACCCAACACCCGGCAGAACCGCCGGGTGGTGACCCGAGGAGCCACCCTTGGCTGCTGAGCTGCATGTCGAGCTGGTCGCCGCGGACCGACAGGTCTGGTCCGGCGAGGCCACCCTGGTCGTCGCGCGCACCACGTCCGGCGACATCGGCGTCATGCCCGGTCACCAGCCGCTGCTCGGTGTGCTGGAATCGGGCCCGGTGACCATTCGTACGAGCGAAGGCGGGACCGTCATCGCTGCTGTCCACGGTGGATTCATCTCCTTCGCGGACAACAAGCTCTCTCTGCTGGCGGAGATCGTCGAGCTGGCGGACGAGATCGACGCACAGCGCGCCGAGCGTGCGCTGGAGCGCGCGAAGTCGGACGAGGACGCCGCCGCAGAGCGGCGCGCCGATGTCCGTCTGCGCGCGGTGGCGGTGCACTAGGCACCCCGCCGACAGTCCCTTCGGGGGTCTGGGGGTCGCTCCCCGGACAGACACACTCGCGTCAGCCGCGGCCCGGCCTGGAACTCTCCAGGGCGTGCCGCGGCTGAGGCAGATGCAGGTGAAGGTACGAGCGGTATTCCCGTTACTGGACGATGCGAGGAGGTCGGTGGAGATGTTCCTCGCTCTTCTTGTGGGCGGCCTGGTCGTCGCACTGGTGGTGATCGGGCTTTTCGTCTTCGGACTGCGCCGGCGGCTGATCCAGCGCTCCGGCGGTACCTTCGACTGCAGCCTCCGCTGGAACGTCCCGGAGGAGACCGATGGCTCCGGCAAGGGATGGGTGTACGGCGTCGCCCGCTACAGCGGTGACCGGATCATGTGGTTCCGGGTCTTCTCGTACGCCCCACGCCCGCGCCGCTTCCTGGAGCGCTCGGCCATCGAGGTCGTCGCGCGCCGTAAGCCCGAGGGCGAGGAGGAGCTGGCGCTGCTGTCCGACGCGGTCGTGCTCGGCTGTCACCACCGCGGGACACGCCTGGAGCTGGCGATGAGTGAGGACGCGCTCACCGGATTCCTCGCCTGGCTGGAGGCGGCTCCGCCCGGCCAGCGCGTCAACGTAGCTTGAGAGTGTGACAAAGCCCGGGAGAGCAGGTCTCCCGGGCTTCGCTGTGTACGCGGTGCTGGTTCGAGCAGCTAGTTCAGACCGCTGTTGATCGCGCCGACCAGCTCTCCGTTCGTGGTGTCACCGCTGAACTCCCAGAAGAACGCGCCTCCCAGGCCCTGGCCCTTCGCCCAGCTCATCTTGGAGCCGACGGTGGCCGGGGTGTCGTAGCTCCACCAGTTGCTGCCGCACTTCGCGTACGCCGTGCCGGCGATCGTTCCGGTGGAGGGGCAGCTGTTCTTGAGGACCTTGTAGTCCTCGATGCCCTGTTCGTAGGTGCCCGGGGCGGGTCCTGTGGCGGTGCCGCCCGGCGCGCTCTGGGTCACTCCGGTCCAGCCGCGCCCGTAGAAGCCGATGCCCAGCAGCAGCTTGGCCGACGGCACGCCCTTCGCCTTGAACTTGGCGATCGCCTCGGCGGAGTTGAAGCCCGCCTGCGGGATGCCCGGGTACGAGGTGAGCGGGGAGTGCGGGGCGGTCGGGCCCTGTGCGGCCCAGGCGCCGAAGAAGTCGTACGTCATCACGTTGTACCAGTTGACGTACTGGGCAGCGCCGCCGTAGTCGGCCGCGTCGATCTTGCCGCCGGACGAGGCGTCCGCGGTGACGGCCGCGGTGACCAGGTTGTTCGTACCGAACTTGGCGCGCATCGCCTGCATCACGTTCTTGAAGGCGGCCGCGCCGCTGGTGTCGCAGGACAGACCGCAGGTGTTCGGGTACTCCCAGTCCAGGTCGATACCGTCGAAGACATCGGCCCAGCGCGGGTCCTCGACCAGGTCGTAGCAGGACTGCGCGAAGGCCGCGGGGTTTGCCGCGGCCTGGCCGAAGCCGCCGGACCAGGTCCAGCCGCCGAACGACCAGAGCACCTTGATGTTCGGGTACTTCGCCTTGAGCTTGCGCAACTGGTTGAAGTTGCCGCGCAGCGGCTGGTCCCAGGTGTCGGCGACGCCGTCGACGGCCTGGTCGGCGGTGTACGCCTTGTCGTAGTCGGCGTAGGAGTCACCGATCGCGCAGCGGCCGCCGGTGACGTTTCCGAAGGCGTAGTTGATGTGCGTGATCTTGGCGGCGGAGCCGGAGGTCACCAGGTTCTTCACGTGGTAGTTGCGTCCGTAGACGCCCCACTCGGTGAAGTAGCCGAGCTTGACCGTGGAGCCGGGGCCGGGGCCCGGGTCTCCGCCACCGCCGGTGGTGCGGACCGCGCGGGCGCCACTGACCGGTCCTGTCTGGTCGGCGGTGTCACGCGCCTGGACGGTGTACGAGTAGTCGGTGCCGGCCGTGAGCCCGGTGTTGGTGTACGTCGTGCCGGTCACCGTCGCCACCTTGGCGCCGTCACGCAGCAAGTCGTAGTTCTTGATGCCCTTGTCGTCGGTGGCGGCGGTCCAGCTCAGCGTCACCGCGGTGTCGGTGATGTTGGACGCGCTCGGGGTGCCGGGGGCGGAGGGCGGGTTGTCGCCGGGGACGCTGCCGCCGTCACAGGAGGCGCCGTTGAGCTTGCAGCCGGAGGGGGCGCCGGGGCCCGCGCCGTTGAAGCCGAAGGAGACGGAGGCGCCAGGGGCGAGAGTGCCGTTCCAGCTCTTGTTCTTGGCGGTCCAGTGGGTGCCGGAGCTGGTGACGTCGGCGTCCCAGGCGGAGGTGACGGAAGTACCGGAGGGGAAGTCCCACTCGACGGTCCAGGAGCCGAGGGAGGTGGTGCCGGTGTTCTTCACCGTCCACTTGCCCTCGAAGCCGGATCCCCAGTCGGAGACCTTGACGTAGCTCGCGGTGGCCGACGCGGCGGCCTCTGCGGGGGAGGCGAGGCCGACCATGGCGGCGAGGGGGAGCAGCAGCGCAGTCAGACCCGCGACGGCTCTGGATTTGAACTTTCTTCGGTGCAGGGGGGCTTGGGTGCTCAAGGGGTGCTCCTCGAGTTGCGGACGGACATTCGGGGTGGTCCGTGAACTGCGCACCCTGCGACGGCTCTCCGCAGCGTGTGCGGTGAGAGTAGGAAGGTCTGGACCAATCGTCAATAGGTCCAGACCACAGCTGTGGTGGGTGGGGAAGGGGTGGGATCGGATGCGGGCCGGGTTGCGAGTGAGGTGCTGATCGGACGGTGGGTCGGAGGCGGGTCGGAGATGGGTCGGAGATGGGTCGGGCGCCGGGTTGGCCGCCCGTCAGATGCCCAACTCCTGTGCCAATACGGCCGCTTGGACCCGGCTGCGCAGCGCCAACTTGCCCAGCAGCCTGCTCACATGGGTCTTCACCGTGGCCTCCGCCATGTCGAGTCGGCCCGCGATCTCGGCGTTCGACATCCCCTCACCGATGCACGAAAGCACCTCGCGCTCGCGTCTGGTGAGTGGGTCGAGGATCGCGGGGTCGGGCGCGTCCGCGGATCGTACGGGTTGAGGCGTCGCGAACTCCGCGATCAGCCGACGGGTGACGGCCGGTGCTATGAGCCCCTCGCCGCGCGCCACTGTGCGCACCGCCTCGAGAAGGTCGTTGGCCTCGGTGTTCTTCAGCAGAAAGCCCGCGGCCCCCGCTCGCAGCGCCCCGAAGACATACTCGTCCAGATCGAACGTGGTCAGCACGAGGACGTCGGCAAGCTGCTCGGCGACGACCAGCCGGGTCGCCGACACCCCGTCAAGCCGCGGCATCTGGACATCCATCAGTACGAGATCCGGGCGCAGTTCGCGGGCGAGCCGTACCGCTTCCTCGCCGTCCGCCGCCTCACCGACCACCTCGATGTCCGGCGCGCTGCGCAGGATGAGGACCAGACCGGCGCGTACGGCGCTCTGGTCCTCCGCGACCAGTACCCGGATCGTCATGCCTTCCCGTTCCCTTCATCGAGGGGCAGCTCCGCCCGTACCTGCCAGATCCTGGCTCCGTCCGCGGTGGTGACCGGCCCGGAGTCGAAGGAACCCGCCAGCAGCGCCACGCGCTCGCGCATACCGACCAGACCGGCCCCCGAGCCGGGGGCGCGCGGTCCGGGCCGGTCCCCGTACGGGCTGGTGACGCCTACCGTCAGCGTCTGCCCGTCCCGGCCGAGCACGACCGTTATCCCCCCGGGAGAGGCGTGCTTGAGCGCATTGGTCAGCGACTCCTGGATGATGCGGTACGCCGCGAGCTCGACCGGCGCGGGCAGCGGGAGGTTCTCCGCGCGGGTGTCGGTGAGTGTGAACTCCAGGCCGTTGGAGGCGCCGTTCGTCCGTGCCTGCTCCAGCAGCGAGTCCACGCCGGAAAGCCTCGGCACGGCGGACGGCTCCGTGTCGCCGCCGCTGTCCCGCAGCAGCCCGATCAGCCGCCGCATCTCGGCGAGGCCGTCGACGCTGTTCTCGCGGATGACGCCGAGAGCGTCGCGGGAGGTCTTCGGATCGTCGATGGAGAGCGCGGCCGTGGAGTGGATGGCGATCGCCGAGAGGTGATTGGCGACCATGTCGTGCAGCTCGCGGGCCATTCGGGCGCGCTCGGCAGTCACCGCCTGGGTGCGGTCGATCTCGGCGAGCAGTGCGGTCTGCTCGGCGCGCAGCCGGGCCGCCTCGGCGGCGTCGCGGTGGGTGCGTACGCTCACGCCGGTCCAGGCGGGGGCCACCGTGACCACCGCGAAGAGCAGACCGAGCAGCACGGCCTGCGCATCCTGGAAGACGACAAGTGCGGTGACGGTGACGGCGGCGGTGGCCACCATGGACACGGCGGGGATACGGCGAGCGGCGGCCGGAGTGCCGTAGAGGACCGCCGCGTACACCAGGTCCGTGAACAGCGCGATCGTGGCGACATTCCCGGCGGTGAACGGGTCGGCCAGCATCGCCAGACAGCCGATCGTCAGCGCGGTGTTCGGCATCGTCCGGCGCAGCAGCTCCGCCCCGCTCATCACCGCAAGCGGCAGCAGCGCGAGCGCGCGCGGGTCGAAACCGTGCCCCCTACGGCTGTCCAGGCCCAGCGACCAGAGCAGCAGGCCGCCGAGGAAGCCGACCACGGCGATGAGCACATCGTCGCGGTGGGGGCGGGGGAGAGCGGTCACAGACCCATCAAACACGGCGGGCGGCGCGCGGGCCTCCACGTCGCGGGTGAAGGCCGACTACATCGAAGGATGCAGTGCCACTTCGTCACTGCCGACGACGAATCACCGCCGTACGGACGGAAGTGTGGAGCCAGAAGGAAGGGAGAGTGCTGTGATCGTCACGCTGGTCGTGATCTGCGAGGTCGGCTTCTGGGTGCTGCTGGCCGCCGGACTGGCTCTGCGTTACCTGGCGAAGATGCCGCGTCTGGGAGCTGCCGTGCTGCTCTGCGAGCCGCTGTTGGAGGTCGTCCTGCTGGTCGTGACGGCGATCGACCTCAAGAACGGCGCCGCACCGGACTGGAAGCACGGACTCGCCGCGGTCTACATCGGCTTCACCGTGGCCCTGGGCCACCACACGATCAAATGGGTCGACGCCCGGGTCGCGCACCGCTTCGCCGGCGGCCCGCCGCCCGTGAAGCCGCCGAAGTACGGCACCGCCCGCATGGTCCACGAGTGGAGGACGGCCATCCGCTGGATCGTCGCCGCGGTGGTCGCCATAGGCCTGCTGCAGGCCGCGATCTGGTACGTCGGCGGCGACGGTGACGTCGGTTCGCTGCGCATGTGGCAGCAGAAGATGCTCTTCGCCATCGGCATCAACGTGATCATCGCCGGGAGCTACACGCTCTTCCCGAAGAAGGCCCCGGTGGCGGAGCGCGAACGCGTCCGCGTCGAGCGCTAGGAAACTCAAGCCTCGCAGGCGTGTGCGGCGCGGGGCCTCGGGCGGAGCCCCGGGCCAGTGGCCTACCGCTCGCCGCCGGGTACCCAGAGCACGTCCCCGACCTCCTTGTTCGCGGTCCTCGCCAGGATGAACAGGAGGTCGGAGAGGCGGTTGAGATACGTGGCCGTCAGCGGGTTCATGATGTCGCCGTGCACCTCCAGCGCCGCCCAGGTCGAGCGCTCCGCGCGCCGTACGACCGTGCAGGCCTGGTGCAGCAGCGCCGCCCCCGGCGTACCGCCCGGCAGGATGAAGCTGCGCAGCTTCTCCAGCTCCTCGTTGAAGCGGTCGCAGTCCGCCTCCAGCTTGTCGATGTAGAACTGCTCGACCCGCAGTGGCGGATACTCCGGCTCCTCGACCACGGGGGTGCACAGATCCGCGCCCACGTCGAAGAGGTCGTTCTGGACGCGGACGAGGACCTGTACGACCTCCGCGTCCAGCTGTCCCAGCGCGACGGCCGTGCCCAGGGCGGCATTGGCCTCGTTGGCGTCGGCGTACGCCGCGATCCGTAGATCGGTCTTGACCGTCCGGCTCATATCGCCGAGGGCCGTCGTGCCCTGGTCGCCGGTGCGGGTGTAGATGCGCGTGAGGTTGACCATGCGACCAGCCTAGTTACGCGCCGGCCCTGCGGAAGACACGTGTGCCGACCGTCACGGACCCGAGCACGAAGGCGACCGCCACGAGTACGCCGTACAGCATCGCCGTACTCGCGTAGTCGCCCACATATCCGGCCCGCACCGCGTCCACCAGATAGCGGAACGGCATGAAGTGCGACAGCACGTCCAGCCACCCGGGCGCGAGTGCCATCGGCAGCATCAGCCCGGAGAGCAGCATCGAGGGCATGCTCACGGCGTTGATGACCGGACCGAACTCCTGCGGCTTGGAGACCTTCAGAGCCAGCGCGTACGAGAGCGAGGCCAGCGCAACGGCCAGTACGGCCACGAAGACAAAGCCGATGAGGATTCCGCCGAGCGGCGCCCGCAGACCCATCAGCACGGCCGCCAGCACCAGCAGCAGCGACTGGAAGACCAGCAGGGCGGCATCGCGCAGCACCCGTCCAAGGAGCAGGGCGAGTCGGCTGACGGGTGTGCCCCGCATCCGCTCCACCACGCCGGACTGCTTCTCGATGATGATCGCGAAACCGCTGAACGACGCGCCGAACAGGCCGAGTTGGAGCAGCAGGCCAGGGACGAGAATCTGCCAGGAGTCGCCCTGCGAAGCGAGCGGCAGATCGGTGAGCAGCGGCCCGAAGAAGAGCAGATACAGCAGAGGCATCAGCGCGCCGAAGAGCATCTGGAACTTGGAGCGCAGGGTCTGGCGTGCGTACCGCCCGAAGACCAGCGCGGTGTCGGAGAGAAGTGAAGGCATCGGGGCGTCCTATCGGGAAGTCCTATACGGCGACGGGGGCGGTGTCCTTGGGCGCGATGCCGCGCCCGGTGATGGCGAGGAAGGTGTCCTGCAAGGTGGCGTCGATCGCGCCGCCGTACCTCAGCTTGAGCGCGGCCGGCGTCCCCTCGGCCACCACCACGCCCTTGTCGACGACGACCAGCCGGTCGGACAGTGCGTCCGCCTCGTCGAGGTAGTGCGTGGTGAGGAAGACGGTGGTGCCGTGCTCGTCGCGCAGCCGGCGCACCAGGTCCCACAGATCGGCCCGGCTGCCGGGGTCGAGGCCGGTGGTCGGCTCGTCGAGGAAGAGCACCGCCGGCCGGTGGGTGAGCCCCATCGCGATGTCGAGCCGACGCCGCTGCCCGCCGGAGAGTGCGGCGCACCTGCGGTCGAGCAGGTCGGTGAGGTCGAGGTCGCGAGCGAGCTCGTCGGCCCGGGCGACGGCTTCGGCCTTGGACAGCCGGTAGAGCCGGCCCTGTGTGACCAGCTCTTCGCGTACGGAGATGTGCAGATCGACACCACCGGACTGGGCGACATAGCCGATCTTGCGGCGTACTCCCGCGGGGTCACCGACCAGATCGAAGCCGGCGACCGTGGCCGCGCCGCCCGTGGGCGGCAGCAGTGTGGTCAGCATTCGCAGGGTGGTGGTCTTGCCCGCTCCGTTCGGGCCGAGGAAGCCGAGGATCTCGCCCGGCTGGACGGTCAGGTCGATGCCGCGCACGGCCTCCACCGGGCCGCTCTTGGTCTGGAAGGTCCGGGCGAGCCCGGCCGTACTGATGATTGCCATGGCAGCCAGAAAAACAGAGTCTCTTAAATTTTACAATGACCCCAAGTTTTCAGCGAGTCCAGCAAACCCCTTAGGATGGCGTCATGGCAGAGGGGCTCAGGGAGCGGAAGAAGCGGCAGACCAGGCAGCTCATCTCGGACGTGGCCACCGGTCTGTTCCTGGAGCGCGGCTTCGACGCGGTCACGATCGCCGAAATCGCCGAGGCCGCGAACGTCTCCGTCAACACCGTCTACAACTACTTTCCCGCCAAGGAGGACCTGTTCCTCGACCGCAGCAAGGGCGTTGTGGAGCGGCTCTCGCGGTATGTGCGGGCCCGTGACAAAGGCGAGTCGGCTGCCGAGGCCGTACTGCGAGAGCTGCGCGAGGAGGTGCGGGCCGTCTCGCCGAACGTCGGGCTCTTCGCGGGCTACAGCCAGTTCATCCAGGTCATCTGGGAGGCCCACAGTCTCCGGTCCCGGCTGTGGCGCATGAACCAGGAGGCCCTTGAGCACCTGGAGGAGACTCTCCGCGAGGAGACCGGCGCGGACCCCGCCGATCAGCTGCCGACGCTGATCGCCGGTCAGCTCTGCTGGGTGCAGACCACCCTGCTCGGGGTGATCGGCCGCGAGATGGTGGCCGGCCGCAAACCCGACGAGGTCTCCCGCGAGTCCCTGGACCTCCTCGACGACATGGAGGACGTGCTGGGGGAGACGGTGCTCAAGTACGCGGTCCGGGAAGCCTGATCGGCTGTACCAGTGTGATGTCCGTCATTCGAGACGTGACGCGTATCTCTTCACCGCCACACGGCCCCTCACTGGCGCTAACCTCCCGCAGAGAGTCCAGATGTAAACGGGTGTTAAGGAGTGCCGCAGTGGCCAGGAAGCTCGCCGTCATCGGGGCCGGACTCATGGGGTCCGGTATCGCGCAGGTCTCGGCCCAGGCGGGCTGGGAGGTCGTGCTGCGTGATGTCACCGACGCGGCCCTGACCCGCGGCAGGGACGGCATCAAGGCCTCGTACGACAAGTTCGTCTCCAAGGGCAAGCTCGAAGCGGCCGACGCCGACGCGGCGTTGGCGCGCATCACGACCACCACCGACCTGGACGCCGTCGCCGACGCGGACATCGTCGTCGAGGCGGTCTTCGAGAAGCTCGAGATCAAGCACGAGATCTTCCGTACGCTCGACAAGCTCGTACGGGACGACGCCGTCCTCGCCTCCAACACCTCCGCCATCCCGATCACGAAGATCGCGGCAGTGACGGAGCGTCCGGAGCGGGTCGTCGGCGCGCACTTCTTCTCGCCCGTCCCGATGATGCAGCTGTGCGAGCTGGTGCGCGGCTACAAGACCAGCGACGAAACGCTCGCCACCACGCGAGAGTTCGCCGAGTCGGTCGGCAAGACCTGCATCGTCGTCAACCGCGACGTCGCAGGCTTCGTCACCACGCGCCTGATCTCGGCGCTCATCGTCGAGGCCGCGAAGCTGTACGAATCGGGCGTAGCGTCCGCCGAGGACATCGACATCGCCTGCAAGTTGGGCTTCGGCCACGCCATGGGGCCGCTCGCCACCGCCGACCTCACCGGCGTGGACATCCTGCTGCATGCCACGAGCAACATCTACACCGAGTCCCAGGACGAGAAGTTCGCGCCGCCGGAGCTGATGCGCCGGATGGTGGATGCCGGTGACATCGGCCGCAAGAGCGGGCAGGGCTTCTACAAGCACTGACCCTCATCGACCGGTTTGGTATCACCCGTCGGGGTGAATTCGGTATCGGTTCGCTCACAAGCAGCAACCGCTCTGCCCGTGCGGCAGTCAGTTGTTGCAAGACGGAACAAGACAGAAGCAGACAGTCAGCACAGACAGACACAGGGCACTGAAGCACTCTCGGGGAGCGCATATGCACATCAGGGGCGACCACGCCGAGCTGGTCGTCGGGGGCCGCCTCGACGTCCGCAGCGCGGCGGACGCCCGTACGGTCCTGCACTCGGCCGTCGACAGCGGAGCCGGCGACCTGGTGCTCGACCTGACCGATCTCGACTCCTGGGACGCCACCGGGCTCGGGGTCATCATGGGCGCACACCGCCGGGCCGGCCGGTGCGGCCGCCGACTGGTGCTGCGCGGAGTCCCCCCGCAGATGCAGCGACTACTGGTGGCAACCCGGCTGCATCGCATCCTCGCCATCGAAGGCGGCATCGCGGCCGAAACGCTTCCTCGGGTGTGAACCGTTATGACGCTCGCAATCCTCACGAGACTGTGACGTCACGGGCGGGTCAGCACCCCCCTGGTGCATAGATACTGAGCGAAGGTCTAAGGTTCGGTCGCCTGCCGTTTCGACGTACCCATGCGGTGGGCACCGGACCGAAGCTACAGCGGGGCGTGCAGAAAGCCGGGAGGGACACATCCGCACGCGGCTCCGCCTCCAGGAAATCAAATGATCTTGGCGGAGACGAAGCTAAGCGAAGCGCATCTGGGGGGCTTGGACCATGGACAACGACACTTTCGGCGAGGGCGCGGGCCAGGCCCGCACGCCGCGCGACGCCACCACGCCGGACTTCGGACAGTCCGCGCCGACGCTCGCCCGTACCGTCCAACTCGTCTCGGGCGACTTTCTGCTCACCGTCAATCCCGTCGACGGCAGCGAGATCGAGCCCTGCCCGCCGGGTGAACGGCCCGCGTCGCCGGCCCGGCACACCGCCGCCGAGCGCACCGAGCTGCAGCGCGCGGCGCAGCCGCCCGTACCGGCAGGGCCTCCCGCCCCGCGGCTCCCGCTGCTGGAGCGCGACGAGGAGCGCCGGCGGCTGGTACGGCTGCTGGGCCGCGGCCGCTCGGTGCGGCTCACCGGCCCTGCGGGCTCCGGACGCAGCGCACTGCTCGACACCGTCGCGGAGGAGTGCGCGGATCTCGCGCCCGACGGCGTCGTACGCCTCAGCGGCCACAACCGCACCCCCACCGAGCTGCTGCACGAGCTCTACGCCGTCGTCCACAAGGCTCCTCGGCACCGGCCCGACCAGGCCGGGCTGCTCGAGCTCGTCCGTGACATCGGTGCGATCGTCCTCCTCGATGACCTGGAGTTCGGTGGCGCCGCGCTCGGCGAACTGCTGGACGCCGCACCCGAATGCGCCTTCCTGGTCGCCGCCACACCCGACGTCGCCGCGCCCGCCGCGGACTCACACCTCGAAGAGGTCTTCCTCGGCGGTCTCGGCCGAAGCGCCTCGCTGGAGCTGCTGCAGCGCGCCGTGGATCGGCCGCTCACCGAGGACGAGGCGAACTGGGCGGGCGACCTCTGGTTCGAGTCCGAGGGCCTGCCGCTGCGCTTCGTACAGGCGGGCGCGCTGCTGCGGCAGTGCGACGCCCTGCGTGCCGACCCGGAGGACTTCGACCCCTACACGCCCGCCGACCGCGTCGAGGGGGGCGATGTACCGCTGCCGAGCCTGGCGGAGGGTGCCGCGCCCGCCGCGCTGCTCGCCTCCCGGCTGAGCAAGTCCGCCCGCCAGACCCTGCGCTTCGCCGTCGCGCTCGGCGGCGAGGTCCCGCACCAGGCGCATCTGCCGGCACTTGTCGGGGACACACACGCGGATGCCGCCATCGGCGAGCTGATGAGCTGCGGGCTGCTCACCCCGGTGGGCGCGCGCTACCGGCTGGCGGCCGGCGTGATCGCGCAGCTGACGGAGAAGGGTTACGCAAGTGACGCGGCGGCTCACGCCCACACCGCCGCCCAGCACTACGCCTGGTGGGCCGGGCATCCGTCGGTGACGCCCGAGCGGGCCGTGGCCGAGGCGGACGCCGTGCTCGCGGCGCTGACCGCGCTCGTGCCCGGCCAGGAGTCCGGACACCCCAGCACGGCCGTACTGCTGGCCCGCAGCGCCGCGCCCGCCTTCGCGGCCGGGCAGCACTGGAGCGCCTGGGAGCGGGCCCTGCGGGTCGGCTCGGAAGCGGCCCGGCTGGCGGGCGAAGTGGCCGAAGAGGCGTACTTCCACCATGAACTGGGCGTTCTGGCGCTCTGCAACGGCAGCCTGGAGCGGGCGCGTGCCGAGCTGGAGGCCTCGATCGGCATGCGCGGGGCGCTCGCCGACAAGCGCGGCACGGTCGCGGGTCGCAGGGCGCTGGCGCTCGTGGCGGACCGCGCGGGCGGCCCGGTGTCCGGCGGACGCACCCCGGCGGGCGAGGAGGTGCCTGCCGCGCGCTACGAGGAGTCGGCGTCGCCGCCCGGAGGCGTACCGGCAGCCGTGCCGCTCTCGGGGCTGGGACAGCTCTCGGGACCGGGTTCTGTGGGTCTGCGGAAGTCCGCGGACGAGCCTGCGGCGACTGTGTCGCGGCGGGAGACGCCCGCGGGCGGCACATGGCCGGGCCGCGGCCGTTCGCTCCTCGGCGGTGCCCGGCGCAACCTCGTTGCCGCGGGGGCGGGCGCGCTGCTCGCCGCCGTGCTCGGCACGGTGGTGACGCTCGGCGCGACCTCCGACAACAACGACGCGCCGGGCAACAAGGTCAGGAACGGCCAGTCCGCGAACGAGGACGACTCGCAGAACGGCCTGGACGCGGACGAGCCGACGGACGGCTCCACCATGAGCCCCGGCGGCGGGGGCGGCGACCCGAAGGACCCGGACAAGGTGACGCCGGGCGCGACCTCTTCGTCGGGTGCGCAGTCCACGCCGGGCGGGAAGCCGTCGTCGAGTTCGTCGAGGCCGGGCGGTAAGCCGTCCACGTCGGGCAGGCCCCCGACCAACCCGGAGACCAAGCCGCCGACGACTCCGCCGACGAAGCCCCCGTCGACTCCGCCCACCACGCCCCCGCCGTCTTCGCAGCCGCCCTCCAGCCCGCCGCCGACGACATCGCAGCCGCCGACCAATCCACCCTCGGGGGGATCGTCATCGGCCAGCGCCCCCATCACGAGCAGCAGCGCCCCCGGGTCGTCCGAACCGTCCGGCTCCAGCGCCGGCTCGCCGGTGATCTGACCTTCAGCTGATGCAGTACGGCCCCGGGCGGCATTGCCGCCCGGGGCCGTACTCACGCACTCTTCTCGTGACGGTCAGAACAACCTGAGCTTGTCGTCGTCGATCCCGCGCAGCGCGTTGTAGTCGAGCACCACACACCCGATCCCGCGGTCCGTCGCCAGCACCCGCGCCTGCGGTTTGATCTCCTGCGCCGCGAACACGCCCTTCACCGGCGCCAGATGCGGGTCCCGGTTCAGCAGCTCCAGATAGCGCGTGAGCTGTTCCACGCCGTCGATCTCACCGCGCCGCTTGATCTCCACCGCCACCGTCGCGCCGTCCGAGTCCCGGCACAGGATGTCCACCGGGCCGATGGCCGTGGGGTATTCGCGCCGGATCAGGCTGTAGCCCTTGCCCAGTGTCTCGATGCGGTCGGCGAGCAGCTCCTGCAAGTGGGCTTCCACGCCGTCCTTGATGAGACCGGGGTCCACACCGAGCTCGTGCGACGAGTCATGGAGGATTTCCTCCATCGTAATGATCAGTTTCTCGCCCGCTTTGTTCACGACGGTCCACACACTGTCGTCGCCCTCCTTCAGAGTGCAGGGAGGGGACATCCAGTTCAGTGGTTTGTACGCCCTGTCATCCGCATGGATGGAGACGCTGCCGTCTGCCTTGACCAGGATCAGACGGGGGGCGGAGGGCAGGTGGGCGGTGAGCCGGCCCGCGTAGTCCACGGAGCAGCGGGCGATGACAAGACGCATGGTCGGCAACGCTACTCGACGGAAGCAGTTGCGCGCGATTCGCCCCCGGAAGCCCCCTTCGTTATTTGGCCGGTTGTGTTCCCAATCTCCTGGTGCCCTCCGGTCAGCGCACTTACCGTGGAAGCAGGAGGTTGTCGGTCGTGCACTCTGCGTCGTCGTACGTCGTTCGTGCGACGCCGTCGTCCGTTGTCCTCCTTCCCTGCCCGTAAGGCCCCGTTCACCGGGGCCGCGAGAGGAGAACCCATGTCGCTCGACGTCTCACCGGCGCTGTTGGAACAGGCCGAGCGAGGCGAGGTCGACGAAGCTGTCTTCGTCGACTGCGTCCGGACCTCCCTGCCCTTCGCATGGGAGATGATCAGTTCTCTGGTGGCTCAGCTGAAGGTGGACGGCGGCGACTTCGCCGACAACCAGACGCCCCCGCCGGACGAGCAGGCACGTGGTCAGCTGCTGCGCGCACTCGCGAGTGACGCTATTCGCGGTGCTCTGCAACGGCACTTCGGAGTGCGCCTGGCATTCCAGAACTGCCACCGCGTAGCGGTGTTCCCGCTGGACTCCTCGGTTGACGAGCGGCTCGCCCGCTTCACCTCCGTCCGGGCCCAGTTGCTCAACCAGTCGCCCGGACTCCGCGACTGCTGAAGTCTTCTGCTGCCGCTCCGCATTGTGGGAGGTGCTACTGGTGTCGGGGCGGCAGCACCTCCCGTACGGCTGACTCAGACCAGCAGGGACAGGACCTCTGTGCCAAGACGCCGCACATTCTCCTCCGTGGCCGCCAGATCGCCCGAGCCCTCGGCCAGCAGCGCGAAGCGCGTGATGCCGGTACGTTCGGCGGTGGCCGCGATCCGGTCCGCCGCGAGTCGAGGCGGACCCACCGGGTGCAGCCCGCACAGCAGTTCCGTGTATCCCACGGGGTCCCGCATCGCGCGGCGCCGGCCGTCGACGGTCACATGGGCGTCCAGCCCCTGTTTGAGCCAGCCGGGCATCGCCTTCACCAGAGTCTCCGTGGCCTCGGCCCGGCGGTCCGCGATCTGGGCCACTCCGGCCGACACGTGTCCGGCGTCCTCGACCTCCTCGGGAGAGCGGCCCGCGGCGAGCGCGTGCGTACGCCAGAGGGCGACCATCTGCGCCTTCTCCTCGTCGTCGCAGTGCATCCCGAGCAGCATCGGCAGCCCGCGCTCGGCGGCGAGCTGCACACTCTTCGGGGACGTACAGGCGACGATCACTTCGGGGCCCTCGGGCGGGCCGCCGATCAGCTCGTCCGGCCTGGGTACGACCGGGACTTCGCGGAAGGTGAATCGTTCCCCGTTGGTGGCGACCCGGGGTTCGCGCAGCCAGCGCAGCAGCAGGTCCAGGGATTCGGGAAAGCCCTTCTCGTACGCGTCCAGGCCCGAGCCGAAGACCTCCAGATCGACCCAGGGCCCGCCCCTTCCCACACCGAGGGAGAACCTCCCTCCGGTGGTGAGGTGCAGCAGTGCCGCCTGCTCGCCCAGCGCCACCGGATGGGCGCTCGGCAGCACGCTCACCGCAGTGCCGACCCGGATCCGCCGGGTGCGGCCGAGCAGCAGCGCGGCGAGTGTCACGGCCGAGGGGCACACGCCGTACGACACGAAATGGTGCTCGGCCAACCAGACGGAGTCCAGGCCGGACTCCTCCGCGACCTCGGCGGACCGCACGGCCCGGTGCAGTGCCTCCCCCTGCCCCTGGCCCGGGAATTGGGCCGCCAGTACAAACGTTCCCACGCGCATCGCCTTCTGCCTCCTTGCGGCCGACGCGTCACTCCCCCTACTGGCAACAACGTCTGACACGTGCCATAGGCACGGCCCATCGTGAAGTTGTTGCGATTTTCCGGTAACTGGCCCCTGTGGGTGCCACGGTCTCACGCCGTACAGGGCATGTACCCCGGACTGTGGACCGTAGGCTGGAAGAGGAACTGTCCGGACTTGCCCCATGAGGTGTCACGTGTCCCCGCGCCGCAACCGCCCCCGAGGCGGCGAGAAGCCGACCGAGCAAACCAGCGAGCCGGGCGAGAGGTACGGCGGCCTCGGACGGAGCGAGTCCTGGCAGGGCGAGGAGTGGTCGGTGCGCCATGTGGCCGGCGCAAGTGCCGCGGGCAAGCGGTACCGCTGCCCCGGCTGCGACCAGGAGATCCCGTCCGCGGTGCCGCATGTGGTCGCCTGGCCCGAGCACGGCGGCGTCGACGACCGGCGGCACTGGCACAAGGCGTGCTGGAACGCGAAGGACCGCCGCACCACGAGGGTGCAGCGGTCCCGTAACGCGCCGAAGTACTGAGGCCGTTACACGTCGCGTGTGCTGAGCGAGGCGTATGCGCCGGCCAGCGCGACCGCCGTCACGCCGAGCGCGATCCACAGCGGGTCCCAGCCGGCCGGGCCCGACTCGGTCACGGCGGTGTCGTAGAGCACGCCGATCTGATTCGGGATGGAGTACTCGAAGAGAGCCTGCTGCAGATCCCGCAGCGATTCCGAGAACATGAACATGGCCAGCACCAGCGGCAGCAGCACCACACCGATCATGATGGTGATCGCGCCCGCCGAGTGGCGGATCAGGGTGCCGACGGCGAGCGACAGCAGACCGAGCGTCGCGACATAGAGGCCGACGCCCACCGTGGCGCGGAACCAGTCCTCGCCGGTGGACGAGCCCTGGTCCACGATCGCGATCTGCAGCGCGCCGACGAGCGCGGTGATCACCGTGGTGAGCGCGAAGACGAGCAGGAAGAAGACGATCGCCTTGGCGGTCAGCACCCGGGCCCGGCTCGGGCACGCGGTGAGCGTGGTCCTGATCATGCCGGTGCCGTACTCGGACGCGATGGTCAGCACGCCCAGCGTGATCACACAGATGCTGCCGAGCAGTACGCCGAAGAAGCCGAGCGAGAGGATCGACTGATCGCCCAGATCGGCGTCCGAGGCGGAGACGGCCACCGCCGAGAGCGCGCCGATGCCGACCATCAGCACGATCATGACGCCGAGCGTCCACATCGTGGAACGTACGGACCGGATCTTGGTCCACTCGGAGGCGAGCGCGTCGCCGAGGTTGGCGCTGCGTACCGGAATCGGCGAGGAGTACGCGGCGGCGGGTGCGCCCTGCTGCTGGTACGGGGTGGTCATCGGGGGTCCTCGGGCTTGGTCAGGTCGGCGGGCGCGGCAGCGGCCGGGGGCACGACGGGCGGAGCTGCAGGAGTTGAAGGAGCGGCGGGCGCGGCAGGGGCCACGGGGGCTCCGGGGGCTCCGGCGTAAGGGTTCTGGCCGGGCTGGGGCGGCGGCGGGGCGTACCAGCCCTGCTGCGGCACCTCGGGAATCTGCTGCGGTGGCGGGAAGTAGCCCATCGGCTGCTGCTGCATCAGCCCCGACTTCTGGTCCGCCGTCGAGCGGTAGTCGACAGCGCCCTGCGTCATCCGCATGTACGCCTCCTCCAGCGAGGCCTGGTGCGGCGACAGCTCCCACAGACGTACGTCCGCGGTGTGCGCCAGATCGCTGATCTGCGGCAGCGGCAGCCCGGTGACCCGCAGCGCGCCGTCCGGCTCCGACATGACCTGCCCGCCGGCCTCGGTCAGCGCCGCGGACAGCTTCTCGCGCTGCTGCGGATCGGTCTGCGGCGTCCGCACCCGCGCGAAGTCCGCGGAGTTGTGCGAGATGAAGTCCTTGACGCTCATGTCCGCGAGCAGCTGCCCGCGGCCGATCACGATCAACTGGTCGGCGGTGAGCGCCATTTCGCTCATCAGGTGCGAGGAGACGAAGACGGTACGGCCCTCGGAGGCCAGCTGCTTCATCAGATTGCGGACCCAGAGGATGCCCTCCGGGTCCAGGCCGTTGACCGGCTCGTCGAAGAGCAGCACCTGCGGGTCGCCGAGCAGCGCGGCCGCGATGCCGAGCCGCTGGCCCATACCGAGCGAGAAGCCCTTGGAGCGCTTCTTCGCGACTTCCTGGAGACCGACGACACCGAGCACTTCGTCCACCCGGCGGGCCGGGATGCCGGAGAGCTGCGCCAGCGAGAGCAGGTGGTTGCGCGCGCTGCGGCCGCCGTGCACCGCCTTGGCGTCGAGGAGCGCACCGACCTGGCGGGGCGCGTTCGGCAGCTGTCGGAAGGTGCGGCCGCCGATGGTCACATGGCCTTCGGTCGGCTGGTCGAGCCCGAGGATCATCCGCATCGTGGTCGACTTGCCGGCGCCGTTGGGGCCGAGGAACCCGGTGACGGCGCCGGGCCGTACCTGGAAGGAAAGGTTGTACACGGCCGTCTTGGCGCCATAGCGCTTTGTCAGGCCGACTGCCTCGATCATTCTCCAGCCCCATCGACTTTCGGGTCGTCGGGGCCCAGGCCATCCGGCCGCACGCCCCCGTAAGAGTTAGGAGGATAACCATGCCTTGACGGTTCCGGCCAAGCCGTAACGCTATGGTGTCGGGTTTGCCTACGCGTCCCGCTTCTTGAGCACCAGATAACCGCCCAGCAGCGCCGCGACCACCCAGAGGACCATGATCCCCAGCCCGCCCCACGGCCCGTACGGAGCCTTGTCGCTGCCCATGGCGTCCGGCACCACCTGCATGATCTTGGAGCCGGCCTGGTCGGGGAAGTAGCGGGCGACCGTCTTTGCCTTCGGCGCGGACGCGAGGATCTGCGAGACCAGGAAGAAGAACGGCATCAGGATGCCGAGCGAGAGCATCGAGCTGCGCAGCATCGTCGCCACGCCCATCGAGAAGAGCGCGATCAACCCCATGTAGAGCCCGCCGCCGACGACCGCGCGCAGCACATGGTCCGCGCCGATGTCCGTACGGAGGTCGCCCAGCAGCGCCTGGCCCAGGAAGAAGGCGAGAAAGCTGGTCGCCAGGCCGACCACCAGCGCCAGCACCGTGGCCACCGTGATCTTGCTGAACATGAAGGTGGCGCGCTGCGGTACGGCGGCGAGCGAGGTACGGATCATGCCGGAGCTGTACTCCGTACCGACCACCAGAACTCCGAAGACCACCATCGCGAGCTGGCCCAGGATCATCCCGGAGAAGCTGACGAAGGTCGGGTCGAAGGTGAGTTGCTCCTCCCGCGGCAGATCGTCGAACGTCGACTTCAGCAGCGCGCTGAGCGCGGCGCCCATCGCGACAGTGACGACGAGCGCGCTCACCAGTGTCCAGGTGGTCGAGGAGACCGTACGGATCTTGGTCCACTCGGACTGCAGAACGGCGGGTACCGAGGCCATGGGTCAGGCTCCCTTGCTGCTCCGGTAGCTCTGGCCCCAGTGGAGACCCGGCTGCTGGACCGGCGGCGGCGCTCCCTCGTCCGTCGAGTGCGCGTGGTACTCGACCGAGCCCGCCGTCATCTGCATGAAGGCCTCCTCCAGCGAGGCGCGCTGGGAGCTCAGTTCATGCAGAACGAGCTGATGCCGGGCGGCCAGCTCACCGAGCTGCGCGGTGGTCGCGCCGTCGACCTCCAGCATGCCATTGCCCGACTCGACCGCAATGAACCCCGACTCGTGCAGCACATCGCGCAGCCTCTCCTTCTGCGGCGAACGCAGCCGTACGTAACTGCGGGAGTTCTTGTGAATGAAATCTGCCATTGATGTGTCGGCCAGAAGTCGCCCCTGCCCAATCACGATCAAGTGGTCGGCGGTCAGGGCCATTTCGCTCATCAGATGCGAGGAGACGAAGATCGTCCGCCCTTCCCAGGCAAGAGTCTTCATCAGATTGCGGATCCAGTGAATTCCTTCGGGGTCCAGACCATTGACAGGTTCGTCGAACATCAGGATCTCCGGATCGCCGAGCAGCGCAGAGGCGATTCCCAGCCGTTGGCTCATACCGAGCGAGAAGCCCTTGGGCTTCTTCTTCGCCACCGGGGTCAGTCCGACGGTGTCCAGTACCTCGGCGACCCGCGAGGTGGGGATACGGTTCGACTGGGCGAGACAGAGAAGGTTGTTGTACGCGCTCCGCCCGCCGTGCATCGCCTTGGCGTCCAGCAGCGCGCCGATGTACTTCAGCGGTTCCTCGAGGTCGCGGTAGTGCTTGCCGTCGATCCGCACCGAGCCACTGGTCGGGTTGTCGAGATCGAGCATCATCCGCATCGTCGTCGACTTGCCCGCGCCGTTCGGGCCGAGGAAGCCTGTCACCACACCTGGTCTCACCCGGAACGACAGATGGTCGACCGCGGTGGTGCTGTCGAAGCGCTTGGTGAGGCCCTCGAGCTCAATCATGCGGCCACGCTAAAGGCGCGCAAAGCCCCCCGCCACCGGAGTGGCAGGGGGCTTGACGGGTCCTTCCGACCTACGCGACGTACCCGATGAACGAGTGCGTACTCAGCGGGACTGCTGGGCCGGGACGCCGCGGGAGATCGGCTCGTCGTCGGCGGGGGTGCCGGCGGCGGCCACGGCCGCGCCGGTCAGCGTGGCCAGCATCTCGCGGACGTTGGTCAGCTGCGCGTTGATCGAGTCGCGGCGGTTGGTGAGCGCCGCCAGCTCGCGCTCCGATTCGCTGCGGATCCGGTCGGCCTTGGCGTTCGCGTCGGCCACGATGTCCTCGGCCTGGCGCTGCGCGGTCTCCACCGTCTGACGGGCCCGGCGCTCCGCGTCCGTACGCAGCTTCTCGGCCTCCAGGCGCAGCTGCTCGGCGCGGTGCTCGATTTCCGCCAGGCGCTTCTCCGCCTTCGCCTGACGCGAGGCCAGGTCGCGCTCCGACTGCTCGCGGCGCTTGGCGAGGTTCGTCTCGAAGTCCGCGGCGGCCTGGGCGGCCTTGGCGCGGGTCTCCTCGAAGAGAGCGTCCGCCTCCTCGCGCTTGGACTGCGCGTCCTTCTGCGCTTCGCTACGCAGTGTAGAGGCGTCGCTCTTCGCCTTCTCGACGATACGGACGCCCTCGTCCTCGGCCTTCGCCTTGCGCTCCGAGGCGAACGACTCGGCGTCGTTGCGCACCTGCTGGGCGGCGGACTCGGCGAGCTCACGGTGCTGCTCGGCCGCGCGACGGGCCTCCTCGCGCAGGTCCTTCGCCTCCTCCTCGGCGAGGCGGAGGATCTTCTCGACGCGCGCACCGAGACCGGCGTACGACGGCTCTGCGTCGCTGACCTGGGCCTGGGCGTTCTGCGTCTCGAGGTGGAGCTCCTCGATGCGCTTTTCCAGAGAGGTGATTCGGGCCAGAGCACTGTCACGGTCGGCGACGAGTTTGGTAATGCGGTCGTCCACCTGACCGCGGTCGTAACCACGCCGCACGAGCTCGAAGCCGAAGGGGGAGGATGTGTCGCTCATGGGGTTCCTGTCGAATGAGACCGGTGAGGTGATAGGGGGAATCCTAGGGGCCGAAGCGGCGTGTCATCGAGCGGATGCCCGTTTGATCTGGAGAATGTCCAGCCTTTTGAGTGGCTAGGTCTCGGATGACTTGCCACTCGAACGTGTAACCCCAGCTGTCGCGCCCGCTTTGACGCCATTCTCCTTGTTGCCCCCGGATGGCGCTTCGAACGACTCCAATGCTTCGAGTACATCCTGGACACGGGAAATCTCCGCCTGAATGTCCTCGCGGCGGCGCACCAGCACATCGAGCTCCCGCTTGCCCTCCGTCACTGTCTGTTCGGCCTCGGCCTCGGACTCCGCCTTGAGCCGCTCGGCCTCCCGGAACACCTCGGCCTTCTTCTGCTCGGCCTCCTTGAGGAGCCCCTCCGCCTTCCGCACCGCGGCGATCCGGACCTTGCTGGCCTCCGAATTGGCCTCGGACAGCAGCTCCTTGGCCTTTGCCTCGGCCTCGGCCTGCTGCTCGGTCGCGGCCTTCACCAGCTTGTCGACGCGCTCGCCTGCCGACTTCAGCTGCTCCGCGGTCTCCCGGCGGGCGCGCTCGTGCAGCTCCTCGATCTCGGCCTCGACCCGGGCCCGCAGCTCCTCGCCCCGTTCCCTTATGGCGGTGGCGTCCCGGCGCGCGCCGACCAGCAGCTCGTCGGCGTCCGTACGGGCCTTCTCCACCCGGGAGTTGCCCTCGACGGTCGCCTCGGCGATCACCCGCTCGGCCTCCTTGCGGGCCGCGCCCACCATCGTGTCGGCCTGCGCCTCGGCCTCGGTGGCCGCGCGCAGCGCCTCCTCCTGGGCCTTGTTGATGAGCTGGTCGGCCTGCTCCGCGGCGTCGGCACGGCGCTTGGACGCGGCTTCGCGCGCCTCGTCCACCGTCCGGTCCGCCTCCGCCCTGGCCTCCGTACGCATCAGCTCGGCCGCCGCCTCGGCGTCTGCCTTGATCTTCCGGGCCTCGGACTTGATGCGCTCGGCGGCCTGCTGGGCGGAGCCCACCGTCTCGGCGGCCTCGGCGCGCAGCCGCTCCGCCTCACCGCTCGCCTCGGAGATCAGCTGGTCGGCCTGGGCGGCCGCGTCACCGCGGCGCTTGTCGGCGGCCTGACGCGCCTCGTCCAGGATCTGCTCGCCGTCGGCACGGATCCCGGCGTGCAGCCGCTCCGCCTCGGCCTCGGCCTGCACCTTGATCTGCTCGGCATCGGCGCGCAGCCGGGCCGCGGCCGCCTCGGCGCCGGACAGCGTCTCCGCCGCCTCGGTGCGCAGCAGCTCGCTCTCGCTCGTCGCCTCACTGATGAGCCGGTCGGCCTGGGCGGCGGCGTCGGAGCGGATGCGGTTGGCGTCCTCGCGGGCCTCGCCGCGGGCGCGCGAGGCGTCCTGCTCGGCGGAGGCGAGAGCCTCCGTCGCCTCGGTACGCACCCGCTGCGCGTACTCGGCGGTGTCGGCGCGCAGCCGGTCGGACTCGGTGATGGCTTCCCCGACGGTCCGCTCCGCGAGCGCGTTGGCGGCCTCGGTCTCCTCCTGGGCCCTGGCCCGCAGTCTGGCCGCGTCCTCGGCGGCCCGCTCGCGCTCGGCGTACGCGTCGGCGCGGACCCGGTCCGCCTCCTCCTGCGCCTCGGTCCTGGTGCGGTCCGCGGCGTGCTCGGCGGCCGAGCGCAGCCCGGCGATCTCCTGCTCGGCCTGGTCTTGGAGGCCGTTGACGGAGTCCCGAACCTGCTGGGCGGTCTGCTCGGCGGCGGACACCATCTCGGTGGCGCGCCGGTCGGCCTCCTCGACCAGCCGATGCGCCTCGGTCTGCGCCTCCTCGACCCGCTTGCGGGCCGAGGCCAGCAGCTCCTCGCTCTGCTCGCGGGCCCGGTCGCGCTCCTGGTTCGCCTCGCTGCGCGCCGAGTCGAGGATCTCCTCGGCCTCCCGGCGGCGGCGGTTGGCCTCCTCCTGGGCGGCGGCGAGCGCCTCGGCTGCCTCGACGCCCACCCGCTCGGCGGCGGCGGCGGCCTCCGCCCGCAGCCGGTCGGCGCTCTCCTGCGCCTCGGTCTTGAGCCGCTCCGCCTCGGTGGCGGCATCGGTGCGCAGCCGTACCGCGACGTTCTCGGCCTCGGCGCGGGTGGCCGAGGCGTCGCCGGCGGCGTCGTTGCGCAGCCGCTCGGCCTCCTGCTCCGCCTGCGCCTGGAGCGTACGGATCCGCTCGGCGGCCTCGGCACGCAGCCGCTCGGTCTCCTCCGCGGCCTCGCGGCGGATCCGCTCGCCCTCGCCCCGGGAGTCGCTCAGGCCTTGCTCGGCGGCGGCGAGACGCGACTCGGCCTCGGTGTGCAGCCGGGTCAGCTCGTCCGCGGCCTCGGCCTGCCGGGCCGCGATGGCGCGCTCGGTCTCCTCGCGCAGATCGGCGGCCGCCTGCTCGGCCGCGGACTTGACGCCCTCGGACTGCTCCTCGGCCTCGGCGCGCAGCCGCTCGGCCTCGGCGCGGGTGCGCTCCAGGGTCTCCTCGGCCTGCTTGCGCAGCGTGGTGGCGCGCTCGATCGCTTCCGTACGGACACGCTGGCTGTCGGTGGTCGCCGCGGTGCGCATTTCGTCGGCGTCGGTCCGCGCCTTGGTCAGCAGCTCCTCGGCGGTGCTCGCCGCCTCCTCGATCTGCTGCACGGCCTCGCGGCGGGCCTCGCCGCGGATCCGCTCCCCCTCGGCTACCGCCTCGGAGCGCAGCTGCTCGGCCTCGCCGCGCAGCCTGCGCGCCTCCTCCTGCAGTTCGACGGTCTTGGCGCGGTACTCCTTGGTGTCGTCCTTGGCCGCACCCTTGAGCTGGTCGGCCTGCTCGGCGGCCTCGCCGCGCAGTCGGTCCGCCTCCGCCTCGGCCTCGCGGCGGATCCGCTCGGCCTCCTCGCCCGCCTTGCGGGTGGTCTGCCGGGCGTCCTCGGAGGCCTTGGTCAGCACCTCCTCGGCGCTACGGGCAGCCCTGGCGAGCTGCGCGGCGGAGTCCTCGGCCGCGACCGTACGAGCCTTCTCGCCCGCCTCGGCGACCAGCTTCTCCGCCTCGGCGCGGCCGTCCGCGAGCGCCTGCTCGGCCTCCGCCTTGAGCGCCTCCGACTCCTTGGTGGCCTCGCCGACCAGCCGCGCGATCTCCGCCTTGGCGGTACGGGTGCGCTGCTCGTTGATGGACTCGGCGGACGCCAGCTGCTTGGCCGCCGACTCCTTGGCCTCGGCCAGGACCTTCTCGGACTCCGCGCGGGCCTCGCGCAGCTTCTCCTCCGCCTCCTGGATCCGCTGCTCGGCGGCGCGGCTCAGTTCGGCGGCCTGCTGACGGGCCTGGTCGGACTCGGCGGAGGTGGAGGAGCGCAGCTGCTCGGCGTGGGAGGTGGCCTCCTGCGCCTGGTTCGATGCGGCGTTCAGCAGCCGTTCGGCGTCCTTGCGGGCGCGCAGCAGGGTCGTCTCGGCCTCGGCGCGGGCGTTCTCCGCCTCGGAACCGAGCCGCTGGCGAGCCTCCTCGGCGACCCGGGTGGCCTCGGCACGGGCCGCGGCCAGGGACTTCTCGGCCTCGGCGCGGGACTCGTCGAGAAGTCGGCGGGCCTGCGCCTCGGTGCGGGCGCGCAGCTGCTCGGCCCAGGCGACGTTCTCGTTGACGTGCGCCTCGACGGTCTGCCGACGCTCGGCCAGCTCCTGGTCCAGGCGCTGGCGGCGCTGGTTCGCCTCGGAGTGCAGTTCGGCCTGGAGACGTGCCTGGTGCTCGGCGTGCTCCTGGAGGATGCGCTGCGTCTGCGCGCGGGCGTCCCGCAATTCGCGCTCGGCGTCCGAGCGCAGCTGGTCGGCCTGAATCTGCGCATTACGGAGCAATTGCTCGGCCTGATAGCCGATGTCGGCGCTGTCGTAGGCAGGACGAGACGCGAGGTTGCGGCGCGCCTCGTGGAGCTTGGCGCGCAATACCTCGACCTGGTAGCCGAGGTCCTCGGCGTGCTGGACGGCCTTCTCCCGCTCGGTCTTCAGCCGGTCCATCTCGGCTTCGAACCGCGAGAGGTGGTCGTCGTCAGCTCGGTGGCTCTCCTGGCGTTCGTAGCCCCGCACTGCGCGGTCCCATCCGTCCCCTGGTCGCAACTGTCTCCGTACGAGCACCGTTCGCCGGCGAACGGCCCCCCGGGGAATGGTGACAGATCAACGGAGGGGACGCGGCGCGGCCCCGACCCGGCCCCGGCCCGGAACCGCCCACTCTACCGGGCCGGGAATCCGGAGGTCAGTGCTCCGTTGCAGAGGTGACGAGTTCGGTGAGAACGCCGTGACAGTCCTTGGGGTGGAGAAAAGTAATACGGGAGCCCATGGAGCCGATACGCGGCTCGTCGTAGAGAACCCGCACGCCCTTGTCCCGGATGGACTGCGCGTCCGCGTCCACATCGGCGGTGCCGAAGGCGATGTGGTGGACGCCCTCACCATTCTTGGCCAGCCACTTTCCGACGGCCGAGTCCTCGCGGGTCGGCTCCAGGAGCTGGAGGTACGAGGCGCCGCCGTCGGACGTCTCATTGATCTTGAGCATGGCTTCCCTTACGCCCTGCTCCTCGTTGACCTCGGAGTGGAAGACCTCGAAGCCGTACGTGGCCCTGTAGAACTCCACGGTCTTGTCGAGGTCGAAACAGGCGATCCCGATGTGGTCGATTCGCGTCAGCATGGGTCCAGTGCAGCGCCCCGGACGGTGGTTACGCAACGTGCGCGCGATCACACCGGCTGCCCGGTGACCGGGGACCGTACCGCTCAGTACATTGAAGTAAACCCTCGTTCACTCCTCATCCAAGGGGCCGTGCCTCATGTCTGGAACGTCCGGTACCACTTCAGTGATTGTCGCGGGCGCCCGTACGCCCATGGGTCGGCTGCTCGGCTCGCTCAAGTCCTTCTCCGGCGCCGATCTCGGCGGCTTCGCCATCAAGGCGGCGCTGGACCGGGCCGGTATCGGCGGTGATCAGGTGCAGTACGTGATCATGGGCCAGGTGCTGCAGGCCGGCGCGGGTCAGATCCCGGCCCGCCAGGCCGCGGTCAAGGGCGGTATCCCGATGAGCGTCCCCGCGCTCACCGTCAACAAGGTCTGTCTCTCCGGGCTCGACGCCATCGCGCTGGCCGACCAGCTGATCCGCGCCGGTGAGTTCGACGTGATCGTCGCCGGCGGCCAGGAGTCCATGACCAACGCGCCGCACCTGCTGCCGAAGTCGCGCGAGGGCTACAAGTACGGCGCGATCGAGATGCTCGACTCGATGGCGTACGACGGTCTGACCGACTCCTTCGAGAACGTCGCCATGGGCGAGTCGACGGAGAAGCACAACACCCGGCTCGGCATCGCCCGCCAGCCGCAGGACGAGATCGCGGCGCTGTCGCACCAGCGGGCCGCGGCCGCGCAGAAGAACGGCATCTTCGAGGCGGAGATCACGCCCGTCGAGATCCCGCAGCGCAAGGGCGAGCCGGTGGTCTTCGCCAAGGACGAGGGCATCCGCGCCGAGACGACGGTGGAGTCGCTGGGCAAGCTCCGCCCCGCGTTCGCCAAGGACGGCACGATCACCGCGGGTACGTCCTCGCAGATCTCCGACGGCGCCGCGGCGGTCGTGGTGATGAGCAAGGCCAAGGCCGAGGAGCTGGGCCTGGAGTGGATCGCGGAGATCGGCGCGCACGGGAACGTGGCCGGCCCCGACAACTCCCTCCAGTCGCAGCCGTCCAACGCCATCCAGCACGCGCTGACCAAGGAGGGCCTCGGCGTCGAGGACCTCGACCTCATCGAGATCAACGAGGCCTTCGCGGCGGTTGCCGTGCAGTCAATGAAGGACCTCGGGGTGTCCCCGGAAAAGGTGAACGTCAACGGCGGCGCGATCGCCCTTGGCCACCCGATCGGCATGTCCGGCGCGCGCGTGGTCCTGCACCTGGCGCTGGAGCTCAAGCGCCGTGGCGGCGGTGTCGGTGCGGCCGCGCTGTGCGGAGGTGGCGGGCAGGGTGACGCGCTGATCGTGCGCGTCCCGGGCAAGTAACCCTCGTACGTAACCGATCGAACGGAGCGGCAATGGTGGACGTCCCCGAGCTGGTGGCCCAGGCGCGGGAAGGCCGGCCGAGGGCTGTCGCCCGGCTGATCTCGCTGGTGGAGGGGGCGTCACCGCAGCTGCGCGAGGTGATGGCGGCGCTCGCTCCGCTGGCGGGCGGGGCATACGTCGTCGGTCTGACCGGTTCGCCGGGTGTCGGCAAGTCGACGTCCACGTCGGCGCTGGTGTCCGCGTACCGGCGGGCCGGGAAGCGGGTCGGCGTCCTCGCCGTCGACCCGTCCTCGCCCTTCTCCGGCGGGGCACTGCTCGGCGACCGGGTCCGGATGTCGGACCACGCATCCGACCCGGGCGTCTACATCCGCTCGATGGCCACGCGCGGGCACCTCGGCGGTCTGGCCTGGGCCGCCCCGCAGGCGATCCGGGTACTGGACGCGGCCGGCTGCGACGTGATCCTGGTCGAGACCGTGGGCGTGGGGCAGTCCGAGGTGGAGATCGCCTCGCAGGCGGACACGTCGGTGGTGCTGCTGGCGCCCGGTATGGGCGACGGTATCCAGGCGGCGAAGGCGGGCATCCTCGAGATCGGCGATGTGTACGTCGTCAACAAGGCGGACCGGGACGGCGCGGACGCGACGGCCCGCGAGCTGAACCACATGCTCGGACTGGGCGAGGCGCGCGGCCCCGGCGACTGGCGGCCGCCGATCGTGAAGACGGTCGCGGCGCGGGGCGAGGGCATCGACGAGGTCGTCGAGGCGCTGGAGAAGCACCGCGCGTGGATGGAGGAGCACGGCGTCCTCGCCGAACGCCGCGCCCGCCGTGCGGCCGGCGAAGTGGAGACCATCGCGGTGACGGCGCTGCGGGAACGGATCCAGGACCTGCACGGCGACCGCCGCCTCGGCGCGCTGGCGGAACGGATCGTGGCGGGCGAGCTGGACCCCTACCGCGCGGCGGACGAACTGGTGGCGGGCATCACGGAGGGCTGACGGCCGTCGAGCGGCGGCGGGCGGTGGGCTGTTCGAGCTTGCCACCCGCCGCACAGGACAGGCCCGAGGGTCCGAAGGGCCTACGGCTTGCCGCGTCGGCCGCGCAGATTCTCGGCGACCGGCGAAAGTGACTCGCGTAGATCCGCGAGCGCCTCCGGCGAGAGCATGTCGATGAAGTGCTTGCGTACGGACGCGACATGGTGCGGCGCGACCTTCTGCATCGTTTCCGTGCCCTGGTCGGTCAGGACCGCGTACAGTCCGCGCCGGTCCGACTCGCAGTTCTCCCGGCGGACCAGCCCCGCGTTCTCCATGCGGGTGATCTGGTGCGAGAGGCGGCTCTTGGACTGGAGTGTGGCCGCGGCGAGGTCGCTCATTCTCATCCGCCGGTCCGCCGACTCGGAGAGGTTGACCAGGATCTCGTAGTCGTTGTTGGTCAGGCCGAACGGCTGGAGGTCCTTCTCCATCTGGTACGTCAGCAGTCGGTTGACGTCCAGATAGGTGCGCCAGGCGCACTGCTCGTCGTCGGTAAGCCAGCGGGTGGCCGTCTCGGTCTCCATATATGGATTCTACCTAAGAAGTTGAAAGACGGACGAAAACGGGGAGTGTGACGCACGGCACCCGGCGCGCGACAAGAGTCGCGAACAAGGGTGCAGGCGTTCGACGTCACACTCCGCAGACTACCGTTCACAGGCCGAAGCGACGCTGGAGGTCCCCCAGCTGGCCGGGAAGACGCGGTCCCGCCCCGTGTTGGCCAGGGGCTCCGGCCGCACCGTGGCCCCCCGGAACCCTCGCCTCCGGTGGCACCGCGCCGGTCGCCTGTTCGGCCATCAGCGCCTCCGTAGACTGCAGAAGCACCGTGCCGGCTCCTACGAACTCGAACTGGTGCTCCTCGCCCGAGGCTCCGCCGATCCCGGTCAGCGCCCGCATCCCGCCCATCACGCCCGTCATATAGCCGTGGTCGTAGTGGTGGCAGGGCGACGGACAGTCGGCCCAGCCCACCAGCGCCTGCGGGTCCACCCTGATCGGAGGCTCCATGAAGACCACGGGACCGTTGGACGCGGCCACGAACTTCCCCGTACCGATCAGCGTCAGAAAGCCCGGCACGATCGACTGCTTCAGCGCCAGCGTCGGCTGATACGCCAGCAGATTGCCGGAGCGGATCGTGAGATTGCCGTCGTCCAGATCGAAGGAGTTGACATCGAAGGAGCGGTCGGCGAGCAGCATCTTTCCGCTGCCTTCCGCCACCACCCAGTCGCTCGCGTGCAGCGGCGAGTGGAAGGAGGTCCGCAGCAGCCGGTCGAGCCGGCCGTGGCCGATGCCGTTGAAGTCGATGCGCCCGTAGTAGGCGATCATCTTCCCCTTCTGCAGGAACCACTGGCTGGATTTGAGCTCCACGCAGAAGGTGTACGCATTGACGTTGTCGTCGCTCGGCAGCGTCATCGGGTCGAAGATCACGGGCGTGCTCACAGTTTCTCCTCCGACGCCTGGACGTACACCGCACCGCTGCCGCTGAGCTCCAGCTGGAAGGCCTCGCCCGAGCCGCGCCCCACCATGTCGCGCCAGCCCAGCGCGGTGGAGAGCTTGTTGCGTACGTCGCCGTGGTGCGCGACATACGCCTGCGGATCCACATGGACCGCCCGCCCCGGCGTGATCGGCAGCTCGATCACCCCGCCGTGTGCCATCACCGCGACCGCGCCGTGGCCCTTGAGTGTCGTGGTGAACAGGCCCTGGCCCGTCACCTGGCCGCGCACCATCCCCATGACCCCGCCCTGCGAGCCCATGAACATCGTGCCCTGCTGCAGCGTCCCGTCGAAGGCGAGCAGCCGGTCCGCCTCGACGTACAGGGTGTCGCCGGTCAGCTGGATCACCTGGATGTGATGGCCGCCGTGGCCGAACATCACGGTGCCGCTGCCCTCGACCGTCATCAGCGGCGTCGCCTCATTGGCCACCCGCCGCCCGAGCATCGACGCCAGGCCGCCCTGGCCGCCCTGGATGTTCGGCGTGAACGAAACCTCGCCCTTGTACGCGAGCATCGCGCCGCGCTGACTGAACATCTTCTGGCCGGGGACGATCGTCGCCTCGACCATCTTGGAGTTGATCTCGCGGAACGGCATCAGACGTCGCCCCCGATGGTGTTGCGCTCGCTGGGCTGTACGTAGACGAGTCCGTCGCCCTCGAAGCGGATCTGGAAGGCCTCGCCGCCGCCTTCGCCCAGGACGGTCCGGAAGGTCACGCCGGACTGGAAGTCCTGCCGCAGATTGCCCTGGTGCGCGATGTAGGCGCCGGGGTCCACGGAGAGCGGGTACTGCGGTGTCACCCGCAGCACCACGGCCGAGCCGTCCGACATGATCGCCGCCTGGCCGGTGCCCTCGACGGTCGTGGTGAACAGGCCGTTGCCGCTCGCCCCGCCGCGCAGTCCGGTGAAGGTCGTCCCGGTGCGCAGCCCGGCGTCGGTGCAGAGCAGATTGCTCGCCTCGACATAGAGCTTGTCGCCGTGCAGGTTCACCAGGTTGATCTCGGACGCCCGGTCGGCGAAGTAGCAGGTGCCCTGCCCCTTCACCTCCATCATGGTCATCTGCTCGCCGGTCAGGCGGCGGCTGACCATCCCGCGGATGCCCTCACCGCCGCCGGACATCTTTTTGAACGCCATCTGGCCGTCGTAGGCGACCATCGAGCCGTTCTTCGCTTTGACGGCGTCGCCGGTCATATCGACGGCGAGCACCTTGCTGCCTTGGAGTCGGAACATTGCCACGGAGCGACGTTAGCCGCCGGTGCGCTGCGCGAACAGGTCCTTTGGGAGGATCCGGACCCTGAAATGGACCCGGATGCCGTGTTTTCCCGGGGGCACCCCGGACCCCGACGCTGTGTTGTGCCGGGGACACCACCCCCAGGGGGGCACCCCGGACCCCGGGTTGGCGGAGATGGCTGCCACAATGGGGGAGCGCTTGTGAGCGCGTTCACAAGATCAACGACCCCCCTCCCCGAAGGTGCCTCCGTGGACATCAAGACCGCCTCGTCCCTCCACCGCCTCCGTCTGGTCTCCGCGCCGGAGGCCGTCTCCTTCCTCCTGCTGCTGGTCTGCTCGGTGCTCAAGCGCACAACGGAGTTCAACGCGGTCCCGGTGATGGGCGCGATCCACGGCGTGCTCTTCATCCTGTACGTGATCTTCTGGCTGGACGCCTGGAACCGCACCAAGTGGCACGCGAAGACCGCGGCCTTCTACTTCGTGCTCTCCGTACTCCCCTTCGGCGGCTTCTTCGCCGAGCGCAAGCTCAAGCGCGCGGCCGAGGACGAGGTCATCGCCTCCCGCGCCCGCCGCGAGAGCGCGGTAGAGGCATGATCGTCGCCTTCTCCGTCACCCCATTGGGCGTAGGCGAGGATGTCGGTGAGTATGTCGCCGACGCCGTCCGGGTCGTCCGCGAATCGGGCCTGCCCAACCGCACCGACGCGATGTTCACCTCGATCGAGGGTGACTGGGACGAGGTGATGGACGTCGTCAAGCGTGCCGTCGCCGCGGTCGAGGCCCGCGCGCCGCGCGTCTCCGTCGTCCTCAAGGCCGATATCCGACCCGGCGTCACCGACGGTCTCCACTCCAAAGTCGAGACCGTCGAACGGCACCTCTCCGCCTGAAACCACTCAGATCCCGGAACCGCTCGCCCGGACGCCTTCATGGCGCCCCGGGGTGCGACACCGCGAGCGCGATACCCAACGGCGTTCGCTCGTACAGCACCTGGTGGCCGTAGCGGTGGGCGGTCAGCAGCCCCGCGTCGCGCAGCACCGACAGATGCGCCGATACGGAGGACGGCGCGAGGCCGAGGAGATGCGCGAGCGCGGTCGTCCCGGCCGGTTCGTCGAGCGCGAGGAACACGGCGGCGCGCTTGGCGCCGAGCAAGCGGGCCAGCGCCTCGGGCGCAGAGCCCGCGGGCTGTGCCCACAGCGCGCCGATACCGCGTGCGGGGTAGGCGACGGTCGGCTGCCAGGGCGGTTCGAATCCGGTCACGACGTCGGGCCAGCAGAAGACGCTGGGCAGCAGCATGAGGCCCTGGCCGCCGAGGTCGCGTACATGGTCACCGGGCGTGGCCAGGGTCAGAGTGCTGTCGGCCCAGCGCAGCCTGGGGTGGAGATCGGCGAACAGTCCCTCGAGGCCGGTCTCCGCCAACCGCCGCGAATGGAACGCCACATCGGCCTCGAGAAGAGCGCGCAGCCGCGGCCAGTCCGGCTCGACGAGTGCGTGCCAGGCGCACTCCATGGCGTCGGCGAGCTCCTGGACGGCCCGCTCGGGATCGGCGACGAGGGCCCGCCCCTGCGGTGAGCCCGATGCCCCCGGGGTGCAGGAGAGCGCCCACGCCATGTCGTGCCGCGCGGCCTCGGGATCCGCCCGGCGTACGGCGGCGATCTCCTCCTCGAAGGAGGCGGCGGGCCCGATGGGCGGCGGCCCGAGAAAGTCCGGGCTGTGCCCGCGCTGCGGCATCAGCAGCCACAGGGCGGTGAGATCGAGCCTGTCGGCGGCCTGGCGTATCCGGCGCAGCCAGGGCAGGTGATAGCCGTGCCGGTCGGGGCGCTTGAGGATGCGTACGGCGCTCTGAGTCTCCCAGAGGGGGGAGACGGCGAACCGGATCCGCAGCAGATCGGCTTCGCCGAAGTGCATGTAGGACGGCATGATCACCCCGGAAGATTCGGCTGTTGCCGAAAGTCTAGGGCCGGCCGGGAGGGCATCGGCAGGCTGTCGGCCATGCCGAAAGAGAACCTCACGGAGGACCCGCCGCTGCCGCCCCCCGAGGGCGGCCCCCGCCCCGGCGCCGCCGGGCCGCAGGCCGGCGTGCCCGGAGCAGTCGTCTCCGCCCCGCCCGAGGCGGGGGTACCCGGACCGGGTGGCGCTGCCGCGCCGGATGGCGAGGGCTTCGCCCTGCCGGAAACGGTCGCGCCCCGCACCAGTCCCGCGAAGGCCGAGCACCCCGCCCGCGACGGGAGTTCGCGGCACCCGAGCGCCGACGCCGGCCCCGGCTATCGGGCCGTGTTCCAGGTGCGCGAGTTCCGCGCCGTATTCGTCGCACACCTCATGTCGCTCCTCGGCGTCGTCGTCAGCGAGATCGCGCTCACCGTCCTCGTCTACCGGCTCACCTCGTCGCCCCTGCTCAGCTCCCTCACCTTCGCGCTCGGGTTTCTGCCCTACCTCGTCGGCGGGACCCTGCTCGCCGGGGTCGCCGACAAGTACCCGGCCCGGCGGGTGCTCGTCGTGTGCGATCTCCTCTGTGCCGCGTGCGCCGCCGCCATGGTGCTGCCCGTGACACCCGTCGCCGCGCTGCTCGTACTGCGCTGCTTCATCGCCGCGATCTCACCCGTCTTCAACGGCACCCGCACGGCGACCCTCGCCGACATCCTCGGCGACGGCGACCTCTTCGTTCTGGGCCGCTCGTTGCTGCGCATCGTGTCGCAGAGCGCCGTGCTCACCGGGTTCGGGCTCGGCGGGCTGCTGCTGGCAGTGGTGCCCCCGCGCGGCGCCCTCACCGTCACCGTGTGCACGTTCCTGGGCTCGGCGCTGCTCCTCCGCTTCGGTACGAAGAGGCGCCCGGCCAGAGGTGGCGACAGCGGCGCCCTGCTGCGGTCCTCGCTCTCCGGCGCGCGGCAGATCTTCGCCGACCGCCGGCTCCGTGTGCTGATGCTGCTCTTCTGGGTGCCGCCCATGTTCAGCGTCGCGCCGGAGGTTCTCGCCACCCCGTACGCGGACGAGATCGGCATCGGCCCGGCCGGCCTCGGACTGCTCATGTGCGCGCTGCCGGTCGGCACGATCGCCGGTGAGCTGTACGCCGGCTCCGTGCTCGGCCCCGCCACCCGCGCCCGTATCGCCCTGCCGCTCGCCGCCGTCACCCTGCTGCCATTCCTGGCCTACGTCCTCACACCCGGTCTCGGCTGGGCGCTGCTCGTGCTCGTGGCTGCCGGCGCCGGCTCCGCCTACACCCTGGGAGTCGACCGATGGTTCATCGAGGCTGTCCCCGAGGAGCTGCGCGGCCGGGCCATGACCCTGCTCACCGCCGGACTGATGACGATCCAGGGCGTCGGCATGGCGCTGGCCGGGTTCGCGGCGGAGTTCTTCTCCGTGAGTGCGGTGGTCGCCGGGGCCGGGGCCGTCGGAACCCTCAGCTGTCTGCTGCTGGTCGCCGAGGCCAGGAGGACCGAAGTGCGAGACGGGGCTGACCGCCATATGACCAGTCGGTAGGGTCGGTGCCGTGCCCAAGCCGCTCAGTCTCCCCTTCGATCCCATCGCCCGAGCCGACGAGCTCTGGCAGCAGCGATGGGGTCCCGTGCCCTCGATGGGCGCGATCACCTCGATCATGCGCGCGCACCAGATCCTGCTCGCCGAGGTCGACGCCGTCGTCAAGCCGTACGGACTGACCTTCGCGCGGTACGAGGCGCTGGTGCTGCTCACCTTCTCCAAGGCCGGTGAGCTGCCGATGTCCAAGATCGGCGAGCGGCTGATGGTCCACCCGACCTCGGTGACGAACACCGTGGACCGGCTGGTGAGGTCAGGTCTCGTCGACAAGCGGCCCAATCCGAACGACGGGCGCGGCACGCTCGCCTCCATCACCGAGAAGGGCCGGGAGGTCGTGGAGGCGGCCACTCGCGAGCTGATGGAGATGGACTTCGGGCTCGGCGCGTACGACGCGGAGGAGTGCGGGGAGATCTTCGCGATGCTCAGGCCCTTGCGGGTGGCGGCGCGGGATTTCGACGAGAAGTAACCCACACGACCCGGGCGAAGATCGGCCTTTGCGCCCGGTTACGCTCGTAGCCATGAAACAAAGCGTGCTGTCCCGTTACCGGGTGATGGCGTACGTCACCGCCGTATGGCTGCTGGTCTTCACCGCGGCGATCATCGCGAAGTACGGGTTCGAGGTCGGCGACACCATGCTGATCTCGCAGATCCACGGTGTGCTGTTCATCATCTACGTGATCTTCGCCTTCGATCTCGGCTCCAAGGCGAAGTGGCCGTTCGGCAAGCTGCTCTGGGTGCTGGCCGCCGGCTGCATCCCCGTGGCCTCCTTCTTTGTCGAGCCGAAGATCACCCGCGAGATCCGGCCGCTGACCGTGGACGGCAGCGCGGCGACCGCCGAGGCGTAACAGACACGGCCGCGAGCAAGGCTCGTGGCCGTCTGCCATCGACATTTACTAGGACGTCCTAGTAAATTCAGAGTATGGACGCTGACGCCATCGAGGAAGGCCGCCGACGCTGGCAGGCCCGTTACGACAAGGCCCGCAAGCGGGACGCGGACTTCACCACGCTCTCCGGTGACCCGGTCGAGCCCGTCTACGGGCCCCGGCCCGGGGACACCTACGACGGCTTCGAGCGGATCGGCTGGCCCGGGGAGTACCCCTTCACCCGCGGGCTCTACCCGACCGGCTACCGCGGCCGCACCTGGACCATCCGCCAGTTCGCCGGCTTCGGCAATGCCGAGCAGACCAACGAGCGCTACAAAATGATCCTGGCCAACGGCGGCGGCGGGCTCTCCGTCGCCTTCGACATGCCGACGCTCATGGGCCGCGACTCCGACGACCCGCGCTCGCTCGGCGAGGTCGGCCACTGCGGCGTCGCCATCGACTCCGCCGCCGACATGGAGGTCCTCTTCCAGGACATCCCGCTCGGTGATGTGACGACCTCGATGACCATCAGCGGGCCGGCCGTCCCGGTCTTCTGCATGTATCTCGTCGCCGCCGAGCGTCAGGGCATCGACCCGGCCGTGCTCAACGGCACACTGCAGACCGACATCTTCAAGGAGTACATCGCGCAGAAGGAGTGGCTCTTCCAGCCCGAGCCGCATCTGCGCCTGATCGGCGACCTGATGGAGCACTGCGCGCAGGGCATCCCCGCGTACAAGCCGCTGTCGGTCTCCGGTTACCACATCCGCGAGGCCGGAGCGACGGCCGCGCAGGAGCTCGCGTACACGCTCGCCGACGGCTTCGGCTATGTCGAGCTGGGCCTGAGCCGCGGCCTGGACGTGGACACCTTCGCGCCCGGCCTCTCCTTCTTCTTCGACGCGCACCTCGACTTCTTCGAGGAGATCGCCAAGTTCCGGGCAGCTCGCAGGATCTGGGCGCGCTGGATGAAGGAGGAGTACGGCGCGCAGACCGACAAGGCGCAGTGGCTCCGCTTCCACACCCAGACCGCGGGTGTCTCGCTCACGGCGCAGCAGCCGTACAACAACGTCGTACGCACCGCGGTCGAGGCGCTCTCCGCGGTCCTCGGCGGCACCAACTCCCTGCACACCAACGCCCTGGACGAGACCCTCGCCCTACCGAGCGCGCAGGCCGCGGAGATCGCGCTGCGTACCCAGCAGGTGCTGATGGAGGAGACCGGCGTCGCCAATGTCGCCGACCCGCTCGGCGGCTCCTGGTACGTCGAGCAGCTCACCGACCGTATCGAGGCCGACGCCGAGAAGATCTTCGACCAGATCAAGGAACGCGGCCGGCGCGCACACGCGGACGGCAAGCACCCCATCGGCCCGATCACCTCCGGCATTCTGCGCGGTATCGAGGACGGCTGGTTCACCGGCGAGATCGCCGAGTCCGCCTTCCGCTACCAGCAGTCCCTGGAGAAGGGCGACAAGCGGGTCGTGGGCGTCAACGTCCACCACGGCTCGGTCACCGGCGACTTGGAGATCCTGCGGGTCAGCCATGAGGTCGAGCGCGAGCAGGTACGGGTCCTGGCGGACCGTAAGGCCGGCCGAGACGACGCCCGCGTACGGTCCTCGCTGGACGCGATGCTTTCCGCCGCGCAGGACGGCTCGAACATGATCGCGCCGATGCTGGACGCGGTCCGCGCGGAGGCGACGCTGGGCGAGATCTGCGATGCGCTGCGGGACGAGTGGGGCACGTACACGGAGCCGCCGGGCTTCTGACCCCGTACGCCCTTCGGGCCTGTCCTCCATCGCCGGACGGGCTGGGTTTCCGCCCGTCCGGCGGGAAACCCGGCCTCGCCGGCGTTTGAGGCGGGGGGTCCGGGGCGGAGCCCCAGTTACCCGGGGAGGGTCAGCCGGAACCGCGCCCCGCCCCCCTGCGCCGCCTCCGCCGTCAGCTCCGCGCCGTGCGCACGCGCGATCTGGCGGGCCATCGCCAGGCCCAGTCCCGAGCCGGGCAGCGCGCGGGCGGTCTCCGCGCGGTAGAAGCGGTCGAAGACGTACGGAAGGTCCTCGGGCGCGATCCCCGGGCCGTGATCCCGCACCGTCAACTCCCTTGAGGTGAGGGCGACTTCGACCGGGTCGCCCGGCGGGCTGAACTTGGCCGCGTTGTCCAGCAGATTCGTCAGCAGGCGCGACAGCCGCGAGGGCACGCCGGGCAGCGCAAAACCCGCCGCCGCGTCGTCGACGTACAGCGTGAAGACGATCCGCGGCCAGTGGGCGCGGGCCATCTCGACCGCGTGCTCGGTGAGGGCGGCGACGCGGACCGTTTCGAGGAGTGGCTGAGGCTCCTCGTCCCTGGCGAGTTCGATCAAGTCGTTGACCAGGCCGGTGACTTCGCGCAGCTGGCGCGTGAGGGCGGTGGACGCGCGGGTGCGCTGCGCCTCGGTGAGGCGGTCGGCGCGGGCGAGCAGTTCCGCGTTGGTACGCAGCGCCGTCAGCGGCGTACGGAGTTCATGTGAGGCGTCGGCGACCAGCCGGCGCTGCGCGGTGACCGACTGCTCCAGCTCGCCGAGCATCGTGTTGAACGAGCCGGCCAGCCGGGTCACCTCGTCCTCCCGGCCCGGGGGACCCGCAGGGAGTTCGATGCGGTGACGCGGATCGCGGGTCGCCGCGATGCGCTCGGCGGTGGCGGTGAGCCGGGCCACGGGAGCAAGGCCGGTACGCGACACCCAGTACCCCAGAAGGCCCGCGAGCAGCACGCCCGCGGCACCCGCGCCCGCGAGCAGCCAGGCCGCCTGGTGTACGCCCCTCTCGACCGTGTCCGCGCGGAGCGCGACCTGAAGTGCCTCGCCCCGGCCGAAGTTGGTCGTCAGCATCCGCATCGGATGCCCGAAGAGGGTGACGTTGGTGAAGTACGGGTCGCGTTCCCCGGCAGCGACCTCCCGCACGGGCGTGCTGACCGGGAGGAGATAGGGCTTCGCGGGGTCCTTCGCCGGAGCCGCGGGGACGATCTGCGCGCAGGCCGGTGCCGACAGAAAGCGGCACTCGCCCGCCACCGTCGCGGGGCCCTCGTCGCGGTTCTGCTGGGTGACCAGCGTCGCCGACTGCGTCAGATTCAGATCGAGCTGGTGGTACAGCTCGTAACGGATCACGAAGAACGCGGCCGTGCAGATGCCCACCGCGACCAGCGCGACGGCCGCGGACGCGGCGAGCGCCAGCCGCGTACGCAGCGGCCGGTGCCTGCGCCAGCGAGCGCCCAGCCTGCGCCGCGCGCTCATCACACATCCAGCCGGTAGCCGACGCCGTGGACCGTATGGACCAGACGCGGCTCACCGCCCGCCTCCAGCTTGCGGCGCAGATAACCGACGTACACGGCAAGGGAGTTGGAGTCGGGACCGAAGTCCTGTCCCCACACCAGCTCCAGGATCAGCTCGCGGGGCAGCACCTGCCCGGGATGGCGCAGCAGCAGTTCGAGCAGGGTGAACTCGGTACGGCTGAACTCCAGTGACCGGCCGCCCCGGCTGCCCGTGCGGGTGTCGGGATCCACGGTCAGATCGGCGAAGGACAGCGCGCCGGACTCCTCGGGCAGGGGAGCGGCGCGCCGCAGCAACGCCCGTACGCGTGCGGTCAGTTCGTCCAGCGCGAAGGGCTTCACCAGATAGTCGTCGGCACCCGCGTCCAGGCCGTCGACACGCTCGCTGACCGAGTCCAGAGCGGTCAGTACGAGTACCGGCGTACGGTCCTCCATCGCCCGCAGCCGACGGCAGAAGGCGAGCCCGTCGAGCACCGGCATCATCACATCGAGCACGATCGCGTCCGGCTGCCACGACGCCACGGCGGAGAGCGCCGCGAGACCGTCGCCCGCGCCGCGCACCTCGTAGCCCTCGACCGTCAGCCCGTCCTCGACCGCGGCGCGCACTTCCGGCTCGTCGTCGACAACCAGGATCTTCTTCATGGGCAAAGACTGCCAAACCATGGTCTTAGAACCCTCTTAAGGGGTTTCGCGAGCGTGGCCGCCATGCGCACACCACTGGGCACATCACTGGGCACACCACCCCGCACACCACTCTCCGTCGTGATCGGTGCGGGCGGCACCGGCGGCCATATCTACCCCGGGCTCGCGCTCGCCGACGCACTGCGCCGGGCCGTCCCCGACGCGGTGATCTCCTTCGTCGGTACGACGCGCGGCCTGGAGACCGAACTGATCCCGGCCGCCGGCCACCGCCTCCACACCGTCGACATGATCCCCTTCGACCCCGCCCTCGGCGCCAGGCGCTATCTGCTGCCCGCGGCTCTGCTGCGGTCCGGTGCCCAGTGCCGGGCGATCCTGCGCGAACAGCGGGCGCAGATCGCCGTGGGCATGGGCGGCTACCCGAGCGCGCCCGTCATACTCGGCGCGCGGATGGCCGGGCTGCCGAGCGTGATCCACGAGTCCAACGCCGTACCGGGCCGGGCCAACCAGTTCGCCGCCCGCCTCACGCCGCACATGGCCGTCGCCTTCGACCGCAGCCGCGCCCATCTCGCGGGCGGCGAGAACGCCCTCACCACCGGAATGCCGATCGCCGCGCCGATCGCCCGTCTGGACCGGCCCGGGGTGCGCGCAGAGGCCCGCAGAGCCCTCTCGGTACCCCAGGACGCCAGGCTCGTCCTGGTCAACGGCGGCAGCCTGGGCGCGGCCCGGCTCACCGAGGCCGCTGTCGGGCTCGCGGGCCGCTGGCGGGAGCGGCCCGGCGTACAGCTGCTGATCAAGACCGGGCCCGCGGCGCTGGACGAGACCCGCCGACGGCTCGGCGACTCACCGGTCGCGCGCGCCGTCCCCTACCTGGACCGGATGGACCTCGCGTACGCGGCCGCCGACCTGGTCGTCTGCCGAGCCGGTTCCGCGACCGTCGCGGAACTGGCCACGGTCGGCGTGCCCGCCGTACTCGTCCCGTATCCGCACGCCCCCGGCGACCACCAGACCCATAACGCCCGGGTCCTCTCCGACGCGGGTGCCGGTCTCCTGCTCCCCGACGCGGAGGCCACCGCCGACCGGCTCGCCGCCCTCGTCGAGCCACTGCTCGCCGACCCGGCCCGGCTCGCCGCGATGAGCGGCGCCGCCGACCCGGGCCCGCACGCCCAAGCCGCCGACCTGCTGGCGGCCCGGGTCCTTCAACTCGCCTCGCACACAAAGGAGTACGCAGCATGAGCAGCATCAACTGGCAGAACCGAACTGTCCTGGTCACCGGCGCCGAGGGTTTCATCGGCTCGACACTCGTCGACCTGCTCGTCGAGCGCGGGGCGAAGGTCCGCGCCTTCGTCCACTACAAGCCGTACGCCGAGAAGGGATTCCTCGCCCATCACATCGGCGACTCCCGGGTCGAGATGATCGCGGGCGATGTACGCGACGCGGGCCGGGTCATGGACGCCGTCGCCGGCTGCGACACGGTCTTCCATCTCGCCGCGCTGATCGGCATTCCGTACAGCTACGACTCACCCGGCGCGTACGTCCAGACGAATGTCGTCGGCACCGAGAACATCGCGGAGGCCTGCCGCCGCCATTCCGTACGCCGTCTTGTCCACACTTCGACGAGCGAGGTGTACGGAACCGCCCTCACCGCCCCCATCGGCGAGGACCACCCGCTGCAGCCGCAATCCCCGTACTCCGCATCGAAGATCGGCGCGGACATGATGGCGCTCTCGCACTGGCACGCCTTCGAGCTGCCGGTGACGGTCGTACGCCCCTTCAACACCTACGGACCGAGGCAGTCCGCGCGTGCCGTGATCCCGGCGATCCTGGCCCAACTCCACGCCGGGGCGCGGGAGATCAAGCTCGGCTCGCTCACCCCGACCCGCGACTTCACCTATGTCACGGACACGGCGCGCGGCTTCCTGGCGATGGCGGAGTGCGACCGTGCGGTGGGCGAGGTGGTCAACCTCGGGACGGGCCGTGAGATCGCGATCGGGGAACTGGCGCAGGCCCTGATCGCCGCGTCGGGGCGGTCGGCACAGGTGGTCGTCGACCCGGCGCGGCTGCGGCCCACCGGCAGTGAGGTGGAGCGGCTGCTGTCCGACAACACGCGGGCGGGGGAGTGGGCGGGCTGGCGGCCCGAGGTTTCGCTGGAGGAGGGCCTGAAGCACACCTCGGAGTGGATCGCGGAGAACCTGCACCTGTTCGCGACGGACCGCTACCAGATCTGAATCAGCCCCTTCGGCTGTGCGCGAGGTCCGCTCTGCGCGAGGTCCGCCCTGCGCGAGGTCTGCTCAGCTCATCTCAGCTCTGGACTGCTCAGCTCTGCAGGGACCCGATCCCCGACACCAGCATCAGGGTGAAGCGACGCGCCCACTCCTCGTCCACCGGCTCCGCGCTCACCAGCGCCCGATGCACCACCGCGCCCGCCACCACATCGAAGATCAGGTCCGTGTTGCGGGCTGCCGCCTCCGAGTCCTCCTCGTACGGCAGCTCGCCACGGGCCTGAGCGCGCTCCCGGCCCTCCACGACCAGGCGCTTCTGCCGGTCGACGATCGCCGAGCGGATCCGTACGCGCAGGGCGTCGTCGCTCGTCGACTCGGCGACCACGGCCATCAGCGCGGTCTTGGTCTCGGGCCGGTTCAGCAGCGCCGCGAACTGGAGCACCACGCCCTGCACATCGGCCGTCAGGCTGCCGCGGTCGGGGAGTTCGAGCTCGTCGAAGAGAACGGCGACGGCGTCGACGACGAGCTCGTTCTTGTTCGCCCAGCGGCGATAGAGGGTGGTCTTGGCGACCCCCGCGCGGGTGGCCACGTCCCCCATCGTCAGCTTCGACCAGCCCAGCTCGACGAGCGCCGCCCGGGTCGCGTCGAGGATCGCGGCGTCGGCCTCGGCGCTGCGGGGGCGTCCCGTACGACCCGTACGTACGGCTTTGGGGCGGGTGTGGCTGCACATGACGGCGACCATACCGGCGGGTAGGCGATCTGCTGTGAGGCAGTTCACCGGAGGTTTCTCACATGCGGGCAGACGCGGGAGCGTCGGTGCAGTTACGCTACGACTCGTAGCGAAAGCCTTGACCGGCTTCAGCGACAACCACTGACACCGGGTGGGGACCCGGTGTCGAACATTTTGGCCAGTACAGCGGTCTCTTGGCCGTATTTTTCACATGCGCGCGCGGAAGGGGGAGGATGTACTCATGCAGCCTAGGAACATGTCCATGAGCGGCGTCGTCGACCTCGCCGCGGTGAAGGCGGCCGGTGAGGCCAAGGCGAAGGCGGAACAGGCGCGCGCCGAGGCCGCCCGCCAGGGCGGCGGCGGTGCCGTAGCCCCTTCCAGCCTGGTGATCGACGTCGATGAGGCGGGCTTCGAGAGCGATGTCCTCCAGCGCTCCGCCGAGGTCCCGGTCGTCATCGACTTCTGGGCCGAGTGGTGCGAGCCGTGCAAGCAGCTCAGCCCGGTGCTGGAGCGACTGGCACAGGAGTACAGCGGCCGGTTCGTCCTCGCCAAGATCGACGTCGACGCCAATCAGATGCTGATGCAGCAGTTCGGGATCCAGGGCATCCCGGCGGTCTTCGCGGTGGTGGCCGGCCAGGCGCTGCCGCTCTTCCAGGGCGCGGCGCCCGAGGCCCAGATCCGCGCCACCCTCGACCAGCTGATCCAGGTGGCCGAGGAGCGCTTCGGGCTGACCGGTATCGCCGTCGATCAGGACGCGTCCGGCGCGGAGACGGCGGCGGCCCCCGCCGAGGTCCCCGAGGGTCCGTACGACGCCCTGCTGGAAGCCGCCGTACAGGCGCTGGACGCGGGCGACTTCGGCGGCGCGGTCCAGGCGTACAAAAACGTCCTCTCCGACGATCCGGGCAATACGGAAGCGAAGCTGGGCCTCGCCCAGGCCGAACTCCTCGCCCGCGTGAAGGACATGGACCCGCAGAAGGTCCGCCAGGAAGCGGCCGAGAACCCGACCGATGTGCAGGCGCAGATCGCCGCGGCCGACCTCGACCTGGTCGGCGGTCATGTCGAGGACGCGTTCGGCCGGCTTGTCGAGACGGTGCGCCGCACGGCGGGCGAGGACCGGGACGCGGCGCGGGTGCGGCTGCTCGAGGTCTTCGAGGTCGTCGGCCCGGACGATCCGCGGGTGACCGCGGCGCGTTCGGCGCTGGCGCGGGTGCTGTTCTGAGTGATGTTTGAAGGTCCTGTACGGAACGTTCCGTTCCGCCAGGTCTGAGGGTTTTACGGCGGTGGCGCCGGTCAGGCGCCGCCGCCGCTTTGGCGACAAGGTGACAGAACGCGGTCGCGCTTTACCAAAACTTGGTAAACGGATGCCTTGTTACTCGCAGTAAATGAACCCGCTTGTTCTGTCCGCTTATTGGCGGCAATCACCCCTTCTGGCTGACCCCTTGGTGGCACCCTGCGTTGCCGGGCGATATCAAGCGGTCGTTGCGTGGTTATCAGGCCGTTACTAGTGAGTAACGAACCCCCTTGTGTCGCGGCCGGGAATGGACCACGATCGGCCACGCTCGGTCCAATACCCCACCAGCCCGGCCTCCAGCCGTGCCGCGGGATCTTGGGTCCCCACCGAGTGGATCGGCGGCAGTGGCGCCGGTCGCGGACAGGGGGGTTCCTGCCGAATGGCAGGGCCTGTCCGGCAGGTTGTGCGTGATCAGTCAGGCGCGACCAGTGGTTGTCGCTCGGGGGTGATCGCCGGTGTTTCGGACGCAGCTCGCGCCTGAAAGTACAGGCGCTCTCCTTACCGAGGACGTAGCACTTCTCCCATCCCAGGACGGACACGAGAGTCCGGACCGGAGATGTACGTCCGAGAAGGAGGAAAGTCATGGAGTCTGTGGCGCGTGGCGGAACCAGATGGAAGCGGTTCGCCCTTGTCATGGTGCCGAGTGTGGCCGCAACGGCCGCGATAGGCATCGGTCTGGCACAGGGCGCGCTGGCCGCGTCGTTCGCTGTGTCCGGCCAGGAGTTCAAGGTCAAGGCCGGTCACCTCGACGGTCACGGCTTCGCCCAGTACGGCGGCGTCGACATGGGATACGCGGACCTGAAGGGTGACGCGAAGACCGCCCACCCGGTCGCGATCTCGTCCTTCAAGAACGCCACGATCAACAACATGTGCCAGTCGGTTGTCACCGACGTGCCGTTCGTCGGCAAGGTCACTCTGCAGCTGAAGGCCGGCGGGGGGAAGACTCCGGTATCTGCGGAGAACCTCTACCTGGACGTGTCCGAGCTGGACGCGGACGCCACGTTCGAGAACATCGACATCGGCGTCGCGGCCAAGGACACGGGGCCGGGTAAGGGCAAGGGCCCTGTCGTCAAGGACAAGTCGATCCTTGAGAACGGGTTCGCTCAGCAGGCCGACCGAGCCATCCTCGACAACGTCGAGCAGAAGGCGTGGGCGACGACTGCCGGCACGTTCAAGCTGAGCGGTCTGAGCATGCGTCTGCTCAAGGGCTCCGGCGCCGGGGTCGAGTGCTACTGACGGTCATCCCGTCCGGGCGGGCGGGGAAAGCTGAAACAGCCTTGCCCGCCCGCCTTTCTCTTTACACAGCAACGCCAGTTCCAGGGAGCTGTTTTCCATGAGCGCCGAGTCTGCAGTGTCACCGGGGCGGGACGAGCACTACATCCGCGCCATTCGGCGGATCTTCCGTACCTGGCGGGGGCAGCGGCCTTTCTGGGCGGGTCTGTTCACCGTGCTCGGCGGAATCCCTATCGCCTACTTGCCGTACGCGAGCTTCAAGCTGGGGCACATGACGCTCGCCATGTCGACGACCGCGGGTGCGGGTTCGCTGATCGTCGGCGTGTTGCTGGTCACCCTGGGACTGACGATGTGGTTCCACGCAATCGTCCGGGTGTTCGCGGGCGTCGCCACGATTCTGCTGGCGCTGATCTCCATTCCGATCGCCAACCTCGGCGGCTTCCTCATCGGTTTCCTGTTCTCGCTCATCGGCGGTGCGCTCGCGCTCTCCTGGGCCCCGGGAAAGCCCGCCGCGGATTCGGCTCCGGCCAAGGAGCCGGCGCCGGAGCCCGGTCCCGCCGAGGCACCCGTACCGGAGCAGTGGGACAGCTACGGCACGCACGCGCACGAGACAACCATCGAAGCCAACGGCGGGAGGAACAGTGCCGGGTGATGTCACACCGCTGACCACGGTGGGAGGCGATGGGACGCAGGCCAGAAAGGGGCCGCGGCACGCGGCCCCCCGCAAGCCCCTGCTGAACAAGCTCCAGATGCCGGCCGGCAAGGCGATAGCCCTGGCAGCGATGCCCACCGCCGTCTTCCTGGGCATGGGTCTCACCCCCAAGCTGGCACTCGCCGAGGACAAGGACATCCCGTTCGCCCCCGGCCCGTGCGTGACCCGCTCGGACGAGCCGACGGCCTCCGAGTCGCCCAAGCCGTCGGACTCGGCGAAGCCGTCCGAGACGCCGTCGGAGAAGCCCGACCCGTCCGCCAGCAGTTCGACGGGCGACAAGGACGAGCCGAAGCCGAGCACGACCCCGTCGGCCTCCGAGTCGAAGCCTGCGGACGCCCCGGCGCCGTTGACGAACCCGACGACTCCGGCGCCCAGCGAGACGGCGACCAAGAACCCGCTCGACCCGCTGGGTGTGGGCGACGCGCTCAAGGACCTGTTCGACGGCCCCGACAAGGAGCCCACGGCCACCGCGACGCCGAGCGCGCCCGCGAGCACCGAGCCCGCCGACAAGCCGACGCCTTCGACGACGCCGTCCACCAAGCCTTCCGAGGAGCCGTCCACGAACCCCGTCGACAGGGTGGAGGAGTCGACGGACAAGGCCAAGGAGGCGATCAAGGACGCGGCCGACAAGGCCGGGGCGACGACCGAGGAGCTGGACGACGCGGTCAAGGGCCTCGACCCCAAGAAGGACGAGGACATCCCGGACGGCGCCAAGCCGCGCTTCCCGTGTCCGACATCGGACCCGAAGGCGCTCGCCGCCGCGGACCTGGAGCAGGGCATCCCGCTGCTCCCGGACGACCCGTGGATCCTGGAGAGCTCGATGCTCACCCTGAAGGGCCTGGACTACAAGGGCATCGTCGAGGTGAAGACGGGCAGCGGCAAGGTCAAGAAGGTGCTGAAGTTCACGGCTTCGGGCGTCGACATCAAGGACCTCCACCAGCTGGTGGTCGGCCCCAACGGCACGACCGCGCACGTCGAGGCGGACAAGGGCTCCACGTCGACGATCACCAACGGCACGGTGACGATGTACACGGAGGAGCTGAAGGGCAACCTCTTCGGCCTCATCCCGATCACGTTCAGCCCGCAGACGCCTCCGCCGCTGAATGTTCCGTTCGCCTTCTTCACCAACGTGAAGGTGACGCAGGCCGGCCAGTTCGGTGGGACGCTGAAGGTTCCCGGCCTGCACAACTACTTCACCGGTGGCAAGAACTAAGACCCGTCCGGGAGCCGCACAAGGCTGTGGGCCGCACCCCTTTCCGGGGGTGCGGCCCACAGTCGTTGTCACCTCAGCGAGCTGAGCGCCGTAATCCTGATGCGCTTGGTTCTGCCCAGTTCGGAGAACAGCCGCAGAACCTCTCTGTCTTGAGGAAGCCGCCGAACCGCAGGAAGGTGGCGATGTCATTGGCTGATCCTGGTGTGCCCTTGCCACCCACGCCGAACAGCTCGTCGCCCGCATAGGGCTTGTACGCCGCCCCGAAGCTGTCGTCAGTGGTGTCGAAGGCGTCGAAGACACTCTTGGCCTTGTCCAGGGATGTCTTGCCGGGAAGCGGCTTGGCGTCCTCGAACGTCTTGTAACGATGTCGCGCTGCTTGCCGAAGGTGAAGGCGAGGATGTCCTCGCCGAACTCCGGCGCGTGGTAGTCCCGTCCGCCCGAGCTGTTGTCGGCGGCGTAGGGCTTGTTGGTCTCATTGAGCTTGGCCTGGCGGGCCGCGAAGGTGGCCCCGTAGGCCTGGCCCGCCTCCTTGTCCCGGTCCAGGGCCTGCCCGAGCGGCCCGAAGCTCCAGTCCTTGATCGCCGCGTGGACATCCGCGTCCGTCCCCGACAGCGCCGTGTTCGCGACGGTCTTCATCTCCGGACCGCCGTAGTGCACGCCCCGCGACACCTGGCAAAGCGGTCCTTCCGGGCCTCCGCGCCCAGACTGATCCGTATCGTCCGCTGGTACGGGTCGGTCGGGTTGTCCCCCGGCTCGTCCGCCTGCGCGGGTACCGCGTACACCAGTCTCATCAGGATCGAGGACGCGGTCGCCAGAGCGGTGCCGGCGATCCCTCGTGCCCAGGCGCGTCTGGCGCGTCCGTTTCTCGGCAGCATTGTTCTTCGCACTTCTCAGCCTGTCTTCTCGGCAAAAGGTCGGCCCAGGAAGGAAGCGCGGAATCAGGGAACCCGTGTGGTCTGATGGGTCGTCAAAACTGCTCTGGTCAGAGCGAAAAGGCCCCAGGGCGCACCCATGGGGCACGCCCTCCCCCCGAAGGCGTGTTGATCATTACACGGGTGGCCCGAAGGCGAAAAGGGCGGAGAGCCGTCTCGCCCGTCGTCCACCTGTGGACGCGCCAAGGGGAGGGGGCTCGCTCGGTACCCTGACGAACAAACTCTGGCCGCACGAGCTCGAATGGCGACGCCGAGTGGACGTGGATGCTGGAGCGGGACGGAGAGCGGGACCATGGCGAGGCCCCATCAGGAGTTCGGTATCGACTTCGGACTCAGCGGACTCATCAAGTGGTTCCACTATCCGCGGGTCGGGAGCGAGGCCGCCGGGCTGGACGTCATCGCGAGCAGCGCGGACCGGTACGAGGGCGCGTTCGCGCGCCGGCTCCTGGAGGATGCCCTCCGGCTGCTGGATTCGCCGCTGTCCGGCCAGGCGGTCACCACTCTCTGGCTGGCGGGGACGTTCCGGGACTTCGACCTGGAGCGTCTCGGTATCGACGGCCGGCAGTGGCTGCGCCGGATTGCCGACATCTGCACTGCCCGGATCCGCCGGGACGACCCGTCCTTCACGCCCACCGTTCCCGCGGCCGCTCCGGTCGGGGGGCTGAGCGACGCCGTCCTGGCCGAGATCCGCGCGGTCGGCGCGGCCTTGGAAGCCACCAGTGCCAACCACTCCTACAGCGCGGTCCCGTATGTGGTGCCCACGCTGGAGCGGGTCGTCACCGAGGTGGACCCGGAGCTGGGCTTCCGGCTCTTCCTGCGGGCGATGAAGGCGTTCTTCGTGCCGATCAGTGATGCCACGTACGACCGCTACGTCGCGCTCGGCAAGTTGCTCGGCCTTGACGAGGCCGTTGTCGACGACGGGGACTTCAACTGGTTGGACCAGGGGCTGAGCCCGCGGTAAGCAAACGCCGAGGGCGGTACCCCGGATCCCGTCCGGGGTGCCGCCCTCGTCACATGTGGAGACGGGCCGCGTCAGGCGGGCGTCCCGCCGCCCAAGTGGTGCACCCGCACCATGTTCGTCGTGCCCGGGACGCCCGGAGGCGAGCCCGCCGTGATGATCATGGTGTCGCCCTCGTTGTAGCGCTGCAGCTTCAGCAGCGCCGCGTCGACCAGGTCGACCATCGCGTCCGTCGTCTCCACGAACGGTGCGAGGAAGGACTCCACGCCCCAGCTCAGAGCCAGCTGGTTACGGGTGGACTCGTCCGTCGTGAAGGCCAGGATCGGCTGCTTGGCGCGGTAGCGGGAGAGCCGGCGGGCCGTGTCGCCGGACTGGGTGAAGGCGATCAGCGCCTTGCCGTCCAGGAAGTCCGCGATCTCGCACGCCGCGCGGGCCACCGAACCGCCCTGCGTACGCGGCTTCTTGCCCGGGACCAGCGGCTGGAGGCCCTTGGAGAGCAGCTCCTCCTCCGCGGCGACGACGATCTTCGACATCGTCTTGACCGTCTCGATCGGGTACGCGCCGACCGAGGACTCGGCCGACAGCATGACCGCGTCCGCGCCGTCGAGGATGGCGTTGGCCACGTCGGACGCCTCGGCGCGCGTCGGGCGGGAGTTGGTGATCATCGACTCCATCATCTGGGTCGCCACGATCACCGGCTTGGCGTTGCGGCGGCACAGCTCGATGAGGCGCTTCTGGACCATCGGGACCTTCTCGAGCGGGTACTCGACGGCCAGGTCGCCGCGCGCCACCATCACGCTGTCGAACGCCATGACGACGTCCTGCATGTTGGCGACGGCCTGCGGCTTCTCCACCTTGGCGATGACGGGGACCCGGCGGCCCTCCTCGTCCATCACCTTGTGGACGTCCTTGACGTCGCTCGCGTCCCGTACGAAGGAGAGCGCGACCAGGTCGCAGCCCAGCCGGAGGGCGAATCGGAGGTCCTCGACGTCCTTCTCGGAGAGGGCCGGGACATTGACCGCCGCGCCGGGCAGGTTGATGCCCTTGTGGTCGGAGATCACTCCGCCCTCGACGACGATCGACTTGACCTGTGTGCCCGTGACCTCGATGACGCGCAGCTCGACGTTGCCGTCGTTGATCAGGATCTGGTCGCCCTTGGAGACATCCCCGGGCAGACCCTTGTACGTGGTGCCGCAGATCGACTTGTCGCCGGGGACATCCTCGGTGGTGATGGTGAATTCGTCGCCTCGGACCAGTTCGACCGGGCCCTCGGCGAACGTTTCCAGACGGATCTTGGGACCCTGCAGGTCGACGAGGACGCCGACCGCGCGGCCGGTGTCCTCGGACGCCTTGCGCACGCGGTGGTACCGCTCCTCGTGCTCAGCGTGGGTCCCATGGCTCATGTTGAGTCGGGCCACGTTCATGCCGGCCTCGATGAGCGCTTTCAGCTGCTCGTAGGAGTCGACGGCGGGGCCCAGTGTGCAGACGATTTTGGAACGGCGCATAAGGCGGATCCTATCGGTTTGTTTCTCTGCGGAATATTCCGTCTGGTGGAAAGTACAAATGGGCGGTCTGTCGCTCAGACGTGGGCCCTCATACGCCCTCATACGCCCTCATACGACGCCCTCGGGGGCGACCAGAGCGAACGTCTGCTGGGCGATCTCCAATTCCTCGTCCGTCGGGACCACGGCCACCGCGACCCGGGCGTCCGCCGCCGAGACGATCCGCGCCTCTTCGGAACGTACGGCATTGAGCTCGAGGTCCAGCGTCAGACCCAGCTCCTCCAGACCCGCGACGGCGGCCTCGCGCACCGGCGCCGCGTTCTCACCGACTCCGGCTGTGAACGCGATCGCGTCCACCCGGCCGAGGATCGCGTAGTACGCGCCGATGTACTTCTTCAGCCGGTGGACGTAGATGTCGAAGGCGAGCTGCGCACGCTCGTCGCCCTCGTCGATCCGGCGGCGGATCTCCCGCATGTCGTTGTCGCCGCACAGACCCACCAGGCCGCTCTTCTTGTTGAGCAGTTCGTCGATCTCGTCCGCCGACATTCCGGCGACCCGCTTGAGGTGGAAGGTGACCGCGGGGTCGATGTCACCGGAGCGCGTACCCATCACCAGACCCTCCAGCGGCGTCAGCCCCATCGAGGTGTCCACGCACCGGCCGCCCGCGACCGCCGAGGCGGAGGCTCCATTGCCGAGGTGCAGGACGATGACGTTCACCTCGGACGGGTCCTTGCCGAGCAGGGCCGCCGTCTTGCGGGAGACATACGCGTGCGAGGTGCCGTGGAAGCCGTAGCGGCGGATCCGGTGGGCGTCCGCCGTCTCGACGTCGATCGCGTACCGCGCCGCCGACTCCGGCATCGTCGAGTGGAAGGCGGTGTCGAAGACCGCGACCTGCGGAAGGTCCGGGCGCAGCGCCTGAGCGGTACGGATACCGGTGATGTTCGCCGGATTGTGCAGCGGAGCCACCGGGATCAGGCGCTCCACCTCGGCGAGCACCTCGTCGGTGATCAGGGTCGGTTCGGTGAACTTCAGACCGCCGTGCACCACCCGGTGGCCGACCGCCGCCAGTTCGGGAGAGTCCAGGCCGAGCCCGTCGAGCACCAGTTCCTCGGCGACCGCCTTCAACGCCGCGCTGTGGTCGGCGACCGGGCTGGTGCGCTCGCGCTTCCCGGCACCGCCGCCGGTCAGCGGCGTGTGCACCAGACGGGACGTCACCTCGCCGATCCGCTCGACCAGGCCGACAGCCAGCCGCTCGCCGTCGCGCATGTCGAGAAGCTGGTACTTGAGCGACGAGGAGCCGGAGTTGAGGACGAGAACGCGGGTGGCGGTCATGCGGGGATCTCCTGACCCTGGGACTGGATCGCGGTGATGGCGACCGTGTTCACGATGTCGCTGACGAGCGCGCCGCGCGAGAGGTCGTTCACCGGCTTGCGCAGACCCTGCAGCACCGGCCCGACGGCCACGGCGCCGGCCGAGCGCTGCACGGCCTTGTAGGTGTTGTTGCCGGTGTTGAGGTCAGGGAAGATCAGCACCGTCGCCCGGCCCGCCACCTCCGAGTCCGGCAGCTTCGTCGCCGCGACGGACGGCGCCACGGCCGCGTCGTACTGGATCGGGCCCTCGACCCGCAGATCCGGACGGGACTCCCTCACCAGCTTGGTCGCCTCGCGCACCTTGTCGACGTCCGCGCCCGAGCCCGAGGTGCCCGTGGAGTACGAGAGCATCGCGATCCGCGGGTCCACGCCGAAGCGGGCCGCGGTCGCCGCCGACTGGACCGCGATGTCCGCGAGCTGCTCGGCGTTCGGGTCCGGATTGACCGCGCAGTCGCCGTACACCAGCACCTTGTCGGCCAGGCACATGAAGAAGACCGAGGAGACGATCGATGCGTCCGGCTTCGTCTTGATGATCTCGAAGGCCGGGCGGATCGTCGCGGCCGTGGAGTGCACCGAGCCCGACACCATGCCGTCGGCCAGGCCCTCCTGGACCATCAGCGTGCCGAAGTAGTTCACATCCGCCACCACGTCGTACGCCAGCTCCACCGTCACGCCCTTGTGGGCGCGCAGCTGCGCGTACCGCTCGGCGAAGCCCTGGCGCAGCTCGGAGGTCTGCGGGTCGATCAGCTGGGCGGACGCGAGGTCGACGCCGAGGTCCGCGGCCTTCTTACGGATGACCTCGGTGTCGCCGAGGAGGGTCAGGTCGCAGACGTCACGGCGCAGCAGTACGTCGGCGGCGCGCAGCACCCGCTCCACCGTGCCCTCGGGCAGCACGACACGGCGGCGGTGGGCGCGGGCCTGCTCAAGGAGATCGTGCTCGAACATCATGGGCGTGACCCGGCCGCTGCGGGCCACCGAGATCCGGTCCAGCAGGTCGGCGGTGTCGACATGGCGCTCGAAGAGGCCGAGCGCGGTCTCCGCCTTGCGCGGCGTGGCGGCGTTCAACTTGCCTTCCAGCGAGAAGAGTTCGGCGGCGGTGGGGAAGCTGTTCCCGGAGACCGAGATCACCGGGGTGCCGGGCGCGAGCCGGGCGGCCAGCGTGAGGATCTCCTTGCTCGGCCGCTCGTTCAGCGTCAGCAGGACGCCCGCGATGGGCGGGGTGCCCGCGGAGTGCGCGGCGAGCGCGCCCACCACGATGTCGGCGCGGTCGCCGGGGGTGACCACCATGCAGCCGGGGGTCAGGGCGTTCAGCAGGTTCGGCAGCATCGCACCGCCGAAGACGAAGTCCATCGCGTCCCTGGCCAGTCCCGCGTCGTCGCCGAGCAGCACCGTGCCGGCCAGCGCATGGGTGATCTGGGCGACCGTGGGGGCCGCGAGTGCCGGCTCGTCGGGGAGTACGTAGCAGGGCACCGGGAGGCGGGCCGCAAGCCGCTCGGCTATGATCTCGCGCTCCTCGGGGGCGACCCGGTTGACAGCCATGGCGAGGATGTCGCAGCCCAGCACCTCGTACGCGCGATGGGCGTTACGGGTCTCGGCCCGCACCGACTCCGCGGTCTGGCCCTTGCCGCCCACCACCGGGATCACCGAGGAACCGAACTCATTGGCCAGGCGGGCGTTGAGCGCCAGCTCGTCGGGGAGCTGGGTGGCGGAGAAGTCCGTGCCGAGAACGAGCACGACCTCGTACTCCCGCGCCACCTGGAGAAAGCGCTCGACGAGCCGGGAAACCAGCTCGTCGGTACCCTTCTCGGCCTGCAGTGCCGCGGCCTCGTGGTAGTCCATGCCGTACACCGTCGCCTCGTCCTGAGACAGCCGGTAGCGCACTCGCAGCAGGTCGAAGAGCCGGTCGGGTCCGTCGTGCACCAGCGGCCGGAAGACACCCACCCGGTCCACCTGGCGGGTCAGGAGCTCCATGACTCCCAGCTCGACGACCTGGCGGCCGTCCCCGCGGTCGATCCCGGTCACGTACACGCTGCGCGTCACGCGTGCTCTCCCGTCCATGCTGTGGCGTACACATCCTGTGGATCCAGCTGAATCCGCGACCCCGGGCGTGCAAAAAAACCGCTCGGGGGCGGCATTGCCCTCTTGACAATACCTCTGTGGGTAGGTAGAGCGCCCGCCGGGCGGGGGCTGGTCCAAAGGTCTCCGAGCACGGTCCAAGTGCCATCCGGCGGAGTAGCTGAGAGCGCGGGTCCCCGCAAGTCCGTGGAACAATCGAACCTGGGCTCACATGTATCACTGACGAGCAGGAGACACAGCACGATGCGCATCGGAGTTCTCACCGCAGGCGGCGACTGTCCCGGCCTGAACGCAGTGATCCGGTCGGTCGTGCATCGCGCCCTGACCGGGCACGGCGATGAAGTCATCGGTTTCGAGGACGGGTTCAGGGGTCTCCTCGACGGCCACTACCGTCCGCTCGACCTCAACGCGGTCAGCGGCATTCTCGCCCGCGGCGGTACGATCCTGGGCTCCACGCGCCTGGAGCGCGGCCGACTGAGTGAAGCCGCCGAGAACGCCCCGGAGTTGGCGCGGCAGTACGGCATCGACGTGCTCATCCCGATCGGCGGCGAGGGCACGCTCACCGCGTCCCGGCTGCTGTCGGAGGCCGGGATGCCCGTCGTCGGCGTACCGAAGACCATCGACAACGACATCTCCTCCACCGACCGCACCTTCGGCTTCGACACCGCCGTCATGGTCGCGACCGAGGCCATCGACCGTCTGAAGACCACCGCCGAGTCCCACCAGCGCGTCATGGTCGTCGAGGTCATGGGGCGGCACGCCGGCTGGATCGCGCTGGAGTCCGGCATGGCGGGCGGCGCGCACGGCATCTGTCTGCCGGAGCGGCAATTCCAGGTCGAGGACCTGATGAAGATGATCGAGGAGCGCTTCTCGCGCGGCAAGAAGTTCGCGGTCATCTGCGTCGCCGAGGGCGCGCATCCGGCCGAGGGCTCGATGGCGTACGAGAAGGGCGAGATCGACCAGTACGGTCATGAGCGTTTCAAGGGCATCGGCAACCGTCTCGCCGCGGAGCTGGAGCACCGGCTCGGCAAGGAGGCCAAGCCGGTGATCCTCGGGCATGTGCAGCGCGGCGGTACGCCCACCCCGTACGACCGGGTGCTCGCCACGCGCTTCGGCTGGCATGCCGTGGAGGCGGCGCACCGAGGTGAGTTCGGCATGATGACGGCGCTGCGCGGCACGGATGTCACGATGGTGCCGCTGGCGGAGGCGGTCACGCGGCTGAAGACCGTGCCTGCCAGCCGGATGCGTGAGGCGGAATCGGTCTTCTGACCCTGCCCTTTGGGACGTAGGCCCTGACCTCTGTTCCGACGTCGGTTTCTGGCTCCGGCTGCCGAACGGCCTTGATCGCACCCCCCGTGTGCGATCAAGGCCGCTCGTCTATCCCCGCCGGTTTCCGCAGTGGTTGGCGCAGATCACTCTTGAGTTGAACGGCGCGAATGGCAAGGCTGTTCCCTGTCCGGGACATGTCCCAGCCCTGTCCCAGCAGGTGGAGTGGAAGATGGAGGGACGGATGGACCCAGCCGGGCACGGTGCGCCTGATCCCGAACAGGCGCACAGCTCCGCCGAGTTCGTGGCCCGGATGCAGCAGCTGAAGGACTGGTCCGGCCTGACCTACCGGGAGTTGACGGCCCGGGCGGAAGCGGTCGGCGACGTACTGCCGCGCTCCACCGTCGCCAATATGCTCAGCCGCAGCACGGTGCCGCGCGAGGAGCTGGTGGCGGCGTTCGTACGCGCCTGCGGCTGCGGCCCGGGAGCGACCGAGAGCTGGCTGCGGGTCCGAAAAGAGCTCACCCGGCGTGAGCGACAGGCCGTCGAGGTCCCCGACTACGGCGTCGGCGAACAGGAGGCCGGCCCCGGGCCGGAGGAGGCGAAACCACCTGAGCCGCCGCGCCGGTCCTGGCGCTCCCGTGCGAAGTGGCCGGCCGTCGTCGCGCTGGGTGCGGCCGCGGTGGCGGTCACCATCGCCTTTCTGCTGCCGGAGGACGACAAGCCAACGGCGGAGCGTCACGCGGCTGTGGTCGCACCGGCGCCAGGACCCGTAGAGATCAGGGTCGTCCACTCCGGACTCTGTCTGGCCGAGCACGCCGGGCAGCGGAGCGGACAGCTCTACCAGGAGCCGTGTGCGTCGGACACCATCCCGCGCTTTGCCCTGAAGCCGGTCGAGCCCGCCTGGCGGATAGAGACGGATCACCGCGACTTCGGTCCGGGCTGCACCGGTGTGGGGGAGAAGTCGACAAAGGCGGGCGCCCCGCTCGCGGACCAGGAGTGCGGCAAACGCGGACCGGCCGAGGCCTTCCGGCTGGAGGCAGTCGGCAAGCCGGTGCGCGGCTACCGGCTGAGGCCGCTGCACAGCGATCTCTGCGCCGGGGTGCAGGACGCCTCGAAGGAGCGCGGGGCGCGGATTGTGCAGCAGGTCTGCACGAAGGACGCGCGGGGGCAGCTGTTCTCGTTCGACCGCGATGCCCCCGCCAACGGCAACTAGGCGTGGGTCAGTTGCCAGAAGTGGTCGACGATCCGCTCCAGGAACTCCCGGCCCGGCTCCCCGGTGTCCTGTGAGGCGGAGCCCCAGCTGAGCGTCGCGACCATACGGGACTGGTAGTCGGCGTGCAGCTCCTCCAGTACGTCCTCGAGATGGCCCCGGTCCATCGGCAGCATCTTCACCACCGGGCGTACATACGCCTGCCAGCGCGCCTTCACCGCGTCCCGCAGCAACTCCGCCAGCTCCTCGTCCTGGCCGGTCGCCGTCAGCAGCTCGCGTGGTGTCAGGTCCAGCACCTCGGCGAGCGCCGCGGTCTGCCGTTCATTGCCGCGCCAGCGCCCCGACTCCTCCATCCGCAGATACGCGGCGGCGTCCACGCCGACCCGCAGCGCCAGCTCGTCGGGGGCGAGGCCTTGCGCCATCCGGTGCTCGCGCAGGGTCGCCGCGGCGGCGAGCAGCTCACTCTGCGCGCACCACAACACCCCGGCGAGCGCAGTGAGTTCGCGTGAACCGGGCGCGGCGACACCGCGCTCCCAGGCGACCACCGTGTCCGGTGTGATCTGGAGCCCGTACTGGGCGCGGAGACCGTACGCGACATGGCCTGGCGCCATACCCAGGGCCTCGCGCAGTCGGCGCGCGGCGAGGGCGTTGAAGCGTGGAGCGGGGGTGGGGTGCACGCGCACACGCTAGGCGGCAGGAGGGGGCGGCGACTACGGTGCGTTCACCCAACGCCACTTGTCGTAGGAACGTCCGAGCTGATCGTACCCATTGGTAATGTACTGGGTGATTCGTCAGCCCTTGACCGCGCCGCCCAGTGCGAAGCCGCCGCCCAGCCTCCGCGCGATCAGCACGTACAGCACCAGCACCGGCGCCGAGTACAGAATCGAGAACGCCGCGAGCTGCCCGTAGATCACCGAGCCGTAGTTGCCGAAGAAGGTGAAGATCGAGACCGACGCAGGCATCTGCTCCGGGGACAGGATCAGCATGAACGGTACGAAGAAGTTCCCCCAGAGCTGGATGAAGGTGTAGATCGTCACCACTGTCAGCCCCGGGCCCATCAGCGGCAGTACGACCCTGGTGAGCGTCTGCAGATTCGACGCGCCGTCCGTCCAGGCCGCCTCCTCCAGCACCACCGGGACGCCGTCCATGAAGTTCTTCATCAGCCAGATGGAGAACGGCAGTTGGGAGGTGGCGAGGAAGAGCCCCGTACCGTACATCGTGTCGATCAGATTGACCTGCACGAACAGTCCGTACACCGGGACCATGACCGCGGTGATCGGCAGACACGTCGTGAACAGGATCGTCAGCAGAAACGGCCGGTTGAAGCGCGAGTGGTGCCGGGAGAGCGGATATGCGGCCAGCGCCGCGCACCCCACCGTCAGCAGGGTCGCGCCGCCGCACAGCAGCAGGCTGTTGAGCATCGGCGTGAAGGTGATCTCGTCGGTGAGCACCGCGTCGAAATTGTCCGCAGTGAACGACGACGGCGCCCGTACCCGCAGGTCGGCCTCCGCGTTCACCGACGCCAGCAGCAGCCACAGCAGCGGCAGCGCGAAGGCCGCGGCGGTGAGCAGCAGGGCGGCATTGGCGGCGAGCCGGGCGCGGGTGGTCCGGCGCATCACACCTCCACCTTCATCAGGCGCAGATAGACGATCGAGAACAGCGAGCCCACCAGCAGGAGCAGCAGTGCCACCGCCGTGCCGTAGCCGATCAGGCTCTTGAGGAACGCCTGGTCGTACATGAACACCGGCAGCGTCTGGCTGCGGTTGCCCGGGCCGCCGCGCGTCATCGCCCAGATCAGACCGAAGACCGAGAGCGTGGAGAGCGTGTTCAGCATCAGATTCGTGCCGATGGAACGGCGGATCATCGGCAGCGTGATGTGCCAGACCCGGCGCGGCCCGCTCGCCCCGTCGACCTCCGCCGCCTCCGTGATGTCCCGCGGGATCTCGGCGAGCGCGGCGGAGTAGATCAGCATCGAGAAGGCCGTACCGCGCCAGACATTGGCGAAGGACACCGCCAGGATCGGCAGTGTGAAGAGCCAGTTCTGGGACGGCAGATGCAGCCAGTCCAGCACGGCGTTCAGCGTCCCCTCCCGGCGGAAGAAGGTGTACAGCAGAAACGCCGCGACGATCTCCGGCAGTACCCAGGCGGTGATCACCAGGGTCCCGGTGACGGTGCGTACGGGACGGGAGGCGGCCCGCATCAGTCCCGCCAGCGCCAGGCCCAGCGTGTTCTGGCCGAGGACCGCCGAGACGAAGGTGAAGACGAGCGTGAGCCGGACGGCGTTACGGAAGTCGTCGTCCGCGAAGGCCCGGCGGAAGTTGTCCAGGCCGACGAAGTCGGATCCCGACGCGCCGGTCAGCTGGGTGTTGGTGAAGGCGATCCAGACGCAGTAGCCGATGGGTCCCGCGAGGAACAGCAGCAGCAGGACGGTGGCGGGGGCGATCGGCACCCACCGCCACAACCCCGTTCCCCGGGTGCTCACTTGCTGACGATCGCGCCGTCGACGATCGTCTTCAGCTGGTCGTTGTACGCCTTCGCCGCATCCGCGGCCGAGGCATCACCCGTCGTCACCTTCTCCATCGCCTCCCCGATCGCCGTCGACACCTGCGGATAGACGGGCAGCGCGGGCCGGTAGTGGGTGTACTGGACGAGCCCGGTGAAGAAGTCGATGCCCGGCATGGACTTCAGATACTTCGGTTCCGCGGCCACGTCCTTGCGTACGGCGATCTGCGCGGCGACCACGCACCACTGGGTCGCGTTCTCCTTGGTCTGGAGCGTCTTGATGAAGTCGAAGGCGAGATCGGGATTCTTCGACTTCTGCGGGATCGACCAGGCCCAGCCGCCGGACATGGACACCTTGCCGGGCGCCTGGCCGTACTGGGTGGGCATCGGGGTCTGGGCCAGCTCCTTGCCCCAGTTCGGCCACTCCTTGGGCCCCTTGTTCACCCAGTTCTGGCCCATCCAGGAGCCGTCCAGGGAGATCGCGAGCCTGCCTTCGGGGAACCACTCGGTGGCGACCCGCGTGCCGACATTGGGGTCGAGCGCGTCGGAGACGTCCGGGCCGAGCTTCTCCGAGTACACCGTGCGTACGAAGTCGAGCGAGTCCTGGAATCCCTTGCCCGCGGCCACCCACTTCTTGGCGGAGGGATCGTAGAGCGGGTCCTCACCGGTGCCGTACAGCAGCATCTCGAAGCCCTGCATCACGGCCGCCTCGCCGGGGCCCTTGCCGGTGTAGACATTGAGCGGGATGGCGCCCGGGACCTTCTTCCTGACGGTGCGGGCCGCGTCCAGGATTTCCGCCCAGTTCTTGGGCTGCCAGTCGGCGGGCAGACCGGCCTTGGCGAAGATCGCCTTGTTGAACCACAGTCCGCGGGTGTCGGTGCCGTCCGGGATGCCGTACGTCTTGCCGTCCTCCGCCTTGGCCGCCGCCTTCGCCGTGTCGACGAACTGGCCCCACTGGTCCCACTTGGGCAGATAGGTGTCCAGCGGCTTCAAGTACCCGGCCTTGATGTCGGAGTTGATACGGAAGGTGTCCTCGTAGAGCAGATCGGGCGCGGTCTTCGGGGAGCGCATCATCTGCTGCGCCTTGGTGGCGTAGTCGTTGTCCGGTGCCTGGATCGGGATGAGCTTGATCTTCTTGCCCGGGTGGTCCTTCTCGAACTGCTTCTTCGCGGCCTCGAGATGGGCGTCCTTGAAGCGGATCTTGTTGTCGGTGGACCGGTTGTAGGCGACCTTGACGGTGTCGGGGTCGCCGCCGGAGCCGCCGCCGCAGGCGGTGAGTGTTCCTGCGGCGAGCGCGGTGACGGCAGTGATGAGGATCAGTGGGGCGGTGGGGCGCACGGGCACGACCTCCTCTGAGCCGGGGGCTCCGGGCCGGGGCCCGGGCCACGGGGGCTGCCGTGACCGTAGGACCGGCCCCTTCACAAGGTCAATCCCCGTGCAGGGCAAGGTCGTTGAGTGGCGCAATCAGTTGGGTCGCCGGCTCGTCCGGCGGGTTCGGCGCTCTTGTTCAGTGGGTGGCGGGCTCGTTCAGCGGGTGGAGGGCCTCCACCGGTACTGGAGCTCGGGACGCCCGATCTGCCCGTACTGCGGACTGCGCACCGCTCGCCCCTCGGCGACCAGGTGCTCGAGGTAGCGGCGCGCGGTGATCCGCGAGATGCCGACGGCGGTGCCGGCCTCGGCGGCGGTGAGTCCGGTCGTGGACTTGCGCAGGGTACGGGTGACGGCCTCCAGCGTCGGGGCGCTGAGCCCCTTGGGCAGACCGGCGCTCCCGGCGCCCTGGGGCGCACGGAGGGCGGCGAGCGCCCGGTCCACCTCGTCCTGGCCGCTGGCCTCACCGGCTGTGGCGCGGAACTCGGCGTACCGGGTGAGCCTGTCCCGGAGGGTGGCGAAGGTGAAGGGCTTCAGGACGTACTGGACGACTCCGAGGGACACGCCTTCGCGGACGATCGCGAGGTCGCGGGCGGAGGTGACGGCGATGACGTCGGCGGAGTGCCCGGCGGCGCGCAGGGAACGCACGAGCTGGAGCCCGTGCCCGTCGGGGAGGTAGAGGTCGAGGAGGAGAAGACCGACATCGGTCCGCTCGAGGAGGCGTACGGCCTCGGCCCGCGAGTGAGCGACCCCGGCGACGGTGAACCCGGGGACGCGGCCGACGTAGAGGGCGTGCGCGTCGGCGGCGACGGGGTCGTCCTCGACGACGAGAACTCTGATGGGGTCGCTGGTGCTGCTCATGGGGACACCTCGATGGGGCGCTGTGGGCGCGCGGGGGCGTGGGGGCGCCGGGTGCCCGGCGGGTCGGGGTGCGGACGGCGGACGACGCGCCTCGCAGTATGCAGCCCAGGCGGGCCCGGCGCGGGCTGCGGTCGCCGGGTGTGTGGCCCGGGGGTGCGGGATCCGTGGGTGCCCGGTCCGGCTGTGCGTCGGGCGGGGGTGCCTCGGCCCGCAGGGGGCGGCGGCGTCCGGAGGGGAGCCGCGCTCATGCCCGCACCTCCGCCGTGTGCAGCGGCAGTCGTACGGTGAACTCCGCGCCGCCGTCCGGGCCCTCGGCCAGCAGCACCGTGCCCCGGCTGCGGTGCGCCGCCTGCTGGACCAGCGCGAGCCCCAGCCCGCGCCCCGCGCCGTGCGTGGACCAGCCGCGCCGGAAGACCTCCTCGGCGTCGGCGGGGTCGACGCCCGCGCCGGTGTCGGCGACCCGCAGCAGCAGCTCGCCGCGGTCGGCACGCGCGGTGACGGTGACCCGGGCACGGAGCGGCTGTACGGCCGGGCCGTCCGCGGCGGTGACGGTGTCGCGGTCCCGGCTGTCCGCGGTGGTGACGGAGTCGCGGTCCGGGCCGTCCGCGGCGGTGACGATGACGTGTTCCGGGCCGTCCGCGGCGGTGACGATGACCCGATCCTGGCCGTCCACCCCGTCAAGGGCTCCGGCGCCCCGCCCACCCGCCGCTGCCTCCGACGCCGCGTCGACCGCGTTGTCGATCAGGTTGCCCAGGATCGTCACCAGGTCGCGCGCCGGCAGCGACGGCGGCAGAACGCCGTCGTCGATGCGGCTGTCCTCCGCGAGGACCAGCTCCACGCCGCGCTCATTGGCCTGCGCCGCCTTGCCCAGCAGCAGGGCGGCCAGCACCGGTTCGCCGACCGCGCCGACGACGCGGTCGGTCAGCACCTGAGCCAGCTCCAGCTCCGCGGTCGCGAAGTCGACGGCCTCGTCCGCCCGGCCGAGCTCGATCAGCGAGACGACCGTATGCAGGCGATTGGCCGCTTCGTGCGCCTGGGAGCGCAACGCCTGCGTGAAGCCGCGCTCAGAGTCCAACTCGCCCGAGAGCGCCTGCAGTTCGGTGTGGTCCCGCAGGGTCACCACCGTGCCGCGCTGCTCGCCACCGACGACCGGGCTGGTGTTCACGACGATCACCCGGTCGGCCGTCAGATGGACCTCGTCCACGCGCGGCTCGGCCGCCAGCAGCGCGCCCGTGAGCGGGGCCGGCAGGCCGAGTTCGGCCACCGGCCTGCCGACCGCGTCGTCGTCAAGACCCAGCAACTCCCGGGCCGCGTCGTTGACCAGGGCGATCCGCCGTCGGCCGTCGAGCATCAACAGCCCCTCGCGCACGGCATGCAGCGCGGCCTCGTGGTAGTCGTGCATCCGGCTCAGCTCGGCCGCGTTCATACCGTGCGTATGCCGCCGCAGCCGTGCGTTGATCACGTACGTGCCGAGGCCGCCCAGCGTGAGCGCCGCGCCCGCGACACCGAGCAGCGCGGCGACCTGCTGGCTCACCTTCTCGCTGATCTTCTGGATGGTGATGCCCGCGCTGACGAGCCCGGTGATCTTCCCGTCGTCGTAGATGGGCGCCACCGTCCGCACCGAGGGTCCGAGCACGCCCAAGTGCTTCTCGCTGTAGATCTTGCCCTTCAGTGCCTCGTCGATGTGCCCCAGATATTTCTTGCCGATCTCGCCCGGCTCCGGATGCGTCCACCGAGTTCCGTCCGGGGCCATGATCACGACGAAGGTGACGCCCGCGTCCCGGCGCAGCCGCTCCGTATACGGCTGAAGCGGCTCGCTCGGATGCGCGGAACGCGCCGCCGCGATCACCGAGGGCGACCGCGCGACGGCGGTGGCGGTGGCGGTGGACTGCAGCCGCGCCGTCTCCTCGGCCTGGGAGCGGTCGGTGACATACGCGAAGAGGGCGCAGCCCGCCACGATCGCGGCGACCAGCACGACCTGCATCGCGAAGAGCTGCCCGGCGAGGCTGCGGGGGCGAGGTATGCGCATGCAATCAGTCTGCCTGGCCGATTTTGTGTGAACGAAACGAACGTAAGGGTGACCGGCGTCACAGGCTGGTGGATAGTCACGGCATCCATAGGGACATGGACGAATTGGAATGAGGAGGACCCCGTGGCTACTGGAGCCGTCAGGCGGGACCGTACCCACTATCTCTATATCGCGGTGATCATCGCGGTTGCGCTGGGCATCACGGTGGGCCTGGCTGCCCCCGAGTTCGCCGTTGAGCTCAAGCCGCTGGGTACCGGCTTTGTGAATCTGATCAAGATGATGATCTCGCCGATCATCTTCTGCACGATCGTGCTGGGCATCGGCTCGGTACGAAAGGCCGCCAAGGTCGGCGCGGTCGGCGGCATAGCGCTCGGCTACTTCCTGGTGATGTCGATGGTCGCCCTCGCCATCGGCCTGGTCGTCGGCAACATCCTGCAGCCCGGTGACGGCCTCGCGCTGACCGACGCGGTCAAGGAGGCGGGCCACGGCCAGGTGTCGGCCGAGGCCAAGCCCCCGGTCGAGTTCGTGCTCGGGATCATCCCGACAACGATCGTCTCCGCCTTCACCACCGGTGAGGTTCTGCAGACCCTGCTCGTCGCGCTGCTCGTCGGCTTCGCGCTGCAGGCGATGGGCTCGGTCGGCGAGCCGGTGCTGCGCGGTGTCGAGCACATCCAGCGGCTCGTCTTCCGCGTTCTTGCCATGGTGATGTGGGCCGCGCCGATCGGCGCCTTCGGCGCGATCGCCGCCGTCACCGGGTCGGCCGGTCTGGACGCGCTCAAGAGCCTCGCCGTGCTGATGCTCGGGTTCTATGTGACCTGCTTCCTCTTCGTCGTCATCGTGCTCGGCACGCTGCTGCGCCTTGTCGCGGGCCTCAACATCCTGACGCTCTTCAAGTACCTGGGCCGTGAGTTCCTGCTGATCCTGTCCACCTCCTCCTCCGAGTCCGCGCTCCCGCGGCTCATCGCGAAGATGGAGCACCTGGGTGTGAGCAAGCCGGTGGTCGGCATCACCGTTCCGACCGGCTACTCCTTCAACCTCGACGGCACCATGATCTACATGACGATGGCCTCGCTCTTCATCGCCGACGCGATGGGCCAGCCCATGTCGATCGGGGAGCAGATCCCGCTCCTCCTCTTCCTCTTCGTCGCGTCGAAGGGTGCGGCGGGCGTCACCGGGGCCGGGCTGGCCACGCTGGCGGGCGGTCTGCAGTCGCACCGGCCGGAGCTGGTCGACGGCGTCGGCCTGATCGTCGGTATCGACCGCTTCATGAGCGAGGCGCGTGCACTGACCAACTTCGCGGGCAACGCGGTCGCGACGGTGCTGATCGGGACGTGGACGAAGGAGATCGACAAGCTGCGGGTCGACGAGGTGCTGGCCGGGAGGATTCCGTTCGACGAGAAGACGCTGCTCGACGACGGTCACGCTGACGCGGCGCCGGAGGCGGACGTGGACGTGCCCGAGCCGCGGGAGGGGGACGAAGCGGTCCTGAAGGTCTGACCGGCGGCCGCCGGTACCGAACTGCTGGTGCGCGTCAGGCCGTTGAGGACGGCCTCATCCACTCCGCCCTCCGCCTCCCCCCTTGGCGGAGGGCGGGCACTCCTCACGCTTCCTTCGGTCCGGCCTCTTCCGCGAGGCGGGCCAGGGTGTCGAATTTGCTGCCCCACACGGACTGGAGAAAGCCGAAGAGCGGTCCGAGGGCTTCCCGGTCGGCCCGGTAGAACCGCTTGGTCCCGTCCTTGCGCAGTGTCACCAGGCCCGCGTCCCGCAGCACCTTCAGATGCTGGGACACCGCGCCGAAGGTGACCTCGAAGCGGGCCGCGATCTCGCCTGCGGGCAGCTCGTCGTTCCAGATCAGCCGGAGGATCTCGCGCCGTCTGGGCTGAGCGATCGCCTGTACCAGGTCCACGCTCCTGATTTTAGTCGAGCCGCAATCTGCTTTCCCGTCCTACAGCCCCGCCACGAGCCCCCGCGCCCGCTCCGCCCCGACCCCCGCCGAGAGCAGCGCCGTCGTCGCCGCCGCCCGCCCCGCCTCGGCCGGAGCCAGGGCGCCGTCGTTCACCGCCTCCATCAGGCCGAACAGCTGCTGCTCGTGGACGTACGCGAGAGCCGCCGCCGGCAGCGGAGAGGTGAAAGCGCCCTCGTCCATGCCCTGTTCGAGCAGGTCCAGACAGGACTTGCGGACCGGGGCCAGGCGTTGCTTGATGCCCTCCATCGTGACGCTGCGCTGGGCCAGGGCCACCAGTAGGCGGTAGCGGTCGGCGATCTCCCAGACCGCGAGTGTCGCGCGGGCCAGCGCCTCGGAGGGGTCTGTCACGCCCTCGCGGCCGCGGGCGTGAGCCTCCGCGACCGTGGCGACCGCGTCGTCGACCAGGGCCGTGATCAGCGCGTCGCGGCTCGGGAAGTGGCCGTACACGGTCCGGCGCACCACGCCCGCCGCGCGGGCCAGCTGGTCCATGGACGCGTCGGGATCGCGCAGCAGCTCCGTGAGCGCGACCTGCATGATGCGGCGGCGATTGGCGTCGGCCCGGCCGCTGCTACCCGTGGTACCCGTCGTCATGGCTCCATTTTGCACACGCCTGTGCATTGACGTAAATTGCACAGCAGTGTGTAGTTGCACACGAGTGTGCAAGATCATGGAAGGTGGAGCCCCCATGTCCCTCGTCATGAAGCGGCCCGTCGAGCAGATGGACCGGCCCTACGCCCGGCGCTGGTGGGCGCTGCTCGTGCTCTGCCTGAGCCTTCTGATCATCGTCATGGCGAACACCGCGCTGACCGTCGCCGCCCCCGACATGACCAAGGACCTGGGCCTGACCAGCTCCGATCTGCAGTGGGTCATCGACGGCTACACCGTCCCGTACGCCGCGCTGATGCTGCTGCTCGGCGCGATCGGCGACAAATACAGCCGCCGCGGCGCCCTCGTCCTCGGACTCCTCGTCTTCGGCGCGGGCGCGGTCGCCGGATCGCTCGTCGACAGTTCGGCCGGGGTCATCACGGCCCGCGCCGTCATGGGTGTCGGCGCCGCGATGATCATGCCCGCCACGCTCTCGCTGCTCGCCGCGACCTTCCCGCGGGCCGAGCGCGCCAAGGCCATCGTCCTGTGGACCGCCACCGCCGGGCTCGCCATCGCCGCCGGGCCGCTCGTCGCCGGCGCGCTGCTGGAGAAGCACGGCTGGGCCTCGACGTTCCTGATCAACGTGCCGATCGCCGCGCTCGCGATCGTCGGCACGCTCGTCCTCGTACCGCCGTCGAAGGCCGCCCACCACGACCGGATCGACTACACCGGCGGGCTGCTCTCCGTGGTCTGGATCGGCTCGCTCGTCTACATGATCATCCAGGGGCCGCACTTCGGCTGGGGCGCCGAGGCGATCACGGCCGCCGTCGTCGCGGGCGTGGGCCTGGTCCTGTTCGTGGTCCGGGAGCTGCGCCACCCGCGTCCCGTCCTCGATGTGCGCCGCTTCGCCCACCGCGGCTTCGCCGGCGCCAACCTCGCCGTCGCGCTCTTCTTCCTCGCGGTCTTCGGGGCCTTCTACTACCTCACGCAGCATCTGCAGTTCGTCCTCGGCTACAACCCCTTCGAGACCGGTGTACGGATGCTTCCGCTCGCCGGGGCCGTCTTCGTCGGCTCCGCGCTGACCGGCTTCCTCACCCCGCGCCTCGGTATGAAGGTCACTGTCACGGCGGGCATGGTCGGCGGTACGGCCGCGCTCGCCCTGCTCACCCGTATCGAGACGGGATCGGCGTACGGCGACTTCGTACTGCCGCTCGTCATCCTCGGGCTCGCGATCGGCCTCGCGCTCTCACCCTGCACCGACGCCATCATGGGCGCGTTCCCCGAGTCCGAACTCGGCGTCGGCGGCGCCGTCAACGACACCTCCCTCGAGCTCGGCGGATCGCTCGGGATCGCCATCCTCGGCTCGGTGCTGGCCGGTTCGTACTCCTCCCACCTTGCCGATGCCGTGGGAACCAAGCTCCCGGCCGGGGCCCTCGACGCCGCCCAGGACTCGGTCGGCGCGGGCCTCGCCGTCGCCCAGCAGGTCGGCGTCCAGGCGGGGCCCCAGCAGGCACAGGCCCTGGTGGACGCGGTGAACGGCGCCTTCTCGGACGCCGTCGCGCACACCAGCCTGGTCGGCGCGGTGATCCTCGGCGTCGGCACGGTGCTTGTCGCGGTGCTGCTGCCGCGCCGCGGCAGGGCCGCCGAGCCGCAGGTCGCGGCCGAGGAGGAGCCCGAGCACGCGCTCACGGGCCGGTGATCCGTGAGCCTGCGGTACGGACCGCGCGGGAGGAACCGGACCGCACGGACCGGACGGACCGGACCGGGACGCCCTGACCCGCAGGCTGCTGGGCGTCCCGGACCGGATTCGCACGAAGGGGGCTCACTGCTGGATCGGGTTGCCGTCCGTCCCGCAGATGTACCCCGCGACGATGCAGTTGGCCACCCGGCGCTTCAGCTCACCGTCTTCCCAGGCGTTGAAGAAGTCGCCGTGGAAGGTGTAGCCGGGCTGGTCGGTCACATTGACGCCGTTTCTGGTGCCCGCGAGCGTCAGCCCGCCGCCGTTGACCGGCCAGGTGATCAGCAGCTCCAGCCGCGGCACGACCACGGGGTGCGAAGCGGGGCAGGTCTGACCGGCCGCGTACGCCATGTGGTCCCGGTGGTTGGCACTGTCCAGGTTCTTCCCGTCCCAGCAGGTCGGGAAGTCCAGATAGTTCTCCAGCTTGGTGCCGGGCGGGCAGTTGATGAACTCCCGGCTGGACTCGGGCCGCCCCACGCACGACCAGCGCGCTGCCGGGTTCTGGTCGGGAGAGGTGGCCAGGGCGTTGCCGACGACGTAGCGCAGACCGCGCGGATGGGCCACGGCCCGGGTGTGGTCGGTGATGCCCTGGTAGTAGACGGTGACCCGCTCGGGGGCCACCGGGACTCCGTTCTTGTAGAGGGTGGGGGTCCAGTACGAGGAAAGGTCCACCGTGGGCGTGCAGTTGGTGGTCCCGGCGGCCAGCGACTGGAGCGTCGAGGCCGCGTTCGCGGTCCTGTTCCCGTAGAACTCATGGATGTGCGAACGGCCCACCTGCCCCGGGAAGACGATCGGGTCGTCGCCCTTGCGGTGGCTGGAGAAGCAGTCCGCGCGGAATTCGCTGCCGCGCACCGGGGCCGCGGCCTGTGCGACGATCGCGGCCGTCTGGGCGGCGGTGAAGGTGTAGGCATGGCCGTTGTGGCCCGACATGGCACGGTGGGATGCGGTGTGACCCGAAACGGTGTCGGAAGCCGCCCGTTCGGTCCTCGCGGTGATCCATCCCGCCGTGATCAGGAAGATCACGGCAGCAAGGCTCGCGAGCAGTCGGCGGAACATTGCGGTCCTCCTCGATTCACTGGGCACTGGGTTCACTGGATTCAGTCGAAGGGGATGCGTACGACGGACTGGTTGCCGACGCCGACCGTGCTGGCACCGCCGCCGATGGCGTTCCAGACCTCGATCTGCACCTTGCCGTTCGCCAGATCGCCGAGCGCCCCGGTGGACGACTTGAGGCCCTTCGCCTGGGTGTAGTGCTCCCAGCCCGCGACGGGGTCGGTGGCGAAGTAGTTGTACGTCTCCGTCCGGTCCCAGCTCCCGTCGCCCGTACGGTCGTAACTCACCCTGATCTGCTGGCCGTTGGCCACCGTGGAGCCCGCATCGAGGAACAGGTCGAACTGCGTCGAGCCGCCGTTGTACTTCCTGGTGATCCCGGCCGAGGTGAAGATCTGCGGGTTGTGCGGGGTGCCGTCGTGGTTGGCGCCGCCTGCCGTGGCGAGGCTCACCGTCGAGGCCGATGCCGACGCGTCGCCCGCGCCGCCTCCCGTACGCAGATACAGCTGGGAGGAGCCGGAGGGCGGGGGAGTGGTGGGCGGGTCGGTCGTGGGCGGTGTCGTGGGCGGGGTGGTCGAGCCGCCGCCCTTGGTCCAGACGGCGATGTAGTCGACGAGCATGGGGCGGCCGGGGACGGTCGCGGGCGTCGGGGTCTTGCCGGCCAGCGCGTCGGGGAACGCGCCGCCGATCGCGACATTGAGCAGGATGAAGTAGCCCGCGTGGTTGGTCATGTTCGCCCAGGTCCCGGCGTCCACGCGGTTCTCGGCGACGCTGTGGAACAGCTGGCCGTCCACGTACCAGCGCAGTTCATTGGGAGAGGTGGAGCGGTCCCACTCGAAGCGGTACGTGTGGAATGCGGACTGGCAACTCGCGCCGGGGCAGGCGCGGTTGTTGGCGATGCCGCTGGTCTCGTTGCAGGGGCCGCCGGGGTTGACCCCGCAGTGCAGCACACCCCAGACGGAGTTGATGCCGTTGACGTTCTCCATGATGTCGAACTCGCCGATGGACGGCCAGTTCCAGTAGTTGCCGCGGTAGGGCGCGCCGAGGGCCCAGAAGGCGGGCCAGTAGCCGAGCGCGGACTGGCCGGTCACATTCGGCATCTGGATCCGGCCCTCGATGCGCAGCGTTCCCCCGGCCGGGGCCTTGAAGTCGGTGCGCTTGGTCTCGACACGGCCGGAGGTCCAGTTGCCCCCGCCGTCCCGGAGGGGGGTGATGCGCAGATTGCCGGTGCCGTCGAGGCTGAGGTTGTCGGGGTTGTTGGTGTAGTTCTGGATTTCGCCGGTGCCCCAGTTGCCGGGCCCGTTCGGATAGGCGTGGCCGAGGTCGATCTGCCAGTTGGCCGACGAGGGCAGGGTGCGGTTGGCGCCGTTGAAATCGTCGCTCCACTGGAGATTCCAGCCGGGCGTGGGCGGTACGTCACCGCGAGCCGACCCCGCGCCGGTCACGGCGATGAAACCGGCGAGGGCCACGGTCATGGCGACGATCACGGTGAGCAAGGGGGTGCGTTTGATGCGGCTCGTGCTCAAGGAACACCTCCGGGAGGGTGGTGCCGAGGGGATTGAGAGCGCTCTCAAACAGTTTTGTAGATGTAGACAGTCCAGCCGTCAATGGCTGGACACCGTTAACTTCCTGAACGCGTCGTCGGTTTGGACTGAACCGCTGGTCAGGAGCGGATGGCCGCCTCGCTCCCGTCGCTCCCGTTGGCCGACGAGGCGTCAAGCGCCGCCAGCTCCGGCGCGCTCAACGTGAGTCCGGCGGCCGCAGCGGAATTCCGGATGGTGTGCGGCCGGCTCGCGCCCGGGATCGGGATCACGGCCGGAGACTTCGCCAAAAGCCAGGCCAGAGCGGTCTGTTGGGGGCTCACGCCGCGCTCTCGCGCCACCTGGTGGAAGGCGGCGTACGGACCTGTCACTTCCGGGCCCGCTCCCGCCGCTCCTGTTGCGCCGTTCAGTCCCGACGGCCCGTCCAGCGAACTCCGTGAGATCCCGCCGAGCGGACTCCACGGAAGGAAGGCGAGGCCCAGCTCCGCGCAGAGCCGCAGCTCCGCCTCGCTGTCGCGCACCGCGGGCGAGTACCGGTTCTGTACGGAGACCAGCCGCTCGCCCAGCATCTGCCTGGCCAGCCGGATCTGCGCCGCATCCGCGTTGGAGATCCCGGCGAACCGGATCGTGCCCTCCGCCAGCAGCTCCTGGAGCGCGCCAAGTGAATCGGCGTAGGGGACGGACGGGTCCGGCTTGTGCAGCTGATAGAGACCGATTGCGGCGACGCCGAGCCGGTCGAGCGACCTCCTGGCGGCCTGCTTGAGATGGTGCGGATCGCCGTTGACCGTCCAGCCGCCGTCGGCGGTCCTGCCCCGGCCACCTTTGGTTGCGACCAGGACGGAGTCCATATCGCCGCCGTACGCGGCGAGAGCACGCCGTACGAGCAACTCACCGGCGCCCGGCTCACCACCGGGCGGGTAGTAGGAGTCGGCGGTGTCGATCAGTGTCACGCCGGCGTCGAGAGCGGCATGGACGGTGGCGATGGCCTGCCGCTCGTCGGGGTGGCCCTCGATGGACAGCGGCATGGCGCCGAACCCGATCGCGCTCACCTGGAGGCTGCCCAGCGTGCGGTACCGCATTACCGCACCTCCTTGCCGGAACCGAGGGTTTCGGCGATGGCCCGTGGCAGCCATTCCGCGGTGTGGCTGAAGGTGTAACCCAACTCCGCCGCACGCGAATTGTCCATGCCGTACGAGCGGGCGAAGGAGAACGGCGAGGTCTCACCGACCTCCACAGGGAGAAATTCCGCCTTTCCGCCGGTCTCGTGCTCGATCACCGCGCATATATCGGCCGTGGAGAGCGCGCCGTACGCATTCGCATTCACCGGACCCGTGAAATCCTGACCCGCCGTCCACGCCAGGAATTCGGCGATCTCCGCTACATGCACATAGGTGGCGGGGTGGTTCTCGGCGGGTACGGCGATGGGCTCGCCCGCCCTGATCCGGGTCGCGTAGTGATCCACCCGGCCGGTGAAGTCGTCGTCCCCGCCGAGCACATGGGCGACGCGCACCGACACGTACGGGAAGGCCGGATTCTGCGCCAGCACCGCCTCGGCCTGCCGCTTTCCCTCGCCGTAGTGCTCCTCGCGGAAGTCCGGGTCGTCCCACGGAGCGGTCAGGTCCACGTTCACCGTCAGCGGATCGACGGCCTCCTCGCGGACGAGGGTGGCGGAGTGCTCGAACTCGTACACCTCGACGGTGGACGTCATCACATAGCGTCCGGTGCGGCCCGCGAACACCCGACGGGCGATTTCCGCCTGGCGCGGCGTATAGCAGACCTGATCGAAGACGACATCGAATGTGCGAGAGCCGATCGCGGTCCGCAGGGAATCCTCGTCGTCGCGGTCCGCGACGAGATGGGTGACTCCGGCGGGCGGGGCGGAGGACCCGCGATTGATGACGGTGACCCGGTCGCCCGAATCCAGCAGTCGAGCTGTCAACCGCTTGCCGAAATACCGGTTACCGCCGATGACGCATATCTCGCGCATTTCCAACTCCCTCTCGTCGTAGGTCAAGTGTTACGTTTACGGGCCACATCTTGAAGGGGGAGACATGGGAGATCCGGCCGAACGACCGAAAGAACCACGGCATCTGAGAGCTGCCGCCAACGAAACGTCGGCGACCGCCTTCGATGCCGTCGACCGCCAGATCCTGGAGCTCGTCCAGACCGACGGCCGCATCAAACTCAGCGAACTCGGGCGCCGGGTGCGGCTGAGCCCGGCGGCGGTCACGGAACGGGTGCGCCGGCTGGAGGCCTGCGGCGCGATCACCGGCTACGGGGCGCGTGTCTCACCGGCCCGCCTCGGCTACGGCATCCAGGCCTTCATCCGCGTCAATCCGCACGGCGGCTACAACCTCAAGCACCCCAGGACTCTGGAGCTGCTCGCCCGCCCCGAGGTGATCGAGGTCCACCATGTCGTCGGCGAGGACTGCTGGATCATCAAGGTCGCGGTGACCGACACGGTCCATCTCGAGGACGTACTGGAGCAGACGTCGGCTCTCGGTCGTACGACGACATCGGTCGTGCTGACCTCGCCGGTGGAACGCAAGCCGCTGCTGCCCCCCGCGGTGACGTGATCCGTGGTGACTTACCCCGTACCTACCTGCCACGCACTGACCTGGCGGCACCGCACTGACCTCGATGTTTACCTTGCGGTGCGTAGCTGACTTATTTGTAGGTACTTGTGGGGGAGTTGAGCGCCGAAGAAGCATGGCGGACATGTCCACCACCAAGAACGGCCCCCTTGCCTCTGTCACCGTCCGTACTTCTGTCACCGTCCTCGGGCTCGGCGCGATGGGCCAGGCCCTCGCCGGCGCCCTCCTCGACGCGGGCCACCCCACCACCGTCTGGAACCGCTCTCCCGGCAAGGGCGACCCGCTCACCGCCCGCGGCGCGGTCCGCGCCGCCAGTGCGGAAGAGGCCGTACGGGCAAGCGAGTTGACCGTCGTCTGCGTGGTCGACTACGACGCCGCCCAGGCGATCCTCGACCCCCTGGGCGAGGCGCTTCAAGGCCGGGCGCTGGTCAATGTCACCTCGGACACGCCGGAGCGCTCGCGGGCGGCGGCGGCCTGGGCGGCCGAGCGGTCCATCGCCTATCTGGACGGCGCGGTCATGGTGCCGACCCCGCTCATCGGCTCGCCCGACGCGCTGCTCTTCTACTCCGGCTCGCAGGAGGCGTTCGAGCGGTACGAGTCCGCCTTGAAGGCCCTCGGCGGCAAGGCCGCGTTCGTCGGCACGGATCCCGGGCTCGCCGCGCTCTACGATCTGTCGCTGCTCGACTTCTTCTACGGCAGCATGTCGGGCCTGGTGCACGCGTACGCCCTGGCCAGGGCCGACGGGGTCAAGGCGGTCGACATCGCCCCGTATCTGAGCACCATCGTCCAGATTCTGCCGCCCATCGCGGAGTACACGGCGGCCAACATCGACGCGGGCAGCTATCCGGGAACACAGGCCAACCTCGGCATGATGGCGGCGGGCGTCGAGCACATCCTGCACGCGGCGCAGACCCGCGGTCTCGACGTCTCCCACCTGGAGTCCATCAAGTCCGTCGCCGACAGGGCGATCGCGAAGGGCCACGGCGCCGACGACTGGGCGAGCACGTACGAGGCCGTCACCGCGGAGTCCTGAGCCGGGGATCAGCCTGTTGCCTTGACGCCGACGTCAAGGATTACCGTCGAGGACATGCGAATCGGCGAGCTGGCGGAGCGGGCCGGGACGACCACCCGCACTCTGCGCTACTACGAGTCCCGCGGGCTCCTGCCCGCCCGGCGCGCGGTGAACGGCTACCGCACGTACGACGAGGACGATCTGCGGCTGCTCCAGCAGATCCGGACCCTGCAGGACTTCGGGTTCGATCTGGAGGAGACCAGACCCTTCGTCGACTGTCTGCGCGCCGGGCACCCGGCGGGCGACTCCTGCCCCGCCTCGCTCGCCGTCTACCGCGCCAAGCTCGGTGAGCTCGACACGCTCATCGACCAGCTCCAGTCGGTGCGCGCCCAGGTCGGGGCGCAGCTCGCGCGGGCGGAGCTGGAAGCGCAGGCCGATGTTCCGGGCGGTCCGGAGCCACGCTGTGAACTGACGTACGGAGGGGAAGACGAATGATCCAGGCAGAAGGCGTCGCCGCGGTGACGGACAACGACTTCGACGACGAGGTACTGAAGGCGGGACTGCCGGTCCTGGTGGAGTTCACCGCCGACTGGTGCGGCCCGTGCCGCCAGCTCGCGCCGGTGCTGAGCGCTCTCGCCGCCGAAGAGGCCGACCGGCTCAAGGTCGTACAGCTCGATGTGGACACCAATCCGGAGGTCATGGTGCGGTACGGCGTGCTGTCGATGCCGACGTTGATGGTGTTCCGCGGGGGCAAGCCGGTGAAGTCGATGGTCGGCGCCCGGCCCAAGCGACGGCTGCTCCAGGAACTGGAGGACGTGCTCTAGCCCGCTGCTGGCCCGCTCTCTCGTCGGCGCCGGAGAGCTCACGGGGCTCCCGGCGTGAGGAGCTGTGCACTCGGGGCCCACCAGCCGGCCAGCGGGCCGTCCGTGAGGCGGATCATGTAACGGCCCTCGACCAGAGCCCGGCGGTTGTAGTACACGGGCGTGTCCTTCGGGTAAGTCACCGTCCTCGGTGCCGCTTTCATCGTCGGGCTCGCGTGGCAGATCACGCTCACGCCCGCCTTGAACACCGCGCGGCGCGCCGGGCGGTAGTCCGCGCCGCACCACTCCCCGTGCAGGCGGACCGCAGGAAAGCGTTCGGCCACGTACCACTCCGCCTCCGGCCCGTCCGCCAGCAGACAGTGAATGCCGCGGCCCTGGATGCGGGTCCGGCGGGAGGCCGTGAACTGCCGGGGACGGCGCAGGCCGAGCCTACGTGTCGCGGTGACGGCACCCTCCTCGGTGAAGCGGAACAGGGTGTGCGTGCCGTGCTGGAGGGTGACCCGTCCACCAGAGGCGCCCAAAGAAGGCGGCGGGTAGTCGTCGATCAGCAGGTCCGCATGCGCGGCGAAGCGCTCGCTGCCGGAAAGCCAGGACAACTGGAGGAGCAGATCGATGTGGACCGGATGGTAGTGGACTGTCGGGATCTCGTGCGTTCGGCAGTAGTGCGAAAGCCAGCCCGGATTGCGCAGGTCCGGGAAGTACGCGTGGAGCGTCGTCAAGGAGCCGTCGAAGAGTTGCTCTGCCAGCGGATTCCTGCTCATCGCGTAGTAGTCCCACAGCCCGAGCGCCGCGAACATGAAGCCGTTGTACGTGTGGTCCGAGGTGCCGGGCGCGTCGATCGGGTACTCGTGGATCCACAGGTGGTCTCTTTCGTCCTGTGCGACCACCCACGGCCCTTTGTCATTCCCGACCAGTAAAGACGCGAACGCTTTGTCGGCCGCAGCCCGGTACCGCGCCCGGTCCGCCGATGGGACGCCGGCGTACCGGGCCAACTGGGAGAAGAGACTGAGTGCCTCGCCCTGAGCCATGCCCGAGTACCAGGGGGCCCGGTAGGCCACGCCCTCGTGCACGTCGTGCCTGAAGTCGAAGGGATACGGGAAGAACCAGGCGCCGCGCGCCTGATGCCGTCTCTGGATCACCCGGTCCGCCTGCGCCCGCGCCCGTCGAAGGAAGTACGAGTCCCCTGTTTGCCGGTGGCTTGCCAGATTTTCCAGACCGTACTGAATCTGTCCGACGGGGTGGTCGTACAACCGGCCGTGTGCACGGAACATCCGGACGTCCGAAGCATCGTGCGGCGCGGAGTCGGTCCGTTCCGCCGTGCGTTTGCGCCAGGGCTGCATGCCATCGGGCACATCGAGCGCAGCGCGATAGCCGCCGGTGCGGAACGCGAACGGCAGCGCTGTCGGCGTCTCTGCAGCCTCAGTTGTCGTTCCGGACATCCGGCCCACGACAAAACCGCCCCCGGACAGCCCGGCGGCCGCAGCGGCGGCACCTGCGGTACGCAGGAAGCGCCTGCGGTCGGCATCAATGGCTGACATGAATGGGACCCCCTGGTCGGACGCGAACGCACGACTGTCGAATGGACTGCATATGGCGGTTACTTGAGCCCGTGCCTCTTCATGCCGGTGGCGACCGGCATGACGGATCGCCGTCTCCTGTCGATGCCGGCCGGATGAGCAAAGAGGTCTCAGCGGACCGAAATGAGCTGTGCGCGGCTGCCGTCGAGGAGACCGCCGACGTTCACTGCGTCGGCGGTCTCCTCGATGGCAAGATGCGTGTCGCCGCTGATGAAGAGGCAGGCGGAGCGAAAGAGGCGGCCCGCAGCAATTGGAGGAACTCGTCCTCGCGGGACTGAATCATGCTGTCCCCTCCCCATCCATCCCGTTACGTGCTTGGTCTCCGGGGCCTCCCGGCCCCTTCACCTCATTGATGCGACGGCGACGGCGAAATGTTTCACGCCGGAATCACCATGTGTGTGACCCGACGTTTCCTGGCTGCCTGGAGCGCATGGCCGGCGGAGCGTGGTCTGCTGTTCGCGAAGCCGTCCGTTCCGCAGAACGTGTGGCACAGGCCGCCCGGCGGGAGCTCCGGCCGCGCGCCCCGGAGCGCCAGTCGCTCGCGCACCCGCTCCTTGGGCGCAGAAAAATACCCCGGACCGAATTGACGGCCGGGGTATTTCTCTGCGTATATTGGATGTTTCCGTGTCCGTGCACAACAAAGCGCACGGAGAAGTTCACTGGGGACACCGTATCGCGTCAGGAGCTGAATTGTCAACCGAGGAATTGCAGAATGAGCAGCAATTCGTCTCCCTGCTCTACAGGCGTCTCGACGCGCTCCGCGAGCAGGCCGAAGGTGCGGTCCGGACGGCGATCGGGCAGGCCGGGACCGGTCTTCAGGCCCGCGTGGAGCGCGATATCAGCGTCGCGGAACAGTCCGGACAGCTGTCCGCGCTGAATGCCGTGGATTCCGGACTCTGTTTCGGGCGTATCGATCTCAAGGACGGTGCCAGGCACCACATCGGACGTATCGGAATGCGACAGGACGATACGGAGCGCACCCCTCTTCTCATCGACTGGCGTGCTCCCGTCGCGCGGCCCTTTTACCTCGCCACCGGCCATGAGCCGATGGGCCTGCGCCGGCGCCGGCACATCACCACCAAGGCGCGCACCGTCACCGCGCTGCACGATGAGATCCTCGATCTCGCCGACGCCACCCGCACCGGCTACGAGGACCACGACGCGGACGCCGTGCTGCTCGCCGCGCTCGGGGCCGCGCGTACCGGGCGGATGAGCGACATCGTGCAGACCATCCAGGCCGAGCAGGACCGCATCATCCGCGCCCCGCAGCGTGGCGTGCTCGTCGTCGAGGGCGGGCCCGGCACCGGGAAGACCGCGGTCGCGCTGCACCGGGCCGCCTATCTCCTGTACGCGCACCGCGAGCAGCTCGCCCGGCGCGCCGTGCTGATCGTCGGGCCGAACCCGGCGTTCCTCGGCTACATCGGTGAGGTGCTGCCCTCGCTCGGCGAGACCGGGGTGCTGCTGTCCACGATGGCGGAGCTCTATCCCGGCGTACGGGCCACCGGGACCGACACTCAGCGGGCCGCGGCCGTCAAGGGCCGCGCGGAGATGGCCGATGTGCTGGCCCGTGTCGTACGCGACCGGCAGACGCTCCCCGAGTCCGTGCCCGGGGTCGACCACGAGGACAGCGGGACGCTGCCCGAGCCCGCGCTGGAGATCGACCATCAGGAGCACGGGACGCTGCTGCTCCACCGCGAGATGGCGTACGAGGCCCGCGACCGGGCCCGCGCCACCGGGCTGCCGCACAATCTGGCCCGGCCGCACTTCGCCTTCCGGATCATCGACGCGCTGACCGAACAGCTCGTGGACCGGCTCGGTGCCGATCCGTACGGCGGACCGAACCTCCTCGGCCCCGACGACATCGCCCAGCTCGGCAAGGAGATCGCCACCAGCGCCGAGGTGCACTCGGCGATCGACGAGCTCTGGCCCTCGCTCACCCCGCAGCAGCTCGTCGCCGACTTCCTCGCCGAGCCCGAGGCCCAACTGCTTCACGAGGAAGCCGAGATCGTCCGGCGTACGCACGGCGCCTGGACGCCGGCCGATGTGCCGCTGCTCGACGAGGCCGCCGAGCTGCTCGGCGTCGACGACAGCGCGGAACGGGCCGCCGCAGAGGCCGAGCGGCAGGACCGGATCGCCTACGCGCAGGGTGTCCTGGAGCTCTCGCAGGGCTCCAAGACGTACGAGTTCGAGGACGAGGAGTCCGAGGTTCTCGCCGCGCACGACATCATCGACGCCGAGCGGATGGCCGAGCGCCAGGAGGAGGCCGACCACCGCAGCGCGGCCGCGCGCGCCGCCGCCGACCGGACCTGGGCGTTCGGGCACATCATCGTCGACGAGGCGCAGGAGCTGTCCGCGATGGCATGGCGGCTGCTGATGCGCCGCTGCCCCACGCGCTCGATGACCCTGGTCGGCGACCCGGCCCAGACCGGTGACGCGGCCGGCTGCGGGTCGTGGCAGGAGATCCTCCGGCCGTACGTCGGCGACCGCTGGCAGCACAACCGACTGGGCGTCAACTACCGCACGCCCGCCGAGATCATGGAGCTCGCGGCGGATGTGCGGCGCAGCGAGGACCCCGCCTTCGAGCCGCCGCGCTCGGTGCGTTCCACGGGCGTACGGCCATGGGAGGTGGCTGTCGCCCCGGACGAGCTCGCACGGACCGTCGCCGAGCGGGTGGCCGGATCTCCGTACGAGGGGCGGCTCGCGGTGATCGCCCCGGCCGGGCTCCACACCGCCCTCGCGGCCGAGTTGCCCGACGTCCCGAGCGGCGGTGAACCGGACCTCACCCGGCCCGTCGTGCTGCTCGACCCCCGCCAGGCGAAGGGCCTGGAGTTCGACACGGTGATCGTCGTCGAGCCCGAGCTGATCCGCGCCGGCTCGGCCCACGGCACGAACGACCTCTATGTGGCGCTGACCCGCGCCACCCAGCGCCTGGGGGTGGTGCGTACGGACCGCGGCCGCGGCCTGTCGCGGTGACCGCACCGGCTGACCGGGTCCGACCGGCAGCCGGTTCGTCCTCGATCGCCGGTCGGGCTGGGAGAACAAGCCCGCCCGGCGATCGAGGACATACGTTCACGCCGGGCGCAGCCACACCGTCGCCAGCGGCGGCAGTGTCAGCTGGATGCTGGCCGGGCGGCCGTGCGACGGCACCGACTCCGGCTTCAGCGGATCCTCGTTGAGCACATTGCCGCCGCCGTAGCGCGCCGCGTCCGTGTTGAGGATCTCCGTCCATGCCTGGCCCGGGTCCGGCACACCGAGGCGGTACTCATGGCGGACCACCGGCGAGAAGTGGCTGACGGCCAGCAGCGGTGCGCCCGAGGCGTCGTAGCGCAGGAAGGCGAAGACATTGTCCTCCGCCGCGTCGCCGTCCACCCAGGCGAAGCCCTCGGGCACGGTGTCGCGCTGCCAGAGCGCGGGAGTCGCGCCGTACACCGCGTTGAGATCGCTGACCAGGTGCCGTACCCCGCGGTGGTCCGCCTCCGCCGCGTACGACGGGTCGAGCAGCCACCAGTCCGGGCCATGGCCCTCCGACCACTCCGCGCCCTGCGCGAACTCCTGTCCCATGAAGAGCAGTTGCTTGCCCGGATGCGCCCACATGAAGCCCAGATAGGCGCGGTGGTTGGCGCGCTGCTGCCACCAGTCGCCGGGCATCTTGCTCACCAGCGACCGTTTGCCGTGCACCACCTCGTCGTGCGAGATCGGCAGGACATAGTTCTCGCTGTACGCGTACACCATCGAGAAGGTCATCTCGTTGTGGTGGAACTTGCGGTGCACCGGTTCGTGCGTGACATAGCCCAGCGAGTCGTGCATCCAGCCCATGTTCCACTTCAGGCCGAAACCGAGGCCGCCGAAGCCGCCGGGGCCCACATGGTGGGTGGCACGGGTGACGCCGTCCCAGGCCGTGGACTCCTCGGCGATGGTGACGACGCCGGGACAGCGCCGGTAGACCGTGGCGTTCATCTCCTGGAGGAAGGCGACCGCGTCCAGGTTCTCCCGGCCGCCGTGGACGTTCGGCGACCATTCGCCCTGCTCGCGGGAGTAGTCGAGGTAGAGCATCGAGGCGACGGCATCCACCCGCAGCCCGTCGATATGGAACTCCTCGCACCAGTACGTCGCGTTGGCGACCAGGAAATTCCGCACCTCCTTGCGGCCGTAGTCGAACTCGAGGGTGCCCCAGTCCGGGTGCGCGGCACGCGCCGGGTCCTCGTGCTCGTACAGCGTGCGGCCGTCGAACGCAGCCAGCGCCCAGTCGTCCTTCGGGAAGTGCGCCGGAACCCAGTCCACCAGCACCCCGATACCCGCCCGGTGCAGGGCGTCGATGAGGAAGCGGAAATCGTCCGGGGTGCCCATCCGGGAGGTCGGTGCGTAGAAACCGGTGACCTGATAACCCCAGGAACCGCCGAAGGGGTGCTCGGCGACCGGCATCAGCTCGACATGAGTGAAACCCAGGTCCTTGACATACGCGGGGAGCTGGAGGGCGAGCTGGCGATAGGTCAGGCCGGGCCGCCAGGACCCCAGATGCACCTCGTAGACGGAGAGGGGCGCCTCGTGCACCGGCCGGTCGCCGCGGTGCGCCATCCACTCCTCGTCCCGCCACACATGATGGGACTCGGTCACGATCGAGGCATTGGCGGGCGGCACCTCGGCGCGCTGCGCCATCGGGTCGGCGCGCAGGGTGTGCGAGCCGTCCGGGCGGGTGATGTCGAACTTGTAGAGCGCGCCCTCGCTCACCCCCGGGACGAACAGCTCCCACACGCCCGTCGAGCCCAATGACCGCATCGGATGGCCGGTGCCGTCCCAGTAGTTGAAGTCGCCGACGACACGCACGCCTTGGGCATTGGGCGCCCAGACGGTGAACCGGGTCCCGGTGACGGCCTGGTGCGTCATCGGATGCGCGCCGAGCGCCTTCCACAGCTCCTCGTGCCGGCCCTCGCCGATCAGATGCAGATCGAGTTCGCCGAGTGAGGGCAGGAAGCGGTACGGGTCCTGCACCTCGATCTCGAGCGTGCCCGGGCTCTCGTCCTCTTCGGTGGCCTCGCCCGCGTCGTACGCGACCAGCAGCTGGTACTCCGGAACCGTACGCAGCGGCAGCACACCGGAGAAGAACCCGTCGCCGTCCTCGTGCAGCTCGGCCCGCAGCCCCTTGGCCAGCACGGTCACCGCCCGCGCGTACGGGCGCAGCGCGCGCAGCTCGACTCCGCCCCGCACCGAGTGCGCGCCGAGCAGCCCGTGCGGATCGTGGTGGGTGCCGGCCAGCAGCCGTTCCCTGTCCCCGGCCGCGAGCGGTCGCGCGGCCCGTACGCCATGACTTCCGCCGGCGCGCGGCCGTGGTGCGGCGGGCTGCTTGCGGCCGGGCCCGGCCGCTGCCGTCGGATTCGGTACATCGGGGTCGGACGAATTTCGGGACGGGGGTCGGGCGGTCACGGGGGTCGGCCTCCTTGGGCTGTGGGGGGATCAGGTGAGGGCGGCCAGGCGGTCGATCGCCGCCATCGGCACCGGCAGCCAGTCGGGGCGGTGCCGGGCCTCGTACACGACCTCGTACACGGCCTTGTCCGTCTCGTACGCGCGCAGCAGTTCGGGCTCGGTGCGCGGATCGGCGCCGGAGATCTCGGCATAGCCCTCGCAGTACGCCGTACGGCAGCGCTCCGCCCAGGCCGGGTTCCACGGGCGGTGCGTACGGGCCGCGTAATCGAACGAGCGGAGCATGCCGGCCACATCGCGTACCGGGGGCTGCGGCCTGCGCCGTTCGCTGAGCGGGCGCGCGGGCTCACCCTCGAAGTCGATGACCGACCAGTGGCCGTCGCCGTCGCCGTCGGAGGAACCGGAGGAACCGGAGACACCGGGGGAACCGGCGCCGAGCAGGGTCTGCCCCAGATGGAGGTCGCCGTGCACGCGCTGGGCCCGCCAGGCGCGGCCGCGCCTGCCCAGCGCGGCGATCGCGTCGAAGGCGGAGCGCAGCCGGGGCGCGTACGGCAGCAGGGCGGGCACCGCCTGCGCGGCCGCGTCCAGCCGCTCCGACATCGCCGCAGCCAGATGCTCGGCCTGCTGTCGGCGCAGCATCACGGTCGGCAGGGCGCCGGCCAGCGCCGAATGGACCTCGGCGGTGACCCGGCCCAGCGCGCAGGCCTCTGCGGTGAAGGAGCGCCCGTCCGCCAGCGACTCCAGCGCGAGCAGCCAGCCGTCCTCGGAGCCGCGCAGGAACGGCTGCAGAACACCGAGGGTGTACGGCTCCGGAGTGGTGGACTCGTACCAGGCGACGGGCGCGGGCACCCGGCCGCACCCGGCGCGGGCGAGCGCGAGCGGCAGCTCGAGATCGGGGTTGGGGCCCGGATGGACCCGGCGGAAGAGCTTGAGGATGTACGCATCGCCGTACACCAGCGAGGAGTTGGACTGCTCGGCGTCCAGCGGCCGTGCGGTGAGCCCGCCGGGAATGGCCGGGCCGCGGTCGAGCCGGTCGAAGCGGAGCGGCCCGAGCACGCCGGGTGTGCGCAGCCGCTCCAGGATCAGCTCGGCGAGACGCGGATCATGCACGCCCTCGTAGACCGTCAGCCCGGCCAGCGGGCCCTCCGCAGGACGGCCGATCAGCGCGGGCGCGAGATAAGGCGGCAGTGTCTGGCGTACGCCGAGCAGGAGTTGGTAGCAGTCGTTCGTGGACGGAGCGGGAGGTCCATGCTGCTGGACGCGCACGAGCAGATGCAGCAGTCCGGCACCTGGGCCGTCCACCGGCAGCAGTTCGGTCGCCGAGACGGGCGAGAACCCGGTGACAGGGCGGCCCTTGCCGGCGAACCAGCGCTGCCGGGGCAGCCATTCGTGCAGGAGTGGGGCGAGTGACGGGAGAAGAGCGACGGGAGTCCGGGTGGATGCAGCCTCCGACATGGCATCGCGTCCTTTCCCCGGGTACACCACGAATGCGCAGAGTGTCCCGGATTACAGCAGTGGCTGTCCGGCGGCGCGCGGGGATGAAGGGGAGAGTGCCCGGTGCGGGGCGGCGGAAACCGCCCCGCGGGACATACCTGTCCCCAGATGTGACTCAGGTCGGAGCCGAATCCTTCCGCAGCCGGAACCAGTAGAAGCCGTGACCGGCGAGAGTCAGCAAGTAGGGCCACTGACCGATGGCCGGGAATCGCACTCCGCCGATGAGCTCCACCGGATGGCGTCCGCTGAACGTCCGCAGATCGAGCTCGGTGGGCTGCGCGAAACGCGAGAAATTGTTCACGCAGAGCACGAGATCGTCCCCATGTCCGTCAACTGACGGGGCCTCGCGCAGGAACGCGAGCACGGCCGGGTTCGACGAGGACAGTTCGGTGTACGAGCCGAGTCCGAAGGCGTGGTTCTGCTTACGGATCTCGATCATCCGCCGGGTCCAGTGCAGCAGCGAGGACGGCGAGGCCATCGCCGCCTCCACATTGGTCACCTGGTAGCCGTAGACCGGATCCATGATTGTCGGGAGGTAGAGCCGGCCCGGGTCGCTGGAGGAGAATCCCGCGTTCCGGTCCGGTGTCCACTGCATCGGGGTGCGTACGGCGTCCCGGTCGCCGAGCCAGATGTTGTCGCCCATCCCGATCTCGTCGCCGTAGTACAGGATCGGCGAGCCCGGCAGCGACAGCAGCAGCGCCGTGAACAGCTCGATCTGATTGCGGTCGTTGTCCAGCAGCGGGGCCAGCCGCCGGCGGATGCCGATATTGGCGCGCATCCGCGGATCCTTGGCGTACTCCGCGTACATGTAGTCGCGCTCTTCGTCCGTGACCATTTCGAGCGTGAGCTCGTCGTGGTTGCGCAGGAAAATGCCCCACTGGCAGTTCTTCGGGATCGCCGGTGTCTTGGAGAGGATTTCGGAGACCGGATAGCGCGATTCGCGCCGTACGGCCATGAAGATCCGCGGCATCACCGGGAAGTGGAACGCCATATGGCACTCGTCGCCGCCGACCGGGAAGTCGCCGAAGTAGTCGACGACGTCCTCCGGCCACTGGTTGGCCTCGGCGAGGAGCACGGTGTCCGGGTAGTGGGCGTCGATCACCTTGCGTACGTGCTTGAGGAAGGTGTGGGTGGCGGGGAGGTTCTCGCAGTTGGTGCCCTCCTCCTGGTACAGGTACGGCACGGCGTCCAGCCGGAAGCCGTCGATGCCCAGGTCCAGCCAGAAGCGCAGGGCCGAAATGATCTCCTCCTGCACCGCCGGGTTCTCATAGTTGAGATCGGGCTGGTGGGAGAAGAAGCGGTGGAAGTAGTACTGCTTGCGCACCGGGTCGAAGGTCCAGTTGGACGTCTCGGTGTCGACGAAGATGATCCGGGCGTCCTGGAACTGCTTGTCGTCGTCGGCCCAGACGTAGTAGTCGCCGTACGGCCCTTCCGGGGCGCTGCGGGACTCCTGGAACCACGGGTGCTGATCGCTGGTGTGGTTCATGACAAAGTCGATGATGACGCGCATGCCCCGCTGATGGGAGGCGTCGACGAACTCCACGAAGTCGGCGAGGTCGCCGAAGTCCGGGAGCACGGCGGTGTAGTCGGAGACGTCGTAACCGCCGTCCCGCAGCGGCGACTTGAAGAACGGCGGCAACCAGAGGCAGTCGACTCCCAGCCACTGCAGATAGTCCAGTTTGGCGGTGATGCCCTTGAGGTCGCCGATGCCGTCGCCGTTGCTGTCCTGGAAGGACCGCACGAGGACTTCGTAGAAAACGGCCCGTTTGAACCAGTCGGGGTCGCGATCCTTGGCGGGTGTGTCCTCGAACGTGTCGTGGACGGGCTCATTGACGATCATGATGTGGGTGACCCTCCGATCGGCGGGGACGGTCGCAGAACGACGATGTGCGCGGGCGTGCTGCCCGGCTCGAGGCGCACATAGTTGGCCCTGCCCCAGTGATAGGTCTCGCCGGTGAGCTCGTCGCGCACCGGTGCGCTCTCGTGCCAGTCGAGGCCGAGATGCGGCATGTCCAACGAGACTGTGGCCTCCTGGGTGTGGTGGGGGTCGAGGTTGGCGACCACGAGGACGGTGTTCGAGCCCGACCGTTTCGAGTACGCGATCACCGCGTCGTTGTCGGTGTGGTGGAAGTGGATGTCACGCAGCTGCTGGAGGGCGGGATGGCGGCGGCGGATCCGGTTGAGGGTGGTGATCAGGGGGGCGATGGTGCGGCCCTCGCGCTCCGCCGACTCCCAGTCCCGCGGCCGCAGTTGGTACTTCTCCGAGTGAAGGTACTCCTCGCTGCCTGCCCGCACCGGGGTGTTCTCGCAGAGCTCGTAGCCGGCGTACACACCCCAGGACGGCGCCATGGTCGCGGCGAGCACCGCGCGTACTTCGAACGCCGGGCGGCCGCCCTGCTGGAGGTAGGCGTGCAGGATGTCGGGCGTGTTCACGAAGAAGTTGGGCCGCATATGGGAAGCGGCATCGCCGGAGAGCTCGGTGAGGTAGTCGGTCAGCTCCTGCTTGGTGTTGCGCCAGGTGAAGTACGTGTACGACTGCTGGAAGCCGATCGCGCCGAGGGTGTGCATCATCGCCGGACGGGTGAACGCCTCGGCCAGGAAGAGCACATCGGGATCGGTGCGGTTGATGTCCGCGATCACCTTCTCCCAGAAGATGACCGGCTTGGTGTGCGGGTTGTCGACGCGGAAGATCCGTACGCCGTGGTCCATCCAGAAGCGCAGCACCCGCAGCGTCTCGCGAACCAGTCCGCGCATGTCCTGGTCGAAGGCGATGGGATAGATGTCCTGGTACTTCTTCGGCGGGTTCTCGGCGTACGCGATCGAGCCGTCGGCGCGGTGGTGGAACCACTCGGGGTGCTCGGTCACCCAGGGATGGTCGGGCGAGCACTGCAGCGCGAAGTCCAGGGCGACCTCCATGCGCAGGGCGGCTGCCGTCTCGACGAAGTGGTCGAAGTCCTCGAGGGTCCCCAGATCGGGGTGGAGCGCGTCATGGCCGCCGTCGGCCGATCCGATGGCCCAGGGCACTCCGACATCGTGGGCGCCGGGGGAGAGGCTGTTGTTGGGACCCTTGCGGAAGGTGGTGCCGATGGGGTGGACGGGCGGCAGATAGACGACGTCGAAGCCCATCGCGGCGACGGCGGGCAGCCGTTCGGCCGCGGTGCGGAAAGTGCCGGAGACGGGCGGCGCGCCCTCCTTGACGACCGCGCCCTCGGAGCGCGGGAAGAGCTCGTACCAGGAGCCGTACAGCGCGCGCTGCCGCTCGACGAGGAGCGGCAACGGGCGTGAGGAGGTGACCAGTTCGCGCAGCGGGTGGCGGGCGAGCGCGGCGGCGGCGTCCGGGGCCAGGGCGGCGGCGAGCCGCGCGGCGGCGGGCCGCGCGGCGTCGCGCAGCGCGTCGACGGCGGCGAGCACGGCCTCGCGCCCGTCGTTCTTGGGCACTCCGGCGGCGGCGCGTTCGTACAGGTCGGCGCCTTCGGCCAGGACGAGGGGGGTGTCGATACCGGCGGGGATCTTGATCTGGGCGTGGTGCCGCCAGGTGGCGACCGGGTCGCTCCAGGCCTCGACGGCATACGTCCAGCGGCCCTCGGCATCCGGGGTGACGTCGGCACCCCAGCGGTCGGCGCCGGGCGCGAGCTCGCGCATGGGGGTCCAGGGTCCGGGGTGACCGCTCGGATCGCGCAGTACGACATTGGCGGCGACCGCGTCATGACCCTCGCGGAAGACGGTGGCGGTGACCTGGAAGGTCTCACCTGCCACCGCTTTCGCTGGCCTCCTTCCACAGTCGACGAGGGGGCGGACGTCCAGGACGGGGATGCGACCGATCATGGGATCACCTGAGGGCTGTGCGGGCAGGGCGGATTGAGCGGGTTGTTTCTTTTTACGAGGTTTGGTTGTTCTTTGTAGCTGCTCAGTCGGCGACTGGCGGGCTGTGGGCATGGCCGCTCCTGTCCGCGTTCACTCGGGTGGGCGGAAAGAATGCTGTGAGAGGTGCGCGATCGCATGCGTACCGGAGGAGCCTTCCCACGCCCTTCGGGTGGGCAATCCGGTGGTTTGTTAACTACTAGGGCGTAGATGACGGCACAAGAACCTCGCGAGCCCAGATCGGGTTTGATGGGGCGTTGGTGACAACACAGGAACCTCGCGGACTCGAACGGGTTTCCGTAGGAAGCAAAGAAACCGGCCCCGTCGAGTGACGGGGCCGGTTTCGGCCGACTGCTTACGCGCCCCAGCTCGGCTCGGGCTTCCTTCCGCTCACGACTCCTCACCCGACCACATCTGCCACGGCTGCCGCGCCACCCAATCGTCCACCGGCGCCGGCTTCACCGAGAGCGCTTCCGCGGTGGCGCCGTCGTCGCCCGCCATCAGACCGGGCTCCGCGCCGCTCGCCACGTAGTGGTAGATCCCCGCCACTCCGGCCGCCGCCTCGCGGCCAAGGATCTGTGCCAGCCCCTGCTCGAAGATGCCCGGCTCCAGCGGCACGTAGCGGACATCGCGCCCGAGCCCCTGCCCGAACGCCGCCGCGAGCTCACTGCCCGTCAGCGTCTGTGCACCGCCGATGTCGAAGGTGCGGCCCGCCACGCCGTCCACCGTGAGCGCCGCGTAGACCGCCTCCGCCAGGTCCCTGTGTGAGATCCACGCGGTCGGCGCGTCGGCCGGCAGCGGATAGGCGAGCACACCCTCGTTCACCAGCGCCGGGCCGTTCCACGGGCTGAAGAGGTTGTCGAGATAGACCGGCGGTCGTACGACCACGACCTCCACGCCGCTCTGGGCGAGGCTCTCCCGGAACACCGTCTCGGCGAGCCGGCGCGTCTCGAAGGCCGCGACATTCGTGGTCCGGTCCGGGATACGGGTGTTGGCGTTGTAGACCAGTCGGCGCAGCCCGGCCTCGCGGGCCGCCTTCGCGATGTGCTGTGCGTATGTCATGACCCGCTCGGCCTGGTACACGAGCGGCAGCACCACCGCGGCGTGTGTGGCCCCTGCGAAGAGCTGGCGTACGTCTTCATAGCGCCCGAGGTCACCGCCGGCGACGGAGATGCCGGGCAGCTCCGGGCGGTCCGCGTCGGACTTGCGGCTCAGTGTGCGGACCCGGTGGTTCCGTTCGGCCAGCAGGCGGGCCGTCGCACCGCCCTGGAAGCCGGTCGCCCCCACAACCGCTACGCGCATCGGATTGTGATCGGACATAAGTCTGATGAGCCCTTCGATAGGGTGTGACTGCTGCCGTGAACGGCTCTTCCAGGCTCGCGGCGGTGGCTTCGGCCGATCAATTAACAAACCGGGGCGGAGGTTGAAGGATCGTCCAATGGAACCCACGGAATGCGAAGGCGACGATCTCCTCAGTGAACTGCTGAAACCCCTCCGTCTCACCGGGGTCTTCGACAGCCGCTGGCATGTCAGCGCACCCTGGGCCATCGAGGGCGACGCGGAACAGAGCTGCGCCGTACTCCACTTCATCACCGAGGGCGGCTGCTGGATCACCGGCGAGGACCAGACCCCGCTCGAACTGCACGAAGGCGACCTCGCCGTGTTCCCCACCGGCACCGCCCACCGGCTCTCCGACCGGCCCGACCGGCGGGGCGTGGCGCTCGCCGCCGTACTGCCCGAGCGCCAGCCCGGCACCTCGGGCGAGATCAGGATCGAGGGCGAAGGCCCCGAGAGCCGCCTCCTCTGCGCCGGACTGCACTACGACGCCAGCGCCGCCACCGGCCTCTACAAGGCGCTGCCCTGGGCGCTGGTGCTCGACGGCTCCCAGGTGGACAAGGAGCCGCTGCTGCGCGACACGCTGCGGCTGCTCGCCGCCACCGACCGGCCCGTGGGTCCCGGCGACCGGCTGATCACGCTGCGCGCCTTCGAGATGGCGCTGGTCCTCGCGCTGCGGCCGCTGCTGCGCGAGCTCGCCGACAACCCCTCCTCGCTGCCCGTGCTGCGCCACCCGGGCATCAGCAAGGCCATGGTGATCATCGCGACCCGGTTCGCGGAGCCCTGGACCATCGAGTCGCTCGCCCGCGAGGTCGGCATGTCCCGTTCCGCCTTCACCGCAGCCTTCCGTGACCTGGTCGGCGAGGCGCCCGCACGGCATCTGACGGGCCGGCGGATGCAGGAGGCGGCCCGGCTGCTCGGCGAGACCTCGCTGCCGCAGTCGGCCGTGCCACAGCGTGTCGGCTACCAGAGCGCCGTCGGCTTCCACCTCGCTTTCCGAAAGTGGTACGGAATGACGCCGGGGGAGTACCGGTCGGGAAGCCCCTCAGCTGCAAGGCTGGCCGGTTATTAAGGACCGCTGGACGGTCGTTCATTGCCCTGCGTCCTTGGCGGGATACAGGCTCGCTGAGTCGAGAGCCATCCGTTTGAGGAGAGACGTTGACCAGGTCCGGCCAGGATTACCTCGAGTCGCTGTGTGACGGGCGCGAGGTGTGGCTCGACGGCGAACGGGTCAAGGACGTCACCCGCCACGCCGGCTTCCGCAACACCGCGGCGTCGATCGCCGGCCTGTACGACCTGGCGCACGACTCCGAGTACAGCGAAGTGCTCACCTCCGGCGGCGTCCACCGGGCCTTCGCCGTACCGCGCTCGTACGAAGACCTGGTCGCGCGGCGCACCGCGTACAAGGTGTGGGCGGAGTCGAGCTTCGGCTTCCTCGGCCGTACGCCGGACTACATGGCGGGCGGTGCCGCCGGCTTCGCCGCCGTGCCGCGGCTGTTCACCACCGATTCCTTCGACGGCGCCGAGAACGCTCTCGCTTTCCACCGCAGGCTCGCCGAGGGCGATCTGTACTCGGCCTTCACCATCACCAACCCGCACTCCGGCAAGGGGGACGACGACCTGGTGGTGCGGGTCGTCGCCGAGAAGGACGGCGGGATCGTGGTGAGCGGCGCGAAGATGATCGGCACCGGCGCGGTCTTCGCCGACGAGGTGATCGTCGGCACGATCGAGCCGCTGGCCCCGGAGGACGTGGAGCACGCGCTGTGCTTCTCCCTACCGGTCGACACGCCGGGCCTGAAGTTCGTCTCGCGTACGTCCTACGAGGCACAGGCCCGGAGCGTCTTCGACAACCCGCTCTCCTCCCGCTTCGACGAGAACGACGCGCTGCTCGTGTGCGAAGAGGTCTTCGTACCGTGGGAGCGGGTGCTGACCTACCGCAATGTCGAGGCGACCGGCGCGATGTGGTGGCAGACCCCTGCCTATCTCAACTTCGGGCACCAGGCGGCCACCCGCTTCTGGACCAAGCTCGAATTCCTCACCGGCCTCGCCATCCTGCTGACCCGCGCCAACAAGACATACCAACTGCCGCCCGTCACCCAGTCGGTCGGCCGGCTGCTCGGCATGGTCGCCCAGGCCAAGGCCTTTGTACTGGCCGCCGAGGCCGACTGCGAACAGGTCGACGGCGGCCGCGGCGGCGTCATGCCCGGCCAGGAGATCTCCTTCGCCCAGCGCATCATGGCCGGCGAGCTCTACCCGCGCGCCGTCCAGGAGATCAAGCTGCTCGCGGGCGGCGGCGTCATCCAGCTGCCCGCGTCCGCCGAGGACCTGCTCCACCCTCAGCTCGGTCCCGTCGTCCAGAAGTACCTGCGCGCGCCCGGCACTGGGGCCGAGGACCGGATCAAGCTGCTCAAGCTGGTCTGGGACGCACTCGGTTCGGAGTTCGCCGGACGCCATGAGCAGTACGAGCGCTTCTACCACGGCGCCCCGCACGTCTATCTGACCATGCAGACGTGGGCGGGCGGCGCCGAGAGCTGCGAGGAGCTGGCCCAGGCCTGCCTCGACGGCTATGGCCTGAGGACCGGCAAGTGACCTCGGCCCGAACGGGCGCCGCGCTCGCGCTGCTCGCCTCCACCCAGCTGCTGCTGATCATGGATACCGCGATCATCAATGTCGCGCTGCCGTCGGTCGGCGACGACCTCGGCTCCGGCTCGGCCGGTCTGTCCTGGGTGGCCAACGCGTATCTGATCACCTTCGGCGGGCTGCTGCTGCTCGGTGGCCGCACCGCCGATCTGCTCGGCCACCGGCGGCTCTACCTCACCGGCCTCGGACTGCTGGCCGCCGCGTCCGCGGCCGGCGGCATCGCCGGGACGCCGGGCGCGCTGATCGCCGCGCGGGCGGTGCAGGGCGTGGGGGCCGCACTCGCCGCCGCCGCGGCGTTCGCGCTGCTGCTCAACCTCTTCCCGGACGGGCCCGGCCGGCACAAGGCGCTCGGCGTGTTCGCCGCGATGGGCGGACTCGGCGGCGTACTGGGCACCGTGCTCGGCGGCGTACTCACCGATCTCCTCGGCTGGCGCTCCACGTTCTGGCTCAATGTGCTCGGCGGTCTGGTGCTCGGGTTACTCGCACTGCGCTTTCTCGACGGGGGGACGCGCAGCGCACAACCCGGCTTCGACGTCGGCGGCGCGCTCACCGCCACCGGCGGCCTCGGCCTGATCGCGTACGCACTCGTCGGCGCGGGCGAGGCGGGCTGGACCTCCCCGCGCACGCTCGTCGCCGGCGGCGCCGGTCTCGCCCTCCTCGCCGCCTTCGCCGTCATCGAGTCGAGGATCGCCCGCCCGCTGGTGCCACCCGCCGTACTGCGCCGGCCCGCGCTGCGCCTCGCCAACCTCCTCAGCGCGCTGGCCCAGATGGCGCTGTTCCCGATGTTCTTCCTGGTCAGCCTCTATCTGCAGAGCGTGCTCGGACAGTCCCCGCTGACCGGCGGCCTCGGACTGCTGCCGCTGTCGCTCGTCGTCGTCGCCGTCGCGCCGCAGACCGGCCGTCTCATCCTCCGTATCGGGCTCGGATCCACCATGACGCTCGGCTTCGCACTGCTCTTCGCCGGCATGGTCTGGCTGGCGCTCGCGCTCGCCGCCGACGGCACTTTCCTCAGCACGGTCCTCGCGCCCAGCCTGGTACTCGGCATCGCCCTGCCGCTGGTCATGGTCACCACCAATGTGGCCGCCACCGCGGACGCCGCGCCCGAGGAGACCGGGCTCGCCTCCGGACTCATCAACACCAGCCAGCAGTTCGGCTCGGTCCTCGGCCTCGCCGTCCTGGTGGCCGTCGCGACCGCCGGCACCGGAGCGGCTGACGGGGCCGGCGCCGAGACCGCCGCCTTCCGGTCCGCGCTGCTGGTCGGTGCCGGCTTCGCGGCCCTGGCTGCTCTGCTCTCCGTACGGCTGCGGCTGCCCGTACCCGCGATGGCGCCGCCACGCCAGGATCGCGTGGGCGGCGCCGTGGAGTGACCGTGTGCGGCGCGAAAGCGTGCGGAGAACGCATGCGGCCAACAGCGTCCGGTGACCGCGTGACGGCAGCCGTTCCGCATCCCACCACTGAATCGATGTTGCCCGAGGGGGGCATTCCGTTGACCCTGTACGACCTTGTCGCGCCCGGTCTCGATCTGCGCGGTGAACCGCGTTACCGGATAGCCGAGATACGCGCGGCCGACCCGCTCGGCGCCGACGCGCTGCTCGCCGCGCTGCCCGCGATGAACGCCGAGGCCGATGTGCCCGCGCTCACCGTCGCCCTGCGCACCCTCGTACCCGACCCCGACCGGGTCGCCGCGCTCGGCGTCACCGACGCGCTCGCCGCCATGCGCGACCTCGGCATCCTCCTGGGCTCCCTCAAACGCCACGGCACCGAACCCGTCGCCGCCGTGCCCGAAGTCCTGCCGGTGCTCGAGGAGCTGGGGCGGCGCACCGACATGGTGCCGCGCGACACGGTGCACCACTACACGACCTGGAACCCGCTCGGACCCCGGCAGCGGATGTACACGGGCGACAAGATGGAGAGCAACCTCCAGGACGCCGTGCGGATGGTCTTCCCGAGCCTCGTTGCCGCGCTCGACACCTGCGCGGAACTGGCCCGCCTGGAACCGTACGAACCCGGCTTCGCCCTCGCGCTCGACCGTATGGCGCAGCATGTGCAGTCCATGGTCGACTCCATCGACTTCACCGTCGCCAATGTCTCACCGGTCTTCTTCGCGCAGGAGATGCGCTCCTACTTCGAGGAGATCGACGTCGCGGGCCACGAATACCTCGGCCCGGCCGCCGCCCAGGTGCCGCTCTGGCTGGTCGATCTGACGCTGTGGCAGTGCGACCGCAGCAACCCCGCATACGACGAGTTCCTCCGCGAATCGGTGCAGTACAGCCTCCCCTCCTGGCGCGACCACTACGCCAGGCACCAGGGCGGCACCTCCACCGTCTCCAAGCTCTCCGCCGCCATCAGCTGGGAGGCGGTCGACCGGCTGCCGCCGCAGCTCGCCGCGTCCGCGGTCTCCCTCACCCGGGTGCTGCGCATCCTCAAGACCTTTCGCGCCCGCCATATGACCGTCGCCCGCAAGGCGTACAGCGACGAGGTGCGGCTGTACGAGATGGGCAGCGGCGGGGCCCCGATCGCACTGCTGCGCTCGGTGCTCGATCTCACCAGGGACAACGAGACCCTCGTACGCCGCTCCGTCGAGCGGCCGCACACCCCCGCTGCCTGACCGTCCCAGGAGGTCCGTCCCCCATGACCCACATAATGATCGCCGGCGGTGGCATCGCCGGCCTCACCGCGGCACTCGCCCTGCACACCGCCGGATTCGAGAGGATCACCGTCGTCGAGACGGCCCGCCGGATCCAGCCGGTCGGCGCCGGGCTGAACCTCATGCCCAACGCGGTACGCGAACTCGACGCGCTCGGGCTGCTCGACCGGCTCGAGGAGCTGGCCGTACGCACCCGTGAGCTGCGCTACTACCACTGCCGCGGCGGACTCGTCTCCCGCGAGCCGCGCGGTCTCGGCGCCGGATACCACTGGCCGCAGCTCTCCATCCAGCGCGGCGACCTCCAGCTGGCCCTCGCCGACGCGGTACGCGAACGGCTCGGCCCCGGCGCGCTCGTGGGCGGCGTCCGGGTCATCGGCGTCGACCCGCTTCCCGACGGCCGGCCCCGCGTCCAGCTGGAGCACCACGACGGCGCACGGCGCGGCAAGGCCTCCCTCGAACCGGATGTCCTCATCGGCGCCGACGGTATCCGCTCGGCCGTGCGGGCCGCGCTCAACCCCGGCGAGGGTGAGCCGCCGTGGAACGGCATGCTCGTCTGGCGCGGTGTCTCCCGCATGCCTGCCCACCAGGCCGGGACGTTCATGTTCATCGCGGGCGACGACCGGCAGAAGGCCGTGGTCTACCCGATGACCGAGCCCGCCGGGGACACCGGCGAGGTGCTCGTCAACTGGGCGCTCGCGATGCCCGCCGACTCCATCGACGACGCTACGCGCGGAGACTGGAACCGGCCGGTGCCGGTCGCCAAATTCCTGCACCACTACGAGGGCTGGGTTTTCGACGGCGTCAGCGTCCCCGAAGTGCTCCGGGCCGCCGACACCGCCTTCGAGTACCCGATGGTGGACCGCGAGCCGCTCGCGCGCTGGTCGTACGGCCGTACGACGCTGATCGGCGATGCCGCCCACGCCATGTACCCGATCGGCTCCAACGGCGCGACCCAGTCCATCGTCGACGGCCGCGCGCTGGGCCACGCCATGGCCCGGTACCCGGATCCGGTGGAGGCGCTGGCCGCTTACGAGGCGGACCGCAGGCCCGCCATGACCGAGCTGCAGCGGGCGAACCGGCAGCTGGGCCCCGAGGTTGTCATCAATATGGCTCATGAGCGTGCGCCGGACGGCTTCACCGACATCCACGAGGTGATACCGGCGCGGGAACTCGCCGAGATCGCCGCCCGGTATGCGGCGACCGGAGCCTTCGACCCGGAGACCGTCAACCAGGGTTCCCCGTACGGCATTTCGGTGCCTTCGCCTCGCTGAGTGCCCCCGCGGGCGCCCGTCGGACGACCGCGCGCCGTGGTTGAGGTGGCTCGGCTACCACTACCGTCTGGGGTGACGGAGAGGCGCACACCGTCGTGCGTCCCCTCGGATGCGTACCTCCCCTGCGAAGGTGGGACCCGTGAAGGCCATTCGTCGATTCACCGTCCGCCCCGTCCTCCCCGAACCGCTCAGCCCGCTCAGCGATCTGGCGCGCAATCTGCGCTGGTCCTGGCACACCGAGACCCGTGATCTCTTCCAGGCCGTCGACCCCGAGGGATGGCAGGCGGCGGGCGGCGACCCCGTGCGGCTGCTCGGGGCCGTGTCCGCCGCCCGACTGGCCGAGCTGGCCGGAGACCGGCGCTTTCTGCGCAGACTGACCGCCGTGGCCGACGACCTGGACGACTATCTGCTCGGGCGCAGGTGGTACCAGGCACACAGCGGCACCTCCGATGTCATCGACCCCGATGCGCCGGAATTCCCGGCCGCGGTCGCCTACTTCTCACCGGAGTTCGGCGTCACCGCCGCGCTCCCGCAGTACTCCGGCGGCCTCGGCATCCTCGCCGGCGACCATCTCAAGGCAGCCAGCGACCTCGGCGTACCCCTCATCGGCGTCGGGCTGCTCTACCGCCACGGCTACTTCCGCCAGTCGTTGTCCCGCGACGGCTGGCAGCAGGAGCACTACCCGCTTCTCGATCCGAACGAGCTCCCGGTGAGCCTGCTGCGGGAGGCCGAGGGGACGCCCGTCCAGGTGTCTCTCGCGCTGCCCGGCGGGCGTTCGCTGCGCGCGCACATCTGGGTCGCCCAGGTCGGCCGCGTACCGCTGCTGATGCTCGACTCCGACGTCGAGGAGAACGGCCCGGGCGAGCGCGATGTCACCGACCGGCTGTACGGCGGCGGCAGCGAGCACCGGCTGCTGCAGGAGATGCTGCTGGGGATCGGGGGAGTACGGGCGGTACGTGCGTACTGCCGGCTGGCCGGCCACCCCGCGCCCGAGGTGTTCCACACCAATGAGGGGCACGCCGGCTTCCTCGGCCTGGAGCGCATCCGCGAACTGGGTGACACGGGCCTCGACTTCGACGCGGCGCTGGAGGCGGTCCGGGCCGGGACCGTGTTCACCACACACACGCCGGTGCCCGCCGGGATCGACCGCTTCGACCGTGAGCTCGTCGCCCGCCACTTCGGCGACCGCGGGGAGCTGGCCGGAGTCCCGGTCGAGAAGGTGCTCCAGCTCGGTATGGAGACCTATCCGGGCGGCGAGCCCAATCTCTTCAACATGGCGGTGATGGGGCTGCGGCTGGCCCAGCGCGCCAACGGCGTTTCCGTCCTGCACGGGGCGGTGAGCCGCGGTATGTTCGCCGGCCTGTGGCCCGGCTTCGACGCCGAGGAGGTGCCGATCACCTCGGTCACCAACGGGGTGCACGCGCCGACCTGGGTGGCTCCCGAGGTGTTCCGGCTCGGTGCGCGCCAGATCGGCCCGGGTCGCACCGAGGACGCCCTGTCCGTGGGCGACTCCGAGCGCTGGGACGCCGTCGCGGACATCGCGGACGCCGACATCTGGGAGCTGCGCCGCGCGCTGCGTGAACAGCTGGTCCTGGAGGTACGGGAGCGGCTGCACGCCTCCTGGCGGCAGCGCGGCGCCGGCGCGGCCGAACTGGGCTGGATCGAGGGGGTGCTCGACCCCGACGTGCTGACCATCGGGTTCGCCCGCCGGGTCCCCTCGTACAAACGGCTCACTCTGATGCTGCGCGACCGCGACCGGCTGATGGAGTTGCTGCTCCACCCCACCAGGCCCATCCAGATCGTCGTCGCCGGCAAGGCGCATCCGGCGGACGACAGCGGTAAGCGGCTGGTGCGGGAGCTGGTGCGGTTCGCCGACGATCCGCGGGTCCGCCATCGCATCGTCTTCCTGCCCGACTACGGCATGGCGATGGCGCAGAAGCTCTACCCGGGCTGCGATGTGTGGCTGAACAATCCGCTGCGGCCGCTGGAGGCCTGCGGGACGAGCGGGATGAAGGCCGCGCTGAACGGCTGCCTCAACCTGTCCGTGCTCGACGGCTGGTGGGACGAGTGGTTCGAGCCGGACTTCGGCTGGGCCATTCCCACCGCGGACGGCTCGGCCACCGACGACGACCGCCGCGACGAGCTGGAGGCGGCCGCGCTGTACGAGCTGATCGAGGAGCGGGTGGCACCTCGCTTCTACGACCGCAACGGCAGCGGACTGCCCGAGCGCTGGATCGAGATGGTCCGCCGGACGCTGACCACGCTCGGTCCCAAGGTGCTCGCCGGCCGCATGGTGCGCGAGTACGTGGAGCGGTTGTACGCCCCGGCCGCCCAGGCCCACCGGTCCCTGAACGCGGACACCGCAAGCGAGTTGGCGGCCTGGAAGTCCCGGGTGCGCAGTGCCTGGCCGCGGGTGGCCGTCGACCATGTGGAGGCCCTCGAACAGGCCGCGCCCGCGGGCACGGCCGAGCTGGGCTCCACCCTCGCGCTCCGCGTACGGGTCGCCCTGGGCGGCCTTCAGCCGGACGATGTGGAGGTGCAGGCGGTGGCGGGCCGGGTCGACTCCGACGACGCGATCGCCGGCGCCCAGACCACCCCGCTGAAGCCGACGAGCGGCCCCGACCTGGATGGCCGCTGGGTGTACGAGGGCCCGCTCGCACTCGACCGTACGGGCCCCTTCGGCTACACGGTGCGGATCCTGCCGGACCACCGACTGCTCGCCGCCAGTGCGGATCTGGGGCTGGTCGCGCTGCCGACGGAGGCCACGGGGGAGGGCGCGGGCGTGCTGATGCGCTGATCAATGGGGTTGGTGCGCTGATTCACGGTGATGTCCGCGCACCGCCGCAGGGCGAACCCGGCCGCATCCGCGGCCGGGTTCGCCCATGTGTACCGCCCGAGCTTTCAGCGACGGGATTGACCCGGCCTTTCTTCACACCTTGAACTCGAAGCCTTGACGTGCTCATGGGATGCCTTTAGTTTCCTCACCCATCATGGCGTTCACTCTCACGCTCAACGTTCATATGAGTGAACCCAGTTGGAGGGAGATCCCCACCGGAAGGCCACCCCCCATGCGTACCGGATCACGCGCTCTGCGCAGACCAAGAGCGCTACTGCTCGCCCTCGCCGCAGTCCTGGCGTCAGCCCTGGCCGCGGTGCTGACAGCCCCGGCATCAGCTGTCAAGGACACCGCTCAACAGGCCGCCGCACCCGCGGCGTTCACCCACCCCGGCGTGCTCGTCAGCCGCCCCCAGCTCGACTTCGTGAAGGCGAAGGTCAAGGCCGGCGCCGAGCCCTGGAAGTCCGCCTACGATCAGCTGCTCAGCAGCAAGTACGCCTCGCTGTCGCGTACCGCCAAGCCTCGCGCGGTCGTCGAGTGCGGCTCGTACTCCAACCCCAACATCGGCTGTACGGACGAGCGCGAGGACGCCATCGCCGCGTACACCCTCTCGCTGGCCTGGTACATCGGCGGGGACAGCCGGTACGCCAGGAGATCGATAGAGATCATGGACGCCTGGTCCGCCGTGATCAAGAACCACACCAACAGCAACGCCCCGCTGCAGACCGGCTGGGCCGGATCCTCCTGGCCCCGGGCCGCCGAGATCGTCAAGTACACCTACAGCTCCTGGCCGAACTCCGGTCGCTTCGGCACCATGCTGCGCACTGTCTACCTCCCCGAGGTCATCAACGGCTCGCACTCCAACGGCAACTGGGAGCTGAGCATGACGGAGGCCGCGATCGGTATCGCCGTCTTCCTGGAGGACCGCGGCGCCTACGACAAGGCCGTCGCCACATTCCGCGGCCGCGTTCCCGCGTACATCTATCTGACCTCGGACGGCTCGCTGCCGAAGACCGCACCCGGCTCCGGTCTCAACACCCGCGACAAGATCATCAAGTACTGGCAGGGCCAGTCGACGTTCATGGATGGTCTCAGCCAGGAGACCTGCCGCGACCTCACCCACACCGGATACGGACTCTCCGCCGTCTCGCACATAGCCGAGACCAGCCGTATCCAGGGCCGGGACCTCTATCCGGAGGTCGCCGACCGGCTCCGGCTCGCGCTCGGGCTGCATGCCAAGTACCAGCTCGGCACGCCCGTGCCCGGCAACCTCTGCAACGGCAGCCTCAAGGACAAGCTCGGCCCCGTCACCGAGGTCGGCTTCAACGCCCTGCACAACCGCATGGGCGTCGACATGAGCAACACCCAGCGCCTCACCGAGCAGCAGCGGCCCGCGGGCTCGAACAACCTGTTCGTGGCGTGGGAGACCCTGACGCACGCCAACAACCCCGCGTAGAACGCGGAAGCTGCCCGGGAGCTCGGCCCCCGGGCAGCTTCTTGCGTCAAGGCTCAGACCGTTCGGTCGGTTTTAGAAGGTGAGCTTGAAGCTGTTGATGTAGCCGGTGTCCCATGCCGCCTTGTCCTGGACCCGCAGCTTCCAGGCGCCGTTGGCGACCTCGGAGGAGGCGTTGACCGTGTACGTCGCCTGGACGTTGTCCGCCGAGTCGGAGGAGCTGAACGGCTTCAGGTTGTACACCGTTCCGTCCGGGGCGACCAGGTCGACGACCAGGTCCCCGCGCCAGGTGTGGACGATGTCCACGCCCACCTTGAGGGTGGCCGGGGCGTTGCCCGTACGGCCCGTGACGTTGACCGTCGAGGTGACAGCCGCGCCGTTGTCCGGGATCGCGACGTCAGCGGTGTTCTCGAAGACCGTGCCGCCGGGGTCCGGGTCGCCGCCGCCGGGGCGGGCGCCGACGTTGATGCCGGCCCACGCGTCGGTCACGGACTTGACCTCGGCGCTGGTGGCTCCGTACAGCTCCGTCGCCACCGCGATGGTGCCGGTGCGCGCCGCCGCGTAGTTGGTCGTGGAGTTGAACTTCGTGGTGAGCGCCTTGAACCAGATGAGCGAGGCCTTGTCGCGGCCGATGCCGGTCACGGGCAGACCGTCGGAGGTCGGCGAGTCGTAGTTGACGCCGTTGATGACCTTGGCGCCGCTGCCCTCGGAGAGCAGGTAGTACCAGTGGTTCGCCGGGCCCGAGGAGTAGTGCACGTCGATGCCGCCGAGACCCGAGTACCAGGCGTCCTTGGACGCGCCGTCCTTGCTCGGCTTGTCCATGTAGCGCAGCGGGGTGCCGTCGCCGTTGATGTCGATCTTCTCGCCGACCAGGTAGTCACCCTTGTCCTGGGCGTTGTTGGCGTAGAACTCGACGGCCGCGGCGAAGATGTCGGACGTCGCCTCGTTGAGACCGCCGGACTCGCCGCTGTAGACGAGCTTCGCGGTGGCGGCGGTGACGCCGTGGGTCATCTCGTGCGCGGCCACGTCGATGGACGTGAGCGGCTTGGCGTTGCCCGAGCCGTCGCCGTACGTCATGCAGAAGCAGCTGTCCTGCCAGAACGCGTTGACGTACGCGTTGCCGTAGTGGACACGGGAGTACGCGCCGACACCGTCACCGCGGATGCCGGAGCGGCCGTGCACGTTCTTGTAGTAGTCCCAGGTGAGTCCGGCGCCGTAGGCGGCGTCCGCGCCGGCGGTCTCCGGGTCGGAGGCCTGGCCGTTGCCCCAGACGTCGTCCGCACCCGAGTACAGGGTGCCGGTTCCGCTGGAGCCGTGGTTCAGGTTGTACGTCTTGTGGTTGCCGCGCCCGGTGTCGGTGAGGTTGTACGTGGAGCCGGACTGCGCGCTGCCGAGCGTCACCGAGCCGCTGTACTGCGTGTTGCCGGTGCCGTTCTCGACGGCCTGCCACTCGAAGAGCTTCTTGCCGGTGGAGGCGTCGGTGACGACGTGCAGCTCGTTCGGGGTGCCGTCGTCCTGGAGGCCGCCGACGACGGTCTCGTATGCGAGAGTCGGCGTGCCCGACGCCAGCCAGACCACCTTGCGCGGTGCGCGGTCGGCCTTGGCCTTCGCCGAGCCCGCCGCCTTGGCCGCGCCCAGCGCCTGCTTCTCGGCGGTGGCGGGAGCGACGTCGGCGCTCGTGTCGATGTTCTTCAGGACCGACCTGGAGGCCTTGCTGACCGACTCGGTGGCGCCCGTCTTGGTCTCGGCGACCACCAGGTCGCCGCCGAGGACCGGGAGTCCGGCGTAGGTGCGCTCGTAGCGGGTGTGCGTGGTGCCGTCACGGTCCTGCGTGACGTCCCGCACGACGAGCTTCTCCTGGGCGCTGAGGCCCAGTTCCTTGGCGGTCGCCGCCGTGGTGGCGCTCGCCTTGCGGATCAGCTCGGCGCGCTGCGCGGGGCTGAGGTTCAGCGGCAGGGCGCCGGGGTCGGCCTTCCCTGCCCTCGCTGCCGCCGAGGCGGCGGTCGCCGCCGGTTCGGCCGATGACGTACCCGTCTGGAATCCGACCGCCAGGAGGGCGGCGGTGGCTATGAGAGCTCCGGTTGCGGTGGTGCGCCGGCGAGGCGTGGGTCTCACGCGAACTCCTTCTGCGAGGGGGGTACCGGTCGGCTGGGTGGGGCCGGCCGGGCAGAGCATGCGGAGCGTGTGGTAATGGGTCGGGGGAAGAGTCCCAGGACTGAACGCCCCCTGTCAGGACCGCGTCAACAAGTTGGCTGGAAATCGTCCGCTGCGTGAATAGTCATGTTCGTTAAGCGGACGTTTCGTTGATCATCACCGCGATGCCGTCGAGCGTTCGGCGCAGCCCGAACTCGAAGAGCGTTTCAAGGTCCAGCTCGAACTCGTCCTGTATGAACAGAGTGTTGAGCAGCGGATAGTTCCCGGTCGCGGCGATCGCTTCGAAGTGTGGCTCGTTCCGTGCCATCCACTCGTCGTCCGACATTCCGGTGTCCTGCTCCGCCTGGGTCTCCAACTCCGCGGCCATGGCCAGCCCTTGGACGTACGCGAAGAGCGCGAGGTGGGTGTGGAACACCTGGAAGGGGGTCAGGCCGGTGCCGAGCAGGGCGCGCAGCACCCACTCGGTGTACTTCATCGCGTTCGGCGAGACGGTCGGCCGGGTGATGGAGGCCATCGCCTGCGCCATCCACGGGTGGCGGGCGTATACGGCGCGGAGCCAGCGAGCGGCGTGCTCGAGCGCCTCGCGCCAGTCGGCCGGAACCGGTCCCATCGGCTTTTCGCCGCAGACCGTGTCCGTCATCAGCCGGATCAGCTCGGCCTTGCCGGGCACATGCCGGTAGAGCGCCATGGTGGAGGTGGAGAGTGAGGTGGCGATCCGCCGCATGGAGAGCGCGGGCAGGCCCTCGGCGTCGGCGAGCGCGATCGCGGTGTGCACGATGCGCGCGCGGGTCAGCCCCGGCTCGACGGGCGCGCCGACCGGGTGGGCCGAGGTGTGCGGCGGGTGCGCGGCGGCGGCCTGGGTGACCACGGTGCCGACGCCCGGCACGGGTCGTACGAGGCCCTCCTGTCGCAGGGCGGCCAGGGCCTTCGTCGCGGTCGCCATCGCCACGCCCCACTCCTGGGTGATCGCGCGGGTGGACGGGACGCGGTCGCCGGGGGAGAGCTCGCCGGAGGCGATACGGCGGCGCAGCTCGGTGGTGATCCTCAGATAGGGCGGTTCGGTCTGCATGGCGGGTGAGTGTACTAGTGCACAGCTGACGCCGTACGCCCCCATGACCTGTGAATTTACTGGGCTGTTGGGTGAAGCGCACTAGGGTGCACCAGGGGGTTGTTTGCGGTGTACGCAGACGGCTGCTTCGCTCCCCGTATGTCACCTGACGCACACACCGCGGGCCCGCGCGCCGGCCGCCGCGAATGGACCGCCCTCGGCGTCCTGATGCTGCCCCTCCTTCTGGTCTCCATGGATGTCTCCATCCTCTACTTCGCCATCCCTGCCATCAGCGAGGATCTGCAGCCCGGCGCCACGCAACAGCTGTGGATACTCGACATGTACAGCTTCGTCCTCGCCGGACTCCTCATCACCATGGGCGCGTTGGGCGACCGCGTCGGCCGGCGCCGGGTGCTCGTCGCGGGCGCGGGACTCTTCGGCGCCGCCTCGGCGGCCGCGGCGTACGCACACAGCCCCGGTGCCCTGATCGGCGCCCGTGCGCTGCTCGGCGTCGGCGGCGCGTGCCTGATGCCGTCCACGCTCGCCCTCATCCGCAACCTCTTCAGGGATGCCAAGCAGCGCTCCACTGCCGTCACCCTGTGGACGATGGTCATGGCCACCGGCATCTCGTTCGGCCCTGTCGTCAGCGGCGCGCTGCTCGAACACTTCTGGTGGGGCTCGGTCTTCCTGATCAACCTGCCCGCGATGGCGCTGCTGCTCGTGCTCGCGCCGCTGCTGCTGCCCGAGTTCAGGACTGAGGCGCGCGGGAAGTTCGACGTACTGAGCGCGTTCCTCTCGCTCGCGGCGCTGCTTCCGGTGATCCATGGCATCAAGGAGCTGGCCAAGCACGGCTACGAGACCCTGCCCGCTCTCGGCATCACGGCCGGCCTCGCGATCGGCGTGCTCTTCGTACGCCGTCAGGGCCGGCTGCCGCATCCGATGGTGGACCTGGCGCTCGTCCGCCGCCCGGCGTACGGGGGTTCGGTGCTGGTGAACCTCCTCGCGATGGCCGCGACCGTCGGCTTCGCGGTCTTCATCACCCAGTACCTCCAGGCGGTGCTGGGCAAGAGCCCCTTCGAGGCGGCACTGTGGAGCCTGGTGCCGGCGATGGGTGTGATGCTCGCGGCGCCGACGGGCGCGGTGCTTGCGCGGCGCGTCGACCGTTCGTATGTGATGGGCGGCGGGTTCCTGGTCTCCGCGGCGGGCTTCGCGTGGCTGACCCAGGTGCGTACGGACTCGGCGCTCGGATGGGTCCTGGTGGCGTGCTCGGTCTATGCGGCGGGGCTGGTCACCGCGATGACACTCGCGAACGAACTGGCCCTGGGCGCGGCCCCGCCCGAGCGCGCGGGTGCGGCGGCGGCGGTCCTGGAATCGGGCCAGGAGCTGGGCGGCGCGCTGGGCATGGCGATCCTGGGCTCGATCGGCGCGGCGGTGTACGGCCACGACATGACGGGTGCGGCGGGCGCGGGGCGGGAGACGCTGGGCGGCGCGACGGCGGTCGCGGGGCACTTGCCGGCGGATGCGGCGGAGAGCCTGCTGGTGGCGGCGCGGGAGGCGTTCACGCACGGGATGGGTTATGCGGCGGCGGGGGCGGGGGCGTTGATGGGGTGCGCGGCGGCAGCGTCGTTCGCGCTGCTGAGGGGCGCGCGGGAGGAATGTGCGGCGGAGGTCCTGGCGGGGTGAGGGGGCGCGTCCCCCTGCCAGGGACGGGGGCGGGGCCTCTCGGGCGCCCGCGGAGGGAGGCGGGTGGGTCAGCGGGTGGTGAGCACCATCCGGAAGCGCGCGGCGCCGGACATCATCCTTTGGTACGCCGCATCGGCCTGGTCCAGCGGCACGATCTCGGTCATCGGGCGGATCCCGTGCAGGGCGCTGAACGCCATGGTGTCCTGCACGTCCTGCGCGGTGCCGGACGGGTGGCCGCGGATGATCTTGCCGCTCATGAGGAGTTGGTTCGGGCTGATTCCCAGCGGCTCGGCATCCGCGCCGATGGTCACCAGCTCGCCGCGGGGGCGGAGCCCTTCCACGGTTGCCGTGATGGCGTCGGAGTTGGCGGCGGTGGCCAGGACCACCTTGGCGCCGCCGAGGGACTGCAGCGCGTCCGCGACGCTGGTGTCCGCCGTGCTGTCGATGTAATGGTGCGCGCCGAGTTGCTTGGCGAAGTCGGCCTTGGCGGCTCCGCGGGCGATGGCCACGGTCTCGAAGCCCATCGCGGCGGCGTACTTCACCCCCAGATGGCCGAGGCCGCCGATGCCGAGTACGGCGACCAGGTCGCCCGGCCGGGCGGAGCTGCGCCGCAGCCCGTTGTACGTGGTCACCCCCGCGCAGGCCAGGGGCGCCGCATCGGTCTCCGCCAGCGCGTCGGGGATCCGGGCCAGGGCGTCCTGCGGTGCGATCACCTTCTCGGCGAAACCTCCGTCGTACGCCCATCCGGGGACCTTCAGGTTCTCGCACACTATGAAGTCGCCCTGTCTGCAGGGGGTGCAGTGGCCGCAGCTGCCGCCGAACCAGCCCACCGCCACCCGGTCGCCCACCTTCCAGCCGCTGTATGTTCCCTCGCCGAGCTCCTCGATGCGCCCGGCGATCTCATGCCCGGCGACCAGCGGAAACCGGACGCCCGGCAGCAGGGCGTTCACGAAAGCGGCGTCGCTGTGGCAGATCCCGCAGGCCTCCACGGCAATCCGTACGTGGCCGGGGCCCGGCTGAGGTACCTCACGCTCGACGATCTCCAACGGACCGCCGACGGCGCCGACCTGCGCGACTCGATACGTGCTCATCTGGATCTCTCCCGGGTACGGGTAGGAAAACCCCCGAACCAGCAGACCAGCTCCGGACCGATCGCGCGCGCCGAATGGAGCGAGCCCCGTCGACATCAGCCGCCGGATACACGCCCGCACGCGCCGGCGCCGACGACGCACCGCAACCTCACCCCACCACGCTGTCCCGCCACGCCCGGTGCAGGCCCGCGAAGCGGCCCTCCCCGGCGATCAGCCGGCCCGGCGCGCCGTCTTCCACGATGCGGCCGTGCTCCATCACGAGCACCCGGTCCGCGATTTCCACCGTCGACAGGCGGTGCGCGATCACGACCGCCGTGCGCCCGTGCAGCACCGTGTCCATCGCGCGCTGCACCGCCCGTTCGCCGGGGATGTCGAGCGAGCTCGTCGCCTCGTCGAGGATCAGCACCGCCGGGTCGGCGAGCAGCGCGCGGGCGAAGGCCACCAGTTGTCGCTGGCCGGCGGAGATCCGGCCGCCCCGTTTGCGTACGTCCGTGTCGTAGCCGTCCGGCAGGCCGCTGATGAAGTCGTGCGCGCCGATCGCCTTCGCCGCCCGCTCGATCTCCTCGCGGGACGCGTCCGGCCGCCCGATCGCGATGTTCTCCGCGACAGTCCCGGAGAACAGGAACGCCTCCTGGGTCACCATCACCACCCCGCGCCGCAGCTCCGGCGTCGCCAGCTCGCGCAGCTCGACGCCGTCGAGGAGGACCCTGCCCTCCGTAGGGTCGTAGAAGCGGGCCAGCAGCTTGGCGAGCGTGGACTTGCCCGCGCCGGTCGAGCCGACGACGGCGACGGTCTGGCCGGCCGGGATCGTCAGATCGAAGCGGGGCAGCACCTCGCCGCCGGTGCGGTAGGCGAAGCGGACGCCGTCGAAGACGACCTCGCGGCCCGGGTGGCCGGAGCGGCGGGCCGGCAGTTCCTTCGGGTCCTGTGCCTCCGGGACGGACGGGGTCTGGGCCAGCAGGCCCGCGATCTTCTCGAGTGAAGCCGCCGCGGACTGGTAGGAGTTGAGGAACATCCCGAGCCGGTCGATCGGGTCGTACAGACGCCGCAGATAGAGGACGGCGGCGGCCAGCACACCGAGCGCCAGCGTGCCGTCCGCGACCCGGTACGCGCCCCACAGCACAATGCCGGCGACAGCGATGTTGGCGACGAGCCGGGAGCCGACGACGTAGCGCGCCATCTCCAGCAGCGCATCGCCGTTGGTGCGCTCATGGCGGTGGTTGAGGGCCTGGAACTCCGCGTCGTTGGCGCGCTCGCGGCGGAAGGCGCGAACCGGCCGGATGCCGTTCATCGTCTCCGCGAACTTGACGATGACGGCGGCGATCGCCGTGGACCGGATGCTGTAGACGGCTTTGGCGCGGTGCTGGTAGAGCCGTACGAGCAGATAGAGCGGGACGAACGAGAGCACCGCGAGCCCGCCGAGTCCGAGGTCCAGCCAGAGCAGCATCGCCGAGATGTAGACGAAGGCGAGGACGACCGTGATCAGTTCCTGGAGGCCTTCGCTGAGCAGCTCCCGCAAGGATTCGACATCGGTGGTCGACCGGGAGATCAGCCGGCCCGAGGTGTACCGCTCGTGGAAGTCGACGCTCAGGGCCTGCGCGTGGCGGAAGATCCGGCCGCGCAGATCGAGGAGGACGTCCTGGTTGACGCGGGCGGCGGCGCGGATGAAGGAGTACTGCAGGACACCGGCGCCGAACGCGCACAGGGCGTACCCGACGGCGACGGCGATCAGCGGCCCGTAGTCGTGCGTGCGGAAGGCCGGTACGCCGCGGTCGATGGCGTACGCGACGAGGAGCGGACCGGCCTGGACGGCGGCCTGCTGGAGCAGCAGGAGCAGCGCGGCGGTGGTGACGAACCGGCGCCGGGGTGCGAGCAGCGACCGCAACAGAGTGCCGGTCGCGCCCTGCGGCGCGGGCAGGGCATCCCGGTCGAACGGGTCGTCCCTGACCGGCGCCGGCTCAGGTACGGGCGGCGTCGCGCCGCCCGTACGGTCGTCCTCGCCGTTGGCGTACGGCTCGGTGGTCGTCGATGACGACGTCATCGGGCACCCTCCTCGGCGTCGGTCTCCTGGGCATCCGCGCCGGACATCAGCCAGGCGTACTCCCCATTCGTACGCAGCAGTTCCTGGTGAGTGCCGACCGCCGCGATCCGCCCGCCCGACAGCAGCGCCACCCGGTCCGCCAGCATCACCGTCGACGGGCGGTGCGCCACCACCAGCGCCGTCGTGTCCTCCAGCACCCTGCGCAGTGCCGCCTCCACCAGCGCCTCCGTATGCACATCCAGCGCCGACAGCGGGTCGTCGAGCACCAGGAAGCGCGGCTGCCCGACGACCGCCCTGGCCAGGGCCAGGCGCTGTCGCTGTCCGCCGGAGAGGCTGAGGCCCTGCTCGCCGACCTGAGTGTCGGCGCCGTGCGGCAGCGACTGCACGAACCCCGCCTGCGCGATGTCCAGGGCCCGGCCCAGTTCCTCGCCGCCCGCGCCCTCCGCGCCCATCAGAACGTTCTCGCCGACGCTCGCCGAGAACAGCGTCGGCTCCTCGAAAGCCACGGACACCAGCTCGCGCAACCGCTCCCGGGGCATGGCCGCGATGTCCTCCCCGTCCAGCGTGATCCGGCCGGCGGTCACCTCGTGCAGTCGCGGTACGAGCGCGGTGAGCGTGGTCTTACCGGAGCCGGTGCCGCCGACCAGGGCCATCGTCTCGCCGGGCCGTACCCGCAGATCGATGCGGGCGAGCACGGGCGCGGCGCCGTCGGACGCGTCCGGGTAGCGGAACTCGACGCCCTCGAACCGGAGCCCGTCGGCGCTGCCGGCACCGGGCTCGTGCGCGGCCCCGGACTCGTGCGACCCCCCGGACGACTCCTCCGCCGCGTCCATCACCTCGAAGTACCGCTCAGTCGCCGTCGCCGCCTCCTGGCTCATCGCCAGCAGAAAGCCGATCGACTCCACCGGCCAGCGCAGCGCCAGCGCCGTCGACAGGAACGCGACCAGCGTGCCCGCCGACAGCGCGCCGTCGGCGACCTGGATCGTGCCCAGCACCAGCGCCGCGCCGATCGTCACCTCCGGGATGGTCGTGATCAGCGCCCAGATCCCGGCCAGCAGCCGCGCCTTGCCCAGCTCCGTACCGCGCAACCGCTCCGAAAGCCCCCGGAAGGCGCGGGCCTGGCTGCGGTGGCGGCCGAAGCCCTTGATGATGCGGATGCCGAGCACGCTCTCCTCGACGACCGTCGTCAGATCGCCGACCTGATCCTGCGCCTGCCGCGCGACGATCGCGTACCGCGACTCGAAGACGGAGCAGAGAATCACCAGCGGCGCGATGGGCGCGAGGAGTACGAGCCCCAGCGTCCACTGCTGGCCCAGCAGAATCACATAGCCGACCAGGATGGTCGTCGCGTTGACCAGCAGGAAGGTCAGCGGAAAGGCCAGGAACATCCGCAGCAGCATCAGATCCGTCGTGCCGCGCGAGAGCAACTGCCCAGACGCCCACCGGTCGTGGAAGGCCACCGGCAGCCGCTGCAGATGCCGGTAGAGATCGGCCCGCATGGCCGCCTCCACGCCGGCCAGCGGCCGGGCCACCAGCCACCGCCGGAAACCGAAGAGCAGCGCCTCGGCGACGCCCAGCAGCAACAGCACCAGCGCACCGAGCCAGACCCCGCCGGGGTCCCGGTCGGCGACCGGGCCGTCCACCATCCACTTCAGGACGAGCGGGATGACCAGGCCGAGACAGGAGGCCACGACGGCTACAAATGCCGCGCCGAAAAGGCGCGTTCGGACGGGGCGTACGTACGGCCACAGCCGCAGCAGCGAACGCACGGCGGACCGGTCCCTGGTGGCTGCATGTTTTTCCGACATCAGCGGCGAGCCTACGGTTCACCACTGACATCGCTCATCCGATTTTGCCGCCACCGGGTCGTATCCCGGCAGCGGCGCAGCCGCTGCTGCCCGCCGGGGCGAGACCGAGGGCCGGCACCGTCGAGGACGACTTCGCCTGCTACGTCTCCGTCACGTCCTGACGCGCAGCAGCAGCACCGACCGCGCCGGCACGGTCACCGTCTCCCCGCCGAGATGCACCGTGGCCGGCGCCGTCTCCTGGTCCTCCCGCGAGGTGTCGACCACCAGCTCGTAAGCCTGCGCCCAGGGCGGGCCCGGCAGGTGGAAGCTCGCCGGGCGGTCCGCCGCGTGCAGCACCGTCAGAAAGCTGTCGTCCGTCACCTCCGCTCCACGCGCGTCACGTCCCGGGATGTCGCGCCCGGAGAGATAGAGCGCCAGCGTCGACGCCGGGGCGTACCAGTCCCGCTCCGTCATCTCCGCGCCGTGCGGCGTGAACCAGGCGAGATCCCGCAGTCCGTCCGCCGTCCGCGCGCGACCCGAGAAGAAGGCGCGGCGGCGCAGCACCGGATGCGCGTGGCGCAGGGCGAGCAGCCGGGTCGTCAGCTCCAGCAGTCCGCGCGGGCCCGGCTGCTCGCGCAGTGACCAGTCCACCCAGCTGACCTCGTTGTCCTGGCAGTACGCGTTGTTGCTGCCGCCCTGCGTACGGCCCATCTCGTCGCCCGCGACCAGCATCGGCACGCCCGTCGACACCAGCAGCGTCGTCAGCAGATTGCGCAGCTGCCGCCGCCGCAGCGCGTTGATCCGCGCATCGTCGGTCTCGCCCTCCGCGCCGCAGTTCCAGGACCGGTTGTCGTTCGTGCCGTCGCGGTTGCCCTCGCCATTGGCCTCGTTGTGCTTCTGCTCGTAACTGACCAGGTCGCGCAGGGTGAACCCGTCGTGCGCGGTGACGAAGTTGATCGAGGCGTACGGCCGCCGGCCGCCCCAGGCGTACAGATCGCTGGAGCCCGAGAGCCGGTATCCGAGGTCCCGTACGTCGGGCAGCGCGCCGCGCCAGAAGTCCCGTACGGCATCGCGGTAGCGGTCGTTCCACTCCGTCCACAGCGGCGGGAACGCCCCCACCTGGTAGCCGCCGTTGCCCACGTCCCACGGCTCGGCGATCAGTTTCACCCGCCGCAGCACCGGATCCTGCGCGATCACCGCGAGGAACGGGGAGAGCATGTCGACATCGTGCATGGAGCGCGCAAGTGCCGCCGCCAGGTCGAAGCGGAAGCCGTCGACCCCCATTTCCGTCACCCAGTAGCGCAGCGAATCGGTGATCAGCCGCAGCACATGCGGCTGCACCACATGCAGCGTGTTGCCGCATCCGGTGTAGTCCGCGTAGGTCCGGGCGTCCGACTGCAGCCGGTAGTAGCCGCGGTTGTCGATCCCGCGCAGCGACAGCGTCGGACCCAGCTCACCCGCCTCTGCCGTGTGGTTGTAGACCACATCGAGGATGACCTCGATCCCGGCGTCGTGCAGCGCCCGCACCATCCGCTTGAACTCGCCGACCTGCTGACCGGTCGTCCCGCTCGCCGAGTACGCGGCGTGCGGCGCGAAGTAGCCGATGGAGTTGTAGCCCCAGTAGTTGCGCAGCCCGCGCCGCAGCAGATGGTCCTCGTGCGCGTACTGGTGCACCGGCAGCAGCTCGACCGCCGTCACCCCGAGCCGCAGCAGATGCTCGATCGCCGCCGGATGCGCGAGACCCGCGTATGTGCCCCGCAGTTCCTCGGGAATTCCCGGATGCAGCTTGGTGAACCCGCGCACATGCAGCTCGTAGATGACCGAGTCCGCCCACGGCGTCTTGGGCCTGCGGTCGTCCATCCACTCGTCGTCGGGGGCGTCATCGTGGACGACGACACCCTTGGGCACGTACGGCGCAGAGTCCCGGTCGTCCCGCACCGTGTCCGCGACATGCTGCTGAGGCCAGTCGCGCACATGCCCGTACACCTCGGCGGGCAGTTCGAACTCGCCGTCCACCGCGCGTGCGTACGGATCGAGCAGCAGCTTCGCCGGATTCCAGCGCGCTCCCGTCCACGGGTCCCAGCGGCCGTGCACCCGGAATCCGTACCGTTGCCCCGGCCGGACCTCGGGCACGAAGCCGTGCCAGATCTCATGGGTCAGTTCGGTCAGCGGCAGCCGTGTCTCGGTGAACGAACCGCCCTCGTCGCCGAACAGGCACAGCTCCACCGACTCCGCCCCGCCCGCCCAGAGTGCGAAGTTCGTACCCGCGACCCCGTCGGGTCCGACCCGGAAACGCGCCCCGAGCGGCGTCGGCGCCCCCGGCCACACGGCCGGCCTGCGGGCGCCCGTTTCTCTGTGGCGGCCGTTGACACCGACCGCCGGGAGTGGGCCGGGAGATTCGCCCCGCACCCCCTCCTGCACTGTCTCCTGCTCGGCTGCGCTCGACACCTGTCGGCCTCCCGCGGCTCGTCGGGCCCCGCGCACGTACTGCTCACGGCGTCCCGGCCGCGGCACCCCACGCGTGGTCCTCCCACCTGTTCTGCCCGCACTGCTCTCATACCAACATGGCCCCGCGCTCACGTTTCCCCTGGAGGGGGGCGGTCGTTGGTCGGTACGTGAGACATGTACTGAAGCGGGCAGGACGGGGCGCGGCCGTCGTCCTGACATGGGCAGGACTGATGGCCGGGCTGGCCGGATGCACCGGCGGGGCGCTCGAGGTCGGCAACAAGCCTCAGTCGCCCGAGGACGCGATCCAGGTCATCCCCGAGGACGGCGCGAAGGGGGTCGGCCGTGAGGGCCCGCTCATGGTGAAGCTGCCCAGCGGGCGGCTCGAGCGGGTCAAGGTGATGCAGGTGGAGGACGGCCGGCCGTCCGAAGTCCCCGGCGCGGTCTCCGAGGACGGGTTGCGCTGGATGCCGGCCGAGGGCACGCACCTCGATCTGGCCGCCAAGTACAGCGTCGACGTGGTGGCGCTGGACGGACACGGCCACCGTCAGGCCCGCCACACCACCTTCACCACACAGATTCCCGAGCGCCGTTTCATCGGTTACTTCAAACCGGAGAACCGCTCGACCGTCGGCACCGGCATGATCGTCTCCTTCGACTTCAACCGGGAGATCGAGGACCGGGCAGCCGTCGAGCGTGCCATCCGCGTCACCTCCGATCCGCCCGTCGAGGTGGTGGGCCACTGGTTCGGCAAGGAGCGACTCGACTTCCGTCCGAGCGCGTACTGGCAGCCGGGCACCAAGGTCAGGGTCGATGTGCGACTGCGCGATGTCCAGGCGGCGCCGGGGGTGTACGGCATCCAGCAGAAGACCGTCGCCTTCACCGTCGGCCGCTCACAGGTCTCCCTGGTCGACGCGGCGGCGCACACCATGGAGGTACGGCGTGACGGCGGGATCCTGGCGAAGCTGCCGATCACGGCGGGGGCGCCCAAGGCGACCACGTACAACGGAAAGATGGTGGTCGCGGAGATGTACGACGTGACCAGGATGAACGGTGCGACGGTCGGGTTCAAGAAGAAGGACGGCAAGAGCGAGTACGACATCAAGGATGTGCCGCACGCGATGCGGCTGACCGACTCGGGCACCTTCATCCACGGCAATTACTGGGCCGCGCCGGAGACCTTCGGTGCGGCGAACGTCTCCCACGGCTGCGTCGGGCTGCGCGACGAGAAGGGCGGCAGCTCGGACGCACCGGCGGGCTGGTTCTTCGACCGGACACTCATCGGCGATGTGGTCGAGGTCGTCAACTCACGTGACAAGCGGGTCGACCCCGCCAACGGTCTCAGCGGCTGGAACATGGACTGGAAGGCATGGCAGGAGGGTTCCGCGCTGCGCTGACCCTCGCTGACCTGCAAGGCCCGCACCGTCTCAGGTGAGCCCGGCGGACAAGTTGGGACTGAACGGTGACATTCGTGGGGAGATTCAACTACCCACGGTGTGATTATCTATCGCCGTGCGTGCGTGAGGCGCGCGGGGGTGCGGGCCGTGGCTGCGACCAGGCCGTGCGAGGGGAGAAGACCATTTTGAACGGGCAGCCGATATCGGGGGCATCGGCCGGGGCGGTAGGCGGAAGCAGGCGCGGGGGCGCCGTTCTGCCGGCTCTGGTGCTGGGGGCGTTGCTGGTGCTGGTCACGGCCTGCGGCGGCGGGGGCTCCGACAAGGGCAGTGACGACAAGGACAAGAAGGACGGCGGGAAGGTCGGGAACGCGGCCTCCCAGGCGGTGGTGACCATCGCGCCCAAGGACGGCGCCCGGTCGGTCGCCACCAGCGGCGCACTCAAGGTCACCGCGGACAAGGGCAAGCTGACCACGGTCACGGTCCAGGACGACAAGGGCTCCGCGGTCGAGGGCAAGCTCGCCGCGGACGGCGCCAGTTGGCAGCCGCTGCAGCATCTGGCGGGCTCCACCAAGTACAAGGTGCACGCCGTCGCCAAGGACACGGACGGCCGTGAGTCGGCGAAGGACACCACCTTCACCACGCTCGTCCCGAAGAACACCTTCCTCGGGCAGTACACGCCGGAGGACGGTACGACGGTCGGCGTCGGCATGCCGGTCTCGATCAATTTCACCCGGGGCATCACCAATCCGGAGTCCGTCGAGAAGGCCATCAAGGTGACCGCGGAGCCGGCCGTGCCGGTCGAGGGCCACTGGTTCGGCAACGACCGCCTCGACTTCCGCCCGGAGAAGTACTGGGCCGCCGGCACCAAGGTGACGGTGAAGCTCAACCTGGACGGCGTCGAGGGCCGCCCCGGCGTGTACGGCAAGCAGTCCAAGACGGTGAAGTTCACCGTCGGCCGCAGCCAGATCTCCACCGTGGACGCCAGTGAGCACACCATGAAGGTCGTACGGGACGGCAAGCAGATCAAGTCCATCCCGATCACCGCCGGCGCGCCGTCGACCACGACGTACAACGGCCAGATGGTCATCAGCGAGAAGTACAAGGTGACCCGGATGAACGGCGCCACCGTGGGCTTCGGTGGCGAGTACGACATCAAGGACGTGCCGCACGCGATGCGCCTGTCCAACTCGGGCACCTTCATCCACGGCAACTACTGGGCCTCGTCCGGGACGTTCGGCTCGTCGAACGTCAGCCACGGCTGTGTGGGGCTGCGCGACGTCCGCGGGGCGTACGACGAGGGCACCCCGGCGGCCTGGCTCTACGACCAGTCGATCATCGGCGACGTGGTGATCGTGAAGAACTCCAAGGACCGCCAGATCGCTCCGGAGAACGGTCTGAACGGCTGGAACATGTCCTGGGCGGAGTGGACCAAGTAGTACGTCCCCCTTCCGGAAACGCCGGACCCGGTGCTGTGAGCAACAGCACCGGGTCCGTTGTCGTTAGCGCCGGTTAACCTGCCTCCATGACGACTGTTGCACTCGAGGTCTCCGAAGGCGTCGGCACCATCCGACTGGACCGCCCGCCGATGAACGCCCTGGACATCGCCATCCAGGACCGGCTGCGCGAGCTCGCCGAGGAGGCGGCCCGCCGTGACGACGTACGGGCCGTGATCCTGTACGGCGGCGAGAAGGTGTTCGCGGCCGGCGCGGACATCAAGGAGATGCAGGCGATGGACCACGCGGCGATGGTCGTACGGTCCCGGGCCCTGCAGGACTCCTTCACCGCCGTCGCCCGTATCCCCAAGCCCGTGGTCGCCGCCGTCACCGGCTACGCGCTCGGCGGCGGCTGCGAGCTGGCCCTCTGCGCCGACTTCCGGATCGCCGCCGACAACGCCAAGCTCGGCCAGCCCGAGATCCTGCTCGGCCTGATCCCGGGCGCCGGCGGCACCCAGCGGCTCTCGCGGCTGATCGGATCGTCCAAGGCCAAGGACCTGATCTTCACCGGCCGTATGGTCAAGGCCGACGAGGCACTCGCGCTCGGTCTCGTCGACCGCGTCGTCCCCGCAGCCGAGGTGTACGAGCAGGCCCGCGCCTGGGCCGCGCAGCTCGCGAAAGGACCGGCTCTGGCGCTGCGTGCCGCCAAGGAGTCCATCGACGCGGGCCTGGAGACGGACATCGAGACGGGCCTCGCCATTGAACGCAACTGGTTCGCGGGCCTGTTCGCGACGGAGGACCGCGAGCGCGGAATGCGCAGCTTCGTGGAGGAGGGCCCGGGCAAGGCCAAGTTCCTCTGAATACGGGTAAGTTGGACACATCGGCGCTGGGCGTCAACCCTGTGGCCGGCTTAGCCGAGTCTTAAAGGAGCCTTAAGGCCGAGCGGTCCGCTGCGCTGGGCGATCATCCGTAAGCAAGGCGTCAGGGCAGCTCAGTGCGTGCATGAGTGCCCGAATGGGGCCAGCGTCATATGCCGTTGGACCCCCCGAGGAGGGTTCTCTCGGGGGGTCCTATTCCCCCGGAACGCCCCCGGAAGCCGCTCATTGCGGCCATGATGGGGGCATGGCGGGCCTGGAGGGTGTGGAGCAACCGCGGCAGCGCGGCAGCGCTACCGTCGGGCGATGGGTGCCGGCCGTCGAGGATGAACAGGCGCTCAAGGCGCTGGAGTTGTTCGGCAACCCGACGGACGAGGAAGTCCGACTGCCCTCCCGCCCCGAATCCGCCGCCACCGCACGCCGGTTGACCCAGTGTGTGGTGCTGCGTCAGTGGGCGCTCTCCGCGCAGACCGCCGAGCATGCGGTGTTACTCGTCTCGGAACTCGTCGGCAATGCCGTACGCCATACCGGCGCGCGCGTCTTCGGGCTGCGGATGCTGCGCCGCCGCGGCTGGATCAGGATCGAGGTCCATGATCCCTCCCGCGGGCTGCCGTGTCTGATGCCGGTCCAGGAGATGGACACCAGCGGCCGCGGCCTCTTTCTCGTGGACAAGCTCGCCGACCGGTGGGGCGTGGATCTGCTGCCCCGCGGCAAGACCACCTGGTTCGAGATGCGGGTCTCCGACCGCTGAGCAGCCTGAGAACAAGGGGTTGGGAACAACGGACCGGGAAACACGGAAGCCCCCTGAGCGGGGGCTTCCGTGGAGCGCCGTGGATTGGGGGGGTGTATCCACGGTCGCTTTCGACGACCTGGCCCGGGTCAATGGGGGTCGTGCCATCGACTATGGCAGACGGGGGCCGTGCCGCCAAAAGTCCTTACTCGGATGCAAGCCTGCAAATCATGACATATTGGAATGGAATCGCAGGTGAGGTAAGCTACCCGCCTGGCAATCACTGAATAGATATCGCTCTCGGCGAGTGTTTCATTGATCCACTCGCCTTGGAGTGGGCCTCTGCGGTCGCGACCCGCAAACGTTCTGAATTTGGACAATCGTTATCTTCCGGGCGGTCCGCGCCTACTGTGCTTCCCGTGACCTCGATCGACCGCCGCAGGGCACTGCGCGCAGGAGTGGGTGCGGCCGTCGCGGGTGCCCTCGCCACGAGCTGCACCGACGACAGTCCCGCTCCGCCGCCGCCCGCCGCCCCCACCCCACCGTCCCGGGGTTCCCGTCCCGCCCCCGCTCCCCGCCGCTTCCCCGGACAGCCCGCCCGGATCGCGCACGGCCCCCGCGACCGGGACCGGGTGGCCCTCACCTTCCACGGCCAGGGGGATCCGGCCGTCGCCAAGGCCCTACTCGCCGAGGCCGAACGGGCCGGCACCCGAATCACCGTCCTGGCCGTCGGCAGCTGGCTCGACGAGTATCCGGACCTCGCCCGCCGGATTCTCGACGGCGGCCACGACCTCGGCAATCACACCCAGCGCCATCTGGGCATCTCGGAGATGTCCGAGATGCAGGCGTACGCCGAGATCACCGGCTGTGCCGAACGGCTGCGCCGGCTCACCGGCTCCATCGGCACCTGGTTCCGCCCCTCCCGCACGCGGGACGCGACCCCCCTTGTCGCCACACTCGCCCACCGGGCCGGCTACCCGCACGTCCTCTCGTACGACGTCGACTCCCTCGACTACACCAAGCCCGGTGCCACAGCCGTCACCCGCAATGTCACGGGGCAGATCCAGCGCGGATCGGTGGTGAGCCTGCACTTCGGCGTTCCGGACACGGTGGCCGCACTGCCCGCCCTCCTCGACGACCTCAACCGCCGCGGCCTGCGCGCGGTGACCACCACGGAGCTGCTGATCTGATGCACCCGATGACTCCCCTCGCCAAGCGGACCGCCGCGCTGCTCGCGGGCGCCCTGCTCGCCCTCCTCGCGGGCTGCAGCTCACCCGCCGACCGGACGGAGGCGCTCGCCACCAAGGCCGCCGCGCCGCCCGACAAGCGCGGGCATGTCACTCCGGCCTGGCTGCGCGGCATGCCGCCCGTGCTGGACCCGCACGACATCTACTCGGCGGACCGCCCGGGCCGGCTCTCGCCGGCGGTCAAGGGCTTCCCGTCCCGGGTGTACGTCCCCAACACCAACTCCAACACCGTCTCGGTCATCGACCCCACGACGTACAAGGTCATCGAGACGATCCCGGTCGGCGTCCAGCCGCAGCACGTCGTCCCCTCCTGGGACCTGAAGACGCTCTGGGTCAACAACAACCGCGGCCATACGCTCACCCCGATCAACCCGGTCACCGGCGCCGCGGGCAAGCCGGTCGAGGTGCACGACCCGTACAACCTCTACTTCACGCCCAACGGCAAGTACGCGATCGTCATGGCCTCGATGGACCGCGAGCTCGTCTTCCGCGACGCGCACACCATGAACCGGATCAAGGCCACCCCGGTCGCCTGCTACGGCGTCAACCACGCGGACTTCTCCGCCGACGGCCGGTACTTCATCGTCTCCTGCGAGTTCTCCGGGGAGCTGCTGAAGGTCGACACGGAGAAGATGAAGGTCGTCGGCCGGCAGAAGCTGCCCTTCAACGGTGCGATGCCGCAGGACGTGAAGCTCTCGCCGGACGGCAAGACTTTCTATGTCGCCGACATGATGGCGCACGGCGTGTGGGTGCTCGACGGCGAGAATTTCACCACGCCCGCACTGCTGCCCACCGGCAAGGGCTGCCACGGCCTCTACGTCAGCCGTGACTCCAAGGAGATGTACATCTCCAACCGCGGCGAGGGCTCCATCTCCGTCTTCGACTTCGCGCAGAACAGACTGACCAAGAAGTGGAGGCTGCCGGACGGCGGCAGCCCCGACATGGGCGGTGTCTCGGCGGACGGCAAGGTGCTGTGGCTGTCCGGGCGTTACGACTCCGAGGTGTACGCCATCGACACCAGGACCGGTAAGCAGCTGGCCCGGATCCCGGTGGGCAGCGGTCCGCACGGGCTGGCGGTCTATCCGCAGCCCGGCCGCTACTCGCTGGGCCACACGGGCGTCTTCCGCTAGGCAGTGTGCCGGGGCTCCGCCCCGGACCCCGCGCCTCAATCGCCGGCGGGGCCGAAACTCGGCCCGTCCGGCGATTGAGGACACTCTGAGGGAACCCCGGAAGGGCGTACGGGGGTCCGGGGCGCAGCCCCCCGTTACAGCAACCAGGCAGGCCCCTGGCTCACCACAGCACCGGCAGCCTCTCCGGCAGCCGTTTGATGAAGCCCGTACGCCACACCAGTTGCTCCTCGGGCACGGCGAGCCGCAGCCGCGGCACCCGGTCCACGAGCGCGGCCAGCGCGGTCTCGGCGTGCAGCCGGCCCAGAGCCGAGGCGGGGCAGAAGTGTCGGCCGCCGCCGAAGGAGAGATGCGGATTGTGCGCACGCTCCAGGTCGAGACGCCCGGGGTTCTCGAAGACCTCGGGATCGAAGTTCGCGCCCTCGACCAGGACCAGCACCAACTCGCCCTTGCGGACCAGGACATCACCGAGCTGTACATCGTCGAGAGCGAGGCGCGGCAGTCCGTCGCCGATCGACAGGTTCCAGCGCAGCAGCTCGTCGACGGCGCCGCCCATCCGCTCCGGGTGCTCCCGCAGATACCCGATCAGCTCCGGGCGCTGGAGCAGCGCCAGTACGGCCAGGACCAGGAAGGCGGAGGTGGAGACCGCGCCCGCGCCGAACAGCGACACGGCGACGGTGGCGAGCATCTCGTCCGTCAGATGCGCCGACTCCTCGTCCTCGCGCAGCGCCGCCAGCCGGCCCAGCAGTCCAGTGCGTTCGGACTCGGGGACGTTCAGCCGCTCGACCATGTAGTCGAGGTCCTTGTACCAGTTGAGCTGCGAGCCCTCGAAGGTGTGCGAACTGGTCATGAAGGCGATGTCCAGGCCGGACATCAGCCGTCGCCAGTCGCTGAACGGCACCCCGATCACCCTGCAGTGCAGGGCGGCCGAGAAGGGGTCGGCGAAGCCGGTCCGCAGATCGACCGGCGGACCCTCGGCGAGCAGCCTGTCGATCAGCTCGTCGGCCGTGGCACGCAGCCAGCCGTGCAGCCCTTCGTCCGCACGTGGGTTGAGCGCCTTCATCACCGCGCCGCGCAGCCCCGCACTGCTGATGTTCCCCATGTTGTTGACGACCTCGGGCGGGATCGTCAGCGCGTACTGGCGCGGCACTCCGGGAGCGGCCGTCTCCTTGAGACTGAACCGCTTGTCCTCCAGAACCTGGCCGGCCAGCCGGTGGCTGCTCACCAGCCAGGCGCTGTCGCCGGTGAGCGTACGCACCCGGGCCACCGGCTGCTGCTCGCGCAGCCGGGTGCACTCCACGGGGAGCGCATCGCCCCGCCGGGAGAGCGGGAAATCAAGCTGCTCGGGCTCGGTGGTCATCGTCCACGCTCCTTTCGGGGGCTTCGGGCCGTACGACGGCATAGCCCTGATTGCGGGCGGCTCGCAGCCCGCCGCCCTTTCCGTAGAGAAGTTCCGTCAACGGCATCAGCGCGTGATAGCAGGAGACGGAGGAGGGGACGCCGAGAATCCCCGGGGTGTCGAGGAAGAAGGGAAGTTCCGCGGCGATGTAGTCGAGACACGCCGATCTCTGCTCGGAGGTGATGGAAACACCGGCGGACAGTTTGGGCGCCAGGAACTGCTGGACCATCCGGTCACAGCTCTTCCGGAATTCCTCGTCCGTGACGAGGAAGTGCTGTACGCGCCGGTTCAGCAGCGCGTACACCGGATCGCCGGAGAATTCCGACAGCGCCCGCACCCCGATCCGCCGGCCCGGCGGCCCGGCGGCCTCCACGCCGCCCAGAATCCGCCTGCGTACGGCCTTGAGCTCCTTGGTCGCACGCCGGGCGGCCTGCTCCGGGGCGTGGCCCAGCGCCGCGAAGACGGCTGACACATGCAGATCGGCATAGACGAAATCAACCGCGGTGAAGCGCGGCGCCGCCCAGCGGGCGAGTTCCGTGATACGTGCGGCGGAGAAATAGCTGTTCCCCGGGGAAACCCCGATCAGGACATGGTCGGCCTCGTCCCAAATGATGTGGCAGTTACGGGTGAAGGGCCGGACCGTGAATGAGTCGGTTGTGATCGTCACTGTTGACATCACCCTTGCGCCGCTTGTCCCTGGGAGCCCTGCGCTCCTGGTGTGGCGGCGACGCCATGAAGTTATCCGGCCGCGGCGAAGAGTGACGAAGCTCCCCCGGGGATTTGGCGAGAACTGATTCCAGCGGGGCGGAAAATCAACTTCCGTGCTACGGAAAGGTAATTGAAGCCTTTTCTGTCGCCCGGCTCATCCGGCTCATCCGGCCTCGAACAGAGCTTCGGAGCCCACCGGCCGGAAGCCCGCCGCCTGGAACGTCCGCACGCTGCGGGCGTTCCCCGGCGACTGCTGGGCCCACACCACCGAGTCCGGCACCAAGTGGCGGGCCGCCACAGCGAGTTCCACGCCGAGGCCCCGGCCGCGCGCCTGCTCGTCCACCTCGATCGCGGCCTCCCAGCGGCCCGCGAGGCCCCGGCCGAGGACCAGCACCCCGCCGTCCGCGGCCCAGACCCGCACCCCGTCGCGGAACTTCAGGGCGCGTGCCACCCGCGGGTGCTCCGGGTCCTCGATCTCGCGCAGCTCAAGCCCAGGTCTGCCCGGCAGCGTGTCGGCGACCGTCACCAGATCGATGGTGTGCATCGAGCGGCCGGTACGGGCCAGCACGGCGGCCAGGAACACCGGGTTCATCGCGGCGGCCAGCCGGTCGGAGGCGGTGGCGGCGAGCTCGGCCCGTACCCACTCCGGATCCTCGTCGGTGAAGACCACGGAGTGCGCGGTGAACGCCACCACACCGGCGTCGCGGACGCTTGGCTGCCCGATCACGGTGATGGATCCGTCCGGCGGCGGGAACTCCCCGCGTGCCGCCGCGGCCAGGATCTCCGCCAGTGCCCTGCTCATCTCGTGTCCCTCTCCTCTGCTTCAGTCTCCACCTGCTCTTCCTGGAGGACGTACGCAGGGTGCTCGAGGGTGAGAGGAGAGCCACGGTCGCCTTCGAACGGCTGGCCGCTGCCCGGAGGGCTCAATCGGGCGGCTAATCTGACCCCGTCAGTAATGCACCAAGGAGGGGCGGAAGCAGTGGCGGACATCGAAGAGGCGCGCAGGGCGTTCGAGCGCTACGACCTGGACGGCGACGGCCTGATCACGGCGAGCGAGTACAAGAGCGTGATGGCTCAGCTGGGCGACTTCCATGTCACCGAGACGGTCGCCGAGGCAGTGATCAAGACGAAGGACGCCAACGGCGACGGTCAGCTGACCTTCGACGAATTCTGGGCCTCGCTCAACAAGGCCTAGAACTGAGCAGGGCCTGAACAGAGCTGCTCAGGGCCTGAACAGGGCCTCGTCAGGCCTGCGCAAGGTCTGACGCACCGGAGCGGCTCCCCGGCCCGGCCGGGGACCGCCCGGATTTCATCCGTCCTGCGCCGCCAGAGCCTCGTCCAGCGTCGGCAGCGTACGGAACACGTCCAGCACGCCGCCCGCCCTGAAGACGCGCAGAGTCGCGGGCCGGGAGCAGACCACCCACAGCCGGCCGCCGAACTCCGTGGTGCGCCGTCGGGCCCGGCAGAGCAGCGCCAGCCCGGAGCAGTCGAAGAACTCGACATGCGTCAGATCGACGATCACCTCGTGGGCGCGCACCGCGGTGACCACATCGAGATAGGCGCCGATCAGCGTGACTGCGGCGATATCGATCTCGCCATGGAGCTCGACGACGGTACGTTCCTGGCGCCGGTACACCCGCCCGTACGGTCCCGGTAGCGGGACGAGTAACTCGTACGGCGTGGACGTCAGCCCCTCGGACATTACGGTGTCTCCTTGCTGCGTCGAGCCCGATCTGGTCACCGGGGGCTTAGGTGAACAGGCTGTGAGATTAATGCGGACATTGGGGCCCGCGGAGGAGAAGAAACGTTCGGAGCTCGGAAAGCTCACACTTGCGGGTGAATCTGTGTGAACTGCCTTGACGTGCGGCGTCCTTGGTCCGCGGAGACGACCAAGAACCGATGAGGCTCAGCTCTCGACGGCCGGTTCAGCCCTCGACGGCCCGCGGCTCAGCATTCGATGATGTTCACCGCGAGGCCGCCGCGCGCGGTCTCCTTGTACTTCACCGACATGTCCGCACCGGTTTCCTTCATGGTCTTGATGACCTTGTCGAGCGAGACCTTGTGGCTGCCGTCGCCGCGCATCGCCATCTTCGCCGCCGTCACGGCCTTGACCGCCGCCATGCCATTGCGCTCGATGCACGGGATCTGCACCAGGCCGCCGACCGGGTCGCAGGTCAGGCCGAGGTTGTGCTCCATACCGATCTCGGCGGCGTTCTCGACCTGCTCCGGGGTGCCGCCGAGCACCTCGGCCAGCGCGCCCGCTGCCATCGAGCAGGCGGAGCCGACCTCGCCCTGGCAGCCGACCTCGGCGCCGGAAATCGAGGCGTTCTCCTTGAAGAGCATGCCGATCGCGCCGGCGGCGAGCAGGAAGCGGACCACGCCGTCCTCGTCGGCGCCGGGCACGAAGTTCATGTAGTAGTGCAGCACGGCCGGGATGATGCCCGCGGCGCCGTTGGTGGGTGCGGTGACAACGCGGCCGCCCGCGGCGTTCTCCTCGTTCACGGCCATCGCGTACAGCGTGATCCACTCCATGGAGCGGGCCAGCGCATCGCCCTCGGCGCGGAGCTGACGGGCCGAGTTGGCCGCGCGGCGGCGGACCTTGAGGCCGCCGGGCAGGATGCCCTCGCGGGACATACCCCGCGAGACGCAGGCCTGCATGACCCGCCAGATCTCCAGCAGACCCTCGCGGATCTCGTCCTCGGTGCGCCAGGCCTTCTCGTTCTCCAGCATCAGCGCGGAGATCGAAAGACCGGTCTCCTGAGCCAGCCGAAGCAGCTCGTCGCCGGTGCGGAACGGGTACTTCAGCACGGTGTCGTCGAGCTTGATCCGGTCCTCGCCGACGGCGTCCTCGTCGACCACGAAGCCGCCGCCCACCGAGTAGTACGTCTTCTCCAGGACGAGTGCGCCCTGGGCGTCGTACGCGAAGATCGTCATCCCGTTGGCGTGGTACGGCAGCGCCTTGCGGCGGTGCAGGATCAGATCCTTGTCGAAGTCGAAGTCGATCTCGTGCATACCGAGCAGATTGATCCGGCGGCCGGTGCGGATGCGCTCGACCTGGGCGTCCGCGGTCTCGACGTCGACGGTACGGGGAGAGTTGCCCTCAAGACCGAGCAGGACGGCCTTCGGGGTGCCGTGGCCGTGGCCGGTCGCGCCCAGCGAACCGAAGAGCTCGGCGCGTACGGCGGCGGTGTGGGCCATCAGGCCCTCGTTCTTGAGCCGCCGCGCGAACAGGGCGGCCGCGCGCATCGGGCCGACCGTATGGGAGCTGGACGGGCCTATGCCGATCGAGAACAGGTCGAAGACCGAGATGGCCACGGAAGACTCCTAGAGGGGTTGGTAGACGCCGTTGTCTGCCGAGGTGGTGCAGAGGGCGGTGCGAGGGCGGTACCAACGCGGTACCTGGTGCGGGGCACCGCACGCACTGTCCAGTGTGCGCGGTGCCCCGTCGGTTCGTACAAAAGGGTACGTAATTACTTCAGGCCAGGGTAAAGCGGGTGCTTCGCGGCCAGGGCCGAGACCCGGGCGCTCAGCGACTCCGTGTCGTACGACGGCTTCAGCGCCTCGGCGATGATGTCGGCGACCTCACGGAAGTCCTCGTCCTGGAAACCGCGGGTGGCCAGCGCCGGGGTGCCGATCCGCAGACCCGAGGTGACCATCGGCGGCCGCGGGTCGTTCGGGATCGCGTTGCGGTTGACCGTGATGCCCACCTCGTGGAGGCGGTCCTCGGCCTGCTGGCCGTCCAGCTCGGAGTTGCGCAGGTCGACCAGGACCAGGTGCACATCCGTACCGCCGGACAGGACGGAGACGCCGTGCTCGGTCACATCGGCCTGGACGAGACGCTCGGCGAGGATACGGGCGCCGTTCAGGGTGCGCTGCTGGCGCTCCTTGAACTCCTCGGTCGCCGCGACCTTGAAGGAGACCGCCTTCGCCGCGATGACGTGCTCCAGCGGACCGCCCTGCTGACCGGGGAAGACCGCGGAGTTGATCTTCTTGGCGAGCTCCTGCGTCGACAGGATCACACCGCCGCGCGGACCGCCGAGGGTCTTGTGCGTGGTGGTGGTGACGACATGGGCGTGCGGCACCGGGTTCGGGTGCAGACCGGCGGCGACGAGGCCCGCGAAGTGGGCCATGTCGACCATCAGGTACGCGCCGACCTCGTCCGCGATCCGGCGGAAGGCCGCGAAGTCCAGCTGGCGCGGGTACGCGGACCAGCCGGCGATGATCAGCTTCGGACGGGACTCCTTGGCGAGGCGCTCGACCTCGGCCATGTCGACCTGGCCGGTCTCGCTGTCCACGTGGTACGCGACCACGTTGTACAGCTTGCCGGAGAAGTTGATCTTCATGCCGTGGGTGAGGTGCCCGCCGTGGGCGAGGTTCAGACCCATGATCGTGTCGCCCGGCTTCAGCAGCGCGAACATCGCGGCCGCGTTCGCCTGGGCGCCCGAGTGCGGCTGGACGTTGGCGTGCTCGGCGCCGAAGAGCGCCTTGATGCGGTCGATCGCGATCTGCTCGACGACATCGACGTGCTCGCAGCCGCCGTAGTAGCGGCGGCCCGGGTAGCCCTCGGCGTACTTGTTGGTGAGGACGGAGCCCTGCGCCTCCATGACCGCGACCGGAGCGAAGTTCTCCGAGGCGATCATCTCGAGGGTGGACTGCTGGCGGTGGAGCTCGGCGTCGACAGCGGCGGCGACGTCCGGGTCCAGCTCATGGAGAGGGGCGTTGAGAAGCGACATCTCGATCCCTGTCGTGGTCGTGGTCAGTTGCCGGAGAACTCGGTGTACTCGTCGGCGGAGAGCAGGTCCTTCGGCTCCTCGCTGACGCGCACCTTGAAGAGCCAGCCGCCCTCGAAGGGGGCGGAGTTCACCAGTGACGGGTCATTGACGACGTCCTCGTTGGCCTCGGTGACCTCACCGCTGACCGGGGAGTACAGGTCGCTGACGGACTTGGTCGACTCCAGCTCACCGCAGGTCTCGCCCGCGGTCACCGTGTCACCGACCTCGGGGAGCTGGACGTACACCACATCGCCGAGCGCGTTCGCCGCGTGCTCCGTGATGCCGACCGTCGACACGCCGTCCTCGGCGGCCGACAGCCACTCGTGCTCCTTGCTGAAGCGCAGCTGCTGGGGGTTGCTCATGGCCTGAATTCTCCTGTACGCGGGGGAGTGCTGGTGAACGGAGTGAAGGTGCGGACGATCACTTCTGGCGCTTGTAGAACGGCAGCGCGACGACCTCGTACGGCTCGTGGGTGCCGCGGATGTCGACGCCGACACCCTCGCGGCCCGGCGCGGCGTGCGCCGCGTCCACGTACGCGATGGCGATCGGCTTGCCCAGGGTCGGGGAGGGCGCACCGGAGGTGACCTCGCCGATGACCTGGCCGCCTGCGACCACGGAGAAGCCGGCGCGCGGGACCCGGCGGCCCTCGGCGATCAGGCCGACGAGCTTGCGCGGCGGGTTGGCCTCGGCGCGCGCGGCGGCGGCCTCGAGTGCCTCGCGGCCGACGAAACGCCCGTCGTTCGTGGTCTTCTCGAACTTCACGACCCGGCCGAGGCCCGCGTCGAACGGGGTCAGCGCGGTGGTCAGCTCATGCCCGTACAGCGGCATGCCCGCCTCCAGGCGGAGCGTGTCGCGGCAGGACAGACCGGCCGGGACGAGACCGACGGGCGCGCCCGCCTCGGTCAGCGACTGCCAGAGCTTCTCGGCGTACTGCGGCTCGACGAAGAGCTCGAAGCCGTCCTCGCCGGTGTAGCCGGTACGGGCGATCAGCGCCGGGACGCCGGCCACCGTGCCGGGCAGGCCCGCGTAGTACTTCAGCCCGTCCAGGTCGGCGTCGGTCAGCGACTTGAGGATGCCGGGGGACTCCGGGCCCTGGACGGCGATGAGCGCGTACGCGTCGCGGTCGTCCCGCACCTCGGCGTCGTAGCCCTCGGCGCGTGCGGTCAGCGCGTCCAGCACCACCTGGGCGTTGCCCGCGTTGGCGACGACCATGTACTCCGTCTCGCCGAGGCGGTAGACGATCAGGTCGTCGAGGATCCCGCCGTCCTCCTGGCAGATCATGGTGTAGCGGGCGCGGCCGACGGCCACCCCGCCGATGTTGCCGACCAGCGCGAAGTCGAGGAGATCGGCGGCGCGCGGTCCGGTGACGGTGATCTCGCCCATGTGCGAGAGGTCGAAGAGACCGGCCTTGGTGCGTACGGCGTTGTGCTCGTCGCGCTCACTGCCGTACCGCAGCGGCATGTCCCAGCCCGCGAAGTCGGTCATGGTCGCGCCCAGCGAGCGGTGCAGGGCGTCGAGGGCGGTCAGACGGGGGACGTTGCTCATAGATGTGGCTCCCAGGGCAGGCCGGCGAGGACAATCCTCCCCATCTGTCATCGGAACCTGAGAGGTTCGTCGCGACCACGCGTATTGGTGGTCGTGACTTGCACCTTGGGTGGAGCCACTCGACAGCGGCTCGCTTTTCAGATCTGCCTCATCACACGCGGTACGGGGCCTGAGAGATTCAAGGGAGGGACTTGCTCCTTCGGCGCCCGGCGCACACAGTGGCCAGGACTCTCCCGCGTGGATTCAAGCGGCCGGTATGCAGTTGGCGGGCACATCATTGCACGCATCGCGGCAGAGTGGTGCGTACGGTCCGGAACGCGGCCGCGCCTGCCCGCAGTGGCCCGTAGCTGCAAATAGGTTGTGTCGCATTACCAACTCTTTACACTTCATGGGCAAGGGTGAGGGTGACCCGACATGGGGGAGGGTGATGACGTTGCAGCAGCCCGGTGTCTTTGCGACGACCACGGGGGTGCCCGCCCGGCCGGAGAGCTCCGCCCGGGAACTGCGCGGGGCTCCCACAGCCATACTGCGCGACCTGAGAGACCGCTCGGGGCGCAGTCCGCGCAGTCTGGTCTTCGCCGCCGGTGATGTGGTGGTCGTCTCCGGCCTGCCCGGCAGCGGAAAGTCCACGTTGATCCGGCGCGCGGCGCGCGGTCGTGGCATCGACTCGCAGGACACCCGGGACCGGTGGGACGCCCGGATGCCGCGGCTGCTGCCGTACGCCGTGTACCGCCCGCTCGTGCGGATCGCCCACTACGCCGGGCTGCGGCGGGCGCTCCGCTCCGGCGAGAGTGTCGTCGTCCACGACTGCGGTACGCAGGCCTGGGTGCGGCGCTGGCTGGCCCGCGAGGCGCGCCGCCGCGGGAGCGGTCTCCATCTGGTCCTGCTCGACGTCACGCCCGAGGTCGCCAGACAGGGCCAGCGCGAGCGGGGCCGCGGTGTGTCCGGGTACGCCTTCGCCCGGCACCGGCGCGCGGTCGGGCATCTGATCGGCGACGCGGAGGCGGGCCGACTGCCGGCGGGCTGCGCCTCGGCCGTGCTGCTGGACCGGGACGCGGCGGGGGTGCTGGGGCGGGTCGGCTTCGAGAAGTCATAGGGCGGCGCGCGCTGAAGTTCAGCCCCTCCGGCGATTGAGGAGCGGGGTCCGGGGCGGAGCCCCGGTTCATGTCCGTCGGTCCGCGGCGTTAGGGTCGTGGCGCGCAGCCGTGGAAGCCGGGGGAGAAGGACCGCACATGGAGACACCGGAGCAGGCCCATCCGCATACAGCTTTCGGCTGGCCGGGCAACGAGCTGGAAGAGGTGCTCGCCGCCTCGCTCGGCAACCCCTCCGCCGGGGGCCGTCTCGTCGAGGTGCTCGGACGCAGCCATATATGGGTGCCGCTGCCCAACGGCGGCGGAGCCGACAGCCCCGATCTCGATCTGCCCACGATGGAGATCGACGGCGCTCCCTATGTCCCGGTCTTCAGCTCCGAGCAGCAGTACCTGCAGTGCGTCGGCAGCCATATCTCGTTCACCGTTGCGCCCGCCCGCGAATTCGCCCGCGGGCTGCCTCCGCAGCTCGGTATCGCCGTGAACCCCGGTGGTGCGGTCGGCGCCCCGCTGCCGCCGCCCGCGGTCGCCGAACTGTGCCGGGTGGGACGTACACCGCTGGACGGTCCCGCGAGCGGCGGCCGGGTGCGGCTCTTCGAGCCCGACTGGCAGGAGGAGCCGGTCGACTTCCTCGCCGCCGCGGCCGGGGAGTTCGAGGCCTCCGGTGTCGTCCTCACTGCCCGCCGTGCGCTCGCCTCCGTCGAGGGCGACCCGCCGACCCTCTTCATCGGTGTCCAGCTCTCCTCCTGGGAGGCCGCCGAGCGCAATGCCCCGATGGACGCGCTCGGCCGGGCACTCGGCCGGGTCCAGGTGGGCTGGCCGGTCAATCTCGTACTGCTGGATGTTGCCCAGGATCCTGTCGGCGCATGGATGCTGGAGCGGGTGCGGCCCTTCTACGAACGGCAGCACGTGTAGTCGTCAAGTCGGTGTCAGGACTGCCGATTAAGCTGGTTTGATGGCCTTACCGCAGCACTTGTGTGCCCGGGGCGGCTGTGCTGTTGCTGCATCGAAGAGGCATCGAAGAGGGGCGGAACCCAGGGTGAGTGCGTCAGGCACCGCGGCGGCCGGGCAGGTCGAGCACATGCTGCGCCAGGTGACCCCCGGACGCTACGACGCGTACGAGGCGCTGCTGCACGCCATCGCCGACCCGTCGAACGGCCAGATCTGGATGCTGCTCTGGCACGGCCAGGCCGGATCGCCCGATGCCCAGTACGGGAACATGGAGGTCGACGGCGTCGGCTACGCGCCGTGCGTCACCTCCGCCCAGGAGCTCTCCGTCTCCGGCTGGAACCGCGCCCACGAGGTGGTCACCGGCCGTGACATCGCCCGCGCGCTGTACCCGGACCGCTGGGGCATCTGGCTCAACCCGCACGCGCCGGGCGGCGGCGTCGGCATCCCCTGGCTCGATCTCCGCCGGATCGCCACCGGCCTCGACCGGATGCCCGCAGGACCGCTGCGACTGTCCGAACCGGCCATCGAGCTCCCGCATTTCTACGGCCTGCTCGCTCAGAACGCCCACCGCACGCCCGCGATCCGCTCGCTGCGCCGCGCCTGGGTGCAGCCCGCGCTCGGCGCTCCGTATCTCGCCATCGGTCTCGATCTGTACGACACGAGCAGGCAGTCCGTGGACACGGTGCGCGCGATGATGCAGCAGTCGATCGCCGCGGTCCCGGACGGGCTGCCGGTCTCCACCGTCGCGATGTCCGACGAGTACGACCCGGTCACGATGTGGCTGCGGGCCAACGCCCGCCCGTTCTACGACCGCGATGCCCATGTCGGCGGCGCACCGGCCGGCGGGGGCTACGGCTATCCGCCGCCGGTCGGCCACTGAGTCGGCCACTGAGCCGGCCGCAACACCACAACTGACGGTCTGACCCGTCTATTTCCATGCCCCACGCCGATGTTCGGGGTGGGATTATGCGCTCTCGAGGCTTCGAATGCCTTGCAATCGAAGAGCGGCTAACGTCCGCATGGCGGCACATCGGTCAACTTTCGCCCCATATGGGGTATTTGGCGTTCCGCTCAGTCGGTGGCTCCGTCCGTATAACGGAAACCCCCTCGCCGCATCACGTTTGAGCAACCATTCCCCGAGGGGGCTGGCGGGTGATCGCGGCAGCGTTGAAGACTCCCCGCATCAAGGACCCTTCGGTCCTGTGTACGACCTGCTTCTTCAAGCATTCTTCGCAATACACACAACTGCACCACTGAGTGAACGAAGCCGCTACAGCGGCGGGCATGGGTCGGTCACCACCGGCCGAGAGGGGTCCCCACCACGATGACGGCACCACTGCACGACACGAGCGCGGCCGAAACCGCTGCCGTCGATGTCGCCGCCGATGTCCCGCAGAAGGCCATCGAGGGGCGTTCGCCCTGGAAGATCGCCTGGATCCGGTTGAAGCGTGACAAGGTCGCACTTGTCGGCGGTTTCGTGGTGCTCCTCCTGATCGTGGTCGCGATATTCGCTCCACTGATCGTGAGCCTGCTCGGCCACCCGCCGGAGGAGCTCCACGAGGATGCGATCGACCCGCTGCTGGGCACCCCGATCGGTGACTGGGGCGGCATCAATTCCGACTTCCTTTTCGGAGTTGAGCCGGTCAACGGCAGGGACGTTTTCAGCCGAGTCGTCTACGGCGCCCGCATCTCGCTTCTCGTCGCCTTCCTCTCCGCCTTCGTCGCGGTCAGCCTGGGCACCGTCTTCGGCGTCGTCGCCGGCTACTTCGGGGGCTGGATCGACGCGGCGATCAGCCGGGTGATGGACCTGCTGCTGGCCTTTCCGCAGCTGCTCTTCATCATTGCCCTGATCTCTGTCGTCCCGAACGAACTCTGGGGCTTCTCCGGTTCGGGTCTGCGGATCGCGGTCCTCGTCCTGGTGATCGGCTTCTTCGGCTGGCCGTACATCGGCCGGATCGTGCGCGGCCAGACGCTTTCGCTGCGTGAGCGGGAGTACGTCGAAGCGGCTCGCAGCCTCGGTGCGGGACGTGCGTACATCCTCTTCCGGGAGCTGCTGCCCAACCTGGTGGCCCCGATCACCGTCTACACGACGCTGATGATCCCCACCAACGTCCTGACGGAAGCCGCCCTGAGCTTCCTCGGCGTTGGCGTCAAGCCGCCCACCCCGTCGTGGGGCGAGATGCTCTCGACGGCGGTGCGCACCTACGAGGACGATCCGCTGTTCATGATCATCCCGGGCCTGGCGATCTTCGTCACCGTGTTGGCCTTCAATCTCTTCGGCGACGGCGTACGAGATGCGCTGGACCCGAAGGGGTCCCGCTGACCCCCACACGTCCCTGCGGACACACCGCCCCTGCCGAAGCCGTCAGGGGCAATAGCCCAGAACCACGACCCTCGAGGGCCGTGACTACTACGGAGGTTGCGAGCATCGTGACAACCAATCGCACGTCGAACCGCAGGCTTGCCGCAGGCACGGCTGTCGTGCTCGCGGCCCTGCTGACCACCACGGCCTGTGGCGGCAAGGACGACAAGAAGGACGGGGCCGGTGCGCCCGGCTTCAACGCCGGCATCGGCAAGGTGGCCAACGCGTCCGACACCAAGGGCGGCACGCTTAAATTTGTCGGCACGCAGGACGCCGATTCGTGGGACCCGCAGCGCGGTTACTACGGCTTCATGTGGGACTTCGCCCGCTACTACACCCGCCAGCTCGTCAGCTTCAAGGCGGCGCCGGGCCAGGCCAGCACCGAGCTCGTCCCGGACCTCGCGACCGCGAAGGCCGAGATCTCGGACGGCGGCAAGACCTACAAGTACACCCTGAAGGATGGCGTGACCTGGGAGGACGGCACGCCCATCACTTCGCAGGACATCAAGTACGGCATCGAGCGCACCTGGGCCCAGGACGTCATCTCCGGCGGCCCGGTCTACCTGATGCAGGTGCTCGACCCGAAGACCGAGTACAAGGGTCCGTACAAGGACAAGTCCGCGGACAAGCTCGGCCTGAAGGCGATCGAGACGCCGGACGCGAAGACCATCGTCTTCAAGCTGCCGAAGCCGAACGGTGACTTCGAGCAGATGCTCGCCATGCCGGCTGCCTCTCCGGTGAAGAAGGAGAAGGACACCGCCGCCAAGTACGGCCTGAAGCCCTTCTCCAGCGGCCCGTACAAGATCGACTCGTACGCGCCGAACAAGTCGATGTCGCTCTCCCGCAACACCAACTGGAAGCCCGCCTCGGACACCATCCGCAAGGCGCTTCCGGACAAGGTGACGGTCACCTTCATGACCAACGCGGACGACATGGACAAGCGCCTGCTCAAGGGTGACTTCGACGTCGACATCAACGCGACCGGCATCGGCCAGGCGGCTCGCACCACGGCTCTGCGCAAGCACAAGGACAACCTCGACAACGGCCAGACCGGCTTCATCCGCTACGCGGTCTTCCCGACGACGGTCAAGCCGTTCGACAACGTCGAGTGCCGCAAGGCAGTCATCTACGCCGCCGACAAGAAGTCGCTGCAGACCGCCCGTGGCGGCCCGCAGGCCGGTGGCGACATCGCCCCGAACATGCTCCCCGCGGGCATCAAGGGCTCGGACCCCACGTACGACCCGTACGAGGTCCTCAAGAACGACAGCAAGCCGAACGTCGAGAAGGCCAAGGCGGCGCTGAAGGCCTGTGGCCAGCCGAACGGCTTCAAGACCACCATCGCGGTGCGTAACAACAAGCCGGTCGAGGTCGCCACGGCCGTCTCGCTGCAGAACGCGCTGAAGCAGGTCGGCATCGACGCCCAGGTCGACCAGTTCGACGGCGCCCAGACGTCCGGCATCATCGGTTCGCCGAAGGTCGTGAAGGACAAGGGCTACGGCATCATCATCATGGGCTGGGGCGCGGACTTCCCGACCGGCCAGGGCTTCTCGCAGCCGCTGGTCGACGGCCGGTTCATCCTGCAGAGCGGTAACAACAACTTCTCCGAGCTGAACGACCCCGCGGTCAACAAGCTCTTCGACCAGGCCATCGCCGAGACCGACCCGGCCAAGGCCGGCGAGATCTACAAGCAGATGAACCAGAAGGTCTCCGAGGCCGCTGTCTACCTGCCCTTCGTCTACGACAAGACGATCACCTGGCGCAGCACTCGTCTGACCAACGCCTACACGGCCGACGCCTACAACGGCCGCTACGACTACGCCTCGCTCGGCGTCGTCAAGTAAATCCCAGTCAGTTCACGTTCCAGTGCCACACCCGCTAGGCACGAAGGGCAGGTGATGGCCGCGAGCGGTGGCCCGGAGCTCTCTCCATAAGAGAGGGCTCCCGGGCCACCGTCGGGCCGAGCGCAGTGCTTGCATATCTCATCAGGCGATTCTTCGCCGTCATCGTCATGCTGATGGTCATCACGCTGGTGACCTTCGGAATCTTCTTCCTCTTCCCCAAGATGATCGGGACGGACCCGGCGCTGTACTTCGTCGGCAAGCAGTCCGACCCCGCCTCCATCGAGGGCATCCGGCAGAAGATGGGCCTGGACGACCCGATCCTGGTCCAGTTCGGCAAGTTCGTGGTCGGACTGGTGGCGGGTCGTACGTACGCCAACGGCTCCGACGTGACGCAGTGCGCCGCGCCCTGCTTCGGGTACTCGTTCAAGACCGAGCAGGAGGTCTGGCCGCTGCTGCTCGAGTGGCTGCCGGTCACCCTCTCGCTCGCCGCGGGCGCCGTCGTGCTCTGGGTGATCGGTGGTGTCTCCACCGGCATCATCTCCGCCCTCAAGCGCGGTACGCCCCTGGACCGTTCGGCGATGGGCATCGCCCTCGGCGGTGTCTCGCTGCCCATCTACTTCACCGGCATGCTGTCCCTGGCGCTCTTCTCCGACCAGCTGGGGTGGTTCGACCGGCCGGACGCGGCGTTCAGTGAGGATCCGGCGGCCTGGTTCAACGGCATGGTTCTGCCGTGGGTCACCCTGGCCTTCCTGTATGCCGCGATGTACGCCCGGCTCACCCGCGCCACGATGCTGGAGGTCCTCAACGAGGACTACATCCGAACCGCCAGAGCCAAGGGCCTCACGGAGCCCGTGGTCATCGGCAAGCACGCAATGCGCTCGACCATGACCCCGATCCTGACCGTCCTCGGCCTGGACCTCGGAGCCCTGGTGGGCGGCGCGGTCCTGACCGAGAGCACCTTCTCCCTGCACGGCCTCGGCTACAACGCGGTGAAGGCAATCAGCGACCACGATCTGCCCGTGATCCTCGGAGTCACGCTCATCGCGGCCTTCTTCGTCGTCCTCGCCAACCTCGTCGTGGACCTCATGTACGCAGTGATCGACCCCCGAGTGAGGCTCTCATGACCACGGTGCCAGTCCCGGGAGAGACCCCCGGATCCCCCCTGACGAAGACCGGCGCCGTCGGCGAGCCCGTCTCCGCGGGCTCGGCCCCCTCCACCGCTTTCCTCGAAGTACGCGACCTCCAGGTGCACTTCCCGACCGACGACGGTCTCGTGAAGTCGGTCGACGGACTCTCCTTCACGCTGGAGAAGGGCAAGACCCTCGGCATCGTGGGCGAGTCGGGCTCCGGCAAGTCGGTGACCTCGCTCGGCATCATGGGCCTGCACCGCGTCGGCCAGTACGGCCGGCAGAAGGCGCACCTGTCCGGTGAGATCTGGCTGAACGGCAAGGAACTGCTGACCGCCGACCCGGACGAGGTGCGCCGGCTGCGGGGTCGCGACATGGCGATGATCTTCCAGGATCCGCTGTCCGCGATGCACCCGTACTACACCATCGGCAAGCAGATCAGCGAGGCGTACCAGGTCCACAACAAGGTGGACAAGAAGACCGCCCGCAAGCGGGCCGTCGAGCTGCTGGACCGGGTGGGCATCCCGGAGCCCCACAAGCGGGTGGACAGCTACCCGCACGAGTTCTCCGGCGGTATGCGCCAGCGCGCGATGATCGCGATGGCGCTGGTCAACAACCCCGAGCTGCTCATCGCGGACGAGCCGACCACCGCGCTGGACGTCACCGTCCAGGCGCAGATCCTCGACCTGATCCGGGATCTGCAGAAGGAGTTCGGCTCCGCGGTCATCATCATCACCCACGACCTGGGCGTCGTCGCCGAGCTGGCCGACGACATCCTGGTGATGTACGGCGGCCGCTGCGTCGAGCGCGGTCCGGCCGAGAAGGTCTTCTACGAGCCGCAGCACCCCTACACCTGGGGCCTGCTGGGCTCGATGCCGCGCATCGACCGTGACCAGACCGAGCGCCTCATCCCGGTCAAGGGCTCCCCGCCCAGCCTGATCAACATCCCCAGTGGCTGTGCCTTCCACCCGCGTTGCCCGTACGCCGATGTGCCCAAGGGCGGGATCACCCGCACCGAGCGGCCCGAGCTGCGGGAGGTCGGCAGCCGGCACCACTCGGCCTGCCACATGTCGCAGGAGGACCGCACGCGGATCTGGACCGAAGAGATTGCGCCGAAGCTGTGAGTACTGCATCTTCCCCGGGGACAACCCCCGGACCCCCGGCCGGAAAAGATCGTAAGGATTCCGAGATGGCGATCCCGGAGCAGGCCACCTCCTCGCCCGAGCCACTGCTCAAGGTCACCGGACTGGTCAAGCACTTCCCGATCACGAAGGGGCTGCTGCGTCGGCAGGCCGGTGCCGTCCAGGCGGTCGACGGCATCAGCTTCGACGTACTTCCCGGCGAGACGCTCGGCGTCGTGGGTGAGTCCGGCTGCGGCAAGTCGACGATGGGCCGGCTCATCACCCGGCTGCTCGAACCGACCGGCGGCAAGATCGAGTTCGAGGGCAAGGACATCACGCACCTCGGTGTTTCGGGCATGCGCCCGATGCGCCGGGACGTCCAGATGATCTTCCAGGACCCCTATGGCTCGCTCAACCCGCGCCACACGGTCGGTTCGATCGTCAGCGCGCCGTTCAAGCTGCAGGGCGTCACGCCCGAGGGCGGGATCAAGAAGGAGGTCCAGCGGCTGCTGGGCCTGGTCGGTCTCAACCCCGAGCACTACAACCGCTACCCGCACGAGTTCTCCGGCGGCCAGCGCCAGCGCATCGGTATCGCGCGGGCCCTCGCCCTGAAGCCGAAGCTGGTCGTGGCGGACGAGCCGGTCTCGGCGCTGGACGTGTCGATCCAGGCGCAGGTGGTGAACCTGCTGGACGATCTCCAGGACGAGCTGGGCCTCACGTATGTGATCATCGCGCATGACCTGTCGGTCATCCGCCATGTCTCGGACCGCATCGCGGTGATGTACCTGGGCAAGATCGTCGAGCTGACGGACCGCAAGTCGCTGTACGAGGCGCCGATGCACCCGTACACGAAGGCCCTGCTCTCCGCGGTGCCGGTGCCGGACCCGAAGCGGCGCGGCGCCAAGAGCGACCGCATCCTGCTCAAGGGCGACGTCCCGTCACCGATCTCCCCGCCGACCGGCTGCCGGTTCCACACCCGGTGCTGGAAGGCGACGGATATCTGCAAGACGCAGGAACCGCCGCTGCTGGCGCTGAAGACGGGCCACCAGGTGGCCTGCCACCACCCGGAGAACGCACCGGACCTGGCCCCGGGCGACAAGGCCCTGGAGTCGGCGCGCGAGGCGATCGAGATCGTCGACGTGTCGAAGAAGCCGGAGTCGGCGGAGCCCGCTGCGGTTGCGGCGATCACGGTCGCGAAGACCGGCGGCGAGGCTGCGGACGAGACCTCTGCCGAGGCCGACTCGGACGAGGCCGTTCCGTCGGAGGGCGAATCCGCGGACGCGGCCGCCGGGGAGACCTCCACGGAGGCCCCGGCCGAGGCTGAGGAGAGTGCCAAGGAGTAGAACCGGCACAATTGCCGGGTGCTCCATGAACTGTTCACGCCCTCCGTCCAGCATTCGCTCGACCTCGTCGGGATCTTCGTCTTCGCGATCTCCGGCGCACTGCTCGCCGTACGCAAGAATTTCGACGTCTTCGGCATAGCGGTGCTCGCAGAGGTAACCGCGCTGGGCGGAGGGATGTTGCGGGACCTGATCATCGGGGCCGTCCCGCCCGCGGCCTTCAGTGATCTCGGGTACTTCCTCACGCCGCTCGTGGCGACCGCCCTGGTTTTCTTCTTGCATCCGCACGTCGAGCGCATCCAGGTCGGGGTCAATGTCTTCGACGCCGCGGGCCTCGGGCTGTTCTGCGTCACCGGCACCACCAAGGCGTACGAGTACGGGCTCGGCCTCACCGCCTCCGCGGCGCTCGGACTTGCCACCGCCGTCGGTGGCGGTGTGCTGCGTGACGTACTCGCCAATGAGGTGCCATCGCTGCTGCGCTGGGACCGCGATCTGTATGCCGTCCCCGCCATCGTCGGCGCGACCATGGTGGTGGTCTCCATCCAGTTCGACGTACTGAACGCGGCCACCAGCGGACTGGCCGTGGTGACCGCGTTCGTACTTCGGTTGCTCGCGATGCGCTTCCACTGGCGGGCGCCGCGCGCCTGGAACCGGCGCTCGGAAGCCGCCGAAGAGAGCTAGCTGAAGAGAGCTGGTCGAAGAGAGCCGGCCGACGAGAGCCGACTGAGCCGGACCGCCTCCGGAGCGCCGCGTTCTGCCGACGCGGACGGCGCCCGGTGCCGGGGCAGAGCAAAAAGCTACCGCTCAGTAATTTTCTGTTGTACGGTGCCGCCATGGCACAGGCAGTACAGGCAACCATCGGGGACAGCGAGTTCGACCGCGACACCGCTGTCACCCTGCGCGCACCGGGCGTCTACGACGCGGAGCTCTCAGCGGGCTGGACGATCATCCGCGCCGTCAACGGCGGCTACCTGCTGGCCCTGCTCGGCCGTGCGCTCGGTGACGCCCTGCCGCACCCCGACCCGTTCACGGTCTCGGCGCACTACCTCACGGCGTCGCACCCGGGCCCCGCTGTGATCCGCACCGAGGTCGTACGCAGCGGTCGCACCCTCTCCACCGGACAGGCCTCGCTGTTCCAGTACGCGGAGGACGGCACGGAGGTCGAGCGCATCCGTGTCCTCGCCTCGTACGGAGACCTGGACGCGCTGCCCGACGACGTGCGCACGTCGGCGAAGCCGCCCGTCATGCCGGCATTCCAGGACTGCCTCGGCCCGTCCGACGGCCCCGCGCCGAAGATCCCCGGCAGCTCGGCGATCACGGAACGCCTGAACATCAAGCTCGACCCGGCGACCGTCGGATGGGCCGTCGGTGCCCCCTCCGGCAAGGGTGAGATGCGCGGCTGGTTCGGCCTCGCCGACGGCCGTGACGCGGACCCGTTCTCGCTGCTGCTCACTGTCGACGCGCTGCCGCCGACCTCGTTCGAGCTGGGCCTGCCGGGCTGGACGCCGACGGTCGAACTCACCACGCACATCCGCTGCCGCCCGGCCCCCGGGCCGCTCCGGGTCTCCATCACGACCCGCAACCTGGCCGGCGGATTCCTGGAGGAGGACGCGGAGGTCTGGGACAGTGCGGACCGTCTGGTGGCTCAGTCGCGCCAACTGGCGAAGGCGCCGCGCGGCTGAGGCCGGTCGCGGTTGAGGCTGAACCTTCATTCTCTTGCGGTTATATAACCCGCGAAGTATGTTCGGGGTATGCCCATACCGTTCGACGTGCTCGCGGAGCCGAGCAGGCGCAGGATTCTCGATCTGCTCCTGGAGCGTCCGCACCTGGTCGGTGAGCTCACCGGCCGGCTCGGCCTGAGCCAGCCCGGCACCTCCAAGCATCTGCGGGTGCTGCGGGAGGCCGGTCTGGTCCGGGTCCGCCAGGACGCCCAGCGCCGCTGGTACGAGCTGACGCCCGAGCCCCTCGCGGAACTCGACGCCTGGCTCGCGCACTACCGCCATCTGTGGGCGGGGAGTCTCGACGCGCTCGAACGGCATCTCGACGCCATGGAGGACGACTCCTCATGAACCCGCACTCCGACACCCTCACCACGGCGGACGGGCGCACCGCGCTCCGGATGGAGCGCCGGCTCGCGCATCCGCCGCAGCGGGTCTGGGACGCGATCACCCAACCCGCCCACCTCGCCCAGTGGTTCCCGTCCGAGGTGTCCGTGGAGCTCAGGCCCGGAGGGGCGATGGGCTTCTCCTTCCCCGGTGCCGGCGAGCCGGGGATGACAGGCACCGTGACGGAGGCCGAGGAGCCGCGTGTCTTCGCCTTCACCTGGGGCGAGGACCATCTGCGCTGGGAGATCACCCCGGAGGGCGAGGGCTCGCTGCTCACCCTCGTCCACACCTTCGGCGACCGCTTCGGCGCGGCGAGCTTCGCGTCCGGCTGGCATCTGTGCATCACAGCGCTGGAGCAGCTGCTGGACGGCGAGAAGGTGGACGTCGGCCGCGACAGGGGCGAACTGCACGAGGCGTATCTGGAGCAGTTCGACCTGGGGCGGGGCATCGTCGAGTACTCCGCCGACGGATGGCGGATCCGCTTCGAACGGCAGCTGGTGCGGCCCGCGGAGACGGTCTGGGCGGAACTGACCGCAGGCACGGAGGTGTTGGAGGGTGCGCCGGTCCCGGCGGGCTTCACGGCCCCCAAGACCCCACCGGGCCCGGTCACCGAGGTACGGCGACCGGCCCTGCTCGCCTACGCCTTGGACCCGGAGGGCGAGGTCCGCTGGCAACTCGCCGAGGGCACGGGCCACGGCCCCCGCCTGATCCTGACCCAGACCGGCCCGCGGGACATGGACGTGGATGACCTGCTGGCCTCCTGGCACACCCGCCTCACCCACCTGGCGGCGCGCCTGCTGGAAGGGTAGGGGCGGGTGAGTGGGGGGCACATCCCGTTACGCGGCGCGGCCCAGCCACGATGCCAGTCGGCCGTACGCGTCCGCCCCCTCCGGTGCCTCCTGGACCGCCGCGAACGGGACGCCCTCGCCGCGGCTGTCCGCCGGCAGGACCTGCTGGGCGATCGGGAGGATGACCTTGGCCAACTCCTCGTCCAGGGCCATCGGGTGGCCCAGTGCCTGCGACAGGTCCCAGGTGTGGGTCAGCGTCTCCATTACATAGCCACCCACCGCTGCCGCGCCCGGCAGCTCCGCAGCCCACGGGACCGCGACCAGGCGGGACAGCTTCGCATCGTCCGCCCACGCCGCCGTGAAGCGTCGCCTCGCCTCCTCGTACACCGTGGTCCAGCCGTCGTCCGCGACGCCGTCCACCCGTGCCGGCACCGACAGGCCGTCGCCGCCCTCGCCGATGGTCGCGATCCGGTGCGTACCGCCGACGACATGGGACAGCAGCGCCCGTACATCGAACTCCGTACACGGCGTCGGGTCGCCGAGCCGCTCCGGCGTCACGGTCTTCAGCAGGCTCGCGAACTGGTCGGCCGCGCGCTCGTACAGGGGGCGGGGGTCGTTCATGGTGTCCATCTCCTCAATTGCCGGTCTCGATGACGAGGCACACCCTGCCCGGATAACCTGACATCCACCGTCAAGTTTTCCGGAGACCCTCAGACCCGTGAAATCCGACCGGCTGCTCTCGATCCTGCTGCTCCTCCAGACCCGCGGCCTCGTCCCGGCCGCCGAACTCGCCGAGCGGCTCGAAGTCTCCGTACGCACCATCTACCGCGATATCGAGGCGCTCTCGTCCTCCGGCGTCCCCGTCTACGCCGAGCGCGGGCGGCACGGCGGCATCGCGCTGCTGCCCGGCTTCCGTACCGACGTCACCGGGCTGACCGCCGACGAGTCCCGTGCCCTCTTCGTCCTCGCCGCCCAGGGCGCCCACTCCGCACTCGGCCTCGACGAGGCGCTCGGCTCCGCACTGCGCAAGGTCATGGCCGCGCTGCCCGAACCACACCGGCCCGCCGCCGAGTTGACGAGCCGGCGGATCCTGGTCGACCCGGCCCGCTGGATGCGCGTACCGCAGCCGGCCGTCGATCTGGACGTGCTGAACTCCGCCGTGTTCACCGACCGTCGGCTGCGGCTGCGCTACCGGCACAGCGGGACGACCGAACCACGGACGTACACGCTCGATCCGTACGGACTCGTCGTCAAGGCGGGCGTCTGGTACCTGGTCGCCGATCACCGGGCAGCCCCCCGGCTCTTCCGCGCGGACCGGGTGCTCGCCGCCACCCTCACCGACGCTCCGGTCCGGCGGCGCCCCGGCCAGGAACTGGCGGACGTCTGGCAGGTGTTGCGCCGTCAGGTCGAGGACCGCCCGGCGGACGTACGGGTGACGGCGCTGGTGAGGACCGACCGGCTGGACATGTTCCTGCGCATACAGGCCAGTCAGCTCACCGCGGAGCCTCAGGTCGCCGGTGAGTGGGCGCGCGTGGAGCTCGCACTGCCGACCGCGATGGCGGCCCGCGCGCTGCTGGCCTTCGGCGAGAGCGTGGAGGTGCTGTCTCCGCCGGAGGCGCGGGAAGAGCTGGCCCGCGCGGCGGCGGCCGTGGTCGAGTTGTACGGAAGCGATTCCGGCAGGCCCGGCACGCTGCCCGTCGGGCCCGTCAGTCCAGCCAGTGGCGCCGGCCGAGGCTCACCAGACGCAGCTGACGGCGGGCCACCGAGCTGACCTGCTCCTCGCCCTCGGGACCGGCCTCCAGGAATGTGTACGCCGTCATCACCATGTGGTCGACATAGACACCCGCGAGCATCCGCAGATCGGCCTCGCTCCATCCGGCCGACTCCGGCTCGCGGGCGAAGGCCGCCGCCACTTCGTCGGCGAACCGGCGCAGTTGTGCGCCAATGGCCTCGCGTACGGGCTGTACACCGCCGTGCCGCTCGCGGGCGATGAAGCGGACATGGGCTGGTGACCTGCGGACGAGACCGGCGATCAGCGCGACGGTCCGGTCGATACGTACATCGTCACCGGTCTCGGCGAGCGCCTCGCCGATCATGGCGTGCAGGCTGCCGAGCGCCTCCTCGACGAGCGCGACGCCGAGGTCGGCCGTGTCCCTGAAGTGCCGGTAGAACGCCGTCGGCGCCACACCCACGGCCCGCGTCACCTCACGCAGTCCGAGGCTGCTCAGACTCTGCTCCTCGAGGAGCTGCAGCGCGGCGTCCAGGAGGGCCTGACGGGTCTTCTGTTTCTGGGCCTGACGGATCCCGACGGTGTGACTCATAGCATTCAGTAAACAACCGTTCTCTCGATAAGGGAAGTGTAGACTCGAGAGTCAGTGAACAGTCGTACCGACAAGTGTTCACCCAGAATTGGGAAGGAAGACAATGATCGCCATCGTCGCAGCGCTTCTCCTCCTGGGAATCATGCTGGGCGCCGTGGCCCAACTCCCGCTCTCCGTCACCTTCGTGGCCTGCTCCGTCATCGGCGCATGGCTGCTCGTCTTCGCCGTGCGCGAGCGTCGCGCCCGGAACCACTGACCCGGAAGGAGCCGAACCACCATGCAACTCACCGCCAGCGCACGCACCGCACGAACTTCACGCACCGCACGCGGCGCCCGCACCGAGAGCACCGCCGGGGATGCCACCGTCCGGAACGCCACTCGGCCCGAGACCCGGCCGGAGTCCGAAACCCGGCCGGAGGCGCAGCCCGGGACCCGGCGCGACGCCGACGGCATGGCCGTCGCCGCCTTCATCCTCGGCCTCGTCGGCCTGCTCGTGATGAACATCCTGCTCGGCCCGATCGCCGTCGTACTGGCCGCAATCGCCCTCCGGCGGGGCACCACCCGCCGCTTCCGCGCCCTGCTCGGACTCGCACTCGGACTGGCCGACCTGGCTGTTCTCGCCGTACTCGTCACCGTGAACGGAACCGTCGTCTGGGGCTTCGGAGGCTGACGCCGGCAGCCGCGGACAGCCGGGAAAGCGGAGCCCGCACGCCCGTGCACCCCTGCGCCGCGTCCGCGCCCCCGCCAGGCCTCGTAGAATCGTGGCCACCATGGCTTACCTCGACCACGCTGCGACCACTCCGATGCTGCCGGAAGCCGTCGAGGCGATGACCGCGCAGCTCACCGTCACCGGCAACGCCTCCGCGCTGCACGCCGCCGGGCGCCGGGCCCGCCGCGCCGTCGAGGAGGCCCGCGAGACCCTCGCCGAGGCGCTCGGCGCACGGCCCAGCGAGGTGGTCTTCACCTCCGGCGGCACAGAGGCCGACAACCTCGCCGTAAAGGGCCTGTACTGGTCGAGACGCGACGCCGACCCGGCCAGGACTCGCGTACTGGCCAGCCCCGTCGAGCACCACGCCGTCCTCGACGCCGTCGACTGGCTCGGCGAGCACGAGGGCGCGACGGTCGAGTTCCTGCCGGTCGACGCGTACGGGCGGGTGCACCCCGAAGCGCTGCGCCAGGCCATCGCGCGCAATCCCGACGATGTCGCGCTCGCCACCGTGATGTGGGCCAACAACGAGATCGGCACCGTCATGCCGGTGACCGAACTCTCCGCCGTGGCAAAGGAGTTCGGCGTCCCGCTGCACGCCGACGCGGTCCAGGCCTTCGGTCAGCTCGAAGTGGACTTCGCCGCATCGGGCCTCGCCGCCATGACCGTCTCCGGACACAAGATCGGCGGCCCGTACGGCATCGGCGCGCTGCTGCTCGGCCGCGAGTACAGCCCAGTCCCCGTCCTGCACGGCGGCGGCCAGGAGCGCCATGTACGCTCCGGCACCCTGGACGCCCCCGCCATCGCCTCCTTCGCCGTGGCCGGCCGCCTCGCCGCCGAGCGGCGTGAGGACTTCGCCCACGAGATCGGCTCGCTGCGCGACGAGCTGGTCCGGGCCGTCCGTACGGCAGTCCCGGACGCGATCCTCGGCGGCGACCCGGACGACCGCCTCCCCGCCAACGCCCACTTCACCTTCCCCGGCTGCGAGGGCGACTCCCTGCTGCTGCTCCTGGACGCCCAGGGCATCCAGTGCTCCACGGGATCCGCGTGCACGGCCGGCGTCGCCCAGCCCAGCCATGTCCTCCTCGCCATCGGCACCGACCCGGACCTGGCCCGCGGCACGCTGCGCTTCAGCCTCGGCCACACCTCCACCAAGGCGGATGTGGACGCGGTCGCGGAAGCAATCGGCCCGGCGGTGGAACGGGCCCGTACGGCCGGCCTGGTCTGATCCCGGACGCGCACAGCCCGCCCACAGGGGTTACCGTGCCGCCGCCCGCGCGTCCCCCACCAGCCTTATGTACCGGTCCCAGTCCCAGTGCGGCCCAGGATCCGTATGGTCCGTTCCCGGCACCTCCACATGCCCGATGATGTGCTCGCGGTCCACCGGGATCCCGTACCGCCCGCAGATCCCCGCCGTCAGCTTTGCCGACGACCGGTACATCGCGTCCGTGAAATCGGCCGGCCGGTCCACGAAGCCCTCGTGCTCTATGCCGACACTGCGTTCGTTGTACGAGCGGTTCCCGGAGTGGAAGGCAACATCCAGCTCGCGGACCATCTGCGCCACATGCCCGTCCTTGCGTACGACATAGTGCGTCGCGGCTTCGTGCCCAGGATCCTTGAAGGCCTTGAGCGCCGACGGATAGCTGCCCTGGACGACATGGATGACCACGCGGTCGATGGAGTAGTCGTCGGGCCGGTCCGCGAGCCGCCAGTTCGCCCGGGAGGCGGCCGTCCACTCCGCGCCCGCATAGTCGATCGCACCCTCCTTGCGCGCCCTCGTGATCCCCGGCACCCGCCACCAGATGCGCTTCAGCTCGTCCTTGGCCAGCACGCCCGTCCCCAGCACCACGACCCCGCCGCCGATCAGCACGGCCCGCCTGCTCACGGGCCGCTTACCGCCGTCGTCGCCGCGCTTCGATTCACTCCCCATGCGATCACCAACGCATACTCGCGAGCTTTCGGTTCCCCGGGCCCCTTACCCTGGTAGGGCTATGACTCCTCAGACTTCCCAGCGCCCCCTCCGAGTGCTCGCCGCCATGTCGGGCGGCGTGGACTCCGCCGTCGCCGCCGCCCGTGCCGCCGAGGCCGGACACGATGTCACCGGTGTGCACCTCGCGCTCTCCGCGAACCCGCAGTCCTTCCGCACGGGTGCGCGCGGCTGCTGCACCATCGAGGACTCGCGCGACGCCCGCCGCGCCGCGGACGTCATCGGCATCCCCTTCTACGTGTGGGATCTCGCCGAGCGCTTCCGCGAGGACGTGGTGGAGGACTTCATCGCGGAGTACGAGGCCGGCCGCACCCCCAACCCCTGTCTGCGCTGCAACGAGAAGATCAAGTTCGCGGCACTGCTCGACAAGGCGCTCGCGCTCGGTTTCGACGCCGTGTGCACCGGTCACTACGCCACGGTCGTGACGGGCGAGGACGGCAGCCGCGAGCTGCACCGCGCCAGCGACATGGCCAAGGACCAGTCGTACGTCCTCGGCGTCCTCGACGAGCGGCAGCTGGCGCACGCCATGTTCCCGCTCGGCGACACCCTCACCACCAAGGGCGAGATCCGCGCGGAGGCCGAGCGCAGGGGACTCGCGGTCGCCAAGAAGCCCGACAGCCACGACATCTGCTTCATCGCGGACGGCGACACCCAGGGCTTCCTCGCCTCGCGCCTCGGCACGGCGGAGGGCGACATCGTCGACGAGTCGGGCGAGAAGCTGGGCAGCCACGACGGAGCCTTCGGCTTCACGATCGGCCAGCGCAAGGGCCTGCGCATCGGCCACCCGGCCCCGGACGGCAAGCCGCGCTACGTCCTCGACATCTCTCCCGTGAACAACACGGTGACGGTCGGCCCGGTCGAGGCACTGGATGTCGACGCCCTGACCGCCATCAAGCCCCGCTGGTGCGGCACGGCTCCGGAGGGCCCGGGCACGTACACCGCTCAGCTGCGCGCGCACGGCGGCGAGACGTCAGTGACCGCCGAGCTCGTCGACGGCACGCTGAATGTGAGCTTCGCCGAGCCGGTACGTGGTGTGGCGCCCGGCCAGGCGATCGTGCTGTACGACGGCACGCGGGTGGTCGGCTCCGCGACCATCGCGACGACCGGGCGGGCGGCCGCGCAGGTCGCCTGATCCTGCGCCGAGTGGTCAGTCCCGGCGCCAGGCTGTCGGTCCCGGCTCCAGCCCTCGGTCCCGGAGCCAGACTGCCGGTCCAGGCTCCGGCGGCCCTCGGTCCCGGCGCCGGCCGGTCAGCCCTGGCTCCGGCCCTCACCGGCGAAGAAGTCCGCCAGTAGCGGGGCCAGCACCTGCGGCGCCACCTCATGCGTCTGCCCGGTCAGCGTGTGGTGCCGGCCCCGTGGCAGGCACTCGGACACCGCGCGTGCCGCGGCCCGCAGCCAGCCGGGGCTCGCGCCACCGTCGACAACCACCACGCGCTGGGCGATCGTACGCAGCTGCTCGACCGGCACCTGACCGTTGCCCATGATCTCGTGGTCGTAGGGGAGGGTGTGCGCCACCGCTTCCCTCTCGGCCCACATCGGCGTCTGCCGCATCCCTGCGACCGCCGCCGGCGGCATCCCGGTCTCCGTCAGGAAGAGGGCGAGCGCATCGCCGGGCCGCCCCTGCTCCACCAGCTCACGCAGCCTGGCGACGTAGGCGGCGGGCTCCTCGCGGCTCGCCGGATCCGCCGTGAACGGTGGCTCGTACACCGAGAGTTGAGTGATCGGCAGTCCGGCGGCCGCCGCCTTCAGAGCAAGCGCCGCGCCCGAGGAGATGGCGTGCGCACAGGCGCTGCCACCCGCCGCGGCGAGCACGGCGGCGAGATCCTCGATCTCGCGCTCCACCGCGTACGGAGCGGTGTCACCGCTCGCGCCCCGGCCTCGCCGGTCAAAGGTGAACACACTGAACTGCGAGGCGAGCAGCGCGGCCAGCGGCGCGTCCGTCGCCGCCGTGCACAGCGCACCGCCGATCAGAACCACCGGCGGCCCGGCGCCCCGCTGCTCGTACGCGATGAGCGTGCCGTCACTCGACGTGGCCTTGTGCAGCGTTCTGCTCGAGTTGTCCATGAGACTGCTGACCGCCCCGCTCGGCGGGACTCATCGCTCGCCCGCAAGATTCTTCTGTCAGGCCTCGACGACCTCCGTGTCGTAGAAGCAGAAATGCCCCTTGATCTGCGCCACTTCGTCTTTGGGCTCGGGATACTCCCACACCAGGTCCTGCGCGTCCGGCAGCGACCAGTAGGAGGCCGTTCCCTTGAACGGGCAGTACGTGTGGGTCTCCGAGGGCTTCAGCAGGTCGGTGCGTACGTCCTCCGGGGGGAGGTAGTAGCGCACGGGGCAGCCCGTCTCGCGCAGGACGAGCGGGCGACGGCTCTCCCCGAGAACTTCGTCGCCGCGCGCTACGCGTACGTGAACCGTGCCCTGCTCGATGGTGATCGTGTGTCCAGCCATACATGGCACAGCGTCGCCAGGGCCCGAGTTCTTCCCCGTACCGTGATCCCATGAATATCTGTGTCTTCCTCTCCGCCGCCGACCTCGACGACCGCTACACCCGGCCCGCCCGCGAATTCGCCGAGCTGGTCGGCAAGGGAGACCACACCCTGGTGTGGGGCGGGTCCGAGTGCGGACTGATGAAGGTCGTCGCGGACGGTGTCCAGCAGGCGGGCGGGCGGCTGGTCGGCGTCTCGGTCGACTTCCTCGGGGCGAAGGCCCGTACGAACGCCGACGAGATGGTGATCGCCAAGGACCTCGCCGAGCGCAAGGCGCTGATGCTCGCCAAGGCCGACGCGATCGTGATCATGGTCGGCGGTACGGGGACGCTGGACGAGGCCACCGAGATCCTGGAGCTGAAGAAGCACGGCAAGCACACCAAGCCGGTGGTGCTGCTGAACACCGCGGGCTTCTACGACGGGCTGAAGCAGCAGTTCCGGCGGATGGAGGACGAAGGCTTTCTGCCGCTTCCGCTGACCGACCTGGTGTTCTTCGCGGAGGACGGGGTCTCGGCGCTCGCCTACCTGGAGGAGTCGGTGGGCGTGCAGTAGTGCGAGCATGTCCCGTATGGGCACACATCTGATCACCGGGGCAGGCTCGGGCATCGGCGCGGCGGTCGCGCGCCGACTGCACGGACGCGGCGACGAACTCGTACTCCTGGCGCGTGACGCCGGCCGCGCCAAAGAGCTCGCGGGCCGCTATCCCGGGTCCCGTACGCTCGTCGCCGATCTCGCGGACCCGGACCGCATCTCCAGGTCGCTCGGCATGCAGCCGATGCCGGACCGCCTGGACTCCCTGCTGCACATCGCGGGCGTCGTCGACCTCGGCCCGATCGCGGAACTCCGCCCCACGACCTGGCACCAGCAGCTCAACGCCAATCTGATCTCCCCGGCCGAGCTGACCCGGCTGTTCCTGCCCCAACTCAGGGCAGCCAAGGGCCATGTTCTCTTCGTCAACTCGGGCGCGGGCCTCAACGCCCATGCGGAATGGGGCGCCTACGCCGCGTCCAAGCACGGTCTGAAGGCGCTCGCCGACTCGCTGCGCCACGAGGAGCACAGCAATGGCGTACGCGTGACCTCCGTCTATCCGGGGCGTACCGCCAGCCCCATGCAGGCCAAGGTGCACTCGCAGGAGGGCAAGGAGTACGACGAGTCCCGCTGGATCAGCCCGGAGTCGGTCGCGACGACGATCCTCACCGCGATCGATCTGCCGCGCGACGCGGAGATCAACGACGTGACGGTGCGGCCCGGGCGCTGAGGACGCTCGCGCCGGGCCCCCGACGGGAGCGGCGCGTACCCTTCCCGAGTGAGCGACAAGAACAACTTCCCCTGGGGCCCCGCCACCGGCATCGGATCCATGCCCGGCGGCGACGCACGCGAGGCCGCGAAGACCGTCGCCGGTTCCTTCGAGGACTTTCCCTATCTGGCCGAGCTGCCCGCCCGCGGGCCCGGCGCCGACATGATCGGGCGGACCATCGGGCTGCTCGTCGAGATGTACGCGCACGTCGAGCCCAGCGGCTGGCGGATCAGCGACCGGCCGGGGCGCGACACCCGCCGGGCCCGCTCCTGGCTCGGCGAGGACCTCGACGCGCTGGAGGAGTACACCCAGGGCTACGAGGGCCCGCTGAAGGTGCAGGCGGTGGGGCCGTGGACGCTCGCCGCCGCGCTGGAGCTGCGGGGCGGCGAGGCCGCGCTCGGCGATCCCGGCGCCGTGCGCGATCTGACGGCCTCGCTCGCGGAGGGGCTGCGCGGCCATCTCGCCGAGGTGCGCCGCCGGGTGCCGGGCGCGCGCGTGGTGCTGCAGCTCGACGAGCCGTCGCTCACCGCCGTGCTGCGCGGACAGATCAGGACCGCCAGCGGGTATCGCACACACCGGGCGGTCGACCGCCAGATCGTCGAGAGCGCGCTGCGGGACGTGATCGGGGTGAGCGAGGATCCCGTCGCCGTCCATTCCTGCGCTCCGGACGTGCCGTTCGCGCTGCTGCGCCGGGCCGGGTTCGCGGGCGTCTCATTCGATTTCGGGCTGCTAACCGAGCGTGACGAGGAAGAGATCGGCGAGGCGGTGGAAGGCGGTACGAAGCTCTTCGCGGGCGTCGTACCGTCCACCGACGCCGCATTGTCAGACCCTGCCGGTAGCGTCATGGGTGTCAGGACGTTGTGGCGCAGGCTGGGGCTGAATCCGGGGACTCTCAGCGAGTCCGTGGTGATCACCCCGTCGTGCGGTCTCGCGGGTGCCTCACCGGCGTACGCGCGCGCCGCGCTCGCCCACTGCGTCCGGGCCGCGAGATCGCTCGCAGACAACCCTGAGTAACGGGAGGACGAGACGGTGGCTGTCGAACAGCAAGGGTCTGTGCCCGCCGAGGCACGGGAGAAGCATGCCCAGCTGGCCGAGCAGGTCGAAGAGCACCGCTTCCGGTACTACGTGAACGCCCAACCGGTCATCAGCGACGCCGAGTTCGACAAGCTGCTGCGCGGGCTGGAGGCGCTGGAGGACCAGTATCCGGAGCTGCGTACGCCCGACTCGCCGACCCAGAAGGTCGCCGGGCAGTACGAGACGGAGTTCAGCGCGGTCGCGCACCGCGAGCGGATGCTCTCCCTCGACAACGCCTTCGACGAGGAGGAGCTCACCGCCTGGGCCGAGCGCATCGCGCGTGATCTCGGCTCGCAGGAGTACCACTTCCTGTGCGAGCTCAAGGTGGACGGCCTCGCCGTGAACCTGACGTACGAGAAGGGCCGGCTGACCCGGGCGGCGACCCGGGGCGACGGCCGCGTCGGCGAGGACATCACTCCCAATGTCCGCACGATCGCGGACATCCCGGACCGGTTGCAGGGTGACCGCATCCCGGATCTCGTGGAGATCCGTGGCGAGGTCTACTTCCCGATGGAGAAGTTCGAGGAGCTCAACGCCCGCCTGGTCGAAGCCGGCGACAAGCCCTTCGCCAACCCGCGCAATGCCGCGGCGGGTTCGCTGCGCCAGAAGGACCCGAGGGTCACGGCGACCCGTCCGCTGCGCATGGTCGTGCACGGCATCGGCGCGCGCGAGGGCTTTGACATCGACCGCCTGTCGCAGGCCTACGACCTGCTGAGCGAGTGGGGCCTGCCCACCGCCCGGCACAACAAGGTCGTGGACTCGCTGGAGGATGTACGGGAGTTCATCGCCTACTTCGGCGAGCACCGCCACTCGGTGGAGCACGAGATCGACGGTGTGGTCGTCAAGCTCGACGAGATCCCGCTCCAGGGGCGGCTCGGCTCCACCTCGCGCGCGCCACGCTGGGCGATCGCGTGGAAGTACGCGCCGGAGGAGGTCAACACCAAGCTGGTCAACATCCGCGTGGGCGTCGGCCGCACCGGGCGCGTCACGCCGTATGCGCAGGTGGAGCCGGTCACGGTCGCGGGCTCCGAGGTCGAGTTCGCCACCCTGCACAACCAGGACGTGGTCAAGGCCAAGGGCGTGCTGATCGGCGACACAGTGGTGCTGCGCAAGGCCGGCGACGTCATTCCGGAAATCCTCGGTCCGGTCGTGGATCTGCGGGACGGCAGCGAGCGTGAGTTCGTGATGCCGTCCGAGTGCCCCGAGTGCGGGACGGCGCTGCGGCCGATGAAGGAGGGCGACGTGGATCTGCGCTGCCCCAACGCCCGCTCCTGCCCGGCCCAGTTGCGTGAACGTCTCTTCTATCTGGCCGGCCGCAAGTCGCTGGACATCGAGAACTTCGGCTATGTGGCGGCGGCCGCGCTCACCAAGCCGCTGGAGCCGCCCACACCGCCGCTGACCGACGAGGGCGAGCTGTTCGACCTCACCATCGAGCAGCTGCTGCCCATCAAGGCGTATGTCCTGGACCAGGACAGCGGACTGCCCAAGCGTGACCCGAAGACCGGCGAGGAGAAGGTCGCCATGATCTTCGCCAACAAGGAGCGCGAGCCGAAGAAGAACGCCCTGGCGATGCTGGAGAACATCGCCGCGGCCAAGGAGCGACCGCTGGCCCGGATCATCACGGGCCTGTCCATCCGTCATGTCGGACCGGTCGCGGCCGAGGCGCTGGCCCGGGAGTTCCGGTCGATCGAGCGGATCGAGCAGGCCACCGAGGAGGAGCTGGCGGCGGTTGACGGGGTGGGCGACATCATCGCGGCCTCGGTCAAGCAGTGGTTCGCGGAGGACTGGCACCGCGAGATCCTGCGCAAGTGGCGCGCTGCGGGCGTTCGTATGGAGGAAGAGGGCGCGGGGGAGGACGAAGGGCCGCGTCCGCTCGAGGGACTCACCGTTGTCGTCACCGGCACGCTGCAGAACTACACGAGGGATGGCGCAAAAGAGGCCCTCCAGAGCCTCGGAGCGAAAGTGGCCGGTTCCGTTTCCAAGAAAACGGCGTTCGTGGTGGTCGGTGACAACCCGGGTTCGAAGTACGACAAGGCAATGCAGTTGAAGGTGCCGGTGCTGGACGAGGAAGGCTTCGCCGTTCTGCTCGAACAGGGGCCCGATGCAGCTCGTGAGGCCGCTGTGCCTGCAGAGGCGTAACGGAGGGGGCGTGCGCGGGGCTTGGGAGGGGCTTGCGCGGAGGTCCTTTGGGGGCGCGCGGGGCTGGATTCGGACGCGAAAACGGGACCCGGAACACCAGGTACAGGTCACCCGTTCAGCGCATACCAGATGGTTAAGGGTGGCCGGGTCGCATTCGGGCAAGAGCTGTAGAGCGCTGCCCGTCCGAGCCTCCTGCGGCCTACTGTTGAGATGTGCGCCTGTCGTGCACGGCTGCGGGGTGGGATTTCAGTCGTGGTGGCATGACTACGGGAGCCATCGCGAGGCATCGGCACCGCCGGCTGTGAGAGGGACGGGAATGAAACCGACCGAGAGCGCCGCCCCGGTCTCACGGCCGCGTGGATTCGCGGCCCTTGCAGGAATGACATCCGGGCTGCCCGTCATCGTCATGGTGATCGCCGCCGCCGTACTCGTCACCGGGATCGTACGGACCGTGCAGGAGGGCCATGCGCTCTTCCCCTCGTCCACGGTGGGCTGGTCGCTCGCCGTCCTCACCGGGATCATCGTCGGCCATCTGGTCGCGCTCGGCCGCGACCGCTGGTGGGGCGGCACCGGCTCCGGCGCCGCACTCACTCTCGCCGTCCTCCTGCTCTTCGGCTGGGTGCCCGCCGGCCTGGTCAGCCTTGCCGTCGTCGCACTGGTCGGCGCCGCCCGCAGGCACCGCTGGCGACAGGGCGTACTGCACGGCTCCGTGGACCTGTTGGGGATCGGCGCGGCCGCGCTCGTCCTCGCCGCCTTCGGCGTTGCGCCCAGCGTGGAGCGGCCCTGGCTGCCCCTGGACTGGGGCGTCGAGGCCGTGCCCGAAGTGATCCTGGCGGCCACCGCCTATCTCGCTGTCACCCGACTGCTCCTCTGGTATGTGCTGGTCCCGCAGGGCGGCGGGCTGCCCACCGTCGCCCGTACGGCCCTGCTCAGGCAGGGTCTTGTCGCAGTCGCTCTCCTCGGCATCGCGCCGCTGATCTGTGTGGTCGCCACCGCCCTGCCGCTCCTGCTGCCCCTGTTCGCCGTACCGCTGATCGCTCTGGACTCCACGCTCTGGATCGCGCGGGCCAGAGCCGAGGAGCAGCTGCGCGACCCGCTGACCGGGCTGCCCAACCGTCAGTGGCTGCTGGAGCGGACCTGGGCCGCCCTGGAGGACGCCGAGGGCAGCGGCGCACGATCCGCTCTCGTACTGATCGACCTCGACCGTTTCCGGTCGGTCAATGACACACTCGGCCATCTCGCGGGCGACCGGCTGCTCCTCCAGATAGCTGATCGGCTGCGACTGGCTCTGCCGCGAGGGGCCGAGGCGGCCCGGCTCGGCGGCGACGAGTTCGCCGTACTGCTTCCGACGGCCGACTCCACCACCAGCGCCACCCGCATCGCCCGCCATCTGGTGGCCGAGCTGTCATCGCCACTGGACCTGGACGGACTCACGCTCGTTCTGGAGGCGAGCGCCGGCGTCGCCGTCTTCCCCGACCACGCGCTGGACGCGGAGGGCCTGCTGCGGCGCGCGGACGTGGCGATGTACCAGGCGAAGCGGGACCGTACGGGCGTCGAGGTGTACGAGTCCAAGCGTGACTCCAACACTCCCGACCGGCTCGGTCTGCTCGGCGATCTGCGCCGGGCGCTGGACGCCGGCGACGTGGAGCTCCACTATCAGCCCAAGGTCGGCTTCGACGGCCATGTCGCGGGCCTTGAGGCGCTGGTCCGTTGGGTCCACCCGGAGCGCGGCCGAGTACCTCCGGACGAGTTCATCGCCATCGCCGAGTCCTCGGGCCTGATGCCGTATCTGACGGAGTACGTCCTCGACACGGCCCTCGCCCAGGTCGCCAGATGGCGCGCGCAGGGTCTGGACGTCCCGGTGGCGGTCAATGTCTCGCCGCGCGACGTCCACACCCCCGGGTTCGCCGGGCTGGTCGCCGCCCGCCTCGCCCGCCACGGCGTCCCGCCGGGCTCGCTCCAGCTGGAGATCACGGAGCACGTACTCCTCGAGGACCCGCAGCGCGCCGCCGACACCCTCGCCGGGCTGACCGACCACGGGGTGAAGATGTCGCTGGACGACTTCGGCACCGGCTACTCCTCACTCGTCCACCTGCGTCGCCTGCCGGTGAGCGAGCTCAAGATCGACCGGTCCTTCGTCGCCCGGCTCGCCGTCGACAACGAGGACGCGGCGATCGTCCGCTGCACCGTCGACCTCGCCCACTCGCTGGGCCTGCTGGTGGTCGCCGAGGGCGTCGAGGACGACGAGACCTGGGAGCGGCTGCGCGATCTGGGCTGCGACGCCGTACAGGGCTGGCTGGTCGCGGCCGCGATGCCGCCGCAGGAGACCACCGCATGGCTGCGGGCCAGGGGCGAGCGCGGCTGGCACCGCCCGGCGGAGCTGCCCGCCGCATCGGATGCCGACGAGCCGTCCAGCCAGGTCGTCCCCTGACGGTGCCGGCGGTCGGGTGGTCGGGGCGCGCATCGCTGCCGGTCCGAGGCCGGTGCGTGGCGGCCCGAGGCGGCCCGGGGGTGGCCGGGGCGGAGTCCCGTGGGCAAACCGTTTAGTGGGCAGCGGCCCGCGCCCCATAGGATTGGGCTCAAAGCACACACTCTCACCCCTGAGGATCGCTGCATGCCTGGCATTACGCGCGAGGAGGTCGCCCACCTCGCCCGGCTGGCGCGTCTGGAGCTGAAGGCCGAAGAGCTCGACCACTTCGCCGGACAGCTCGACGACATCATCGGCGCGGTCGCCCGCGTTTCCGAGGTCGCCGACCAAGACGTACCCCCGACCTCCCACCCGCTGCCGCTGACCAACGTCATGCGCGCGGACCAGGTCCGTCCCTCGCTCACCCCCGAGCAGGCGCTCTCCTGCGCCCCGGCCCAGGAGCAGCAGCGTTTCAAGGTGCCGCAGATTCTGGGGGAGGACTAATCACCATGACGGCCATCAACAAAATCGAGAGCTGTATCAAGCTCACCGCCGCCGAGATCGCCGCGAAGATCGCCGCAGGCGAGCTCACGGCCGTCGAGGTCACCGAGGCCCACCTGGCCCGGATCGAGGCCGTCGACGAGAAGGTGCACGCCTTCCTGCACATCGACCGCGAGGGTGCGCTTGCGCAGGCCCGCGCCGTCGACGCCAAGCGTGAGGCCGGCGAGAAGCTCGGCCCGCTGGCCGGTGTGCCGCTGGCGCTGAAGGACATCTTCACCACCGAGGGCATCCCGACGACGGTCGGCTCCAAGATCCTCGAGGGCTGGATCCCGCCGTACGACGCGACGCTGACCAAGAGGCTCAAGGCAGCCGACGTCGTCATCCTCGGCAAGACCAACATGGACGAGTTCGCCATGGGGTCCTCGACCGAGAACAGCGCCTACGGGCCGACGGGCAACCCCTGGGACCTGACCCGTATCCCCGGCGGTTCGGGTGGCGGCTCCAGCGCCGCCCTCGCCTCCTACCAGGCCCCGCTCGCCATCGGCACGGACACCGGCGGCTCCATCCGCCAGCCCGCCGCCGTCACCGGCACGGTCGGCGTCAAGCCCACCTACGGCGCGGTCTCCCGCTACGGCATGGTCGCCTTCTCGTCCTCCCTCGACCAGGGCGGCCCCTGTGCCCGTACGGTCCTGGACGCGGCGCTCCTGCACGAGATCATCGCCGGTCACGACGAGCTCGACTCGACGTCCATCGACGCGCCGGTCCCGCCGGTCGTCGAGGCCGCGCGCAACGGCTCCGTGGCCGGGATGCGCGTCGGCGTGGTCAAGCAGTTCTCCGGCGAGGGCTATCAGGCCGGCGTCGTCCAGCGCTTCAACGAGTCGGTCGAGCTGCTGAAGTCGCTCGGGGCCGAGATCGTCGAGCTGGACTGCCCGTCCTTCGACCTGGCCCTGTCGGCGTACTACCTGATCGCGCCGTCCGAGTGCTCCTCCAACCTCGCCCGCTTCGACGCCATGCGTTACGGCCTGCGGGTCGGCGACGACGGCACGAAGTCCGCCGAGGAGGTCACCGCGCTGACCCGTGAGGCCGGCTTCGGCGACGAGGTCAAGCGCCGGATCATGCTGGGCACGTACGCGCTCAGTTCCGGCTACTACGACGCGTACTACGGTTCCGCCCAGAAGGTGCGGACACTGATCACCCGGGACTTCGAGAAGGCCTTCGAGCAGGTCGACGTGATTGTTTCGCCGACCACGCCCACCACCGCCTTCCCGATCGGCGAGCGCGCCGACGACCCGATGGCCATGTACCTCGCCGACCTGTGCACCATCCCGACCAACCTGGCCGGAAACGCGGCGATGTCGCTGCCCTGCGGTCTCGCGCCGGAGGACGGCCTGCCGGTCGGTCTGCAGATCATCGCCCCTGCCATGAAGGACGACCGCCTTTACAAGGTCGGCGCCGCGGTCGAGGCCGCCTTCGTGGAAAAGTGGGGACACCCGCTGCTCGAGGAGGCACCGTCGCTGTGAGCGCAATGACCAAGGCCAAGGGCTTCAAGAAGTCCAAGACCGGTACGTATCTGTCGATCGGCACCACCGCCTTCGGCGCGATCAGCGTCATCAAGCAGGCCAAGAAGGCCCGCTTCGAGGGCGACACGCTCCGGCTGATCGATGCCGCCGTATCCGCCGCCGCCATCGTCACCGGCCTGGCCCTGCTCTACCGCGAGCTGAAGCGCCTGGGCGACGACGACGTCCTGCTGGGCTGAGAGGGAAAGTTTCACCGTGACCGTCACTGAACTGGTGTCGTACGAGGACGCCCTCGCTGCCTACGACCCCGTCATGGGCCTCGAGGTCCATGTCGAACTCGGCACCAAGACCAAGATGTTCTGCGGCTGCTCGACCGAGCTGGGCGCTGAGCCCAACTCGCAGACCTGCCCGACCTGTCTGGGTATGCCCGGCTCGCTCCCGGTCGTCAACGCGATCGGCGTCGAGTCGGCCATCAAGATCGGCCTCGCGCTCAACTGCGAGATCGCCGAGTGGTGCCGCTTCGCCCGGAAGAACTACTTCTATCCGGACATGCCGAAGAACTTCCAGACCTCGCAGTACGACGAGCCGATCGCCTTCAACGGCTATCTGGACGTCCAGCTGGAGGACGGCGAGGTCTTCCGCGTGCAGATCGAGCGCGCCCACATGGAGGAGGACACCGGCAAGTCGACGCACGTCGGCGGCGCCACCGGCCGTATCCACGGCGCGTCCCACTCCCTGCTGGATTACAACCGCGCCGGCATCCCGTTGATCGAGATCGTCACCAAGCCGATCGAGGGCGCGGGCGAGCGTGCGCCGGAGGTCGCCAAGGCGTACGTCGCCGAGTTGCGCGAGCTCATCAAGGCGCTCGACGTCTCCGAGGCCCGGATGGAGATGGGCCAGATGCGGTGCGACGTGAACCTGTCGCTGCGCCCGCACGGCCGGGAGAAGTTCGGCACGCGCTCCGAGACGAAGAACGTCAACTCGCTGCGCAGCGTCGAGCGTGCGGCCCGCTTCGAGATCCAGCGGCACGCCGCGGTCCTGAACAGCGGCGGCACGATCATCCAGGAGACCCGTCACTTCCACGAGGAGGACGGCTCCACGACGTCCGGCCGCGTGAAGGAAGAGGCCGAGGACTACCGGTACTTCCCGGAGCCCGACCTGGTGCCGATCGCCCCGCCCCGTGAGTGGGTCGAGGAGCTGCGGGGGACGCTGCCCGAGCTGCCGCGTGTACGCCGTAACCGGCTGCGCGAGGACTGGGGCATCTCCGAGCACGATATGCAGTCGATCCTCAACGCCGGCGCGGTCGACCTGATCGTCGCCACGATCGACGCGGGCGCGGATGCGGCTGCTGCGCGCAAGTGGTGGATGGGCGAGCTGGCCCGACGCGCCAACGAGGAAGGCGCGGACCTGGCATCGCTGGCGATCACGCCGGAGCAGGTCGCCCGGGTCGCGCAGCTCGTCGCGTCCGGTGACCTCAACGACAAGCTGGCCCGCCAGGTCATCGAGGGCGTACTCGCCGGCGAGGGCGGCCCGGACGAGGTCGTCGACAAGCGCGGCCTCAAGGTCGTCTCGGACGAGGGCGCGCTCGGCGCGGCCGTCGACGAGGCGATCGCGGGCAACGCGGCGATCGCGGACAAGATCCGCGGCGGCAAGGTCGCGGCGGTCGGCGCGCTGGTCGGCGCGGTCATGAAGACCACCCGCGGCCAGGCGGACGCGGCGCGCGTCAAGGAGCTGATCCTGCAGAAGCTCGGCGTCGAGGGCTGACGGCCTGCATCCGCAGCCTGGAGGCGCGGCTCGCACCACACGGTGCGGGCCGCGTCTCGCGTGGAGGGCGGTCCGAGTGCGGCGGCAGGCGTGCGTGTGCCGACGTCCGTGCCCGCGCCCGTGTCCCGGCGCAAGGCCTGCCCGAGTCCCGGCCGCAAGGCCTGCCCGTGCCGCGACCTGCTTGTGTCCCGTCTCCGGGGGCGACACCGGCTCGGGCGTGCACTCCTGGCCCTACGTGCGCGACGCCCACGCTCGTGTCCCGGCGCCCGTGGTTCGTGTCCCGGCGCCCGTGGTTCGTGTCCCGGCGCGCGTGCCGCAGCGCCTGCCGGTGCCGCAGCGCCCGGCCGGGTCCCCGCCCGGGCTCCGCCCGTCCCGTCAGTGACGTATGCCCAAGCCCGGCAGCCACAGTTCGCCGCGGTCCTTGCAGCTGACATCCCGGGCCCGAAGCTCCTCCGGCTCCTTCGTGCCGCGTGCCCGCAGTTCAGTGATCGCCAGGCGAGCCACCGCGGCCACCTCTCCGCGCTCCGGTTCCGCGAAGTCCGCCTGCCACCAGCCGCGGTCGCGGGAGTGCCAGCCGCGCGAGCGCATCAGCCGGTCGCGCTCCGGGCTGTCCTCGCCGTCCCGGTCGTCGACCGAGACATGCAGCCCGTCCTCCAGGGCGTACGAAATCAGCAGCTGGCGGCCGCGGTCCGCTCCGCTGGTCACGCTGAAGCTCGCCCAGTCCTCGCCGACCTGTACGGCGAGCTGCTCCACCCAGGCCGCGAGCAGCAACGCCAGCGCGGTCTCGAAGTGCTCGAGGCTGGACGCCATCCGGCCGCCCGGCCGCTCGATCGGGCGCTCGCCAGGGCCGCTGCGGTCCAGCTGCCAGATGTAGGGCAGGAAATCGAAGTCGTGCGGCTCGTCCGCCGACCAGGCGCCGCCCCACTCGAAGGTCCTGCGCTCCTCGTTCTCCAAGGTGTCGGTGTTGTGGACCGAAAGCTGCGCCCGCCGGCGGTCCCCGGTGAGCACCACCAGCCTTCTGCTGTCCCGCCACCGGACGTTGGGACCCTCCGCCGAACCTCCGTAGAGCGTCGGCTCCCCGATCCGGGCCACGATCGTGTCGTACACCTCCCGGAACGCCTCCCGCCGGTCCCTCAGCGACGCGCCCGGGTCGTACGCGAGCACCTGAACGGGGGGCTGGTCGAAGTGCGGATCGGGCGCGTCATGGAGCATCAGGGCGAGCTCTGCGGCACCGCCGGGTGACAGGATCGGCTGGTTGGTCCCCGTGTATTCCATGCCGCCATCGTGCCAGCCGCTACCGACAACACTCCTGTGGTCTTGGGGACATGAGGGCGCGGGGATCGAGGTCGTGGCCGAAAGTCGCCGGGTTCGGGGGTCTCGAGCCGGGCACCGGACCGGGACACGCGGCCGGACATCGAACCTGGCACGGTACTGGATGACGCGGGCCGCCCGCCCAACACGGCAGCCTCTCTCCAGCCGCTCCCGGACCCCGGCTTGGACTCTTCGTACGGGCTCTTGGACGTTCACCGACACGATGTCCCTGGGACTTCCCCAAGTCATCCGGACTCATTACGTTCCGGGCGGTAACACCGGAATCGGGAGGATCACTTGGCCACGGACATTTCACGGCGGCGCCTGTTCGCACTCGGCGGAGGCGCCATCGGCGCGGCGGCGGCCGGTTCGCTGCTGCCGCCGTCCCTGCAGGCCGCGCTGGCCGCGGAGCCCCCGTCGGGCGGTCTGCGGTCGGTCAAGCACGTGGTGATCCTCATGCAGGAGAACCGGTCGTTCGACCACTACTTCGGAACCCTGCGCGGCGTCCGCGGCTTCGGCGACCGCAACGCCATTGAGCTCCCGTCCGGAAAGCCGGTCTTCGAGCAGCCCGGCCCGCTGCGCACCGTGCTGCCCTTCCCGGTGCGCGACGCCGCCGAGGCGCAGAAGAAGGACCTCCAGTACATAGGCGCACTCGACCACTCCTGGGAGGGCGGCGCCAAGGCCTGGCACGACGGATGGATGGACGGGTGGGTCTCCGCGAAGACCGCGGCGACCATGGCGTACTACGACCGCCGTGACCTGCCCCTGCACTACGAGCTCGCGGACACCTTCACCATCTGCGACGCCTACCACTCCTCGACGCATACGTCGACGAGCCCGAACCGCAACCATCTGTGGAGCGGCTGGACCGGGAACGAGGCCGACGGCAGCCGGGCCGTGACGAACGCCGCGTACGACGAGGGCACCCACCCCGGGTACCCCTGGCCCACCTACGCGGAGCGGCTCGAGAAGGCCGGCCGGTCCTGGAAGACGTACACCGAGTGGGAGAACTTCACCGACAACAACATCGAGTTCTTCACCAGCTTCAAGAAGATCGCGCGCAAGGCGCTGGCGAAGGCCGGCGACTTCACCTACATGGAGGCCTTCTACGCCAAGGTGCGCGAGACCGAGGACGCCGCCGAGCGTGCACGGCTGCTCGCGGCGCTCGAGGAGGGCGTGGCGACGCTGAGCAAGAGCGAGCTGTCGCTCTTCGAGCGGGGGCTGCGGCGGGTGGAGACCGGCGGCCTCGCCGAGCACTTCCGGGCCGATGTGGCCGCGGGCAAGCTCCCCGAGGTGTCGTACCTGGTGCCGTCCGCGATCGACTCCGAGCACCCCGGCTCCTCCTCGCCCATCGCCTCCGCCTCGCTCGTCTACAAGGTGCTGGATGCCCTCGGCTCGCACCCCGACGTGTGGCGGCACACCGTCGTCCTCATCAACTACGACGAGAACGACGGCTTCTTCGACCATGTCCCGCCGCCCGTGCCGCCCGTCGACAACAAGGACGAGCGCTGGCAGGGGCTGCCGACCGGGCTCGGTGTCCGCGTGCCGATGCTGGTCGTCTCGCCCTGGTCGGTCGGCGGCTATGTCTGCTCCGAGGTCTTCGACCACACCTCGGTGATCCGGCTTCTCGAGAAGTGGACAGGCGTCGAGGAGCCCAACATCACCCCGTGGCGGCGCGCGGTCACCGGCGATCTGACCTCCGCCTTCGACTTCCGGCGCGGCAGGCCGCAGCCCGAGGTGGAGCAGCCGGGGGCGGTACCGCCGTTCACCGGACGCTGGCGGCCCGTGCCACCTCTGGTGCAGCACATGCCCGTACAGGAGGAGGGCACCCGGCCCGCGCGTCCCCTGCCGTACCAACCCGACGCGCACGGCAAGGTCTCGGGCGGCGCCTTCACCGTGTCGCTCAGCAACAGCGGGCGCGCGAGCGCGCACTTCGCGCTCTATCCGTACGCCGGTGAGTTCCCCGTCCCGCAGCACAAGGACGTAAGGGGCACCGCGCAGTGGACCGTGCCCCTTACCAAGGACGCCTACCGCTTCACGATCACCGGGCCGAACGGCTTCCGCCGTGAGTTCGCCGGCAGCGCCAAGGGCGGCGTTCAGGGCCGTTCGGAGGGTCGCGCGGAGGTCTCCTCGCACATCGACCATCACGACCGCGATCTGCATCTCACCCTGCGCAACGACGGCGCCCAGCCGGTCACCTTCACCGTCCGCCCGCTCGGCTACGTCGACCAGGCCGACCTCGGCGACTGGACTCGCACGATCACGGTCAAGGCCGGCCGCAGCCGCACCGTCGTGCACTCGGCGGCCGACGCGCACGGCTGGTACGACATCGAGGTGACCACTGACCGGGACCCCGTCTTCCGCCGCCGGCTGATGGGTCATATCGAGAACGGGCGCGCGAGCGTCTCGGGCTGAGAAAGCGCCTGTACGCCGGTGGTGCGCGGGAGTTCGGGAGGTATGGCCCCGGACTTCCGCGCACAACTGTGAGTAAGGACACGAAAGGGGCAAAGAATCATGATTGACTGTCAGAGTGTATCTTTGTAGATCATGAGTTCTTTGCGGGCTGTTCCCGGTCAAAGATCCACGAACCATCCAGGGAGCAACCGCGTTGGCAGCCATCGCCCGGTGGTGCATCACGCACCGCCTCGTTGCCGTGCTTCTCTGGCTGCTCGCCCTCGTCGGCGTAGCGACCGCGGCGGTCTTCGCGGGAGCCGCGTACTCCAACGACTACGAAGTCCCGGGCACCGAATCCGGCCGCGCCACCGCTCTCCTCGAGGAGGGCTTCCACGGCCGGGGCGGTGACAGCGACACCATCGTCTGGCACACCGACGCCGGCAGCGTCCGCTCCGCCGGCGTCGAGCAGCGCATGTCCGAGGTGCTCCACGACGTCGCCAAGCTCGACGGGATCGCCTCCGTCGCCGGCCCGTACGGAACCGAGGGCGTCCGGCGGATCAGCTCCGACGGGCACACCGCGTACGCCACCGTCACCTTCGACCAGCAGGCCGATGGCATTTCCAAGGCGCGGGCCGAAGCTGTCGTCGCGACAGCGAAGGCCGCACAGGCCGACGGGGTTCAGGTCGAGCTCGGCGGCAGCGCCATCGCGCTCACCGAAGCGCCGGGCGCGCATATGGCCGAGATCGTCGGCGTGGCCGTCGCCGCCGTCGTCCTCTTCCTCGCCTTCGGTTCACTCGCCGCCAGCCTGCTGCCCATCGCCACCGCGCTGGTGTCGGTCGGCACGGCGTACGCGGGCATCGTGCTCCTCGGCCATGTGATGACCGTCGCCGACTTCGCACCGATGCTCGGCATGCTGATCGGGCTCGGCGTCGGCATCGACTATGCGCTGTTCATCGTCACCAGACATCGCAAGGGCCTGCGGCGCGGACTGCCGGTCGCCGAAGCGGCCCGGAACGCCGTCGCCACCACCGGACGCGCCGTCGTCTTCGCCGGCGCCACCGTCTGCATCGCCCTGCTCGGCATGCTCATCCTGCGCCTCAGCTTCCTCAACGGTGTTGCGATCGCCGCCTGTCTCACCGTCGTACTCACCGTGGCCGCGTCCGTGACTCTGCTGCCCGCGCTGCTGTCCTTCATCGGGATGCGCGCGCTGAGCCGGCGCGAACGCCGACAGCTGATCGAGCACGGTCCGCAGCCCGAGCCGCCGACCGGTTTCGCCGCGCGCTGGGCCACGTTCGTGGAGCGGCATCCCAAGCTGCTGGGAACGGTCGCCGCGGTGGTCATGCTGGTGCTGGCCGTGCCGACGCTCTCGCTCCACCTCGGCACCTCGGACCAGGGCAACGGCCCGTCGTCGTCCACCACCCGCCGGGCGTACGACCTGATGCGGGACGGCTTCGGGCCCGGCGTCAACGGGCCGCTCACCCTCGTTGCCCATCTCGACGGCGCGGACGACCGGCTCGCCATGGCCAAGCTGCCCAACGCCCTGCGCGGCGCCGAAGGCATCGAGTCGGTCGGCCCGGTCACGTACAACGGCAGCGCCGACACCGCGGTCCTCACCGTCGTACCGGACTCCGCACCCCAGTCGCAGTCGACCAGCGAACTGGTCGACCGACTGCGCACGGACGTCCTGCCGCCCGCCACGGACGGCACCTCGCTGGCGGTCCACGTCGGCGGCGTGACCGCGAGCTACGACGACTTCGCCCGGATCATCGTCGGCAAGCTGCCGCTCTTCGTCGGCGTCGTCATCGCGCTGGGTTGTCTCCTGCTGCTGCTCGCCTTCCGCTCCATCGGTATTCCGCTGAAGGCCGCCGCGATGAATGTGGCCGCCGTTGCCTCGTCCTTCGGGATCGCCGTCGCGATCTTCCAGTGGGGCTGGGGGAGCGAGCTGCTGGGGCTGGGCAGCGCGGGCCCGATCGAGCCCTTCCTCCCGGTGATCATGGTCTCGGTGCTCTTCGGGCTCTCCATGGACTACCAGGTCTTCCTGGTCAGCCGCATGTACGAGGAGTGGCTGGAGACCGGCGACAACCGGCGGGCGGTACGGGTCGGCCTCGCCGAGACCAGCCGCGTGATCAACTCCGCGGCCGTGATCATGATTTCGGTCTTCCTCGCCTTCGTACTCAGTGGCGACCGGGTCATCGCGATGTTCGGTATCGCCCTCGCGGCCGCGGTCGCGCTGGACGCGTTCCTCCTGCGTACGCTCCTGGTGCCCGCGCTCATGCACATGCTGGGCGGCGCGAACTGGTGGCTGCCGCGCCGGCTGGACCGGTGGCTGCCGCGGATCAGCATCGAACCGCCCGAGTGCCGGGCCCATGCGAAGATCTCTGTGCATCGCGCGAGCGAAGACGCACAGCTCGTGCCGTAACCGGCCGGAGGATGAGGAATGTTCGCGATATCGCTGGGTGACGCCGGAGCGGAACTGCGTCCCCTGGAACCGTGGCGGGCCGAGGAGTTCTTCGCCCACATGGACCGCGGACGGGACTTCATCGGCCAGTACATCGGGCTCGCCACGCTCTGCACGGACGTCGAATTGGCGCGCGCCTTCCTCCAGTCGTACGCCGAGAAGCAGGCCGCGGACACCGGCCGGATCTATGGAATCTGGCTCGACGGGACGCTCGTCGGCGGCGTGCTGTTCCGGATCTTCGACGCGGCGTCGGGCAACTGCGAGGCCGGCTGCTGGCTGGAGCCGTCCGCCGCGGGGCGTGGTCTGGTCACGCGCGCCACCCGGGTGCTGATCGCCTGGGCGGTGGAGGAGCGTGGGATACACCGCGTCGAGTGGGTGGCGTCCGCTGCGAACACCGCCAGCGTCAACGTCGCCAAGCGGCTGGGGATGACGCGGGACGGAGTGCTGCGGGAGAGCTACCTGTACAAGGGCGTACGGCACGATATGGAGGTCTGGTCGGTGCTGGCTCCTGAGTGGCGGGCCGGTCGTTAAGGGGACTCTCAGACAGGCCACCTAGCGTGCGGCGCATGAACCCCACCGAGACCACAGAGACCAAAAAGACCACCGCCGCGACCGATGTGACCGAGGCGCCCGAGGCGACGGACAAGGCTGCCGCCGAGCCGGCCGAGGCCGCTGGGCCCGCCGAACCCGGGGCCGCCCAGAACGCCGCCGCGGAGGACAACGAGACGGACGACGACGCCCAGGAGACGCCTCACACGTCCTCCGGTATCGGAGCCGCCGCCGGGGCCGTCGTCGCGGCCGGTCTCGGCGTCGTGGCGCTCAGCGGCAGCTGGGTCGGGAAGATCGCCGCCGAGCGGCAGACGCTCATCGGACAGATCAAGACCTCGCAGGGTGGCACCCCGGCCCAGCAGATCTCCGCGGTCTACGGCGACGCCTGGCACACCACCGCTCTGGTCAACGGCATCTTCGCGCTGCTCGCGCTGATCGTCGGCGTGGCCGTACTCGCCTGGCCGCAGAAGGCCGGCTGGGTACGGGCCTTCGCCGTGGCCGGAGTCGTACTCGGTGTCCTGGGGCTGATCGTCTCCGCCGGCATGTACTTCGACCTCTTCCTGGGCCTGCCCAGCGCCGGTTCTCAGTAGCCCCTGGGGCGCTGAAACCATTGGTGCCCACGGTCCGCCCACTGCTGCAATGTGCGGATGGATCACGACGCGGCGCTCACCCTGTTCGACCACCAGATGCGGCAGCGCACCCGCGCCGACGACCCCGACGACTCCGGCGCGCGCGTCGAACGGGTCGGCGACGTCGTGCGGCAGGTCGGCGCCGACGGAGACTGGAACGGCATCGTCTGGTCCGGCCTCGACCCGGCCACGGCCGACGCGGCGATCGCCGAGCAGGTGCGGTACTTCGCCTCCCTGGGGCGCGACTTCGAGTGGAAGCTGTACGCCTACGACCGGCCCGAGGACCTCGGCGCACGGTTGCGGGCAGCCGGCTTCACCCCCGAGCCCGAGGAGACGGTGATGGTCGCCGAGATCCGCGAACTGCCCACCGCCGTCGACCTCCCGGAGGGCGTCCGGCTGCAACCGGTCACCGATCCGGCGGGCGTGGATCTCATCGCCGATGTGCACGAGCAGGCGTTCGGTACGAGCAGCGCCCGCCTGCGCGAACAGCTCCTCGCGCAACTGGCACAGACTCCGGACTCGGTCACCATGACCGTTGCGATGGCCGGTGACCTGCCTGTGTGCGCGGCGCGTATGGAGCTGCACCCGGGCACCGGGTTCGCCAGTCTCTGGGGCGGCGGCACCCTGGCCGCCTGGCGGGGCCGGGGCATCTACCGGGCCCTGATCGCTCACCGGGCCCGTATCGCCGCCGCGAACGGCTACCGCTTCCTGCAGGTCGACGCCTCCAGCCAGAGCCGGCCGATCCTGCAGCGGCTCGGCTTCGTAGCTCTGAGCACCACCACTCCCTATCTGTACGAGCAGCCTCATATCCACGAGCAGCCTCCGGTACGGCACTGAGGCCCAGGCGCTCCATAAGGCCCAGGCGCTCCATAAGGCCCGAGATGGCGGGGCCTTAGGCCGTCGGCGTACGCATTCCGGTACGTCTAAGGCCCCCCACCCACGCGAAGATGCGGCACTCTCCCGATGTGGCAGGACCCCCTGGGAGACGAGAGTTGAGGCATCGCAAGACGCCGGAAGAACTCTTCACCAGGGAGTACAAGATGTTCGAGTACGAGCTCCAGCAGTACCGCCGGGCCGACCTGATCCGCGAGGCCGACACCCAGCGGCTGGTGCGCCAGGTACGCAAGGCCCGCCGCGCCGCGAGGCGGGCCGCCAAGGACGCGGAGGGCCGGGTGAGTCCCGACAGCGTCCGCTACACGCGCGCCGCGTGATGTGGCGTGGCCTCGCGAGATGACTGTCGTCCCGATCAAAAAGGGTGCCACGGTGTCGGACGGTTGTGCGATGCTCGGCGACGTGGAGACCAGGTCCGTCAGCCCGGTGTTCGTCGGCCGCGCCGGCGAACTGGCCAAGCTCACCGATGCGCTCGCCCGCGCCGGCGCGGGCGAGCCGCAGGCGTTGCTCCTCGGTGGTGAGGCCGGGGTCGGCAAGACCCGCCTCGTCGAGGAACTGCTTGCCGAGGCATGCCGCCGCGAGGCCGTCGTCGCGGTCGGCGGCTGTGTCGAGATCGGCGCGGACGGACTTCCGTTCGCGCCCTTCTCGACCGCCCTGCGCGCCCTGCACCGGCAGGTGCCGAAGGAGCTGTCCGCGGCCGCCGCGGGTCAGGAGGACGAGCTGGCGCGGCTGCTGCCGGAGCTGGGGGAGAGCACCCGCAGAGAGCCCAGCCAGCACGACGAGGAGGGCATGGCCCGCCTCTTCGAACTCACGGCGCGGTTGCTGGAGCGGATCGCCACCGACCGCACCGTCGTCCTGGTGCTCGAGGACATGCACTGGGCCGACGCCTCCACCCGGCACCTCCTGGCCTATCTCTTCCGCACACTGCACCGCGGGCGGCTCGTCGTGATCGCGACCTACCGCTCCGACGACGTCCACCGGCGCCACCCGCTGCGGCCCTTCCTCGCCGAGCTCGAGCGGATGCGCACCGTCCAGCGCATCGACCTGACCCGCTTCAACCGCGGCGAGGTTCACCACCAGATGGCCGGGATCCTCGCCGTCGAGCCCGAACCGGCCATGGTGGACCGGGTCTTCGAGCGCTCGGACGGCAACGCCTTCTTTGTCGAGGAGCTCGCCTGCAGCATCGCCGACGACTGCCCCACCGGCCTGCCGGAATCCCTGCGCGACATCCTTCTCGTACGCATCGAGGCGCTGCCCGAGGACGCACAGCGGGCGGCACGAATCGTCGCCGAGGGCGGTTCGACGGTCGAGTACGGGCTGCTGCTCGCCGTCGCCCGGCTGTGCGAGGACGACCTCATCGAGGCGCTGCGGGCCGCGGTCGGCGCGAACATCCTGCTGGCCACGCCCGACGGGGACGGCTACCGCTTCCGGCATTCGCTCGCCCGCGAGGCCGTCAGCGACGATCTGCTGCCGGGCGAGCGTTCCCGGCTCAACCGTCACTTTGCGGAGGCACTGGAGGCCGACCCGTCCCTGGTACGGAAGGACGAGCGCGCGATGCGGCTCGCCACGTACTGGTACCACGCGCACGATGCGGCCAAGGCTCTGCCCGCCGTGCTCAGCGCCTCGGTCGAGGCGCGGCGGCGGCACGCCTATTCCGAGCAACTGCGGCTGCTGGGCCGGGCGATGGAGCTGTGGGACAGCGCGCCCGACGAGGTCCGGGCCGAGCTGCGTCCCGTCGACTACGCGGAGGTCTATCCGCCGTGCGGCTGCGATCCCGCCACCACACCGCTGCGCTATCTCGACCTGATGGCGGAGGCATCCGTCGCGGGCCGGCTCTGTGGTGAGCGCGAACGGGCGCTGAAGATCACCAAGCGGGGTCAGCGGCTGGCGGAGGCGGAGAACGACCCGCTCCGCACCGCCTGGTTCTCGGTCCAGCGCTCCCGGCTGGTGTCGTCCCTGGGCCGCGGTGACGGCTGGGCGGAACTGGGGACGGCGCAGCAACTGGTCCGCGGACTGCCGCCGTCCGCCGTTCACGCGGAGGTGCTCGCGGAAGCGGCGAGCTGGGGCATGGTGCACGATCCGGGCCCCGGCAGCCTGGCGACGGCCGAGCGCGCCGTCGAGTACGCGCGGATGGTCGGCGAGGAAGACATCGAACTGCGCGCCCGTCTCACGCTCGGCAGCCTCATGGTCGACGCGGGCAACGTCGACGGCGGGCTCACGGAGATGTACGCGGTCAAGGAACGGGCCGTCGCCCTCGACCTGCCCTCGCACGTGGGCCGCACCCATGTGAATCTTCCGTCCGTACTGGAAGGCGTCGGCCGCTCCGCCGAGGCGGTGGACATCCTCGCCGAGGGCATCGAACTCTCCCGCACCTTCGGCCTGTTGGACACCGAGGCGTGGATCTCCGGGAACCTGTCCGAGTCGTATGACTCGCTCGGCCGCTGGGACGAGGCGGCCGAGGCCGCGGAACGGGCGCTGCGCATCGCGCTGAGCCCCAAGCCGCGCGGATACGGCGCCGCCCGCTGCGCCGCCCTGGCACTCGCCCGGGGCGATGTGGCGACCGCGACCGAACAACTGGAGGCGGCACGCGCCCACTTCGGGCCTCATGACCCGATGCCACAGTGCATCCTGCCCCTGGGCACGGTCGCGCTCAGCATCGCCGCCGCGCAGAGCCGGGTGCTGGACGCCCGGGTGGAGTTCGAGCGCGCGGCGACGGCGGGCTTCCCGCCGGGCACCCAGCGGTACGCCTGGCCGCTGCTGCGCGCCGCGGCCACGCTGGAGGCCGATACACGCAGCCTGTCGGCCGCGGAACCGGGCCGTGCCGAGGTGCTGGAACGGATCCGCAAGGCGGCCCGCGGCCTGGTCACCGCAGTGCCGGTGTGGGTGGCGCACGAGCGGTGGGTCCGTGCGGAACTGCTGCGCGCCGAAGGCGAGGACACGGCGCTGGACTGGGCAGAAGCCGGCGCGGCCTTCGAACCGCTGGACCGCCCGTACGACCTGGCGAGGGTCCGCCACCGCTGGGCGGAGGCCCTGCTGCAGTCGGACCGGGCGCAGGCAGCCGAAATGCTGCGCCTGGCCCATGCCACCGCCCGGCAGCTGGGCGCACGCCCCCTGGCCGAGGACATCGCGCTGCTCGCCCAGCGTGCCCGCATCCAGCGGACCGACGATCCGGCGCCCTCGGACGCCGCGGCGGCCGGACCCGCGCTGGGACTGACGCGTCGCGAAGAGGACGTACTGCGCCTGGTGGCGGCGGGCCGCAGCAACCGTCAGATCGCCGAGGAGCTGTACATCTCCCCGAAGACGGCGAGTGTCCACGTCTCCAACATCCTGGCCAAGCTCGGCGTCTCGGGCCGCGGTGAGGCGGCGGCGATGGCTCACCGCCTGCGCCTCTTCCCGACCCCGGTGGAGGAGCGGCAGGAGACCTCTGCCTGACCAAGGAGACCTCGGCCTGACCGCCGCTCTCATGCGCCGCCCGGCGGCTGCTCCTCCGGCGCGCGGACGGTGACCTTCCCCGATGCCAGGTCTATCGGGCCGCGGCTCGGGTCGTTGTCGCCCACGTCGGTCCTGGTCAGTGCGAGCCGGTTCTGTTCCTCGTCGGTGTGCTTGCGGCCCGGCGCGAAGAACTCCTCGAAGACGTTGAACACCAGCTGTTCACCCCTTCACTTCACCTCCAACTGGAGGATCTTGTCGTCCCCCGGCTCGGGTGTGCCCCGGGTGTCCGTCTCGCTGGTGACGAGCCAGACCTTGTCGCCGCCCGCCGACAGAACCGTGCGCAGGCGGCCGTACTTCCCTATGAGGAACGACTGGGGCGCGGCCGAGGGTTCCGCGCCCGCCAAGGGAATCCGCCAGAGCCGCTCGCCCTTCAGCGACGCCATCCAGATCGATCCTTCGGCGTAGGCGATACCGCTCGGCGAGGCGTCCGCCGTCTTCCACTGGGCCACCGGGTCGACGAACCCGGGCTTGCCGGCCTTGCCCTCAGCGTCGGGCCAGCCGTAGTTCTTGCCGGGCTCGATCAAATTCAGCTCGTCCCAGGTGTCCTGACCGAACTCCGACGCCCACAGCCGCTTGTCGGCGTCCCAGGCAAGGCCCTGCACATTGCGGTGACCGTAGGAGTAGACGACGGAGTCGGCCTCCGGATTGCCGTGCACCGGCTGGCCGTCCGGCGTCATCCGCAGAATCTTGCCGCCCAGCGACTTCTTGTCCTGTGCGAGCCCGGTGTCACCCGTCTCGCCCGTGCCCGCGTAGAGCATCTTGTCCGGGCCGAAAGCGATCCGCCCGCCGTTGTGCCTGACGCCCTTGGGGATGCCTCGCAACACCGTGTCCGGCGCGCCCAGTTGCTGCCCGGCCGGCTTCTTCTCGTCGTACAGCATGCGGGCGATGCGGTTGTCCGACTCGGTGGTGAAGTACGCGTACACCTGATGGTCCGAGGCGAACGACGGCGAGAGAGCCAGGCCCATCAGACCGCCCTCGCCTTCCGGCGCGACCCCCGGCACCGAGCCGATCACGGTCTTCTTGCCGCTCTCCACGTCGACCCGGCTGATGGTCCCCTCGTCGCGTGACGCGACCAGCAGATCGCCGTCCGGCAGAGCGGCCACACCCCATGGCGACTTCAGCCCCTCGGTCAGCGTGGACACCACCTTCACCGAGCCCTTCGCGGGCGGCCCCTTGGGACTTGGCGAGCCGCTCGAGGCGGAGGGCGCCCCGGTGGCGGACGTCGACCCCGTCCGGCCGGCGGGCGTCTTGTCCTCACCGGACGAGCACCCGGCCGCGAGGAGAAGCACGGCAGCGGCCAGTAGGGCCGTCACAGCAGGACGTTGCACAGTTCTGATCCTTTCGACGGCTGCTCGAGCTGTCTGGTCGACAGCTGTCCGAGCTGTCTGGCCGGCTGCCTGACTACTGTTCTTACACCGCAGCGGCCGTTCAGGTTCCCGATCTTCCGAGAAGAAATTCCGCGAAGAAGTCCCGAGAACGAATTGCGGCAAGATCTTCCGAGAAACGCAGGTGCGCGCACTCACTCCCAGGAACCCCGCGCCGGCGGCAGCCCCGCGATCTCCGCCAGGTCGTACGCCGTCAGCTCCAGCTCCGCCGCGGCCGCGTTCTCCACCGCCCACTCCGCGCGCTTCGCCCCCGGCACCGCCACCACACTTCGCCCCCGCCCCAGCACCCACGCCAGCGCCACCTGCGCCGGAGTCGTCCCCGGACCGTGCCGCTCCGCGATCCGCCGCAGCCCCGCCACCACCGGCTGGTTCGCCGCCATCATCTCCGCCGAGAACCGCGGATGCCGCGCCCGCACATCGTCCGGCTCGAAGCCCTGCCCCGGCGTCAGCGTCCCCGTCAGGAACCCGTTCCCCAGCGGCATCGCCGCCAGGAACCCCACCCCGCGCGCCTCGCACCACGGCAGCAGCCGCTCCAGCGCCTCCGGCGACCACACCGACAGCTCGGCCTGCACGGCACTCACCGGGAACACCTGCTGCACCCGTTCCAGCTGCCGGATCGTTCCCTCGTGCAGATGCGCTCCGGAGCGGCGCGAAGCCCGTGCCCCCACCGCGCACATCCCCAGCGCCCGCACCTTCCCGGCGCTCACCAGCTCAGCCATCGCGCCCCAGGTCTCCTCGACCGGTACTTCCGGATCCGCCCGGTGCAGCTGATAGAGGTCGATCACATCGGTCTGCAACCGGCGCAGCGAGGCGTCGCAGGCCCGCTTCACATACCCGGGCCGTCCATTGGCGACCACATGCTGTTCGCCGACGAGCAGCCCGACCTTCGTCGAAACGAACGCCTCCGCGCGCCGCTCCTTCAGCACCCTGCCGAGCAGCAGCTCATTGGTGAAGGGCCCGTACATGTCGGCCGTGTCCAGCAGGCTCGAGCCGGCGTCGAGCGCGGCGTGCACCGTACGCAGCGACCGGTCCCCGCGCTGCTGAGAGCTGCTGTATGCCCAGCTCATCGGCATACAGCCGAGCCCGATCGCACCCGCTACGAGGGCCGCCGCACCGATTGTCCTGCGCTCCAACTGCCCGTACCCCTCCCTTGGCCGCTGACCAAACTAACCAATGCGGACCGCGGCACTTCGCATAGCCTCCTGACCATGACTGCAGACGTGTGGCTCCCGATTCCGGCCGACGAGATCGAAGGACTGCCCGCTCCCTCGGAATCGGGCCTCAACTACCTTCATTGGGACGGTGGCCCGTACTTTCCCGCCGATCCCGCCGGCTGTGTCTTCTACGCCGTCCCGTACATGAAGGGCACCGAGGTCGCGGTCCGTCCGCTGGCCGCGATGACGTCCGTACGCGTCGTCCAGACCCTCTCCGCCGGGATCGATCATGTGGAGCCCGGACTCGGCTCGCTGCCCGCCGGCGTACGCCTGTGCAATGCCAAGGGCGTCCACGAGGCCTCCACCGCCGAGCTCACCCTCGCCCTGATCCTGGCCTCCCTGCGCGGCATTCCCGGATTCGTACGCGGCCAGGACAAGGAGGAATGGCGATCCGGCTTCTATCCGGCGCTCGCCGACAAGTCGGTGCTCATCGTCGGGTACGGATCGATCGGTGCCGCCATCGAGGACCGGCTCGCACCCTTCGAATGCGCGCGGGTGGCGCGCGTCGCGCGCTCTGCCCGCGCCACGGAGCGCGGCGAAGTGCGCGCACTCACCGAGCTGCCCACCCTGCTCCCCGAGGCGGACGTCGTGATCCTCTCCACTCCGCTCACCGAGCAGACCCGAGGCCTGGTGAACGCCGGTTTCCTGGCCCGGATGAAGGACGGATCGCTGCTGGTGAACGTCGCCCGCGGCCCGGTGGTCGACACCAAGGCGCTGCTCGCCGAGGTCGAGAGCGGACGCATCACCGCAGCTCTCGACGTCACCGACCCGGAGCCGCTGCCCGCCGGCCACCCGCTCTGGCACGCCCCCGGTGTCCTCATCAGCCCCCATGTGGGCGGCTCCACCTCGGCGTTCATGCCGCGCGCCAAGCGGCTGCTCGCCGCGCAACTCACCCGGTTCGCCGCCGGGGAGCCGGTGCACAACGTGGTGTTCACGACCCGATAGTGAACCTCTCGCCCGCGCGCAGCGTGCACTCTATGAAGTCACTCGGATGCGTCGCGTGCCGATACTTCTCCCGATCGTCACGGAGAGTAGAGGGGCTATGTCCCTGAGTGACGAGACTGGTGTATCGTCCCGACCGGGGGACTGCACCGGGCAAGGGGCGGTGCTGTAACGCGACCTGACTGTCGATCAGACTTCGAGGGGGGCGACGGGCGATGTACGGCCACTGGGCGAACCATCCGACGCGGCGGGGCCGCCGCCGACCACCCTCGCACGCTGCGAAGCGCAGACCCGATCCGACGACGGTCACGCCGGACGCGGCGCCCCGTAGGACGACGACTCCCCGTACGACGCCCCGCAGGACGGCGACGCCCCGCGGAGCGGCCCGGTGAGCGCCCTGGGGGCGCTCATGGCCCGGCAGTCGGTCGCGGACGGCGGAGACAGTACGAGGCTGGTCTCCAAGCTTGTCCTGGCAGCCATCTGTGCCGGCTACGGCGTCGGTGCCGCCTTCGGCTGGGGCTCGCGCGAACTGGCGCTGATCATGGGCGATTTCGGCCTGAGCGCCGCCGCCCTGATCGCAGCCGTCTCCTGCTTCCTCTACGCCCGCTCGAGGCACAGCCGTTTCAGGCCCGCGTGGCTGCTGTTCGCGCTCTCCTCCGCCATGGCCGCCGGTGGCAACGCGATCTGGGGGTGGTACGAGGTCGTGCTGGGCCGCGAGGTGCCGAGCCCCTGCATCGCCGATCTGTTCTTCCTCTGCTTCGCGCCGCCCGCCATCGTCGGCCTGCTCGTCCTCGCCAAGCGTCCGGTCACCAGGGCCGGCTGGGTCTGTCTCGCGCTGGACGCCTGGCTGATCGGCGGCTCGCTGCTGACTCTCTCCTGGAGCCTCGCGCTCGCGCACACCGCGCATGTCCAGGGCGAGAGCGTGGCCCCGGCCGCGCTCGCCCTCGCCTATCCGCTGCTGGACATCGTGCTGGTCAGCATGGTTCTCGCGCTGCACTTCCGGCGCTCGGCCACCAACCGCTCCGCGATCAACACCGCCATCGCCGCCCTCGCGCTGACCGTCCTGTGCGACGCCCTGTTCACCTCACCGCTGCTGCGGGAGAGCTACCGCTCGGGCCAGCTCCTCGACGCCGGCTGGTTCTCCGGTTCGCTGCTGCTCGCGTACGCCCCCTGGGGCGCGCGCCGCACGGTCGAGACCGCGCGGCCCCAGCGTGGGCCGCGCCACCCGAGCCGCCCCGTCGCGGGCTCGCTCGCCGCCCTCACGCCGTATCTCGCCGCCGCCGTCTGCACCCTCGGCATCCTCTACAACGTCATCGAGGGCCGCCGTGTCGACCGGGTCGTCGTCCTCACCGGCTGCACCGTCGTGCTCGCCCTGGTCGTCCGGCAGGGCATCATGCTCCTCGACAACATCGCCCTCACCCATGAACTGGCGCAGAAGGAGAACCACTTCCGCTCGCTGGTGCAGGGCTCGAGCGATGTCATCATGATCGCCGCCCCGACCGGGATACTGCGCTATGTCAGCCCCGCCGCCTCCGGCGTCTACGGCCGCGAGGCCGAAGATCTCATCGGCTCCGAGCTTGCATCGCTCATCCACCCCGAAGATCTCGGCCGTGTGGTCCTCGAGGTGCGCCGGTTTCTGGCCGCGGCGCCGGCCGAGGAGCCCACCACCCGGATCGAGTGCCGCTTCAAGTCGGGCACCGGCGACTGGCTCAATGTGGAGTCCACGGTCAACCGCCACCAGGGCGGCCTGATCTTCAACAGCCGCGATGTCACCGAACGGGTCCGCCTCCAGGCACAGTTGCAGCACAACGCCGAGCACGACCCGCTCACCGACCTGCCCAACCGCGCCCTGTTCACCGAGCGGGTCCGCCAGGCACTGACCGGCCGCCGCGCCGGTGACCAGGGCACGGCCGTGCTCTTCATCGATCTCGACGGCTTCAAGGGAGTCAATGACCGCCTCGGCCACCAGGCCGGCGACGAGCTGCTGATCCAGGCGGCCCGCCGCCTCCAGGACTCGGTACGGGCCGGGGACACCGCGGCCCGCCTCGGTGGCGACGAGTTCGCCGCCCTCATCGTCGGCGACGGCACCCGCGACCAGTCGGCCCGCGAGTTCCAGGTCCGTGAGATCGCCGACCGGCTGCGGCTCACCCTCTCCCAGCCGTACCTCCTCGACGGCAACGACGTACGCGTGGCCGCCTCCATCGGGGTGGCCTTCGCCGAGCCCGCCATCACCCCCACCAACCTGATGCGCAACGCCGACCTCGCCATGTACCGCGCCAAGGCCGCCGGCAAGGACCGCGTCGAGTTGTACGCACCACAGATGCAGGCCGAAGTGGTGCGCCGTACGGAACTGGACGCCCGGCTCCGCAGCGCCCTGCACGAAGGCGAATTCGCGCTGCTCCACCAGCCCGTGGTGAGCCTCGCCACCGGCCGGATCGACGCCGTCGCCGCGCAGGCCCGCTGGCGCTCCGCCCAGGGCATCCTCTTCACCCCCGCCGAATTTCTGCGGGTCGCCGACGACACGGACCGCACCGCCGAGCTCGGCCGCTGGCTGCTCGAGGAGGCCGTGGCACAGGCCGCGGAGCGCGGCAACCTCGGCCACCGGGTGCCCGTATCGGTCCGTATGTCGGCCCGCCGCCTGCTGGACAAGTCCCTGCCGCTCGGCTCCATCGAGGCCCTCCTCATCCGGCACGGGCTGCCCTCGGGCGCGCTGGTCATCGAGCTCGCCGACAGCGATCCGCGGATCTCCTTCGACGATCTGGAGCTGCGGCTCGTCTCGCTGCGCAGACTCGGCGTACGGATCGCGCTGGACGGCTTCGGCAGCGGTTACGCCGCCATCAACGCACTGCGCCGCCTCCCCGTGGACGTACTGAAACTGGACAGGGGTCTGGTGGAGGGCGTCGTCGAGTCCGCCCGGCTGCACAAGATCACCGCCGGACTGCTGCGGATCGCCTGCGACCTCGGGATGCAGTCCGTGGCCGACGGTGTCGATGTGCCGGAGCAGGTGCTGGCACTGCGCGCCATGGGCTGTACGCACGGCCAGGGCATGGCTTTCTCCGGGCCGCTGGACGAGTACCGGCTGCGCCGGGCGCTGGTGCGCGACGAGTTCCCGGTGCCCGGCGGGATCGCTCTGCCGGCCCTCACGGGTGGCGCGTTCCCTGCCCGCAATGGCTCAAATAATGAGACGCGCGTCCCACCCACTTGACAGTGATAGCACGCCGGGGGGAGGGTCATTGCCATGCGCACCCGAATTCTCGTACTTGGAAAGCGCGTCGGCTGAGCAGAGCTATGAAGGCCCTGCGGACCCCTCCCGACGCGCTCCCCTCGCTTGCCTCACGGCACGAGGGGTTTTTTGTTGCACTGGAACATCTCAAACCCTCGCAAAAACCCTCAGCTTCGAGAAGAGAATGCCGATGACCGAGCAGGCCACCGGGGCCCACCATCCGCAGCCGCGGGCCCGTAGCGGCGGACCGACGTCCGCCACCGTTGAGCACGTCACGGGCGCGCAGTCCCTCATCCGTTCTCTCGAGGAAGTGGGGGCCGACACGGTGTTCGGCATCCCCGGCGGTGCCATCCTCCCCGCGTACGACCCGATGATGGACTCCACCAAGGTCCGTCACATCCTGGTCCGCCACGAGCAGGGCGCGGGCCACGCCGCGACCGGCTACGCCCAGGCCACCGGCAAGGTCGGCGTGTGCATGGCCACCTCGGGACCCGGCGCCACCAACCTGGTCACCCCGATCGCCGACGCCCATATGGACTCCGTCCCGCTGGTCGCGATCACCGGCCAGGTCTCCTCCAAGGCGATCGGCACCGATGCCTTCCAGGAGGCGGACATCGTCGGCATCACCATGCCGATCACCAAGCACAACTTCCTGGTCACCAAGGCCGAGGACATCCCGCGGACCATCGCCGAGGCCTTCCACATCGCCTCGACGGGACGCCCCGGACCGGTCCTGGTCGACATCGCCAAGGACGCCCTCCAGGCGCGGACCACCTTCAGCTGGCCGCCGCAGCAGGACCTGCCCGGCTACCGGCCGGTGACCAAGCCGCACGCCAAGCAGATCCGCGAGGCCGCCAAGCTGATCACCCAGGCCAGGCGCCCCGTGCTGTACGTCGGCGGCGGCGTCCTGAAGTCGCACGCCACCGCCGAGCTGAAGGTCCTCGCAGAGCTCACCGGCGCCCCCGTCACCACCACCCTGATGGCACTGGGCGCGTTCCCCGACAGCCACCCGCTGCATGTGGGAATGCCGGGCATGCACGGTGCGGTCACCGCCGTCACCGCGCTGCAGAAGGCCGACCTGATCGTCGCCCTCGGAGCCCGCTTCGACGACCGCGTCACCGGCAAGCTGGACAGTTTCGCCCCGTACGCCAAGATCGTCCACGCCGATATCGACCCGGCCGAGATCGGCAAGAACCGCACCGCGGACGTCCCGATCGTCGGCGACGCCCGCGAGGTCATCGCCGACCTGGTCCAGGCCGTCCAGGCCGAGCACAGCGAGGGCCACGCCGGCGACTACACCGCATGGTGGAACGACCTCAACCGCTGGCGCGAGACCTACCCGCTCGGCTACGACCAGCCGAACGACGGCAGCCTCTCCCCGCAGCAGGTCATCCAGCGCATCGGCGAGCTCGCCGACCCCGACACCATCTTCGCGGCGGGCGTCGGCCAGCACCAGATGTGGGCCGCCCACTTCATCAACTACGAGCAGCCGGCCACCTGGCTGAACTCCGGCGGTGCCGGGACGATGGGGTACGCGGTCCCGGCCGCGATGGGCGCCAAGGCCGGTCAGCCGGACCGGATGGTCTGGGCGATCGACGGCGACGGCTGCTTCCAGATGACCAATCAGGAGCTCACCACCTGCGCGCTGAACAACATCCCGATCAAGGTCGCGATCATCAATAACGGCGCGCTCGGGATGGTCCGCCAGTGGCAGACCCTCTTCTACAACCAGCGCTACTCCAACACCGTGCTGCACTCGGGGCCCGAGGACGGCATCGCGGTGGAGGGCAAGTCCAGCGGCGGCACCCGCGTCCCCGACTTCGTGAAGCTGTCCGAGGCGATGGGCTGCTACGCACTGCGCTGCGAGTCCCCGGACGACCTCGACAAGGTCATCGCCGAGGCCAACGCCGTCAACGACCGCCCCGTCGTGATCGACTTCATCGTCCACGAGGATGCCCAGGTCTGGCCGATGGTCGCCGCAGGCACCTCCAACGACGAGGTCATGGCCGCGCGTGGCGTCCGCCCCGACTTCGGCGACAACGAAGACGACTGAGCCGAGAGTCCGAGAGAGAAGACCGAGAGAGACCGACACATGTCCAAGCACACGCTCTCCGTCCTGGTCGAGAACACCCCAGGCATCCTCGCCAGGATCGCCGCGCTGTTCTCCCGCCGTGGCTTCAACATCGACTCGCTCGCCGTCGGTGTCACCGAGCACCCCGACATCTCCCGCATCACGATCGTGGTCAATGTCGAGGACCTGCCGCTGGAACAGGTGACCAAGCAGCTCAACAAGCTGGTCAACGTTCTGAAGATCGTCGAGCTCGAGCCGGGCGGCGCGATCCAGCGCGAGCTCGTGCTGGTGAAGGTCCGCGCCGACAACGAGACCCGCTCCCAGATCGTCGAGATCGTCCAGCTGTTCCGCGCCAAGACCGTGGACGTCTCGCCCGAAGCGGTCACGATCGAGGCCACCGGTTCGAGTGACAAGCTCGAGGCGATGCTCAAGATGCTCGAGCAGTTCGGCATCAAGGAGCTCGTCCAGTCCGGGACGATCGCCATAGGGCGCGGCGCCCGGTCCATCACGGACCGGTCCCTGCGCGCCCTGGACCGCAGCGCCTGACCGGAACCTGCCAGGGCCGTGCTCGCATGGCGAGACTTGAAGACTTCCGCACCCCATCCCGCCGTACGGTGGGACGCAAACAGCGTCATTCCAAGACGTGCACACCAAGGAGATATCCCAGTGGCCGAGCTGTTCTACGACGACGACGCCGACCTGTCCATCATCCAGAACCGCAAGGTCGCGGTCATCGGCTACGGCAGCCAGGGTCACGCCCACGCGCTGTCGCTCCGTGACTCGGGTGTCGACGTCCGGGTCGGTCTGCACGAGGGCTCCAAGTCCAAGACCAAGGCCGAGGAGCAGGGCCTGCGCGTGGTGACCCCCGCCGAGGCCGCGGCCGAGGCCGACGTCATCATGATCCTCATCCCGGACCCGATCCAGGCCCAGGTCTACGAGGAGTCCATCAAGGGCAACCTGAAGGACGGCGACGCGCTGTTCTTTGCCCATGGCTTCAACGTCCGCTTCGGCTTCATCAAGGCGCCGGCCGGTGTCGACGTGGCCCTGGTCGCCCCGAAGGGCCCCGGCCACCTGGTCCGTCGCCAGTACGAGGAGGGCCGCGGCGTCCCGGCGATCGCCGCCGTCGAGCAGGACGCGACCGGCAGTGCCTTCGCGCTGGCGCTCTCGTACGCCAAGGCCATCGGCGGCACCCGCGCCGGCGTCATCAAGACGACCTTCACCGAGGAGACCGAGACCGACCTCTTCGGCGAGCAGGCCGTCCTCTGTGGTGGCACGTCCGCGCTGGTCAAGGCGGGCTTCGAGACGCTGGTCGAGGCCGGCTACCAGCCGGAGATCGCGTACTTCGAGTGCCTCCACGAGCTGAAGCTGATCGTGGACCTCATGTACGAGGGTGGCCTGGAGAAGATGCGCTGGTCGGTCTCCGAGACCGCCGAGTGGGGCGACTACGTCACCGGCCCCCGCATCATCACCGACCAGACCAAGGCCGAGATGAAGAAGGTCCTCGCCGAGATCCAGGACGGCACGTTCGCCAAGAACTGGATGGACGAGTACCACGGCGGTCTGAAGAAGTACAACGAGTACAAGACGCAGGACGAGAACCACCTGCTCGAGACCACCGGCAAGGAGCTGCGCAAGCTCATGAGCTGGGTGGACAACGAGGAGGCGTAAGCCTTGGGGCCGGGGGCCGGGACGAGCGAGTCCCGGCCCCCGGCCACTCGTCCGGGCCCCTGCCACTCTGTCCGGCCGTGCTCCAGCGCTTCTCCACTCTGTCCAGCCACGGACGGGTGATCCTGCCGTCAAGGCGTAAGACTCACCTTGTGGCACCACTACACTTCTCAACACATACGCGTCAGGCCCACAGTGTCGTGCGTCTTCCACGCGGCTAGCCCCCTCCACCGCCTGCGGCCGTCGGGACGGCCGTCCGCAATGGACTAGTGAGGACTCACGTGAGCTCGAAACCTGTCGTACTCATCGCTGAAGAGCTGTCGCCCGCCACCGTCGACGCGCTGGGCCCGGACTTCGAGATCCGGCACTGCAACGGCGCCGACCGTGCCGAACTGCTTCCGGCCATCGCCGATGTCGACGCGATCCTGGTCCGCAGCGCCACCAAGGTCGACGCGGAAGCCATCGCCGTCGCAAAGAAGCTGCGGGTCGTCGCCCGCGCCGGTGTCGGCCTCGACAATGTCGATGTCTCCGCAGCCACCAAGGCCGGCGTGATGGTCGTCAACGCCCCGACGTCCAACATCGTCACCGCCGCCGAGCTCGCCTGCGGTCTGCTGGTCGCCACCGCGCGCAATATCCCGCAGGCCAACACCGCCCTGAAGAACGGCGAGTGGAAGCGCTCCAAGTACACCGGCGTGGAGCTGAGCGAGAAGATCCTCGGCGTGGTCGGTCTCGGCCGTATCGGCGTCCTCGTCGCGCAGCGGATGTCGGCCTTCGGTATGAAGATCGTCGCCTACGACCCCTATGTGCAGCCGGCGCGCGCCGCGCAGATGGGCGTCAAGCTGCTCTCGCTCGACGAGCTGCTCGAGGTCTCGGACTTCATCACCGTGCATCTGCCGAAGACCCCGGAGACGCTGGGGCTGATCGGCGACGAGGCGCTGCACAAGGTCCAGCCGCACGTCCGTATCGTCAACGCCGCGCGCGGCGGGATCGTCGACGAGGAGGCGCTGGCCTCCGCGCTCAAGGAGGGCCGGGTCGCCGGCGCGGGCCTGGACGTGTACACGAAGGAGCCCTGCACGGACTCCCCGCTCTTCGAGTTCGACCAGGTCGTCTGCACCCCGCACCTCGGCGCGTCGACGGACGAGGCACAGGAGAAGGCGGGCATCTCGGTCGCGCGTTCCGTGCGTCTCGCGCTCGCCGGTGAGCTGGTGCCCGACGCGGTCAACGTCCAGGGCGGAGTCATCGCCGAGGACGTACGTCCGGGTCTGCCGCTCGCCGAGAAGCTCGGCCGGATCTTCACCGCGCTGGCGGGCGAGGTCGCGGTCCGCCTCGACGTCGAGGTGTACGGCGAGATCACCCAGCACGATGTGAAGGTGCTCGAACTGTCCGCACTCAAGGGCGTGTTCGAGGATGTCGTCGACGAGACCGTGTCGTATGTCAACGCCCCGCTGTTCGCGCAGGAGCGCGGTGTCGAGGTCCGGCTCACGACGAGCTCGGAGTCGCCGGACCACCGCAATGTCGTCACCGTCCGCGGCACGCTCTCGGGCGGTGAGGAGGTCGCGGTCTCCGGCACGCTGGCCGGCCCCAAGCACCTCCAGAAGATCGTCGCGATCGGCGACCACGACATCGACCTGGCGCTCGCCGACCACATGGTCGTCCTGCGGTACGACGACCGTCCCGGTGTCGTCGGCACGGTCGGCCGGATCCTCGGCGAGGCCGGACTGAACATCGCGGGCATGCAGGTCTCGCGTGCGGAGGAGGGCGGCGAGGCGCTCGTCGTGCTGACCGTGGACGACACGGTGCCGCAGTCGGTGCTGACGGAGATCGCGGACGCGATCGGCGCGGCGTCGGCCCGTACGGTGAACCTCACCGACTGAGAGTGACGGAGACCGACTGAGTACCTCGGGCGGAGTACGTCAAAGGGCCCGGCCCACCGCGTGATCGCGGTGGGCCGGGCCCCTTTGTGTGTACGTTCAGCTCGCCGTGACCAGTTGAAGCGCCAACCGCGGGCGAAGGCCTCGCAGTCCGGGCGGAGGGCGCGCCGCCGTGCTGCCGTCAGCGAGTGTCTAGTACATCTGTGTAAAACATAGGTATAGGACAGTTGTATGGACGCGCGGTACGCTGCTGACATGGGACATCGTGAGGATCTGCTCGAAGGCGCCAAGCGCTGCCTGCTGGAGAAGGGCTACGCCCGGACGACCGCGCGCGACATCGTCGCGGCCTCCGGCACCAACCTGGCCTCCATCGGCTACCACTACGGCTCCAAGGAGGCGCTGCTCAACCAGGCCTTCCTGGCGGTGACCGAGGAGTGGGGCGACGCGGTCGGCCCGGCCAACAGGGAGGCCCCCGATATGGCGGCGGATCCCCTCGAGCGTTTCGAGAAGACCTGGGAGCAGGTCATCGCCGCGTTCGATGCCAGCCGCCAGGTCTGGAAGCTCCAACTGGAGGTCGTATCGCGGCTCGACGACGACGAGAAGCTGCGCGAGGCCATCAGGGAACCGCAGTCGGAGGGCCGGATGGGGATGGCCGAGGCCTTCGCCGGCATGGACCAGGAGGCGGACCCGGAGAAGGCCCGGGTGGCGGGGCTCTTCTACCAGGCGCTGGTGGCGGGCGTGATGATCCAGTGGATGGTCGACCCGGAGACGGCTCCGTCGGCGAAGGACCTGACCGACGGGCTGCGGGCGATCCTGGAGAAGAAGGGCTGAGAGCCGCTGCGGGGTCCGCCTGTCGCCGTACGGTGAGCGGCGGCTGACCCCGGGCGGGCTCGACGAGACGCTGTGGGCGGCGTCGCTGGCCGCGATCAAAACGCTGGCGGCGGACGAGGAGGCGGTCGTCCCTGGCGTCGTCCGCGACCGGGACGGGCTGCTTGCGCGCTCGGGAGAGACCTGCCCGCTCTGTGGGGAGCCGCTGCGCGAGGTCCCCGACATCATCGACGAACTGACCGAGACCGTCATCGACGACGGCGGCGAGGTCCGGCACATCGTGGCGGAGACGGAACTGCGCACGCACCAGGCCGGGGCACTGCTGCGCTTCGAACTGCCCCCGCAGCCGCCCGCCGCGAAGTAGTCCGCCGGATCCGTTTGTGCGCAGGATCCCCTCGGGCCCGGGTCGACGACCCGGGCCTTGCGGGTCTAGAGCCGTGCCGCCTTCAGGGCCATGTGCAGCAGCAGTCGGTCCTCGCCGTCGTTCAGGTCCAGGCCGGTGAGCTGCTCGACGCGCGAGAGTCGGTAGTAGAGCGTCTGGCGGTGGATGCCGAGCGCCCCCGCGGTGCGTCCCGCCTGGCCCGCGCAGTCGAGGAACACCTCGGCGGTGCGGGCCAGTTCGGTGTGGGAGCGGTCGAGCAGCTCGCGTACGGCGGGGTCGTGGGCGGCGTCCGCGGGGAGCGCGGTCAGCATGCGGTACGGGCCGATGGCCGGCCACTCGGCGACCGGGCCGAGCCGGGGCTCGGCCCGGGCAGCGCGGGACGCGGAAGCCGCCTCCAGCCAGGCGGTGTTGAGCCCGGCGAGGCCGTGCCGCGGCGTGGCGATCCCGGCGGTCGCCGCGTCCCCGCCCGCGGCGGCGCGGAGCCGGTCGGCCGCGGCGAGGGCGGGCGAGAGGGTGTCGGCGGAGCGGAGCCGTACGAGGACGGCGAGCGCATGGCCGTCGGGGGCGGAGTCGTCGTGCGGGTGCGGGGCGCCGGACAGAGAGGCATCGGCTCTGCCGCGAGACGTGCGGGTCGCGGCGCGCCGGGTCGAAGCGCCGGTGGTCGCGCCGCTGCCGGGATCTCCGGCCACGTCCGGGGCCGTATCGAGTGCCCCGGTCCCGAGCTGCCCGGACCTGCCGCCGTCGCCGAGTCCCGTGTCCCACGGCACCGTGCACAGCGCCGCCACACCCGGCAGCGAGCGCGACGACGGGGCATCGGCCGCGGTCCATGGCGTCACGCACACCACCGCGTGCAGGCGGTCCGCGCTCGTGCCGCCCAACGCCGTGCGGAGCGCCGCCACCGCCATGTCGTACTGCCAGCCGCTCTCCGCCGTCAGGACGGCGCGGAACTCACGGGACAGATCCGTGCCCGCCCGTTCCTCGTCGGCGAGCAGTGTGCCGATCCTGGCCGTGACCTCCATCGCCGCGGCGAGCTGGGCCCGCGTGGGCCCAGGGGCCGCGTCGAGCAGCCATACGTATCCGAGGACGATGCCCCCGTGGCGTACCGGAAGGCAGATCCGGTCGCGGAAGACCCCCGCCTCCGGGGCCGCCGGGATCCGGACCGGGCCCGTCGCACGTGCGATGCCGAAGCCCTCGAACCAGGCGCGGACCGCCGGTGTGGACTTCCGGGTCAGGATCGAGCGCGTCCTGACGGGGTCCATCGCGGTGTCGTCGTCGCTGTCGTGCGCTCCGAAGGCGATCAGGCCGAAGTCCCGGTTCTCCAGCGTCGCCGGCTCGGCCAGCAGCGTCGAGATCTCGTCGACCAGCTCTTGGTAATCGCCCTTCACTCCGACATTCTCGCACCCCTTCAGACATATGTCTGAGATCCGGACCACGGATGCGTGACAGCTGTCGATGGCAGAGGATCGGAGCGATCCTTAGGTTTCACGGTGGTTCTTCGTGCTGTTCCGGATGCGTTGTCTTCTGTTCCGCTTCGCCTCCGCTTTCGGCTCTGTCCTTCTCTCCGTGGAGGTCCCTGTGCTGGGTCCCGTGATCCTCGCCGCGTCGCGCAGCGACAAGATGCGCCGTATCGTCTCGGCCGCCCCGGTCACCAAGCCCGTGGTGAACCGTTTCATCGCCGGCGAGACGGTCCAGGAGACGATCCCCGTCGTCCGGGACACGGCCGACCGCGGTCTCGAGGTCACGCTCGACGTCCTCGGTGAGGACATCACCGACCCGGCGGAGGCGCTGCGCGCCCGCGACGCCTACCTGGAGCTCATCGAGGCCCTTGAGCCGCTGGATCTCGGGGTCCGCGCCGAGATGTCGGTGAAGCTCTCCTCCTTCGGCCAGGCCCTGCCCGGCGGGCACGACCTCGCGCTGAAGAACATCACCTCGGTCGTCGAGGCCGCCGCCGGGATCGGCACCACGGTCACCCTCGACATGGAGGACCACACCACCATCGACTCGACGCTCGCGATCCACTCCGAACTGCGTGAGCGCTTCCCGCAGACCGGCGCCGTCGTCCAGTCGTACCTCTTCCGCACCGAGGACGACTGCCGCGCGCTGGCCGCGGCAGGCTCACGCGTACGTCTGGTCAAGGGCGCCTACAAGGAGCCCGCGACCGTCGCGTACCAGGACAAGGCCGAGGTCGACAAGGCCTACATCCGCTGCCTGAAGATCCTGATGGAGGGTGAGGGCTACCCGATGATCGGGTCGCACGACCCGCGCATCATCTCCATCAGCCAGGAGCTCGCCCGCCGGGCGGGCCGCAAGCTCGACGAGTACGAGTTCCAGATGCTGTACGGCATCCGCGAGGCCGAGCAGCAGCGGCTCGCCGCCGAGGGCCACCGGATGCGTGTCTACATCGCGTACGGCACGGACTGGTACGGATACTTCATGCGCCGCCTCGCGGAGCGCCCCGCCAACCTGGCGTTCTTCCTGCGTTCGCTGGTCAGCCGCGGCTGAACCCCCCAACTGACCTACTGATTAAGGAGATTCGGCACCCATGGACGCTGTCACCCAGGTCCCCGCGCCGGTCAACGAGCCGGTTCACTCCTACGCGCCCGGCAGCCCCGAGCGCGCCCGCCTCGAGGCGAAGCTCAAGGAGCTGTCCGAGAACCCGATCGAGCTGCCGATGACGATCGGCGGCGTCCGGCGGATGGGCGGCGGCGAGCGCGTCGACGTCGTACAGCCGCACAACCACAAGGCCGTCATCGGTACGTTCGCCGCTGCCACGCAGCAGGACGCGCAGGACGCGGTCGACGCCGCGCTCGCCGCCGCGCCCGCGTGGCGTGCGATGTCCTTCGACGACCGCGCCGCGATCATCCTGCGCGCGGCCGAGCTGCTGGCCGGTCCGTGGCGCGAGACGCTCGCCGCCTCCACCATGCTGGGCCAGTCGAAGACCGCCCAGCAGGCCGAGATCGACACCCCCTGCGAGCTCGTCGACTTCTGGCGCTTCAACGTCAAGTACGCCCGTGACCTGCTCGCCGAGCAGCCGCCGGCCAACTCGCCGGGTGTGTGGAACCGTCTGGACCACCGTCCGCTCGAGGGCTTCGTCTACGCGATCACGCCCTTCAACTTCACCGCGATCGCGGGCAACCTGCCGACCGCCCCCGCCCTCATGGGCAACGTCGTCGTCTGGAAGCCGTCCCCGACCCAGACCCACGCCGCCGTGCTGCTGATGCAGCTCCTGGAGGAGGCCGGTCTGCCGAAGGGCGTCATCAACCTGGTGACGGGCGACGGTATCGCCGTCTCCGAGGTGGCGCTGAACCACCCCGAGCTGGCCGGTATCCACTTCACCGGCTCGACCAAGACCTTCCAGCACCTGTGGAAGACGGTCGGCAACAACATCGAGAAGTACCGCTCCTACCCGCGCATCGTCGGCGAGACGGGCGGCAAGGACTTCGTCGTCGCGCACCCGAGCGCCGACCGCGCGGCGCTGAAGACCGCTCTGACCCGCGGCTCCTTCGAGTTCCAGGGCCAGAAGTGCTCGGCGTCCTCGCGTGCGTACATCCCCGCGTCGATCTGGAACTCCGGCTTCAAGGAGGAGTTCGCGGCCGAGGTCGACGGCATCAAGATGGGTGACGTCACGGATCTGACGAACTTCATCGGTGCCGTGATCGACGAGCGTGCCTTCGCGAAGAACAAGGCCGCGATCGACCGCGCTGCCGCCGACCCGACCTGCACGATCGTCGCCGGTGGCACGTACGACGACTCGGTCGGCTACTTCGTCCGCCCGACCGTCGTCGAATGCGCGGACCCGAGCAACGAGGTCTTCACGACCGAGTACTTCGGCCCGTTCCTGGCGGTCCACGTCTACGAGGACGACCAGTACGACGCCATGCTCGAGCAGATGGAGTCGGTGTCGGCCTACGCCCTGACCGGCGCGGTCATCGCCAACGACCGTGCGGCGGCAGCGCACACGATGGAGAAGCTGCGGTACGCCGCGGGCAACTTCTACATCAACGACAAGTCGACCGGCGCCGTCGTCGGCCAGCAGCCCTTCGGCGGCGGCCGCGCGTCCGGCACCAACGACAAGGCGGGCGCCCCGCAGAACCTGATGCGCTGGACGCTGACCCGCGCGATCAAGGAGACGCTGGTCCCGCCGACGGACTACCCGTACCCGCACATGGGCTGACCTCCGCCCACCCCGGCCGACGCCCCACCGGGCCGAAGCCCCCTCGTGACCCCGCCCCCGCCCGGCCCCCACGCCGGCCGGGGGCGGTCCACGTTCGACGGGTTTAGGCTGCAATGAGGGGGTGCTGGAAGGAGAGTGTGATGCCTGGTTCCACGACTCTCGGCCCCGGGCACGGGATCGACTGGATTGAGCACACCGACGCCGTGCGGGTGGCTTCCGTGATGCGGGAGTTGAGCGCGCTACTGACGATGGATGGGCCGAACCGGCTCACCGATGCGCAGGTCAGCGTCTTGTGCGGGGGACTCGTGCATCACCGGCAGGAGTTCAGTGAGTGGGTCGAGCGGCTTGCGCAGGACCTGACCCGGAAGGTGTCGGCGTAAGGCGGCGGCCCCGCGCCGGGGGGGCGACCCGAAGGGCGCCCGGATGCCGGGCATCGGCCTCCCTGACTAGGCGTCGCTTCCCCGACTAGGTGTCGCCTCCCCGACTAGGTGTCGGCCGCGGAGCCTGCTTCCACCTCCGGTTCCGTGTCCGGGTCGGCCTTCTCTGCGTCCGGGGCGGCCTCGGCCAGGCGCTTGATGGCCGAAAGGCGGGTGTCCCACTCGTCGGCGACCCGGTCCATCCATCGGGCTGTGATGCCCAGCCGCGCTGGCAGGACCGTGTACCGCGTCTCCCGCCCCTCCCGGCGGCCGGCGACGAGGCCGGCCCGGTCGAGGACCGCGAGGTGCTTCACGATCGCCTGCCGGCTGACCGGCAGCTCTGTCGCCAGGACCGTGGCGGTCGCCTCCCCGTGCGCGGCGAGGGCGTCGAGTATCCGGCGCCGGGTCGGGTCCGCCAGTGCGGACAGGACCTCCGCCACGGCCTCCTGGTCTGCGTCCGCCGTCATTCCGCGAGCTGCTCCGCATACTTCTGCATGTTGACGACCACCTCGGTCCAGCCCGCCGAGTGGCTGTCGTACCCAGCGGTGTCGATCCTGTCCTCGGGGATGGCGAGTGCGTCGAAGCCGGTCTCCACCACGCGCAGGTGCGTGCCGGTGCCGTCCGGGGTGAGGGTGAACTCCACCAGGGTGGAATTGCCCTCGACCGCCTGCTCCCCGGGGAAGGCGCTCGCCCAGCGGTACGAGAAGTGGTGCGGCGGGTCGACCTTCACGATCGTGGTGGGGAACTGGCCGTACTGGCCGTGATCCAGGTACATGGTCCCGCCCGGGCGCAGGTCGACCGGCGTCGGCTTGCCCTGTCCGAACCAGGAGCCGACGTGCTCCGGCTCAGTGAGCACGGCCCACACGCGCTCCACCGGTGCGGCGATGGTGATCTCTCGTTCGATGCGGTCCTTACTCATGATCCCTGCCTCCTGTTCGGCTATGACGTGCTACCCAATGGTTGCACGTCATAGCCGAATCGTGCAACCCATCGGTTGCGCGAGTGGTTGCGGCGGCCTGGGAGGATGCGGAGCATGAGTGAGTCACTGCGCACCGCCCACACCTTCGAACTCGGCCCCGCCGAACTCCTCGAAGTCCGCACCCTGTTGACGGATGCGTTCCACGGCGGCTTCAGCGACGACGACTGGGATCACAGCCTCGGCGGCATCCATGCGCTGGTGCATGAGGACGGGGAGCTCGTCGCGCACGGCAGCGTGATCCAGCGCCGGGTGATCCACGACCACCGCTCACTGCGTATCGGATACATCGAGGCGGTGGCGGTCCGCGCCGACCGGCGGCGGCGCGGACTCGGCGGCCTGGTGATGGAGACGCTGGAGCGGGTGATCGACGGGGCGTACGAGTTCGGGGCCCTCTCCGCCTCCGACGACGGCGCCGAGCTGTACCGGGCACGCGGCTGGCGGCTCTGGGAGGGGCCGATCGCCGCGCAGGGGCTGGGCCGGGTCATCCCGCTGCCGGACGAGGAGGACAGTACCTACGTCCGCCCGGCGGCGAGCCGCCCCCTCCCCGCCCCCGGCCGCAAGCTCATCTTCGACTGGCGCGACGGCGACGTCCTCTAGCCCGGGACCGAGGCCCACGAGCGGCCGAAGGGTGCAGGCGTACGCCGGGTGGCCGAGCCGCCGTGACTGATACGGAAGCCGTGACTGAACGGATGAAATCGCGCGCGGCGGCGCTGTTCGGGCGCCCGGGGCTGGAAGTGATCATGCGCCAGTGCTCACGACCAGACCCAGGGAGCAGCCATGCAGCACAAGCACCTTCGACAGGGACCTGGCCACCGGGCCCTCCTGATCTGCTGCGTCGACGTCCTCGCGGCAGCCGCCCTCGTCGGCCTGGGAGCGGGCGAAGCCGGTGCGCGGGCGCCGCTCTGTTTCGGCGCCCCGGCCACGGCCACGACCGGGACGCCGGGGCCCGACGTGATCATCGGCACTCCGGGCGATGACGTCGTCGACGGTCTGGGCGGCAACGACCTGATCTGTGGTCTCGGTGGCGACGACCGTCTGATCGGCGGACCGGGCAACGACTCGGTCAACGGCGGCGACGGCGACGACGGGGTGATCGGCGACGGTTACAGCGGCACCGGAGACGCGACCGGAGCCACGGGAGCGGACCGTCTCATCGGCGGCGTCGGCGACGACAGCCTGGTGGGCGATCACTACGCCATCCAAGGCAGGGCCGACGGGGAGGCGAGTGACGCTCTGTACGGCGGCCTCGGGGACGACACCTTGATCGGCGACAACAGAGGCGACTACGCCTCCGGCGGCGCGAGGGACCGGCTCGAAGGCGGCGACGGAAACGACGGTCTCTACGGAGACGCGGTCGGCTTCTACGAGGCCTCGGGAGCCGGCGACGACGTGCTGCTGGAAGGCCGTGGGGAACTCGGCGATGCGACGGGCGACAACACGGCCATCATTGGCAACGCGAGCGGGAGCGGCGGTGACGACGTCATCGACCTGGGCGCGGATGGTGGAACGGTCGCCGTCGGCGACCACAACGCCTCCGGGGGCACGGCGATCGGCTCCGGCAACGACCGGATCGTGGGTGGCAGCGCGGGCGAGTTCTTCATCGTCGGCGACAGTGCCCCGGGGGATGCCACCGGAGCCACCGCCGGGCACGACCTGATCTTCGGGCGCGGTGGGAACGACGTCTTGTTCGGTGACAACGTCGGCCAGAACGGCCAGACCGTCGGCGCCGCGGGCGGGGCCGACGCGATCGACGGCGGAACCGGCGACGACGTCCTCAGGGGCGGTCCCAGCACAGATTTCCTCAACGGCAATGCCAATACGGACGACTGCGACGGCGAAGCGGGTGCCGACCTCGAGATCAACTGCGAGGTCTGACCGCCAACTGGCCCGCACGGTCGCGGTCAGGGCTCTGATCCGGGAGCTCAGAGCCCTCTCCCGGTCAGCGCGCGGTGATCGTCCGGTGATCGCCGTCTCAGATAGTAGGAAGTCCGAGTAATTGTGGAGACAGAAGCGTGTACCTGTCCTAGCTTTGTAGAAGCCGAACGTCTCGCTCGATCCAGCGAATGGCGGCCCTGAGCCAGTGCCCCCAGCAGGCAACCCCTGTGGCACCGCTCACCGCCCCTTCCGGCGCCTCACAGATACATCACCGGCATTGCCGTGTGGCTTTCTGATCTGAAGGAGTCGATCATCATGCCCGCTGAGACCGCCCGCCGCGTCCGCCACTCGTCCCGCACGAGCGAGTCCGACCGCAAGAATGCCGCCGCCGCCCTGCAGCGAGCCCTCGACCGCAGGGACAACGGCGGTTCCACGGGTCACTGACCCGTCATCCTCGCCGCCCGCTTCACTGCCCGCGCTTGACCTCGAAGTAGTCGATGCGCTTGCCGCTCTCGGCGAGCGCGGAGACCTTCAACTTCGGGGCCGTACCGGACTCCGCCTCCACCGCGAGGAAGGAGAAGCCGGTGTAGCGCACGCGCGACCACTGCACGGCGTCGGGGTCGGGCAGTCGCAGCTTGGTCCAGTGGAACGTCACGATGGTGTCGTGGTCATGGACATTGCCTTCGTAGCTGTCCTCGACACCGGGCCCGAAGCTGTAGAGATCCTTGCCCGCGCCGCCGGCCGTGACGTACACGATGCCGTCCCGCGTCGGGTCGGTGGACGCCCCGATGGGCACCGGCCTGCCGACCTCGCCGCCCTTGATCGCGTCCGTGCGCTCGTACACATGGTTGTGCCCGTTGATCACCAGGTCGACCTGGTGCTTGGTGAAGAGCGGCAGCCAGGCGTCCCGCACTCCGCCGTCCGAGGCATGGGTGGCCGTCGAGTACATGCAGTGGTGGAAGAAGACCACCACGAAGTCGATTCCGCGCTGCTTGCGCAGCTCGCCCAGCCGCTTGTCGAGCCAGGCGGTCTGCTTCCCGTCCGTGTAGCCCTTGTTGGCCGGGATCTCGTACGAGACGTCATTGGCGTCCAGCGCCACGATGCCGACGTTGCCGTACGTGAAGGAGTACACGCCCGGCGCATTGCGCGCGTCGGGACCGTTCCCCGGCAGCGACCAGCGGGCCGACTGGCCGCCGTAGCCGTTCGGCGAGTACCAGGCCTCCATGTCGTGGTTGCCGGTGGTCACCATCCACGGCACCCGCGAGGCCACGCTCTCCGTCTGTGCCAGGAACTGGTCCCACACCCGTGCGTCGTAGGTGTCCGACTCCTTGCCCTGCCCGCTGCTGTCCGCGTAGCAGATATCGCCCGCGTGCAGATGGAAGGACGGGTTCTGACCGAGGATCAACTGGTCGTTGGCGAGGGCGTCATAGCTCACGCCCTGGTCCCCGAAGGCTGTGAAGACAAACTTCTCGGGCGTCGCCGGAGCCGTACGGAACGAGCCGATCGTGGCCATCCGCTCGGGCGAGGCCGGATCGAAGCCGTCGTGCCCGACCCCGTAGTAGTACGTCGTCCCCGGCTTCAGCCCGTCGAGCCCCGCGTGCAGGTAGTACTGGTCGACCGCCGGCAGCTTCTTCGACAGCGAGGGCGTGTGCAGATCGCGCACCTCGGCCTCGATCTTCCGGCTCAGATCCCAGGGCTTCGGACCGACGCGCAGGTACGGCTTCTTCACCGCGAACGGCACCTGCCAGGAGATCCGCATCTGCGTCTTCGGATCGGCGCCGAAGGCGAGATGGCGCCCGAACGGCGCGACCAGCGAGCCGTTCACCACCGCGGTCGCCGGGGCCGTGGCGAGCTCGGGGGAGGCCGCGCTCGCGGTGGACGCACGGCCGAGCAGCAGACCGCCGCCGCCCGCCACACCCGCCGCAAGGCCGCCGGCCAGCGCGCCGCGCCGGGAGAGCTTGGGGCGCGCGTGTTTGGCGCGCAGATACTCGTGCTGCTCCGGCATGCTCATACGGCGGGCGAGGTCTTCGGGGACGCCCAGGTGGGGGGTTTCGGCCATGGCGCCGAACTTGCCAGTAACTTCGAACGCCGGCCCAGACTTTGGGTGAACGATTCACAAACTTCCCACCGAGTCCGACCGGTCGGCGGAGTTCGGGCCCGTCCGGCGATCGAGGACACGCCTGTCCGGATGGTGGACATCAAGTGTCATTGGATGGGACGCGGAGTAGGGTGCCGATATGTCTCGCAGCATCAATCTCGCAGTGATCCCCGGTGACGGCATCGGCCAGGAAGTCGTGGCTCAGGGCCTGAAGGTCCTCTCCGCCGTCCTCCCGCAGGATGTGAAGCTGGAGACCAAGGAGTACGACCTCGGCGCCCAGCGCTGGCACCGCACCGGAGAGACCCTCCCGGACGCGGAGCTCGAGTCCCTCAAGAACCACGACGCGATCCTGCTCGGCGCGATCGGCGACCCGTCCGTGCCGTCCGGTGTGCTGGAGCGCGGGCTGCTGCTCAAGCTGCGGTTCGCCTTCGACCACTACGTCAACCTGCGTCCGTCGAAGCTGTTCCCGAACACCGCGACCCCGCTGGCCGGCCGCCCCGACATCGACTTCGTCGTCGTCCGCGAGGGCACCGAGGGTCCGTACACCGGCAACGGCGGCTCCCTGCGCACCGGTACGCCCGCCGAGGTCGCCACCGAGGTCAGCCTCAACACGGCGTACGGTGTCGAGCGCGTCGTCCGTGACGCGTACGAGCGGGCCAACTCCCGTCCGCGCAAGAAGCTGACGCTGGTCCACAAGAACAACGTCCTCGTCTACGCCGGTCACATGTGGAAGAACATCTTCGACAGGGTCGGCCAGGAGTACCCCGAGGTCACCACCGACTATCTGCACGTCGACGCCGCGACGATCTTCTTCGTCACTCAGCCGGAGCGCTTCGACGTCATTGTCACCGACAACCTCTTCGGTGACATTCTCACCGACCTCGCCGCTGCCGTGACCGGCGGTATCGGCCTGGCCGCGTCCGGCAACATCAACCCGACGGGCACCTTCCCGTCGATGTTCGAGCCCGTCCACGGCTCCGCGCCCGATATCGCGGGCACGGGCAAGGCCGACCCGACGGCCACGATCCTCTCCGTCGCCCTCCTGCTGCGTCACCTCGGCTTCGAGACCGAGGCGGCACGCATCGAGGAGGCCGTCTCCGCCGACCTCGCGGAGCGTGACGGTACGACGGTCCGTACGACGGACGAGATCGGCGACGCGCTCGCGGTACGAGTAGCCGGCTGACCTGACGGTTCCACTGAAGCCGCCGGGTCGCATCAGCACCCGGCGGCTTCTCCTGTGCGGCCTCCGGGTGTCACCATCAACCCTGGACCGCATTCACCCCGTTTCTTGCACGGCCCCACGCGAGCGATAATCGACGTGGGCCGCGGCATGCGGGAAAGCTCGGACGTCCTAGCAGTCGCAGCGGCGTGAGCGCGGTCCGTCACAAACAACCGGTGAAGGACACTGCACTCATGACGACGCCCACGATCGAGCTCAAGCCTTCCTCGCACCCGCTGTCCGACGCGGAGCGCGAGGCGATCCTGGCCAACCCCGGATTCGGCCGCCACTTCACCGATCACATGGTGACGATCAAGTGGACGGAGGGGCGCGGGTGGCACGACGCTCAGCTCGTCCCGTACGCGCCGCTGTCGATCGACCCGGCCAATATGACGCTCCACTACGCGCAGGAGATCTTCGAGGGCCTGAAGGCCTACCGCCGTCCCGACGGCTCGGTCGTCACCTTCCGTCCCGAGGCGAACGCCCAGCGCTTCCAGAGGTCCGCGGCCCGGCTGGCGATGCCGGAGCTGCCGGTCGAGACCTTCATCGAGGCGTGCGACGCACTGGTCCAGCAGGACACGGCGTGGGTCCCGGCGCACGGCGGAGAGTCCTCGCTGTATCTGCGCCCCTTCATGATCGCGACCGAGGTCGGCCTGGGTGTGCGGCCCGCCAACGAGTACCTCTTCATCGTCATCGCCTCGCCCGCGGGCGCCTACTTCCCCGGCGGCGTCAAGCCGGTCTCCATCTGGCTGTCCGAGGACCGTGTGCGCGCCGTCCCCGGCGGCATGGGCGACGCCAAGACCGGGGGCAACTACGCCGCGTCCCTGCTCGCCCAGGCCGAGGCCGCCGAGAAGGGCTGCGACCAGGTCGCCTACCTCGACGCCGTGGAGCACAAGTGGGTCGAGGAACTGGGCGGCATGAACCTGTACTTCGTGTACGGGAACCGCATCGTGACCCCCGAGCTCACCGGCTCGCTGCTCGCCGGCATCACCCGTGACTCGCTGCTCCGGCTCGCCAAGGATCTCGGCTACGAGTCCGAGGAGGGCCGGATCTCCATCGACCAGTGGATGGCCGACACCGAGAACGGCACGCTCACCGAGGTCTTCGCCTGCGGTACGGCCGCGGTCATCACCCCGGTCGGCCTGGTCAAGTCCGCGAGCGGCGAATGGAAGCAGTCCGGCGGCCAGCCGGGCGAGGTCACGCTGCGGCTGCGCAAGGCGCTGCTGGACATCCAGACGGGCAAGGCGGAGGACGTCCACGGCTGGACCCACCAGGTGGGCTGACGCCGACCGCAGCTCTGCGTACGAAGGCCCGCCCCGGTTCACACCGGCGGCGGGCCTCCGTCGTCTCCGCGCCGTCCGTCAGGCGGTGACGTCGACCGTGGACGGTTCCGCCGCGGCGCCCGCGGCCGGGACCGGAGCCCGCAGGGTCAGCAGCGTGTACGTCAGGCCACCGACCATGCCGGAGAGGATGAAGCTGCAGTCCACTCCGCCCGTGAGGGCGAGCAGCGGGCCTTCGTAGACCGTCGTGGAGACCGCCGTCAGACCGACCGCCGCGCCCAGCGCCCAGGACGCCGTGGCCCGCACGTTCCAGCCCGCCCGGTACCAGTAGATGCCACCCCGGGCGCGGCGGTTGAAGACCTGCAGCGCGTCCGGGTCGTACTGGCCGCCGCAGCGCACGTGTCCGATCAGCGTGATCACCGCCCAGGGGGTGCCGATGGCTGTCAGCAGCAGCACGAAGGACGTCATGGCCGACTGCGCGTCCCATGCGAACGAGCCGAGGAACACGAACGTGGTCGCGACGACGGCGGCCATCACGGTGGCCTTGGCGCGGGTGGCCTTCGGCAGGATCGCGTCCAGGTCGAGGCCCATCGAGTACAGCATCAGGCCGGAGTTGCCGACGGAACCTGCCGAGGCCGCGAGGAGCAGCGGTCCCAGGTACCAGAAGGGCGCGGCGTCGACGAGCGGTCCCGAGTACTCCAGCCCCGCGCGGGCGGCGAGAGCCGTGTACGTACCGAACAGCTGCGGCACCAGCAGGCCCAGGAGGAGACCCAGACAGCCGGCCCAGTACACCTTGCGGGTGCTGTGGCGGCGCGGCGAGATGTAGCGCGTGTAGTCACCGAGCAGCGTGATGAAGGCGACCGGGCCGCTCAGCCCGGCGGCGACGGCCGCGAGCAGCCAGGTGGGCCAGAAGGAGCCGAGCAGGTACGGGGTGTCGGGGGGCGCGGCCGTCGTGAAGTCGCCCGCGTAGGCGAAGACGCCGACCAGCAGCAGGATGACCATGCCGATGGACAGCACCTTGCTGAGCCGGAGCAGCAGCCGGTAGCCGTAGATCGCGCCGACGACCGTGCAGCCCGCGAGCAGCGTGTACATCAGGGCGCGGGTGGCCCCGCCGTCGGGCAGCCCGATCAGCCGGGACAGGGTGCCGACCATCACGTCGCCGCCGATCCACAGCGTGAGGGCGGTGTACCCGAGCGAGAGCAGCAGGCCGACGACCGAGCCGACGAGCCGGCCGCGTACGCCGAACTGGGCGCCGCTGGACGTGGAGAGGTTGGTCGCCGTGTGCAGGGAAATCAGCGCGAGCGGGGCTGTGACCAGGATGCCGACCAGCGTGCCGATGACGATCGAGGTCACTGAGGGCCACAGGCCGAGCCCGAAGGACGGCGGCAGCCAGCCGAAGACGATGACGCCCAGGCAGAGGTTCGAGCCCAGCAGGATCGAGATGAGATCGCGTGGCGTACTGGTGCGCTCCACATCCGGGATGGTGTCGACTCCGCGCTGTTCTATCGGCATAGGGGTGCCCCTGAGACTCGGCTGTTTGAGTGGCGCTCAATGTGACTCAGGCATCGGTCCTCCGTCAATGCTTCCGTGAAAAGAAACTCGCAGTTAGAGTGACGTTCAAACAGGGAGGTGTGGTGACGTGCGACTGACCCCGACCGAGCGCGACCGGCTGCTGCTCTTCGGTGCCGCCGAACTGGCGCGGGCGCGCCGGGCCCGTGGCCTGAGGCTCAATGTCCCCGAGGCGACCGCGCTCATCGCGGACACCGTCTGCGAGGCGGCCCGCGACGGTCGACGGCTCGCGGAGGCGATCGAGGCGGCCCGCAGTGTGCTGGGCCCCGACGATGTCCTGCCCGGTGTGGCGGATGTGGTCACCGAGGTGCATGTGGAGGCCGTCTTCGACGACGGTTCACGGCTCGCCGTGGTCTCCGAGCCGATCGGAGGCGGCGGACTCGGCGACGGCGCTCCCGGCGCCGTACTGCCCGCGCCGCCGCACACCGAGCCCGAGCCCGCACTCAGGCTCACCGTGCGCAACACCGCGGCCGTGCCGGTCAGCGTCACCTCGCACTTCCACTTCTTCGAGGCCAATCCGCGACTCGACTTCGATCGCACCGCGGCGTACGGCATGCGGCTCTGTGTCCCCGCCGGGTCCTCCGTCCGCTTCGACCCGGGCGGCGAGGCCGAGGTCGGCCTGCTGCCCATCGGCGGCGACCGGATCGCGATCGGTTTCGCGGGCCTGGTCGACGGCCCGCTGGACGCGCCCGGCGCGAAGGAAGAGGCGCTGCGGCGTGCGGCGGCGTGCGGCTATCTGGGAGCGGAGCGTTGAGCGCCGCCTCGCGCCGTACGCAGTGCCGCACGCAGTTCCGTACGCCGCGCTGCGCGGCGGGCACCGCCCCGCGCCCCGCGTCGTACGCCCACCACGAGCTGGAGGTCCGCTCATGACCGGCACCGACAGGACCGGAATCGATCCGTACGAGTACGCGTCCGTGCACGGCCCCCGCGCCGGGGACCGGGTCGTGCTCGGCGACTCCGGGCTCGTGGTCCGCGTCGAGTCGGACACGCAGAAGCCGGGCGACGAGTTCCTGGCCGGCTTCGGCAAGACCGCGCGCGACGGGCTGCATCTGAAGGCCGCCGCCGTACGCGAGACCTGCGATGTCGTCATAAGCAACGTGCTTGTCATCGACGCCGCACAGGGCATCCGCAAGGTGTCGATCGGCATCCGCGAAGGCAGGATCCACGCCATCGGGCGGGCCGGGAACCCGGACACCCTCGACGGTGTCGACGTCGTCGTCGGCACGGGCACGAGCATCGTGCCCGGCGAGGGCATGATCGCCACCGCCGGAGCCGTCGACACCCATGTCCATCTGCTCTCGCCGCGCATCATGGAGGCCTCGCTCGCCTCCGGTGTCACCACCGTCATCGGCCAGGAGTTCGGCCCGGTGTGGGGCGTCGGCGTCAACTCGCCCTGGGCACTGCGCCACGCCTTCAACGCCTTCGACGCCTGGCCGGTCAACATCGGCTTCCTGGCGCGCGGTTCGTCGTCCCACGACGCGCCTCTGGTGGAGGCGCTCGCCGAGGGCGGCGCGTCCGGCTTCAAGGTCCACGAGGACATGGGCGCGCACACGCGGGCTCTCGACACCGCGCTGCGCGTCGCCGAGGAGTACGACGTCCAGGTCGCGCTGCACAGCGACGGTCTGAACGAATGCCTGTCGGTCGAGGACACGCTGCGCGTCCTGGACGGCCGCACGATCCACGCCTTCCACATCGAGGGCTGCGGCGGGGGACACGTACCGAACGTGCTCAAGATGGCGGGCGTACCGAACGTCATCGGCTCGTCCACCAATCCGACCCTGCCCTTCGGCCGGGACGCGGTCGCCGAGCACTACGGGATGATCGTCTCCGTACACGACCTCAAGACCGATCTGCCGGGCGACGCCGCGATGGCGCGGGACCGGATCAGGGCCGGAACGATGGGTGCGGAGGACGTGCTGCACGACCTCGGCGCGATCGGGATCACCTCGTCGGACGCGCAGGGGATGGGGCGCGCGGGCGAGACCGTACGCCGCACCTTCGCCATGGCCGGGAAGATGAAGGCCGAGCTCGGCCCGATGGAGGGCGACGGCGCGCACGACGACAACGCGCGTGTGCTGCGCTACATGGCGAAACTGACCATCAACCCGGCGATCGCACACGGCCTCTCGCACGAGATCGGCTCGATCGAGGTGGGCAAGCTCGCGGACATCGTGCTGTGGAAGCCGCAGTACTTCGGGGCGAAGCCGCAGCTCGTACTGAAGTCGGGCTTCCCCACATACGGGGTGACGGGCGACCCCAATGCCGCGACCGACACCTGTGAACCGCTCGTCCTCGGCCCGCAGTTCGGGGCGTACGGAGCGACCGCCGCGGACATCTCGGTGGCCTTCGTGGCGAGGGCCGCGACCGAACTGGGCTCCGACCTGATGCCGACGCGCCGCCGCCGGGTCGCGGTACGCGGCACGCGCGGCATCGGCCCGGCCGATCTGCGGCTCAACTCCCGGCTCGGCGAGGTCGGAGTGGACGCCGGCAGTGGCCTGGTCACGCTCGACGGCGACCCGCTGCGGTCCGAACCCGCCGACTCGATCTCCCTCAACCGCCTCTACTTCCTCTAGGAGTCCGACGATATGACCTTCCGTATGCCGCCCGAGTGGGCCCCGCACGAGCGCACCTGGATGGCCTGGCCGGGCCCCAACGCCACCTTCACCGGGGACGATCTCGCCGAGTCCCGCCGGGCGTGGGCGTCCGTCGCCCGGGCCGTACGCCGCTTCGAGCCGGTCACCATGGTCGTGAGCCCGGGCCAGGCCGGGGGCGCCCGCGCACTCCTCGGCCCGGACATCGACATCGTCCAGCGCGAGCTGGACGACGCGTGGATGCGCGACATCGGTCCGACCTTCGTCACCGACGGAACCCAACTGGCCGCTGTGGACTGGGTGTTCAACGGCTGGGGCGCGCAGGAGTGGGCCAGCTGGGAGCACGACGCGAAGATCGCCCGGCTTGTCGCGGACCTCGTCGGCGTGCCCTCGCACAGCTCACCGCTGGTCAACGAGGGCGGCGGCATCCATGTCGACGGCGACGGCACGGTACTGCTCACCGAGACCGTGCAGCTCGGCCCCGAGCGCAACCCGGGCTGGACGAAGGAGGAGGTCGAGACCGAGATCCATGCCAAGCTCGGCACGACCAGGGCGATCTGGCTGAAGCGCGGCCTGACCGCGGACTATCCCCCGCACGGCTACGGCACGCTCGGCCATGTCGACATCGTCGCCGCATTCGCCGGCCCGGGGGTGATAGTCGCCCACAGCCAGCCGGACCCGGCCCACCCCGACCACGAGCTCTGCAAGGAGAACGTGGAGATGCTGAAGTCCCAGAAGGACGCACGGGGCCGCCGTATCGAGGTTGTCGAGGTCCCGGCGCCGACCGTCGTACGGGAGGAGGACGGCGCATGGGTCGACTACTCGTACATCAACCACTACGTCTGCAACGGCGGCGTGGTGCTGTGCGCCTTCGACGACCCGCGCGACGAGATCGCGGCGGGCATCTTCCGCAGCCTCTACCCCGGCCGTACGGTCACCCTGGTCGACGCCCGCACGATCTTCGCCGGTGGCGGCGGCATCCACTGCATCACACAGCAGCAGCCCAGGGTCTGATGTCCGAGGCCCTGTGCTCGCGCAGGGCCGAGGACCGCTGGATCGTCCTCGGCGGCGAGTGGGATCAGGTAGAACATACGGGTGAATGTGTTCCTCAACGCGAGATGCGGCCGCCCTCCGAGCGTGCCGGTGGCCGCCGTATGAGCCCTGCCGCGCGCCGCCGCAACATCGCGCCGCCACGGGAGTCCGTCCTCGTCGCCGCCATGGCGACCATTGCCGAGCGCGGCCTCGACGGGCTCACCATGGCCGGGCTCGGCCGTGAGGTCGGGATGAGCAGCGGGCATCTCCTCTACTACTTCCGCACCAAGGACGAGCTGCTCCTGCAGACCCTCGAGTGGAGCGAGGGCCGTCTCGGTGCCGAGCGCAGTGCCCTGCTCTCCCAGCAGGCCTCCGCCGCCGAACGCCTCGACGCGTACGTCGATCTCTACATCCCCGACGGGCCCCGCGACCCTCACTGGACGCTCTGGCTCGAGGTCTGGAACCGCTCACAGAACGCCGAGGCCGACGCCCGTGCCCGGCAGGCCGCCATCGAGGGCGCCTGGCACCGGGACCTCGTCGCGCTGATCGCCGAAGGCATCTCGCGCGGCGAGTTCCATGCCGTCGACCCCGACCGCTTCGCCGCCCGGCTGCGCGCCCTGCTCGACGGTTTCAGCGTTCATGTCGCCGTCGGAATACCGGGTACAGGACGCGCCCAAGTCCTCGCCCACGTGCGGGAATTCCTCGACGAGACGCTGCTCGGGCCCGCCCGCTGACCGACCTCCCGGGAACGCAACGTACGCAAGTACTCCCGATCGTTGCCGCACGCCGTCTTGTTGCGGTTGTGCCCCTCCGGCACGGTTTCACCTCATGGGACGAGAGCACTGGAAGAAGATCTGGGTCGGTTCCGCCGGCAACATGGTCGAGTGGTTCGACTGGTTTGTGTACGCGAGCTTCGCGACCTATTTCGCGGGGGCGTTCTTCCCCGAAGGGAACGACACCGCCAAGCTCATGAACACCGCAGGCATCTTCGCCGTCGGCTTCTTCATGCGACCGGTCGGCGGCTGGCTGCTCGGCCGGGTCGGTGACCGCAAGGGCCGCAAGGCGGCGCTGACTCTGACCGTCAGTCTGATGTCCGCATCCGCGGTCCTGATCGCGATCGCGCCCACCTACGGCGTCGCGGGCTACGGCGGCGCGGTGGTGCTGCTGATCGCCCGCCTCCTGCAGGGCCTCTCCGTCGGCGGAGAGTACGCGGCCAGCGCGACCTACCTCACCGAGGCCTCCGCCCCGGAGCACCGCGGCTTCGCCTCCAGTTTCCAGTACGTGTCGATGACCGCGGGCCAGATCGTCGGCCTCGGTCTGCAGATCATCCTGCAGCGCACCATGTCCGACGACGCCCTGCACAGCTGGGGCTGGCGCATCCCGTTCATCATCGGCGCGCTCGGAGCGGCGATCGTCTTCTATCTGCGCCGCAACATGCTCGAGACCGATGTGTACGAGGAGTCCGGCGACGACACCCCCGCCGGGGACAAGGGCACGATCAAGGCCCTGTGGGCGCACAAGCGCGAGGCGTTCCTGGTCATCGCCCTGACGATGGGCGGCACCGTCGCGTACTACACGTACACGACCTACCTCACCAAGTACCTCTCCAACTCCGCCGGGCTGCCCAAGCAGACCGCGACCCTGGTCTCCTTCTGCGCGCTGATCGTCTTCGCCTGTCTGCAGCCGCTCGCGGGCAAGCTCTCCGACCGGATCGGCCGCCGTCCGCTGCTGATCACGTTCGCGGTCGGCTCGACCTTCCTGACCGTGCCGATCATGACGATGCTCAAGCACGCGGGCTCGTTCTGGCCGGCGCTGGGGCTTGCGCTGCTGGCCCTTGTGGTGATCACCGGCTACACGTCGATCAACGCGTGTGTGAAGGCCGAGCTGTTCCCGACGGGTATCCGCGCGCTGGGTGTCGCGCTGCCGTACGCCATCGCGAACGCGCTGTTCGGCGGCACGGCGGAGTATGTGGCGCTGTGGTTCAAGGATGCGGGGCTGGAGTCGGGCTTCTACTGGTACGTGGCGGGCTGCGCGGCGGTGTCGCTGGTGGTGTACCTGTCGATGCGCGAGACGCGTGACATCGACCTGAACCGGGTGGCGGCGACGGCGCCCGCGCGCCGCGAGGAGGTCTCGGCGACGGCCCCGGCCCGGGTGAAGTAAGAGGGGCCCTTTCCTCGCCGGCGGGGCTGAATTATCGGCCCCGGGCCATGCGCCCAATCGCCGGCGGGGCCTCTGTTGGGGCTCCGCCCCAAGCCCCGCTCCTCAAACGCCGGAGGGGCTGAAATGTCCCGCCGACGAGGCTGGGCTCCCGCCCGGAGGACCCCAGCCCGTCCGGCGATTGAGGACACGCCCGAAGGGCGTACGGGGGCCAGGGGGCGGAGCCCCGGGGGAGGCTTGGGGCCCTGGGGTGGCGCTCCAGGACGAGCAAGCGCAGGCGCCCGCATGGTGAGACCCCATCCCGCCCGCCGCACGGCGTATGGCAGACTGCGACCGTGCTTTCGTTCGCCATGATTATGGGCAGCAGGCGCGCCGGTCCTCAGTGATCGCCTCGTACCAACAACTACGACGCGACCACCGTGCCCCAGACCCGCGCGCAGACCTCTCGCACCCGCGAGGGGTTTTTTCGTTTTACGGCCCCACCTCGGCCGGAAGCGACCAGCGCGCGATGATGGGGGCAAGTGGAGCCAGTAATTCCGGGAGCCACTCATCCGACAGGAGTCAACACAGCCATGACCACACAGGCCACGGACACGGAGACCGACGACAGCTTCCATGTCTTCGACACGACGCTGCGCGACGGCGCGCAGCGCGAAGGCATCAACCTCACCGTTGCGGACAAGCTGACCATCGCACGGCACCTGGACGACTTCGGCGTGGGGTTCATCGAGGGCGGCTGGCCCGGCGCCAATCCCCGGGACACGGAGTTCTTCTCGCGTGCCCAGCAGGAGATCACCTTCCGGAACGCACAGCTCGTCGCCTTCGGCGCCACCCGCCGCCCTGGCGCCAAGGCGTCCGAGGACCCGCAGGTCAGAGCGCTGCTCGAGTCGGGTGCACCGGTGATCACGCTGGTCGCCAAATCGCATGACCGGCATGTGGAGCTGGCGCTGCGGACCACCCTCGAGGAGAACCTGGAGATGGTCCGCGACACCGTCTCCTACCTGCGCGAGCAGGGCCGCCGGGTATTCGTGGACTGTGAGCACTTCTTCGACGGCTACCGCGCCAATCCGGAGTACGCCAAGTCCGTCGTGCGCACAGCGGCCGACGCGGGCGCCGATGTCGTCATCCTGTGCGACACCAACGGCGGAATGCTGCCCGCCCAGATCCAGGCCGTTGTCTCCACCGTCCTCGCCGACACCGGCGCCCGCCTGGGCATCCACGCCCAGGACGACACCGGCTGCGCCGTCGCCAACACCCTCGCCGCCGTCGACGCGGGCGCCACCCACGTCCAGTGCACCGCCAACGGCTACGGCGAGCGCGTCGGCAACGCCAACCTCTTCCCGGTCGTCGCCGCCCTGGAGCTCAAGTACGCCAAGAAGGTGCTGCCCGAGGGCGCGCTGGCCGACATGACCCGGATCTCGCACGCGATCGCCGAGGTCGTCAACCTCACCCCCTCCACGCACCAGCCGTACGTCGGCGTCTCGGCCTTCGCCCACAAGGCCGGACTGCATGCCTCCGCCATCAAGGTCGACCCCGATCTGTACCAGCACATCGACCCCGAGCAGGTCGGCAACACCATGCGGATGCTCGTCTCCGACATGGCGGGCCGCGCCTCAATCGAGCTCAAGGGCAAAGAGCTCGGTATCGACCTCGGCGGTGACCGTGAGCTCGTCGGCCGGGTCGTCGAGCGGGTCAAGGAGCGCGAGCTCAGGGGCTACACATACGAGGCGGCGGACGCCTCCTTCGAGCTGCTGCTGCGTGCGGAGGCGGAGGGCCGGGCCCGCCGTTACTTCCGTACGGAGTCCTGGCGGGCCATCGTCGAGGACCGCCCCGACGGCACCCACGCCAATGAGGCCACTGTGAAGCTGTGGGCCAAGGGCGAGCGCATCGTCGCCACCGCCGAGGGCAACGGCCCGGTCAACGCGCTCGACCGGGCGCTGCGCGTCGGCCTGGAGAAGATCTACCCGCAGCTCGCCAAGATGGAGCTGGTCGACTACAAGGTCCGCATCCTCGAAGGCCGCCACGGCACCGAGTCCACCACCCGCGTACTGATCACGACGGGCGACGGAAGCGGCGAATGGGCCACGGTCGGCGTCGCCGAGAACGTCATCGCCGCCTCCTGGCAGGCCCTGGAGGACGCGTACACCTACGGTCTGCTGCGCGCCGGCGTCGAACCGGCCGAGTAGCCCTCGCAGGTCAGGACTGGAGCCGCCACTTCTGGTTGGCGGCTCCGGTGCACGCCCAGATCTGTGCGCGGGCGCCGTTCGCCGAGGAGTTGTCGGAGACGTCGAGGCACTTGTCCGCCGGGACGTTCACCAGATCACCGCTCGACGGTTCGTAGCGCCACTGCTGTGCGCCGGAGCCGTTGCACCCGTACAGCTGGACCTTCGCGCCGTTCGCGGTCGAGCCGGCGGTCACGTCCAGGCATGTGCCGAGCGCCTGGACGGTGCCGTCCGCGCGGACCGTCCACTGCTGGGCGGCGGAGCCGTTGCAGTCCCAGAGCTGGACGGCCGTGCCGTCCGCGCCGGCGCCGCCCGCCACATCGAGGCATTTGCCCGCCAGGCCGGTCAGGCTACCGGTCGGGTCCGAGCCGCCGGCCTGTGTGCCGGACCAGGTGAAGGTCGCGGATGTCTTGCCCGGCAGTGCGTAAGTGGCGTGCTGACCGCCCCAGTTGACGGTGATCGTCTGTGCTGCCGAGCCGTCGTTGTACGCGATCAGCGCCTTCGAGCCGTCGGGGTTGCGCCAGGCCACGTTCGGCACGGCCGAGCTCGCCGTCGAGGCGATCCGGTGGGCGCCGGGCCGCACGAACTTGGTGAGGTGGCCCATCGTGTAGTACTCGATCATGTAGTCGACCTGGCCGTGGCGACCGTCGCCGTTGTGCACCGTGACGAGTCCGTCGCAGACTCCGCAGCCGCCGTTGTGCGGGCCCCGGTTCTGGTCGACGGCGAGGGACCACTTGGTCACCGACTTCGCCCAGTTACGGGTGTAGTCGATGATGTTGGTCATGTCCTCGCGCTGCTGGTTGGCGATCCAGGTGCCGCCGGAGTGCTCGGTCTGGAAGGCGTCCAGCTGCGGATACTGGTTGTGCACCTCGGTCTGCTTGGAGATGTTCCCGCCGTAGCCGTGCCAGGCGATCCCGCCGAAGTTCGGGTGGCTGCGGACCGCCGCGTCATTCACCGTCGGGGCGGCGTACGCGTCGTAGGTGTCCCAGTTCCAGTCGTGCGCCAGCACCTTGGTCGGCAGGCCCGCCGCCTGGAGCTTCGGCAACAGCTCGCTCTTGGTGAAGTACGCCAGACCCGAGCCGTTCCAGCTCATCGACGGGTAACTGTCGCAGCAGGTCGGCTCGTTCTGCGCGGTGACGTAGTCGACCGGGATGCCCTGGTCGCGGTAGGCCTGGAGATACTTCACGAAGTAGTTCGCGTAGGAGCCGTAGTACTCCGACTTCAGCCAGCCGCCGTTGAGCTGCCCGCTGTCCTTCATCCAGGCGGGTGCCGTCCATGGCGAGGCCACCGTGGTGAGCGCCGGATTGAGCTGCTTGGCCTGCTTCGTCAGCGGCAGTACGTCGGCGAGATCGTGCGCGATCGAGAACTTCGACAGCGCCGGGTCGCTCTGGCCGGCCGGCACATCGTCGTACGTGTAACCGAAGCGGGCCAGGTCCGAGCCGCCCATCGGATTGCGGACGAAGGAGAGACCGATTCCCTCGGTCGGCGAGAAGAGCTTCTTCATCGTCGCGTCACGGGTCGCCTGGGACAGCGCTCCGCTGCCCTTCATCAGCCAGGCCGCGGTGTCCGTGAAGGAGGCGCCGCCGCCGGTGAAGGTCTGGAAGCGGATGTTCTCGTCGACGGTGACGTTGGTGCCGCTGCCGCCGCTGCCCGCCTGGAAGTTGACGGATGTCTGCTGCTGGAGGCCGCGGGTGACATGGCGGCCGCCGGCGTCGTCCGTCGTGGTCAGCCAGATGTTCACCTGCTCGCCCGCGGCCTGCGCCGAGCCCGTCGTCAGACCGGTGAGTCCGGCGGCGGCCAGGGCCGATGCGAGCAGGATTCTGATCGTTCCGGTACGTCGTGCCATGGGCTGGGCCCTCTCCGGCAGTGGTGTGGGGGGACGAGGCGTGAGTGAACTGCCACCGCGTACAGCCGTCAAGGGTTTGCGCTTTCAGACCCTGAACGCACAACACCCCGCACATGCCCGGAACTTGGGATTCGGCCGATCTCGGTGTGAAGTCTTGACGACAGGACCCGGTACGAGTTGACTCGCCGCGCACCACCGGTACCGGTTCCGGCACCGGTTCCAGACCTCGACGCGGAGGCCCCGGAATGCCCGTCACGATCGCCGATGTCGCACGTGAGGCTGGCGTCAGCAAGACCACCGTGTCCCGCGTCCTGAACACCAGGGGCGAAGTCGACGCCGGCACAGCTGCCCGCGTTCGTGAAGTGATCGCAAGCCTCGGCTATGTGCCCAGCCTGGGTGCCGTCGGTCTGGCCCGCGGCAGCAGCCGTACGGTCGGCATGCTGACGCCCCCGCTCACCTGGCCCTGGATGGGCGAAGTACTCCAGGGAGTCGTGGACACCGTCGAGGCCGCCGGATACGGGCTGCTGCTCTTCACCTGCAACCGTGGCGCCGAGTCCGTCGAGCACTTCACCAGTCAGGTCTCCGCCCGCGCCTTCGACGGCCTCCTCGTCGTCGAACCCGAGAACACCCTCGACACCATCACCGCGATGCACCGCAAGGGACTCCCGGTCGTCCTCATCGACGACCGCGGCCACCACCCGGAGTTCCCGTCCGTCGCCACCACCAACCGCGAGGGCGGTGCGTCGGCCGCCGGCCATCTGCTGGCGGCGGGCCGCAGCCGCCCCCTGATCGTCACCGGCCGCCGGCACTTCGGCTGCGTACAGGACCGGCTCGAGGGGTTCCTCGAGGTCCTGCCGACCGAGCTGATCGCGGAGGGGGACTTCACCGAACTGTCGGGGCGGCTCGCTGTCGAGCGGCAACTCGCCACGGGCAGGCACTTCGACTCGGTCTTCGCGCACAACGACCTCAGCGCCGCGGGGGCACTGCGGGCGCTGCGTGCCGCAGGCCGGTCCGTCCCGGACGACATCGCCGTCGTCGGCTTCGACGACATCCCCATGGCCCAGCACACCGAGCCCCCGCTGACCACCGTCCGCCAGCCCATGCGGGAGATGGGCGAGACGGCGGCGCGGATGCTGCTGATCCATCTCGGCGGCACGGCCGCTCCCCATGAACCCGTCATCCTGCCCACCGAGTTGATCGTCCGCCGATCCGCGCCGTCGTCATGACGACGGGCTTATTGAGCCCGTCCGGCGATTGAGGACACGACCGAAGGCCGTACAGGACCGCACGCAACCGTGACCCGCACTGAAGGAGCCGCAATGCCACGCCTCAGAACCAGAGCCGGAAGCGGAACCAGAACCAGAACCAGAGCCGGAACCGCCGTGCTCGCCGCGACCGCCGTACTCACCGGTCTCCTCGCCGCAGCCGTTCCGAGCGCCGCCGCCGACGACCCTGCCCCTGTCACCGTCGACGCCTTCGAGGGGGAGGTCCCCTTCGCCAACCCCCCGGCCGAGGGGATCTTCACCTGGGGCAGCGACGCCGACGACCAGCCCAAGCTGGAGTTCAAGGAGCGTGCCGACGCCCCCGAGGGCGCCAAGGTCCTCGAAGGCACCTACGACATCAGTGGCTGGGGCGGACTCACCCATGACTTCGCCTTCGACAAGCCCGCCCACGACTGGACCGCGCACAAAGGCATCCGTTTCTGGTGGTTCGGCCAGAACACCGCCCCGTTGCCGCCCGGATCCGGCAAGCGGATCAACTTCGAGCTGAAGGACGGCGGCGCCAACGGCGAGGCCTCCGAGCTGTGGACCACGTCCTTCACCGACGACTGGGAGGGCTGGCACCTCGTCGAGATCCCCTTCGCCGACTTCGTCTACCGCGCCGACTACCAGCCGGTCGGCGGCATCGACCACATCCTCGGCCTCAACGCGATGTGGGGATACGCGCTCACCCTGCCCACCGGCGCGCCCGGCAGGTTCGCCATGGACGGCGTGCAGCTGTACGGCAAGGCCGACCCGGCGCTGAAGGCGAACGTTGTCACCGACGCCGCCGTGTACCCGGTCGCCGAGGGCGGCACCGCACAGGTGAAGATCTCCGTCGCCACCACCGGATCCGGCCCGATCGACGAGCCCGTCACCGTGGCGTACACGACCGAGGGCGGCACCGCCGAAACGGGCACGGACTACACGCCGGTCTCCGGCACGGTCACCTTCCCGGCCGGTTCTGCTTCCGGCACGTCCCGGACCGTCGCCGTGACCACGAAGAAGGACCGCACGGCCGAGTCCGCGGAGACGATCCCGCTGAAGCTCACGGTCACCGGCGCCAAGCCCCCGGCCGAGACCCCGCAGGTCGTCGTGGACGCCCACGGCCTGCCGTATCTCGACCAGCGCCTCCCGGTGAAAAAGCGCGTCGCCGACCTCCTCTCCCGGATGTCGCTCGCGGAGAAGGCCGGTCAGATGACCCAGGCCGAGCGCAACGCCCTCAAGTCGCAGGGCGACATCGCCGGTTACGGCCTCGGCTCGCTGCTCTCCGGCGGCGGCTCGGTGCCCACCCCCAATGCCCCCGAGGCATGGGCGAAGATGGTCGACGCCTACCAACTGCGCGCCCAGGCAACGCGGTTCCAGATCCCGCTGATCTACGGCGTGGACGCGGTGCACGGCCACAACAACGTCATCGGGTCGACGATCATGCCGCACAACATCGGCATCGGGGCCACCCGCGACCCGTCCGTCGCCGAGAAGACCGGCGCGGTGACAGCGAAGGAAGTACGCGCCACCGGCATTCCGTGGGACTTCGCGCCCTGCCTCTGCGTCACCCGCGACGAGCGCTGGGGCCGTTCCTACGAGGCCTTCGGCGAGGACCCGGCCCTGGTCAGCGCCATGGAGACGGTGATCAAGGGCATGCAGGGCGCACCGTCCGGCAAGGACCTCGGCCGCAATGACAAGGTGCTGGCCACCGCCAAGCACTTCGTGGGCGACGGCGGTACGGAATTCGGCTCGTCCTCCACCGGCTCGTACACGATCGACCAGGGCATCACCAAGGTCACCCGGCAGGAGCTGGAAGCCGTACACCTCGCGCCGTTCGCGGAGGCGGTGAAGCGCGGCACCGGCACGGTCATGCCCTCGTACTCCTCGCTGGACATCCTCGGCGACGACCAGGGCCCGGTAAAGATGCACGCCGGCGCGGAAATGATCAACGGTGTGCTGAAGAACCGTATGGGCTTCAAGGGCTTCGTCATCAGCGACTGGCAGGCGATCGACCAGATTCCCGGCGACTACCCGAGCGACGTCCGTACGTCCATCAATGCCGGACTCGACATGATCATGGTCCCGACGAACTACCCGGACTTCCACAAGACCCTGCAGGACGAGGTCGACGAGGGCCGTATCTCCGAGGCCCGGATCAATGACGCGGTGTCCCGGATCCTGACCCAGAAGTTCGCCCTGGGTCTCTTCGAGAAGCCGTACGCGGACACCTCCAACCTGTCGGAGATCGGCTCGGCCGCACACCGCGCCGTGGCGCGTGAGGCCGCCGCCAAGTCCCAGGTCCTGCTGAAGAACGACGGCGCGGTACTGCCGCTGAAGCCGACCCAGAAGGTGTACGTCGCCGGGTCCAACGCCGACGACCTCGGCAACCAGGCCGGCGGCTGGACCATCACCTGGCAGGGCTCCTCCGGAAAGATCACCACGGGTACGACCATCCTGGAGGGCATCAAGAAGGCCGCTCCCGACGCGGTCACCTACTCCAAGGACGCCTCCGCACCCACCGACGGCCATGACGTCGGCGTGGTCGTGGTCGGCGAGACCCCGTACGCCGAGGGCGTCGGCGATGTCGGCAACGGCCACGACCTGGAGCTGAGCGCCGCCGACAAGGCAGCCGTCGACAAGGTCTGTGCCGCGATGAAGTGCGCGGTGCTGATTGTCTCCGGCCGCCCCCAGCTCATCGGCGACCGCCTCGGCGACATCGACGCCCTTGTCGCCTCCTGGCTCCCGGGCACGGAGGGCGACGGCGTCGCCGACGTCCTCTACGGCAAGAAGGCCTTCACCGGACAGCTCCCGGTCACCTGGCCGAAGTCCCAGGCGCAGCTGCCGATCAATGTCGGGGACAAGGCGTACGACCCGCAGTACCCGTACGGCTGGGGTCTCACCACGCTCAAGAAGCCGCCGATGGGCGGGGAGCTCACCCTGAAGGCCCTCGCCGTCGCGGCAAGGATCCTTGAGGCGGCGGGCCGGGCGGACTCCCCGGAAGCCCGTGCGCTGGTCTCCCAGGCCCGCCTGATCGCCCAGGAGAGGATGGGCCAGCACATCACCGAGGGTTCGGCGAAGCCCTTCGCCGAAGCGGACCACCTTCTGCTGACCGGGGACCTGACGGGGGCGGTGGCCAAGCTGACCGCAGCGTACAAATTCAGCCCCTCCGGCGTTTGAGGAGCGGGGCTTGGGGCGGAGCCCCGAAATGAGCCTCGCCGGCGATTGAGGCGCGGTCCGGGGCTGAGCCCCGCATTGAGGCTCCGCGCTTGTCCCGATTCGCGCCTATTCAGGTAGCGTCGAGTGTATGAAGACCAGGCTGTTCACCGCAGTGTCCGGTCTGCTCCTTGCGTTCTCGGCGACCGCCCTCGTGGCGGCGCCGGGAGCGCAGGCGGCCACCGGCCCCGAAACCGTGGCCGCGGCGCTGAAGAAGGGCCCCGTGTACGTGGACCCGCGCGTCTCCGGCCAGCTGTCCAAGGCCGACGCAAACGCCCTCGCCAAGAAGATCAAGGACGCGGACAAGCCGGTCTTCGTGGCGGTCCTGCCCAACACCGCGGAGTTCCCGCCGGGCTCGGTCCTGCGGAACATCCGTACCGAGACCGGCGTCACCGGCCTGTACGCGATCCGCCTCGGCAATGGATTCAACGCGGGCGCGGACCGCAGCGTCATGAGCAACCAGGCCGTGCAGAACCTGGTCACGGCGGTCAAGACGCCCCCGGGCGCCGACGCCGTCACCCAGCTGAACAACTTCGTCGACCAGGCCCTGCCCCAGGCACGCGGCAGCGCCCCCTCCTCCTGGGGCGCGAGCCCCGACCAGGGCTCGAACACCGGCTCCCTGATCACGCTCGGCGTGGTCCTGGTCGCCGGCGGCGCGGGCGCCTACACCGTCGTCCGACGCAATCGCCGGAAGAAGGCCGAGGAGGAGCGGGCCGCCCTCGACAAGCTCCGCGTGGTCGTCGACGAGGACATCACGGCTTTCGGCGAGGAGCTGGATCGACTCGACTTCCACCCCTCGGAGAAGGGCGCGACCGATGTCATGCGCGCCGACTACGAGCGCGCACTCGACTCGTACGACAAGTCGAAGTCGCTGATGGGAGCCGCCGAGCATCCCAGTGATGTACGCGGAGTCACCCAGGCCCTGGACGACGGCCGGTACTCGCTGGCGGTCCTGGACGCACGCCGTACGGGTGTGGCGGTGCCGGAGCGCCGGGCGCCGTGCTTCTTCGACCCGCGCCACGGCCCTTCGGTCGCCGACGTCTCCTGGACGCCGGCCGGCGCAGCCACCCGTGACGTCCCGGTGTGTGCCGCCGACGCCGCCCGTCTCGAGGACGGCGAGGACCCGATGGCCCGCACGGTCGAGACGGATTCCGGCCGCCGCCCGTACTGGGAGGCGGGACCGGCGTACGGCCCCTGGGCCGGCGGCTACTTCGGCGGCGGAATCCTGCCCGGCCTGCTGGTGGGCACGCTGCTCGGCAGCATGCTCTCCACACCGGCCTACGCGGCCGACTACGGCGGCGGGGACTTCAGCGGCGGCGACTACTCGGGCGCCGACTTCAACTCCTCCGACTTCGGCGGTGGCGACTTCGGGGGTGGAGGCGGCTTCGACGGTGGTGGTGGCGGGTTCGACGGCGGCGGCGGCTTCTAGCGCCCCGACGGCTCAGCGGCACGGTGCCTCCAGGGGCCGTGCCGGTGCCATGCTGGAAGTGAGCCACGGAGGTCGCGATGGGGTTCTATGCCCAGCGAATCGTGCCGCGGATCGTCGACGTCGCCTGCGGGACGAAGCTGGTCCAACCACTACGACGCCGAGTCTGCGAGGGCCTGCAGGGCGAAGTGATCGAGATCGGATTCGGTTCGGGGCACAATGTGCCCTTCTACCCGGCGGCCGTCACCAGCGTGACCGCGGTCGAGCCTTCCGATGTCGGATGGCAACTCGCCGGGGAACGCATCAGGGCGGCAACCGTCCCGGTGCAGCGCGCCGGTCTGGACGGCCAGGCGTTGCCCTTCGAGGACTACAGCTTTGACGCCGCGCTCTCCACCTGGACGCTCTGCACCATCCCCGATGCGGGGGCCGCTCTGCGTGAGGTGCGGCGCGTCCTCAAGCCCGGAGGGACTCTGCATTTCCTCGAGCACGGGCTGGCCCCGGAAGAGGACGAAAACGTGCGCCGCTGGCAACGGCGGCTCGAACCGCTGAACAAGCGGATCTTCGGCGGATGTCACCTCACCCGGCCGACCGTCGACATGCTGGCGACCGCGGGATTCACGATTACCGAAGTCGATGTCTTCTACGAGAAGGGCGCACCGAAGCCCATGGGCGCCGACTCCCTCGGCATCGCCCTGTCTCCCTAGTCAGCGCTCGGCGACGAAGGCGGCCCAGGCGGCCGGAGCGACGGTGAGGACGGGACCGGTGGGGTTCTTGGAGTCGCGGATGTGCACGGCGAGGGGATGGGCGGCCACCTCGACGCAGTCGCCGCCTTCGTCACCGCTGTAGCTGGACTTGCGCCAGTCGTAGGCGACTTCGATGCAGTCGCCGCCTTCGCTGCCGCTGTAGCTGGACTTGAACCAGGTCATTGCTGCGGGATTCATTACTCTCCTGCCAGATCGTCCAGCAGGCCCATGCTCTCCTCAGGGGTGAGGGCCTGTGACCGCAGCATCCCATATTTCTGCTGGAGGACACTGACCTCGTCAGGGTCGTCGACGAGGAAGCTGACCCGTTGCCCCTCGATATAGGCCAGTTGATCGTGGTTGGGGGTTTCCAGCAGCACTAGTGGCCCATTGAGCCCCGCGTGCTTCTGGCGATTCGTCGGCATGATCTGCAGCCCCAGGAAAGGGAGTTCGGCACAGCGCCGAAGGTGCAGGATCTGTTCGCTCAGTACTTCCCGGCCGCCGATGGGCCGATGCAGGATGACTTCCTCCAGCAGGAAGTTCATCATCGGCGGCCAGGGCTTCCGCTCGAAGAACTTCTGCCGGTCGATCCGAGCGGACAGCCGTTCCTCGGCGTCCTCCGGGCTGATCGGCGGATAGAGGCAGGAGAACACGGAGCGGGCATAGTCCTCGGTCTGGAGCAGTCCAGGGACGACCTGATTCTGGTAGGAGAGTAGGGTCAGCGCCTCCTGCTCGTGGTCGATGAAGTCCTGCGCGAACGCCGGATACCGCTCCCGCTCCGGCACCTTGTCCACCGCCGTCTGCAACGCCCTCTTCGTATCGAGCAGTTCATCGAGCGCGATCGCGAGATCCAGCTTGAGCGCCCTGCGCCCCTGCTCGATCGAGGCGATCGTGTCCTCGCCCACGCAGAACTGTGTCGCCAGCTCGGCCTGGGTCATACGGGCCGCCTTGCGGAAGGTCGCGAGCTGGGCGCCGATCACATGCCAAGAGGTGATCCTCTTGGTCCTTCTGGCTGGGTGCATGCGCTCCCCCTTCCCGTCGCGGGACGCGTACGACCCGTCACGAGTCGTACAACTCGGCTGTACGACCTGACGCACTGATCCATAGTAGTGACTCCCTGTGACAGTGGCCGCATGAACGACGAACCCCAACTTCCGTACTTCCGCGAGGCGTTCTACCGACGGGACCGCCGGTCCGTCTCCGCGGCCAGGGAGTTCACCCGGCAGGCGCTGACCGACTTGGCCACGGCGGACAGGGCGGACAGGGCGGACAGGGCGGACGACGTATTGCTCTGCGTGAGCGAGCTGGCCACCAATGCGCTGATGCACGGTGTGCCGCCGGGCCGCGGCTTCCGGCTGCACCTGTTCCTGCATGCGGACGGCATCCTGCGCGTCGAGCTCCACGACAGCGGCGACGGGTGCGTACGGCTGTCGCCGACGCACCCGGACGACGAGGGCGGCCGCGGTCTCCTCCTCGTCGCGGCGCTGGCGGACAAGTGGGGAGTGGGTGAGCGCAGCCCGGGCAAGACGGTGTGGTGCGAGTTCGCCCTGGTGGCGGATCCGTCCCAAATCCGCTACAGAAAGTCGCGAATCGCTACGCTGGGTAATTGATTATGATCGTCTTTCTGTGTTTCCTCGTGCCCATGCGCAAGAGAACGAGGCTCACAGCCTTCGCGGCGGCCGCCCTCACCGCTGCCTTGGTGGCGGCCGGACTCATGTCCGCGTCTTCCCAGTCCGCCCAGGCGTCCGACGAGCATGCCGCCCCCGCCGCCCTGTACCGCTCGGCGAATGCCGTGCCGGGTCGCTACATCGTGACCCTCGGCAAGGGCGTCGACTCGGAGTCGATGACGGGCCGGGCCGGCGTGGAGCCGCTCTTCACCTACAGGTCGGCGATGCGCGGATTCGCCGCCGCGCTCAGCCCGCTTCAGCTCGACCAAGTGCGCTCCACCCCCGGGGTCGTGGCGGTCGAGGAGGACGCCGCGGTCTCGGTGCTGGGAACCACGGGCAGCGACACCCGGGCAGCGGCCCCGCCGACGACGGCCTTGTCTGCACCGGCGTCCTGGGGCCTGGACCGTATCGATCAGCACAACCTGCCGCTCGACAACCGTTTCACCGCGAAGAGCAGTGGCCGGGGCGCCACCGCGTACATCCTCGACACCGGTATCGACTTCGACCACACCGAGTTCGGGGGCCGCGCCAAGCTCGGCTACGACTCCGTCGGGGACGGATGGGAAGGGCGGGACTGCCACGGCCACGGCACCCATGTCGCGGGCACGGTCGGAGGCAAGACGTACGGCGTGGCGCGCGCGGCCTCCCTCGTCAGCGTCCGGGTCCTCGACTGCCTGGGCTCGGGCACCTGGTCGAGTGTGATCGCCGGACTGGACTGGGTGGCGGCCCACGCCAAGCATCCGGCCGTCCTCAACGCCTCCATCGGCGGTGAGAAGTCGGTCGCGGTGAACAAGGCCGTCACCGCCGTCTCGGACAGCGGTGTCCTGCCGATCGTCGCGGCGGGCAACGAATCCGCGGACGCCTGCGACGTCTCGCCCGCGTCCGCGGACCGCGTGGTGGCCGTCGGCGCGACCGACCGCGACGACGACGAGACCGACTTCTCCAACTTCGGCGAGTGCCTGTCGCTCTACGCGCCCGGCGTCGACATCGTCTCGGCCAACTTCTTCGGCGGCAGCGTCGCCCTGACGGGCACGTCCATGGCGTCTCCCCATGTCGCCGGTGTCGCGGCTCTCTACGCGGCGAAGCACCCGAAGGCGCTCCCGAAGGAACTGGCCGCCTGGCTCGAAGACGGGTCCACCAAGGACGTTCTCGGCAACGCCGGCCAAGGCTCGCCCAACCGGCTCCTCTACACCAACGGCCTCTGAGTGAGCGTCGCAGATCAGAGCCGACGCCGGGTCAGGGAGTGGCCGGGCGGATCAGTCGACGCACCCACGGTGGGGACCAAGTGAGCGGTGGTGGGGCTCTGGAACGCGGTCCCTGGGGTGGGTAGCCTCTGATCCCCAAGAACCGCGGATCGCGGCGGGGAGACCACAAGCGCACAGGGGGCACATGCGTACCGTCATTACGGTGTGGGCGGACGGGCGCCCGGACGGGGCCGAGGCGCTGCGCGGCTGGCTGTTGGACGTGCCGGAACTGCGCGGCCGTATCCATCGGGAGGAGCCCGCGACACCTCCGCCGGGCGCCATGGGACCGGCGACCGACGCGCTGGTCGCCCTGCTGGAGCCGGGTGGGGTCGCCGCGGTCTTCGCCGGGGCGACTGTCGCCTGGGTGCAGAGCCGCCGCAGCAACCACACCATCACCGTCACCCGTTCCGACGGAAGCAAGATCGAGATTTCGACTCGGCAGACCCGCAACCTCAGTCCGCAGGAGCTCGCCGAGTTGGCCGAACGGCTCGCGCGGCCGCCACGCGAGGACCCGCCGCAGGTGCCGCAGGAGGACCCGCCGCAGTGACCGGCGACCTGGCGACTCCCGGTGCCTGCGCGGTGCTGATCGGCACGGGCACGTACGTCCCCGGATCCGAGCTCTCCAACCTGCCCGCTGTGGACACCACGCTGGACGATCTGGAGAAGGCGCTGCACGAGGTCTGCGGCATGGCGCCCGGACGCGTGACGCGGGTCCCGGGCGGGGCGGACCCGGCCGAGGTGGTGGCCGCCGTCGAGGAAGCGGCCGCGCATGCGGCCGGGCCGCTGCTGCTCTACTACGTCGGACACGGCCTGCTCGGCCCCGGTGACGAGCTGTACCTGGCCACTCGCTTCAGCGTCTCCGAGCGGAACATCGCGCGCGCCGTCCCCTACCGCACTCTGCGCGACCTGCTGGGGGAGGAGGTGGCACAGGGCAGCCTGGTCGTCCTCGACTGCTGCTTCTCCGGGCGGGCCGGGGTGCCGCGGTCGGACGGCGGGGTACGGCAGCCGTTCGTCTCCGCCCGGCCCCGGGGCAGCTTCCTGCTCAGCTCGGCCTCGCACTACGAGTTGTCCTTCGCGCCCGAGGGCGAGCGGCACACCCTGTTCAGCGGGCGGCTGCTGGGACTGCTCACGGAAGGTGACCCCGCCGGGCCGCTGTGGCTGACGGCGGACCGCCTCCACGCGGCGCTGGACCGGGAGTTCGCCGACGACACGCGCGTCCACCCGGCCCGGCAGAGCGAGGGGACGCTGGGCGAACTGGTCGTCGCCCGCAACCGCGCCTACCACGCCCCCGACGGCCGCGGCGCCGTTGAGCCGCCCGCCGACGTGCCCTGCCCCTACCCGGGCCTGGCACCGTTCCTCGCGGAGGACAGCGGTCACTTCTTCGGCCGCGACGACCTGGTGGAGCGGCTGCTGACGGCCGTCGGGCGGCCCGCGAGCGAACCGGGTCAACCGGTCGTGGTGGTCGGCGCCTCGGGGGCGGGCAAGTCCTCCTTGCTGCGGGCGGGGCTGCTCGCGGGCCTCGAACGCGGCCACGCGGCCGGCGACAGCGAGGCCCCGTGGCCCGCGCTGCTGCTGCCGGCGCCCGGATCCCACCCGATGCGTGCGCTGGCCGAAGCGTGGGCCCGGGCCACGGGGCGCGAGGCGCGCGAGGTGCGCACGGCACTGGAGGCAGGCCGCTTCCCACCACCGCTGGACGGGCGCGAGGAGTGCCGATTACTGGTCGTCGATCAGTTCGAGGAGCTGTTCACGCACTGCCGTGACGGCGGGGAACGGGCCGCGTTCGTCGCGGCCCTGGCGGGCGCCGGCTCGACCCCCCGCCCCCGGGTCGTGCTCGGACTGCGCGCCGACCACTACGGCAGCTGCCTGGCCCACCCGGAACTGGAACGCGCCCTGGAGCGCGGCCAGTTGACCGTCTCGCCGATGCGGGAGGACGACCTGCGTGCCACCGTGGAGGAGCCCGCCGCCGCGGTCGGGCTGAGCCTGGAACCCGGACTGGCCGACCGACTGCTGCAGGACCTGAGTGAGGGCCGCTTCGGCGACGACGAGACCGGCGCGCTGCCGTTCCTGGCCCACGCCCTGCGCGAGACCTGGCTGCGGCGCAGCGGCGCCCGGCTCACCCTCGCCGGATACCAGGCCACCGGGGGCATCTGGCGGTCGGTGGCCACCACCGGCGAGGCCCTGTACCAGTCGCTGGACGAGGACGGCCGCGCGGCGCTGCGGGAACTGCTGCTGCGCATGGTGCACCTGCCTCCGGACGGCGCCGGCGCCCGGGCCGGGATCCGTCATCCGGTCCCGCTCGCCGCTCTGTTGGACGGCCTGCCGCCCGGCGCGCGGAGGATCCGCGACCGGCTGGCCGAGGGCCGGCTGATCACCGTGGGGCAGGACACCGCCCAGATCGCCCACGAGGCACTGCTGCGCGCATGGCCCCGGTTGCAGGGCTGGATCGAGCAGGACGCCGCCACGCTGCTGCTGCGGCAACAGGTGCGCACGGCCGCCGACGACTGGCACGCCGCCGAACGGGACGCCGCGTTCCTGTTCCTGGGCAGCCGACTCCAGGCCGCACTGGAGCTGCGGAACCCGAGCGGCCATGGGCCGATGACGGAGCGGGACTCGGAGTTCCTGGCCGCGAGCGAGGCAGCGGCCGAGAGCGCGCGCCGCCGCGAGCAGCGCCGGGTCAGGGTGCTGAAGACGGCAGTTGTGGCGCTGGTGGTCGGCCTGGTGGTGTCGATCGGGTCGGCCGTGGTGGCCGTACGGCAGGAGGAGAAGGCGCAGGAGCAGCGCAGGAGCGCGCAGAAACAGCGGGAACTGGCCACCTACCGGGCCTTGATGGCGGAGGCGGAGAATCTGCGCGGGACCGATCCGCGCAGCTCGCTGGACCTCGGACTGGCCGCGAACGCGCTGCATCCGTCCGCGGAGTCCCGGCGGGTCATCTTCGAGACGCTGGCGGAGAGCCCGTTCCGGAGCAGCAACGTGCTGCCGACGAACGCCGATGACGCCGTTCTTGGCCCCGACGGGCGGACACTCGCCGCGGTGGGGGACGACAAGGGCATGACGTTGTGGGACGTGGGCGGCGGGTCCCCTCGCCGCACCCCGCTGGCCCGGCTGGACTGCCGTCCCTCCTTCGCCGGGGACGTGTCCTTCGGCGGCCCGGCCGGCCGGATCCTCGTCGCCCGCTGCGCGGGGGCCGACCTGTCGCTCTGGGACCTCAGCGGCCTGCGCACCGGCACCCGGCCGCGACGCCTGACCACGCTGCACGCCGACGGTCTGCCGGGCACACCGGACGCGGTGGACCTGAGCGACGACGGCAAGAGGCTTGCCGCGACCGGCTGGTGGAGCGAGGACGAGGCCGTGGCGGCGAAGAACGGCGGCGCACTCGTCCTGTGGGACGTTTCGGACCCCCGGCGGGCGCGGCGCGTCTCGGTCACCAAGGGCGTGTACGAGGCGGACGGCGTGGCCTTCGGCCCGGACGGCCGTACGCTCGCCACCGCGGCAGGGATGGTCCGGGCCCGCGGAATCCTTGACGTGGGGAACGCCTACGTGGTCAGCGGTGTGCGCACCTGGGACGTCTCGGACCCGAGCCGGCCCCGACGCGGCGACCGGGTGATCGGGTCCGAGGGCGAAGTGGCGTTCAGCCCGGACGGCAAGCTCCTGGCCACGATCGACGACCGGGCCGCCAAGCTGATCGACATCGCCGAGCCGCTGGCCCCGGAAGAACTGGTCCATTGGCCCGTCCACACCGGCGATGTGCAGAGTTTTGCCTTCTCGCGGGACGGCCGCCGACTGGCCACCGCGGGCGCGGACGGAGTCGTCGCCGTATGGGACCTGAGCGACAGGCGCGCACCCAAACGTCAGGACCGCCTGGTGGGGCACGTGAGCGTGAAGGCCAAGATCGACCGAGGCGTGGACATCGGCGCCCTGGGGTTCGGGCCGGACGGCCGCTCCGTGGTCTCAGTGAGCACGTACGGCCGCGAGTGGGAGGTCATTCACTGGAACCTGGGACGCACCCAACGGGCCCATGTCGTGGGGAAGCTGGACAGCGGCGGAGCTCATGCGCAAATGGCGCTGACACCGGACGGCAAGACGCTGGCCGCCAGCGGAAACACCTCCGTCCGCCTGTGGGACCTGACCGACCACACCCACCCCGAGGCGGAGGGCACGCTGCACGGCCCCACCAGCATCGTCGCCGACATAGCCCTGAGCGCCGACGGCACGCTGCTGGCGAGCGCTCACGTCAACGGGACGGTCGTGCTGTGGAACGTGACCGACCGCACCCGGCCGCGCATCGTCGGCAGGTTCACCACGGAGGCGTCGAACGCGAAGGACCTCGCCTTCGCGCCCGGCGCGCCGCTCCTCGCGGTCCACGACGAGGATCTCGGCCTCTGGAACGTCGCGAACCCCGCCAGACCGTCGCGAATTGCTCACCTCCGTGAGGTGAGCCCCCTCACCGACATGTCGTCTCCTGACCTCAACGGGCCGGGTCGCCAAAGGCGTCAGCCTGTGGGACCTGAAGAGCGGCAAACAGGACTTCGTACCCCTGGGCTCACTGGGTATCGAGACGATAGGCCTGTACGGCAAGACGGCGTTCAGCCCGAGCGGCACGACGGTGGCGATCGCGGGCGCAGGCAGCAACCGCGACAACGGAGCCCTGGTCCTCTTCGACGTCAGCGACCGGCACCACCCTCGACGGGTGGGCAACGTGGCCCGTGAGGACGAGAAGGAGGTCTCCTTCGAGCACGCGGCCTTCCACCCCGACGGAAAACTGGTGGCAGCCGCCGGCAACGACGGCACCGCCTGGCTGTGGAGCGTGGCGGACCGCACGGCATCGCATCTGGCGACCGCCCTGGGCGGGCACCCGGACAAGGTGGACGACCTGCTCTTCGGACCGGACAGGCAGACCCTGGTCACCTCCAGCGGCGGCACCGTCTACATCTGGGACCTGGGCGAATACCCGCAGATCGCCGCGGACGCCGTCGGCATGGCCTGCCGCGTCGCCGGCGGCGGCCTCGTTGACTGGGAGTGGTGGGTTTATGCGCCCGATGTCCCGTTCCACACGTCGTGCCCTTCCGACTGAGAAGGTCATCCAGCGACTTGGTCGTTTTGAGGTGCCGGGGTTATGTCTCGTCGGGCACGCCGGCAAAGGAGACATGACCGAGCGCCCGCCCGGCCGTGGGGACGGCAGGACGGGCGCGCTCGTGGGGCAGACCGGTCGGGTCTACGGGGTCAGACCTGCGGGATCAGGCCCGCGGGGTCAGACCTGCGGCGCGGCCTTGATCGCCGAGATGTCGAAGGTGAGCTTGACCTTGTCGCTGACCATCACGCCGCCGGTCTCCAGCGCCGCGTTCCAGGTCAGGCCCCAGTCGGAGCGGAGGATCTCGGCGCTGCCCTCGAAGCCGACGCGCTCGTTGCCGTACACATCGGTGGCGGAGCCGTTGAACTCCAGGTCGATGGCGAGCGGGCGCGTGACGTCCTTGATCGTCAGGTCACCGGTGATGCGGTACGAGTCGCCGCCGAGCTGCTCCGCCTGCGTCGAACGGAACGTCATCAGCGGGTACTTCTCCGCCTCGAAGAAGTCGCCGCTGCGCAGGTGGCCGTCGCGGTCGGCGATCCCGGTGTCGATGCTGGTGATCTTGACGTCGATCTCGGCGGTGGAGTGGTGGGGGTCGGTGCCGTTCAGCTGCAGGCTGCCGGAGAAGTCGCCGAACGAGCCGCGGACATTGGTGACCATGGCGTGGCGCACCGTGAAGCCGATGCTGCTGTGGGCGGGGTCGACGCTGTACTCGCCGGTCAGGGCGGCGAGCGCCGGGTCCACCGCGGTGGTGGCGGTCGCGGTGGTGGTGGTGTCGGTCTTGCGGTTGAAGAGACCCATGACGCACTCCTTGGGGGACGTGGTGGCGTGTTGTTTAAGGTTCAACGACATCGACAGTAGACCTATTCCGTTCAAAGTTCAACATCTTCTCGAGAGGTTCACTCCACCGACGCGGCAGCCCTCTGGCGGACGCGCGTAGATCTCGGGCACCATCTCCCTGCGCCACCTGCACAGCCGTCCCACCGGAGAGCACGGTCACAACGGTCATCAGCAGGAGGGATCCCCCGCCATGAAAGTCCGCTCCGCTCTGAGCGCACTCGCGCTCGTCTCAGGTGCGCTCTTCGCGCCCGGATTCGGTGTCATCAGCGGCGCGACCGAAGCGAACGCCGCCACCAAGATCAGCCATGCCACGGCGACCTCGATGTTCCGCTCGTCCGGGATCACGTGGTCCTCGTCCGGAGGCTGCTCCGACCGCAACAATCCGACGTGTACGTCTTTCGAGCAGCTCAACCTCGCGACGGCGAAGGGAGCCCAGACCCTCAAGAGCGCGACCGGCTGTGCGCTCAACATCACCGGCGGCACCGAGACCGGGCACGCGGGTGGTACGTACTCGCACTGGAACGGCTACAAGCTCGACTACGCCAAGTCGACCTGCGTCACGAACTACATCAAGAACACCTTCAGCTACATCGGCGCGCGTCCTGGTGACGGCGCCCCGCAGTGGAGGTCCGGCTCCGGGAACGTCTACGCGGACGAGGGCAACCACTGGGACGTCATCTACTACAACTGCGGCGGCTGCTGAACCTGGGGCTTCGCCCGGGCAGGTGTCCGGCCGTCCCCCCATGGCGGCCGGACACCCGCACCTTCCCGTAACCGGGGCTGCGCCCGAGGTCTCGTACGCCCTTGAGGCGCGGGGTTCGGGGCGGAGCCCCGACGGGACCCGAGTCGTCAGGAACCGACCGTCAGCGTGAAGCGCCGCGGGTTGCCGTCGAACGCCGCGCCGGAGACATCCGGCTGGCCGTCCGGACGGACGTCGTCGTACGGGAAGGCGTAGCCGATCGGGGTGTTGGCGTGCAGCACGCGCGACCAGTGGTTGGTGGCCGGGTCCCGGTAGTAGTCGGCCGAGGTCGCGCTGTTCGGCTGGTCGGGGTGGGTCAACAGGGTCGTCCGGTTGAAGCCCGCGGCGAGCCTGGCCAGCAGGCCCTTCTTGTCGTCCGGGTCGCCGGGGTTGTTGGCGAACGGGCCGTGATTGCAGGTGAAGATGTCCTTCGAGGTCGGCTTGGCGAAGGTGTGGCCGCCGGTGAACGTCATGACGTCGCCGTTGACGCGCCCGGTGCGTACGCCCCGCCCGCCCTGCAGGTCGATCCGCAGATCGGTCGAGCGGTACTTCTGCCAGACCTGGTTGATGTAGTTGTCGAAGACGTTCCGGAAGGGCATCTCCGCCGGGCGGTCGAAGTACGGAGCCATCAGGTTCTGCGGTGAGATCACCCGCAGCACCTGGCCGTCGGAGCCGCGGATGACCAGCTTGTCCCAGGGCTGGCCGTCGCGGGCCGCCTGGGCGACAAGGCCGTCGGCGATCTTCTGCAGCGCACCGTTCGGGAGAGCCGCGACGTTGTGGGTGGCGTCGCCGGTCAGCGTGAGACCGATCGGGAGTGCGGTCACCAGGTCGACATAGCTGATGTTGGCGTACAACTGCGTCGGGTTGAAGGTGAACTCCGCGAAGGACCAGGTGCGGCCGTAGTTGGCGTCGGTGGGGGTCGCGAAGGCCGGCTCGACCAGGGCGGGGCCGGGGTTGACGAAGAAGTTCAGCTTGTTGTCGCGTACGAAGTAGACGCGGGCGCCGAACATCTGCGGCAGGGTCAGCACCACCGGGCCCGCGCCGGCCGGGCGGAGCGGGATGGCGCAGTCGACGGGGAGCGGGGTCTGCGGCGCGGACGGGGACTCGGGGTAGTAGACGCCGCCGCCCGGACGGAGCAGCACCCAGCGTCCGGTGCCCTGCTCATGGCCGGTGACGTACGCGTTGACCGTGCCGGGCAACGACTTGTTCTCCAGGGCCAGTTCGCAGGTGGGGGGAGCGGCCTTGGCGTGCGGGCTGAGAGCGCTTCCCCAGGTGGGGTAGGTGAGCGCTGTCGCGGCAGCCGCGGTGCCGGAAAGGAACATTCGGCGGGATATCACGGATGAACTCCTGTACTCGTGGGGGGTGTCCACCACTCTCGCCATGGCCGGGACGGGCGTCAATAGTTGTGACTGAGAGCGCTCTCAAAATCTTGGTCGATTTCATAAGTTGACGCTGCCGTGGGCGACTTGGACTAACGCGCCGGGGTTGTTGGACTACTGGTCGCCTCGGCGCACGACTTCGTTGACGGTCGTGAGAGCGGAGGACTACGCAGTCCCCATGCCACGAAGACTCCATGCGGCGTGCGCGCTCGTCGCCGCCTCATCCGCCGTGCTCGCCCTGGCCGGGCCCGCACTCCCGGCCGCCGCTGTCCCCGCGGCGGCGACGGCCGCGGCCGAGGACGAAGCCCCCGTCGTCATCGGCTCCGCCCAGCTCTCGGTCGCAGTAGCCAAGGACTTCCCGAGGGTGGTCTCGTACACCGACCGTGCCGGCGGAGCCGAGCTTCTCGGGAGTACGGCTCCGGTGACCGCGGTCACCCTCAACGGCAAGGCGTACACCGTGCGGTTGAAGGGCGAGCCCGCCGTCACGGCGTCGAGCGTCGCGTACACCCTCGCCTTTGCCGAGCTGCCCGGCGTCGAGATCGACGCGACGCTCTCCGTCTCCGGCCGGACCACTGCCTTCAAGGTCACCGCCGTCCGGGACACCGAGGCCTTTCGCGTCGGCACCATGGACATCCCCGGCCATGATCTGGTCTCGGTCGGCAGTACGGACGCCGGCGCCGAGACCGCCTTCACCCGGCTCGACCCGGACTCGACGAGGACCGCCGACGTCTTCGGCAAGGTGACGGCGGAGACGGCGCCGGACCCCGCACCGGTCGGGGCCTCGTACGCACTGGTCAACACGGGACGGCTGGCGGCGGCCGTCGAGTCCAACTCCAGCTACGACAAGCCGAGCGGCGCGACCGGCGGCGACGACGCCCGCTTCTGGCACCAGGCTCGCAAGGCAGTCGACGGCAGCACGCGCGTCGGCGTCTGGTCCGGACAGTGGACATACCGGGGGAGTGGCGCTGCGCGCCCGGAGAGCGGCAAGGACCTGCCCTGGGCGAAGGTCGTCGTCACGCCCGACGCCAACGGCGACCACAAGGTCGACTGGCAGGACGGCGCGGTCGCCTTCCGCGCGATCGGGGTCAAGGCACCGGGCAGCGGGCAGACGCCCGACCGCGTGATCACGCATATCCCCTTCAACTTCGCCAGCCAGGGCACGCACCCCTTCCTGCGAACCCTCGACGACGTCAAGCGGATCTCGCTCGCCACGGACGGGCTGGGGCAGCTGGCGGTGCTCAAGGGGTACGGCTCCGAGGGCCATGACTCGGCGCACCCGGACTACGGCGGCAACTACAACAAGCGCGCCGGCGGCCTCACGGACCTCAATACGCTGCTCAAGGACGGCAAGAAGTGGGGCGCGACCTTCGGCGTGCATGTGAACGCCACCGAGTCGTACCCCGAGGCGCACCACTTCAGTGAGAGCCTCGTCGACAAGACCAAGCCCGGCTGGAACTGGCTGAACCAGAGCTACTACATCGACCAGCGCCGGGACATCAACAGCGGTGATCTGGCGCGCAGATTCCAGCAGTTGAGGAACGAGACCGACCGCAATCTCTCCTTCCTCTACATCGACGTCTACTACACGCACGGCTGGATCGCCGACAGGACGATGCAGGCCGTGCAGGCGCAGGGCTGGAACGTCGGCACCGAGTGGGCCGACAAGTTCGAGCGGGCCTCGCTCTGGTCGCACTGGGCCAATGATCTGGACTACGGCGGGCCCACCAACAAGGGCCTCAACTCGCAGATCATCCGGTTCATCCGCAACGGTGAGAAGGACGTCTGGAACAACCATCCGGTCCTGGGCCAGACGGCCCTCGAGGACTTCGAGGGCTGGACCGGCGAGACCGACTGGAACGCCTTCTACGGCAATGTCTGGCAGCGCGATCTGCCCGCCAAGTACCTCCAGCATGAGCGGATCACCCGCTGGACCGGCAATGACCTGGCCTTCACGGGCGGCCTGCGCGGCACGGTCGAGGACGGCCGCCGCACGTTCTACGACCACGGCCGCAAGGTCCTGGACGGCGACCGCTATCTGCTGCCGTGGGACGGCGGCAAGAAGCTGTACCACTACAACAAGGCCGGTGGCAGCAGCAGTTGGGCCGTGACCGGCGCGGCGTCGTACACCGTGTACAAGCTGACCGACAACGGGCGCGTGAAGGCCGGCACCGTACGGCCCGTGGACGGCCGGATCACGCTGACCGCGGCCGCCGGACAGCCGTACGTCCTCTACCCGGACCGCGCGCCCGCCCCGCGGGACCCGCAGTGGGGCCAGGGCGGCCCGGTCGCCGACCCAGGCTTCAACGACGTCGGGACGGCCGCCTGGACCAAGCGGGGCACGGTCGCCCGCCACACCGACGACCAGGGTCGCAACAGCGGCGTACTGAGCGGCAGCGGCACTGCCTCCGTCTCCCAGCGGCTGACCGGACTCACACCGGGCGCCCGCTACACCGCGTCCGCCTGGATCGAGGTCCAGCCGGGCAAGGAGCGCCGTACGACCCTGTCCGCCGGAGGCGCGTCCGTGGCCGTCGAACGCTCGACCGCGAAGGACCAGGTCGCCGCCTCCGACCGGCACGGCACCTACTTCCAGCGCGCCAAGGTGAACTTCACCGCGCCGCGCGGTTCTGCCGCCACTCTCAGGATCGAGGCGGCGGGCGGCAGTACGGCGACCGTTCGCGTCGACGACGTACGCGTGGTCAGGAACGCTCCGGCGGCCGGACCGGGCACGGTCGCGTACGAGGACTTCGAGGCTGTCGACCAGGGCTGGGGCCCCTTCCTCAAGGGCGACGCGGGCGGCGTCACCGACCCGCGCACGCACATCGCGCAGAAGCACGCGCCGTACACCCAGGCCGGCTGGAACGGAAAGCTCGTCGACGACGTGCTGAGCGGCGCAGAGTCCCTCAAGTCCCACGAGGAGAACGCCGGTCTCGTCTACCGCACCGCGCCCTGGACCGTGCCGATGAGGAACGGGCACAGCTACCGGGTGGAGTACGACTACCAGTCGAGCCACGCGGGCGCGTACGAGTGGGTCACCGGCTACGACCGGATCGGCGCCGACGGGGTCCCGGCCACCGTCGAGACCCGCCGTACACCGATCGGACAGCAGGGGGCACCTCCCAGCGGTAGCCGGGGGGAGGCCACGGGCCACTTCACCGAGACCGTCACGGCGGGCTGTGGCGACACCTGGACCGGACTGCGCAAGCGCGGCGACGCCCCGGACGGTGCGGACTTCGTCCTCGACGGCTTCACCGTGACCGACCTCGGTCCGGCCGCCGAGCAGGCGGCGTGCGGGACGCTCACCGTCGAACCGGCCGCCGAGACGCTGGAACCCGGCCGGAAGAACGAGGTCAAGGCCACGTTCACCAACTACGAGGCGCAGCCCGCGACCGGTGTCGCACTGAGCCTCGCACTGCCCGAGGGCTGGACGGCCGAGCCCGCGGGCCCGGTCTCCGCCGACTCGGTGGCGCCCGGAGCCAAGGCCACCGGCAGCTGGCAGGTCACACCGCCGGCGGACGCCAAGTACCAGACGTACACGCTCGGTTCGCAGGCTTCGTACACGGTCGGCGGTACAGCGCGGAAGCTCGGCGCGGAGACGTCTGTACGCACCCTTCCGCCGCCGCCCACCGCGGATGTCTGGGCGAGCGACATCGACTGGACGGCCACAGAGAACGGCTGGGGCCCGGTCGAGCGCGATCTGTCCAACGGTGAGACGGGGACGGGCGACGGCAGCCCGCTGAGGATCGGTGGAGTGGCGTACGCCAAGGGCCTCGGCTCGCACGCCCCGGCGAAGGTCCGCTACTACCTGGGCGGGAAGTGCACCTCCTTCACGGCGGAGGTGGGCGTGGACGACGTCCAGACGGCGCACGGCAGCGTGCAGTTCAGCGTGTTTGCCGACGGCGCCGAGAAGGTGAAGTCGCCCGTCCTGAAGGCCGCCGACGCCGCCTGGTCGCTCACCGCGGACCTCACCGGCGCGTCCTATGCCGACCTGGTCGTCGGCGACGGCGGCGACGGGAACGGCAATGACCACGCCGACTGGGGGAGTGCGCGCTTCCGGTGCGGTAGGTAACTGAGGCGCACCGCGGGCTGGACCCTTCAGCCTCGCCGGCGATTGAGGCGCGGGTTCCGGGGCGGAGCCCCGGCGTGTCCCTTGAGCGGCGCTTGTCCCTCGTGTGGAATACGGAAACCGAGGGGCAAGCGCTTTCCATCTCTTCTGTCATGCCCATTGAATGCGCGGGGAAGTGCGTGCTAGACCAACGGGCAGCCGGTCTACGCCACTTCCGCTCCGGAGGCTCTCGTGCCGCTGCCGCCCGCATGGTCCCGCCGAATGTTTCTCGCCACCGCCGGAGCAAGCGCTCTTGCCTTCACCTCTCCGGGACACGCGATGGCCGACGAGTACGACGACGAGTACGAGACCCTGCGGCTGCGCTGGCTGGAGATCGGCCTCGGCACCGGCTACGACCCGACCGCCGAACCGTACGCCTCCCGCCTCGCCGAGACCGGAAGGCTCGCCGCCGGATTCCGCGCCTCCATGGCCCCCACCGACACCTCGCTGTGGCCCGGCTACCGCTTCAACCCGCCCTCCGGGATCACCCAGAGCTACAGCCGCCTGTGGACCATGACCCAGGCGTACGCGCAGCAGGGCACCGGCCTCACCGGCGACGCCGGGCTCCTCGCCGACATCATCCGCGGACTCGACCATCTCGCCGCGAGGATCTACAACCCCTCCACCACCCGCTACGGCAACTGGTGGGAGTGGCAGATCGGCAGCCCCCGCCTCCTCATGGACATCGTCGCCGTCCTCCTCGACCAGCTCACCGAGACCCGGCGGGCGCAGGCCTTCGCCGCCGTGGACCACTTCATCCCCGACACCGTGCTCGGCGACTACACCGGCACATCCACCGGCGCCAACCGCGTCGACCTCTGCCGCTCCGTCACCCTGCGCGGCGTCCTCGGCAGGGCCCCCGGGAAGATCGCGCTGGCCCGCGACGCCCTCTCGCCCGTCTTCCCTTACGTCATCAAGGGCGACGGCCTCTACGCCGACGGCTCGTTCGTCCAGCACACCTGGGTCGCCTACTCCGGGACGTACGGACAGGTCATGCTCGACGGCCTCGGCCGCCTCTTCGCACTGCTCGCGGGCTCGACCTGGGCCGTCACCGACCCGAACCGGCAGATCATCCTGGACAGCGTCGAGTACGCGTACGCGCCACTGATCTACAACGGGCTGATGATGGACAGCGTCAACGGCCGTGCCATCAGCCGCGGTTACCTCAAGAGCGACGAGCGCAGGATCATGCGCAGTGACCACTTCCACGGGCAGGGGCTGATCGCCGCCATCGCGCTCCTCGCGGGCGGGGCCTCCGCCGCCGAGCGGGACCGCTGGCACGCCCGGATCAAGGGCTGGATCGAACGGGACACCACCACGCCGATCCTCACCGGCCGGCAGTTCGGCGTCGCCGACCTCTCCCGGCTCCACGCGGTCGCCGCCGCATCCGTGCCCGCCGCGCCCGAGCCGGTCGGCCATCAGCTCTTCGCCTCGATGGACCGGGCCGTGCACCGCCGGCCCGGCTGGGCCGCGAACATCTCCATGGCCTCGGAGCGGATCGCGTACTACGAGTGCGGCAACGGCGAGAATCCGCGCGGCTGGCACACCGGCGCCGGAATGCTCTACTGGTGGCCGGGCGAGGCGGCGGGGGACCAGTACACCAACTGGTTCTGGCCCACCGTCGACCCTTACCGGTTGCCCGGAACGACCGTGTCGACCAAGCGACTTGCCGACCGGGCGGGTGGCGAATGGGGCGAGCCCAAGCCCGCCGCGAAATGGGTGGGCGGCGCGAGCGACGGCGAGTTCGCGGCCGTCGGCCAGCATCTGCTCGGCCTCGGCTCCACCCTGCAGGCCCGTAAGTCCTGGTTCTGCGTGGCCGACGCGGTCGTCTGCCTCGGCGCGGGCATCTCGAGCACCGACGGCGTGCCCGTCGAGACAGTCGTGGACAACCGCAACCTCGGCGCCGACGGTACGAACGACTTCACGGCCGGGCGCGGCTGGGCACACCTCGAAGGCCACGGCGGCTGGATCTTCCCGGACGGTACGGAGCCGCTGCGCACCCTGCGCGAGGACCGGACCGGCGCCTGGAGCGACATCAACACCACCAGCTCCACCGAGCGCGTCACCCGCCGCTACCAGACCCTCTGGCTCGACCACGGCACCGACCCGGCGGACGCGTCGTACGTGTATCTGCTGATGCCCGGCGCGAGCCGCCGCACCCTCGACGCCCGCGCCCGGGACCAGCACTGGCTGGAGATCCTCGCCAACACCCGGGCATGCCAGGCCGTGTCCGTCCGCTCCCTGGGACTGACCGCGGCGAACTTCTGGCAGCCCGGTACGGTGGGCCGGCTCACCTCAACGGCCGAGGCGAGTGCCCTCGTACGGAGTAATCGCCACACCGCAACCCTCCACATCAGTGAGCCGCCGCGTACCGGAGCGCCCGTGGAGATCACCTGGAATCATGCCGTGCGCAAGGTGACCAGCAAGGACGCGTCCGTCGAAGTGCTCGCCACCGGCCGGTCGCTGCGGCTGCGGATCGCTGCCGGGACCGCCGGAGCCACCCAGCACTGTGAGGTGGCTCTCAGGTGAACGGCTTGTTGAACCTCCACAAAGCTTGGTGGTCCTGAGCTGGTAGTTGGGCTGCAGTGCGAAATGGTTCTGTTCAAGGCCGACAGGAGATGGCTCCGGAGACTGTACGGAGTCGACGGCAGGGTTTTCTTGGTCGGATCCGTAGGGTCGATGCATGACCGTTTTGGACGAGACCTCCAGCGAGCCGAGCGACGCGCGTGGGCGTGTGGCCGAGCTGCACGATCTGCGCGAGCAGGCCCGGCGCGGGCCGAGCGAGCGTGCCACCCAGGCGCAGCATGCCAAGGGCAAGCTGACCGCCCGTGAGCGCATCGCGCTGCTGCTGGACGAGGGTTCGTTCAGGGAGGTCGAGCAGCTGCGCCGGCACCGGGCGAGCGGCTTCGGCCTGGAGGCCAAGAAGCCGTACACCGACGGTGTCATCACCGGCTGGGGCACGGTCGAGGGCCGGACGGTCTTTGTCTACGCGCACGACTTCCGGATCTTCGGCGGCGCGCTGGGCGAGGCCCACGCCACGAAGATCCACAAGATCATGGACATGGCGATCTCGGCCGGTGCGCCGCTGGTATCGCTGAACGACGGCGCCGGTGCCCGTATCCAGGAGGGCGTCTCGGCGCTGGCCGGCTACGGCGGCATCTTCCAGCGCAACACCCGCGCGTCCGGTGTCATCCCGCAGATCAGCGTGATGCTCGGCCCGTGCGCGGGCGGCGCGGCGTACTCGCCGGCGCTGACGGACTTCGTGTTCATGGTCCGTGAGACCTCGCAGATGTTCATCACCGGACCGGATGTGGTCAAGGCCGTCACCGGTGAAGAGATCACGCAGAACGGGCTCGGCGGCGCGGATGTGCACGCCGAGACCTCCGGCGTCGCGCACTTCGCGTACGACGACGAGGAGACCTGCATCGCGGAGGTCCGCTACCTGCTGGCGATGCTCCCCTCCAACAACCGCGAGAACCCGCCGGTCGCACACGCCGAGGACCCCGCCGACCGGCGCTCCGACGTACTCCTGGACCTCGTACCGGCGGACGGAAACCGCCCGTACGACATGCACAAGGTGATCGAGGAGCTCGTCGACGACGGCGACTACCTCGAGATCCACGAGCGCTGGGCCCGCAACATCATCTGCGCACTGGCCCGTCTCGACGGCCAGGTGGTCGGCATCGTCGCCAACCAGCCGCAGTCCCTGGCCGGTGTCCTGGACATCGAGGCCTCCGAGAAGGCAGCGCGCTTCGTGCAGATGTGCGACGCCTTCAACATCCCGATCATCACCCTTTTGGACGTCCCCGGCTTCCTGCCGGGCGTCGACCAGGAGCACGGTGGAATCATCAGGCACGGCGCGAAGCTGCTGTACGCGTACTGCAACGCGACGGTGCCGAGGATCTCGCTGATCCTGCGCAAGGCGTACGGCGGTGCCTACATCGTCATGGACTCCCAGTCCATCGGCGCGGACCTCACCTACGCCTGGCCGACCAACGAGATCGCGGTGATGGGCGCCGAAGGTGCCGCCAATGTCATCTTCCGCAGGCAGATCGCCGAAGCCGAGGACCCCGAGGCCATGCGGGTGCGCATGGTCAAGGAGTACAAGGCCGAGCTGATGCACCCCTACTACGCCGCGGAGCGCGGCCTGGTCGACGACGTCATCGACCCGTCCGAGACGCGCGAGGTGCTGATCGCATCCCTCGCCATGCTCCGCACCAAGCACGCCGACCTGCCGTCGCGCAAGCACGGCAACCCCCCGCAGTAACCCTGCGAAGAGTCTGGAGCCCGAACAGCCATGAGCACTCCTGCAGAGGCCTCTGCTTCCTCCTCCCTGCTGCGCGTGGAGAAGGGTCATGCCGACCCCGAGGAGCTGGCCGCGATCACCGCGGTGCTGCTCGCCCGCGCGGCGGCCCAGCCCGACGCTGTCCCGACCCACCGCGGCCGCTCCGCGGCCGGCTGGCGCCGTCTGGAGCGCCAGTCCGGCTTCCGCACGGCCCACAGCTGGCAGGGCTGATCCAGCCCCCTCGCCGCGTACGAAGACCCCAGCGCCCTGTGCGGGTGCTGGGGTCTTTTTCGTTCCCCCACCCCGCCCCTTCCCGAACTGGGGGCAAGCCCCCAGACCCCCGAACGCCCTTCGGGCGTGTCCTCAATCGCCGGACGGGCTGGATTTTCCCGCCCGTCCGGCGGGAAACCCAGCCTCGCCGGCGATTGAGGCGCGGGGTCTGGGGCGGAGCCCCAGTTACGGGAAGGGGCGGGTAGGGGACAAACCCACCCCCAGGCGCCCCGCACACGCGGAAAGCCCCCGCAACTCCCATAGGAGCGCGGGGACTTCCCCAGAGACAGGCGACCGCGGTACCGGCTACCGCAGGCGGGCCATCAGGGCGTGCTCGACCAGGGTGATGAGCGCGCTCTTGGCGTCCGCGCGGTGGCGGGCGTCGGTGGTGATGATCGGGGTGTCCGGGCCGATCTGCAGGGCTTCGCGTACTTCTTCGGGGTTGTAGGGCTGATGTCCCTCGAAGCCGTTGAGGGCGATGACGAACGGCAGCCCGCTGTTCTCGAAGTAGTCGACGGCGGGGAAGCAGTCGGCGAGGCGGCGGGTGTCGACCAGGACGATGGCGCCGATCGCGCCGCGGACCAGGTCGTCCCACATGAACCAGAAGCGGTCCTGGCCGGGCGTGCCGAACAGGTACAGGATCAGGTCCTGGTCCAGGGTGATACGGCCGAAGTCCATGGCCACCGTGGTGGTGGTCTTGTCCCCGGTGTGGGTCAGGTCGTCGATGCCCGCGGACGCAGACGTCATCACGGCCTCGGTACGCAGCGGGTTGATCTCCGAGACGGCGCCGACGAACGTGGTCTTGCCCACGCCGAAGCCGCCCGCCACCACGATCTTCGCGCTGGTGGTTGAGCGGGCTGCACCGCCGCTAGAGCTTGCGAAGTCCACTGAGCACCCTTTCGAGCAGTGTCACGGCTGGCTGGCCGCCGGCGGACTCGTCGCCGCCGGGCTGGTGAATGGCGACAAGTCCGGCCTCCGCCAGGTCGGCGACGAGGATCCGGGCAACGCCGAGGGGGATGGTGAGAAGTGCCGAGATCTCGGCGACCGACTTGATCTCGAAGCACAGTCGGCAGATCCGCTGGTGCTCGGGCAACTGCCCTTGCAGCCGGGCGGGATCGGCCGTGGTGCTGACCAGTGCCTCGATGGCGAGCTGGTAGCGCGGCCGGGTACGGCCGCCGGTCATGGCGTAGGGGCGCACCAAGGGGTTGTGCGCCGCGGGAGCGGGCTCCGGCGCCCGTCGCGGCTGCACCGGCTGGATGCGCGGCTGCGGCTGGTCGTACGACGGGTCGTACGGCTGCTGCGGCTGCTGGTAAGGCTGTTGGGTGCCCTGTCTGCTCGGCGTGGAGGGGAAGTTGAAGCGGTTCTGAGAGTGATCACCCGGCGTCTGGTGAGCACCGTCATACGGGCGTCCGCCTGGGGGTGTTGCCACGTTTCCTCCTCCGACTGCCGGTCGCCGGTCCATGTCCCTGTGGAGCCGCGCCACCGCACCCTACGATGCGGTGGCGTGAAACGCACTGTCTGCCTGTTAGTTGAGAAGACTTCCCTGGAGCTCTGCACGCAGGTCCGGGGTGAGCACACTGCCCGCCCGGTCCACGAGCAGAGCCATCTCGTAACCCACCAGACCGATGTCGGCCTCGGGGTGTGCGAGTACGGCCAGCGAGGAACCGTCGGAGACGGACATGAGGAAGAGGAAGCCTCGATCCATCTCCACCACCGTCTGGTTGACCGCGCCGCCTTCGAAGATCCGGGAGGCTCCCGCGGTGAGCGAGGTCAGCCCGGAGGCTACGGCCGCCAGCTGATCGGCGCGGTCACGCGGGAAACCGTCGGACATCGCCAGCAGGAGTCCGTCGGCGGAGACCACCACGGTGTGGGACACCCCAGGGGTGTTGTCCACGAAGTTGGTGATCAACCAGTTCAGATTCTGCGCCGCCTGGCTCATCGGGCTCACACTAACGCTCCTGGTTGTAGGTACTACTGCCCGGGCCGAAGCCCGATCCGTTCGTGTCCGTCCCCGCGTTGCGTCCCTGCTGGACACCGCGCCGCAGGTTGCTCAACCTGCCACGCACGTCCTCAGGGGCGCGGGAGACCTGAGGTCCGCCCTGCGGGGTCTGCTCAGCCGTGCCCTCGACGAGGTTCGCCTTGGGCACCCGCCGCGGAAGACCGGAGGAGGTGACCCCGCCCGCCTTCGGCTCGCGGAGCTTCTCCGCCCGCTGCCAGCGCTCGTCGTTGGTCGAGCGCCAGTCCTCGGAGCCGGCACCGTTGCTGCTGCTGCCGTCCACCTCGGCCTGAGTGCCCTGCGGAGCCTGTTGGGCCTGCTGGGCGGGCTGCTGCCACTGCTGCTGGGGCTGCGACTGCTGATTGCTGCCGCGCCGCGGCAGACCGGCGTTGGTCGTTGCGTGGCTGCTGCTCGGAGAGGGTCCCGGACGTTCGAAGCCTACGCGCTCGGAGACGTTCGTGGGGACGCTGGGTGCAGATTCCGGTTCGCTCCGGTAATCCGGCTCGAACCCACCCTGGTACGTACCTTGATTCGACCAGTCTCCCTGGTGGGACTGGGTGTCGAACTGGTCGTCGTACTGTGGCTCCGGGGTCTGCGGAGCCTGGTAATTGGCTTCCGCATATGCCGACTCGTGGTGCTCCTGGGGCTCCGGGTAACCGCCGGACTGCTGGTAGCCGTCGTACGCCTGCGGCTGCTCCTGGGCGTACTCCTGCGAGTAGTCCTGGCCGTACTCGGAGGCGTACTGCTGCTGCCCCTGCGAGTAGTCCACCTCGTCGCGGTAGAGCGGGTGCTCGCCGCCCTGTGCCTGCGCCTCCAGCGCGGCACGGCGCTCCTCACGCATCAGCGAGCGGCCCACCGGGTCGAGCTGCGGAGAGGCGTCCGAGGGATCGTCGTACCGGGAGTCGTCGAAGCCGAGTTCCGCGGCGGTGCGCATCGGCGCGGCCTGGATCGGGGCGGGCTCGAACGACTGCTGCTCCGGAATGATCTGGGAGACCGTGAAGTCGTCCTCGGGCAGCGCCTCGCCACCGCCACCGTGGGTGATGGCGTCGGGAAGCATGACCAGCGAGGTGGTGCCGGCCTGCTCGCCCGAGGGGCGCAGCTGGACGCGGACGCCGTGCCGGTCGGCGAGGCGGCCGACCACGAACAGGCCCATGCGCTGCGAGACAGCGGCGTCCACCGTCGGCGGGTTGGCCAGCTTGTGGTTGATGTCGGCGAAGTCCTCGGCGGTCAGGCCGATGCCCTTGTCGTGGATCTCGACCATGACGCGACCGTCGGGCAGCCGGGTGGCTGTCACGCGGACCTTGGTCTGCGGCGAGGAGAACGTCGTGGCGTTCTCCAGCAGCTCGGCCAGCAGGTGCACAAGGTCGGTCACGGCCTGGCCGTGGATGTCCGTCTCCGGGACGCCCGTCATCTCGATGCGCTCGTAGGACTCCACCTCCGAGGAGGCGGCGCGGAGCACGTCGACCAGCGGCACCGGCTGGTTCCAGCGGCGCCCCGGCTCCTCGCCGGCGAGGACCAGGAGGTTCTCGCCGTTGCGGCGCATACGGGTCGCCAGGTGGTCCAGCTTGAAGAGGTTCTCCAGCTGGTCCGGGTCGGCCTCGTTGTTCTCCAGGTCGGTGATCAGGGTCAGCTGGCCCTCGATCAGCGACTGGTTCCGGCGCGAGAGGTTGGTGAAGATCGCGTTGACGTTGCCACGGAGCATGGCCTGCTCGGCGGCGAGCCGGACGGCCTCGCGGTGGACCTGGTCGAAGGCGCGGGCGACTTCGCCGATCTCGTCCAGGGTGTCGATCGGGATCGGCTGCACACGGGTGTCGACGCGGCCCGGCTCCGTACGCGAGAGCTGGTCGACCAGCATCGGCAGACGCTGCTCGGCGATGCCGAACGCGGCGGTACGCAGCTGGCGCATCGAGCGGCTCATCTGGCGGGCCATGAGACCGGCCAGGATGAAGGCGGTGAGCAGGGCAATCACGACGATGGCGCCGTTGACGATGGCGTCCTGCTTGGCGTCGTCGGAGATCTGGGCGGCCTCGGTCACGGCCTTGTCGACGAGGTCGTTCTCGATCTCGGTGTAGCCGTCGAACTTGGCGGTGGACGCGCCCATCCAGGTCGTGGGCGTGACGTCGATCTTCTTCAGCTGCTTGGGGGTCAGCCCCTGGCCGATCTTGGCGGCCATGCCGGGCAGGACGTTGCCCTTCGGGTCCCGCGGCGGGTTGAGACCAGCGGCCTTCAGCTGCTTCTCGCCCGCGACGGCCTTGCCCGCCATGATCTGCTGCAGGTTGTCGGTGTCTTCCTGCGTACCGCCGGAGACGTACTCACCGAGCGCGATCTGCTCGAGGTAGTTGTACGAGTTGAACGCGATGGTCTGCTTGGCGCGGGTCGTGTCGTCCCCGCTGGGACGGATCAGCAGGTGCAGGCCGATGGAGCGCTGCAGCGACGCGGCGGCCTTGGCCAGCTGGATCGCGTAGACCGTACGGCCGTAGCTGGTGATGTTGCCGGTGCCGAGGCCGAGCTCGTTGGAGAACTCCATCAGCGAGTGCTGGACCTTGACGTAGCCCTCTTCGGTGCCGACCGCGGACTTGGACTCGATGCCCTCGATGTACGCGGTCTTGCGCAGGTCGGCGAGGCTGGGCTCCTCGGCCCGGAAGAGACTCAGACGGCGCTCCAGGCCCTGCTTCTCGGGCAGGTCCTGGACGGCCACGTCGAACTTCTGCTTCGCGTCGTCCGTGGTCGCGTACGCCTTGGTGACGGTCGGATGCTTGCGGGCATTGGCGAGCAGATACGGCGCCGTGAGGTCACGCTCGTTGAGCAGTGCCTGGCCGTACTCCGAGGCGGCGCGCACGATCAGCGCCGTCTTCTCGGCGTCCTGCGCCTCGTTCCAGGTGTTGATGGAGGACTTGACCTGGAAGCCGCCCATCACCAGCCCGACGAGCACGGGGATGAGGAGGATCGCGTTCAGGCGGGTGGGCACCCGCCAGTTGCGCGGGGACAGCCGGCTTGAGCTGCCGGCGGCCGGGGCCGGCGGACCGGGCTCAATCGCAGGCGACGCCGCTGCGCGCTGCGGCGGGGTGAAGTTGCCCCGCGCCTGCTGCTCTGCGGAGCTCGTCATGCTTCGCCTCACTCGACCAACAACCTCTCGGCGTCGGCACCTACGCTGTGCCGTGTGTTTCGTTCAGAGCTCTACTACTGGGGAGTTCGCCGAATTCCAGCACGTGGATGGGGTCCGTTCCAAACAGTTGGAATCAGCCATTCCGAGTGGCGTACGCCTCAGATAAAACGGGCATAAATGCCAAGTCGCATCAAATGGCTAGGCCAATATGAGCGCAGCGGTACCAGCCGTATGCGGCGGGTGTCCGAGGCGCGTTAATTCTCTCTCGAAATGTTATGAACACGAAGGCGGGCCGTGTCAAAGGACACAGCCCACCCCCATACAACTACGACAACTGCCGTATCTCGTCGTCTACTTGAGCCGGGCCATCAGGGCGTGCTCGACCAGGGTGATCAGCGCACTCTTGGCGTCCGCGCGGTGGCGGGCGTCGGTGGTGATGATGGGCGCGTCCGGGCCGATCTGCAGGGCTTCGCGTACTTCTTCGGGGTTGTAGGGCTGATGTCCCTCGAAGCCGTTGAGGGCGACGACGAACGGCAGCCCGCTGTTCTCGAAGTAGTCGACGGCGGGGAAGCAGTCGGCGAGGCGGCGGGTGTCGACCAGGACGATGGCGCCGATCGCGCCGCGGACCAGGTCGTCCCACATGAACCAGAAGCGGTCCTGGCCGGGCGTGCCGAACAGGTACAGGATCAGGTCCTGATCCAGGGTGATACGGCCGAAGTCCATGGCCACCGTGGTGGTGGTCTTGTCCCCGGTGTGGGTCAGGTCGTCGATGCCCGCGGACGCAGACGTCATCACGGCCTCGGTACGCAGCGGGTTGATCTCCGAGACGGCGCCGACGAACGTGGTCTTGCCCACGCCGAAGCCGCCCGCCACCACGATCTTCGCGCTGGTGGTTGAGCGGGCTGCACCGCCGCTAGAGCTTGCGAAGTCCACTGAGCACCCTTTCGAGCAGTGTCACGTCCGGCGTGCCGCCGGCCTCTCCGTTGCCCGGCTGATGGATCGCCACCATGCCCGCCTCCGCCAGGTCGGCCACGAGGATCCGCGCGACCCCGAGCGGCATCGACAGCAGCGCCGACACCTCTGCCACCGACTTGACCTCACGGCACAGGTGACAGATCCGCTGGTGCTCGGGGAGCAGGGTGCCGAGGTGCGCCGGGTCGGCCGTGGTGCTGACCAGTGCCTCGATGGCGAGCTGGTAGCGCGGCCGGGTACGGCCGCCGGTCATGGCGTACGGACGGACCAGCGGCTGATCGCCTTCAAATCCGTACGACGCGTCGACTGAGGCGCCGTACGGATCGTGAGAGGCGGGTGGCGGGGTCATGAATCCTCCGGGCGTGACAGCAAGTGGTCTGCGTGCCGTCTGACTGGGCCGGTGGGGGGCCTTGGCGACCTGACAGTGGCGGTGCGGTGGCGCGTACCTGAATTACCTGTGGGGGGAGGCGGTTCAGTGCAAAAGGCTTCCCTGAAGCTCGGCGCGCAGGTCCGGAGTGAGGACACTGCCGGCCCGGTCCACCAGAAGTGCCATCTCGTAGCCGACGAGGCCGATGTCGCAGTCGGGGTGCGCGAGCACGGCCAGCGAGGAACCGTCCGAGACGGACATGAGGAAGAGGAAACCGCGCTCCATCTCGACGACGGTCTGGCTGACCGGACCGCCTTCGAAGATCCGGGACGCCCCCGCGGTCAGCGAGGTGAGTCCGGACGCCACGGCCGCCAGCTGGTCGGCGCGGTCGCGGGGGAAACCTTCGGACATTGCCAGCAGTAGACCGTCGGCGGAGACCACCACCGTGTGAGACACCCCAGGGGTGTTGTCCACGAAGTTGGTGATCAACCAGTTCAGATTCTGCGCCGCCTGGCTCATCGGACTCAACTAACGCTCCTGCTGGTGAGTGGGGCCGAGATCGAAGCTGCCGGTCGTCGAGCTGTTCTGCTGACGACCCTGCTGAATGCCCCGACGGAGATTGGTCAGCCGGCCGCGTACGTCATCGGGAGCACGCGAAACCTGCGGACCGGCCTGGTGGTTCTGCTCCTGCGCGGTGCCCGGCACAAGGTTGGCGCGCGGGACCCGGCGAGGCAGACCGGAGGTGGTGACGCCGCCCGCCGCGGGCTTCCTGACCCGCTCGGCCTGGCGTACCAACTCGTCATTGGGCGAGGTGCGCCAGGTGGCACCACTCGCGTTGGGCGCGTTGCCCGGGGTCACCGGGGTCGGCGCCGGGGTGCGCTGCGGCATCGGCGGAGCGGGACGCTCCGTCGGCTGCGGCGGGACGGCGGGAGCCTGCGGCTGCTCGGCGGGCTGACCGCTCTGCGGGCCGTGGAACCAGTTCGTCTCAAGGGTGTCGTACAGCGGCGTACGGCCGTCGCCGGGACCGGCCGGCGGCAGTGCCTCCGGCTGAGGCTGCGGCGGCAGTGCGTTGTGCGCCGGACGCGGCACTCCGTAGTCGGCGGTGTCCCGGCCACCGCGCCGACGCGGGTTGGGGGAGGGGGCCGGCGGCTGCGGGGCGCCGGTGTTCGGACGGGCGAACTGACCCGAGGACGAGGAGTCCTGGGCGCCGAACACATCCGGACGTACGAACTGCCCGGTGGAATCGGCACCGGAACCTGCGCCCCGGTCACCGCCGCGCGGCGGCGGCCCGTTGAAGTCGGGCCGTGCGAACTCGGCCGTGGAGCCGGGACCACGGGTGGACTCGTTGTCCTCGTGGCCGCGCGGCGCATCCGCGGACGGACGCTGCTGCGGGGCGGGCGGCTGCTCGCTGCCCCAGCTGGTGGCCTGCGGACGCTGCGGCCGCTGCGGCTCCTCCCGGCGGTGCGAGGAGCTGCCACCGGGCAGCTCGGCGCGCGGGCCGCCGGAGGGCGGCAGCTGACGGCCGCGGTCACCCGCGCCCGGAGCACCCTGCTGGAAGCCGTTCTGGCGAGCCTCGTTGCGCACCGGAGCGCTCGGGGCGCCCCGGCCCGCGCCCGAGCCGAAGGCGCCGGCGAGACCGCCGCCCTGACCCTGGCTCTGACCGCCCTGCTGACCCTGACCCTGTCCCTGGCGGGGCGGCAGCGCGGCACGCGGAGCCGCGCCCGCACCGACCTGGCCGCGCGGCGCACCGGCGCCGAACCGGCCGCCGGCCGGAGCACCGCCCAGTCCACCCGCGGGAGTACCGCCGAGACCGGGACGGCCGCCGCCGTTCGCACCGGGACCGCCGCCCGGACGGCCGCCGAGTCCCGCGGGACCGCCGGGCGCCGAGGGAACGGCGCCCTGGCCGCCCGCACCGGGCATGTTCGGGACCTTCTTGCCGCCGTTGGCGACATCGACGGGCAGCATGACCAGCGCGGTCGTACCGCCGGAGTCGGAGGGACGCAGCTGGATACGGATGCCGTGTCGCAGGGACAGCCGGCCGACCACGAACAGACCCATCCGTCGCGACACCGAGACGTCCACGGTGGGCGGCGAGGCGAGCCGCTCGTTGATCGCCGCGAGGTCCTCGGGCGAGAGGCCGATACCGGTGTCGTGGATCTCGACGAGCACACGCCCGTCGGGCAGCGCGTGACCGGTGACACGGACCTTGGTCTGCGGGGAGGAGAAGGAGGTCGCGTTCTCGAGCAGCTCGGCGAGGAGGTGCACAAGGTCGTTGACGACGCGTCCCGCGACCTCGGTCGTCGGGACCGAGGCGAGTTCGATGCGCTCGTACTGCTCCACCTCGGAGGCGGCGGCACGGAGCACGTCGACGAGCGGGACGGGCCGGGTCCAGCGGCGGCCCGGCTCCTCGCCCGCGAGGACGAGGAGGTTTTCGCCGTTCCGGCGCATACGGGTCGCGAGGTGGTCCAGCTTGAAGAGCGAGGACAGCTGGTCCGGGTCGGCCTCGCGGGACTCCAGCTCGGAGATGAGCGAGAGCTGACGCTGGATAAGACCCTGGCTGCGGCGCGAGAGGTTGGTGAACATCGCGTTGACGTTGCCTCGCAGCAGCGCCTGCTCGGCGGCGAGGCGGACAGCCTCGCGGTGCACGTCGTCGAAGGCCGCGGCCACCTGGCCGATCTCGTCCCTGGAGTGCACACCGACGGATTCCACCGAGGTGTCGACGTCCTGCGGGTCGGCCTCGGAGAGCTGCTTGACCAGCTCGGGCAGCCGGTCCTGGGCGACCTTGGTGGCGGTGTCCTGCAGCCTGCGCAGCGAGCGGATCATGGAGCGGGCCACGACGAAGGCGCCGACGAGCGAGACGCCGAGGACGACGAGGATGAGCGCACCGTTGATGATCGCGTCGCGCTGCGACTGCTGGCGCAGCTCGCGCGCCTTGGCCTCCATCTGGCCGAGCAGTGTGGCCTCGATGGTGCCCATCGCCCTGATGCGGACCGAGTAGTCGTCGGTCCAGTCCAGGTGGGAACGCTTGGGCTGGGTGGCCAGACCGCCCTTGGTGTCGAGCACGCGCTTGGCGTAGAGCTCGGACGCCTTGATGGTGGGGTTGCCGTTCTCCAGCGGGTCGGTCAGTTCATCGGCGTTGCCGCCGATGGACGAGTAGATCGCCCTGAAGGCCTTGATCTCCGTCTTGCCGTTCTCCAGGTTGGCCAGACCGTAGAGCCGGTCGGGCTCGCTGAGGCCCGGGGCCTTCGCGTCAGCACCGCCAGGGAGAGCGGCGGCGATGACCGCACGCTGGATGGAGGCGAACTCCTTGGCGGAGGAGAAGGCCGCCAGGGCACGCGTCCTCTTGATCATCTCAGGGTTGCTGGTCGCCTGGGCCATGTCCTGAGAGAGGCTCAGCAGCGACTGGATCAGCCGGCTGTAGGCCTCGATGGTCTGGGAGTGCGGGGCGCCCGGGGCGTAGGCAGTCTCGCGGATCTTGGTCAGCGCGTTGACCTGGACGGCGATCTCGTTCGCGTTGGCGCGGATGCTCTCCAGCGCCTGATCGTTGTCCGTGTTGGGGATGCCGCGGGTGGTCTCGAGGAAGGAGGTCCTGGCCCGGTCGGTCGCCGCTCGTGGTTCCGAGACCTTGAAGTCGGCGACGCTCGCGCCGTTGGCCAGCGGGCCCGCGGACAGGTCGCGCTCCGCCTGGAGCTTCTCCGCCAGCGCGGTCGCCTGCTTGGTCATGTCCGTCAGCAGCTGCATGTGCTCCAGCTGCTTCATATCGTCCATGGACTGATTGATACGGAGTCCGCCCAGCGTGGTCGCCGCGACGACCGGCAGGGTGAGCAGGGACACCAGACGCGTGCTGATGCGCCAGTTGCGCAGGGCTATTCGCGAACCGGTGTCCGTGGGTCCCTTGGATTTCAGCGGGGGCTTGGGCCCGTCGCCGCCCGGTGCGGCCGCACCGGGGCGCGCGGCACGGTCACCGCTGTCGCCGGGCGCTGCCGATCCCTGGTTTTGGGTGTGCTGGGGCGAGGAACCGCGGTCGGTCCCGCCACGCGGCTCCTGTTCCGCCGCAGCGCTGCCATCCCTCTTGAAACGTCCCTGCACTAGCGTCGCAACCTCTGGACCAGGCGTCCCTCCGCGTGAACGGCGAGACGGTGTCGGCGTCGTGGGGCGAAGAACGCGCCCCATGGTGGTCGTCAGTGACCGGCGCTGATCCCCCTTCCCCGCCGCCACTCGGCGCTGCGTTGCGCCCTTGCGCGCCGGCCTGAAACCCGCGGCGGTGCGTGGAATTCCAGCACAGAGCAGGACCTCCAACAAGGGCCGCGTACCGGGCTGTGACCTGGGTGACACGGTGTGATCGTTGTGTCACAAGACGTAGAAAGAGGGTGCGGAGGAAACGGACTTTTCCTTACGAGTCACTCGGGGTGGGGGGTGTCCCAGTCGCCATGATCAGGAGCGGAATGATGGCTTCAGTGGGGCAATGTCCGTTTCCTTGAAAGTGGTTGCCCGTCTGGAATGACCGAATTGGCCGTCAACTCGTGAGGAAACTCACACGTAGATCGCTGAGTCTTCCGGGCTTTCGCAGGGAATTGAATGTTTAGCCTGACGCTTTACAGGGATGGGCAATCCGTCAACCGGCGCTCACCGAAGCGCCCGCACCCCGACAAGGTCTGAAACAACAGATGAAGACGACGATGATGTTCCGCAACATAGCCAACCCCCGGCGCACCACGCTGGCGCACCTCGAGGACGCCGACGAACTGCAGACGCCGGAGCAGCCGGAACACGCACTCGATCTTCCCACGCAGACGGCGAACCCGCGTCGTACGGTCCTGATGGACGCCCCCGCCCAGTAATACGCGAGGCGGTGCCCGCACCCGCGTTAGCCTGGAGCGTCAGACTCCAGCCAGCGCAATCAGCAGAGGGGCACCCGCATCCCGTGCGCATCGCCAGGTTCTCCATCGACGGCAATGTCGCCTTCGGCGCGGTCGAGGGCGAAGGCCCCGACGACCTCGTCCTCGACATCATCAAGGGCATCCCGTTCGCCGACTTCGAGCTCTCCGGTACGAAGGTCCCGCTGGCTCCGCAGTCGCAGGACCGGGTCCGGCTGCTGCCGCCCGTGCTCCCCAGCAAGGTCGTGGCCTTCGGCCGCAACTACGCGGAGCACGCGGCGGAGCTCGGCAACGAGGTGCCCGACGCGCCGTTCGCCTTCTTCAAGCCGTCCACCTCGGTGGTCGGACCCGGCGACCCGATCGCATACCCCTCCTTCTCCCAGGAACTGCACCACGAGGCCGAACTGGCCGTGGTCATCGGCCGGATGTGCCGCGAAGTGCCGCGCGAACGCGTCAAGGACGTGATCCTCGGCTACACCTGCGCCAATGACGTCACCGCGCGTGACGTCCAGAAGCGCGAGAAGCAGTGGGCCAGGGCCAAGGGCTTCGACAGCTCCTGCCCGCTCGGCCCCTGGGTGGAGACCGACCTCGACCCGAGCGACCTGGCCATCCAGTGCACGGTCAACGGAGAGCAACGCCAGCTCGGCCGTACGAGCCAGATGATCCACTCCATCGAGGATCTGATCGTCAACATCTCCGAGGCGATGACGCTGCTCCCCGGCGACGTCGTCCTCACGGGCACCCCGGCCGGGGTCGGCCCCCTCAACGTCGGCGACGAGGTCGCCGTCACCATTCAAGGCATCGGCACTCTCACCAACAAGGTGATCAAGCGTGGCTAACGCGAACGTCCGCGTACGTTTCTGTCCCTCGCCGACCGGCAACCCCCATGTGGGTCTGGTCCGCACCGCCCTGTTCAACTGGGCGTTCGCCCGGCACAACGGCGGCACCATGGTCTTCCGCATCGAGGACACCGACGCGGCCCGCGACTCCGAGGAGTCGTACAACCAGCTGCTCGACTCGATGCGCTGGCTGGGCCTGGACTGGGACGAGGGCCCCGAGACCGGCGGCCCGCACGCGCCCTACCGCCAGTCGCAGCGGATGGACCTCTACAAGGACGTCGCCGAGAAGCTCCTGGCCGGGGGTTACGCGTACCACTGCTACTGCACCGCCCTTGAGCTGGAGGCCCGCCGCGACGCCGCCCGCGCGGCCGGCAAGCCCTCCGGTTACGACGGCAAGTGCCGCGACCTGACCGCCGAGCAGAAGGCGGCGTACGAGGCCGAGGATCGCACCTCCATCGTCCGCTTCCGGATGCCCGACGAGCCGATCACCTTCACGGACCTGGTCCGCGGCGAGCTCACCTTCACTCCGGAGAACGTCCCGGACTACGGCATCGTCCGCGCCAACGGCGCCCCGCTGTACACGCTGGTCAACCCGGTCGACGATGCGCTGATGGAGATCACCCACGTGCTGCGCGGCGAGGACCTGCTGTCCTCCACCCCGCGGCAGGTCGCGCTCTACAAGGCGCTGATCGAGCTGGGCATCGCCAAGGAGATCCCGGTCTTCGGCCACCTGCCGTACGTGATGGGCGAAGGCAACAAGAAGCTCTCCAAGCGCGACCCGCAGGCGTCCCTGAACCTGTACCGCGAGCGCGGCTTCCTCCCCGAGGGCCTGATCAACTACCTCTCGCTGCTCGGCTGGTCCTACTCCGCCGACCAGGACATCTTCTCGGTCGCCGAGCTTGTCGAGAAGTTCGACATCGCGGACGTCAACGCCAACCCGGCCCGCTTCGACCTGAAGAAGGCGGAGGCGATCAACGCCGACCACATCCGCCGGCTCGATGTGAAGGCCTTCACCGAGGCGTGCCGCCCCTGGCTGCAGGCCCCGCACGCCAACTGGGCGCCGGAGCAGTTCGACGAGGAGGCCTGGGAGGCGATCGCCCCGTACGCCCAGACCCGGGTCACCGTCCTCTCGGACATCACGGCCAACGTCGACTTCCTCTTCCGGGACGCGCCGGTCGAGGACGAGGCGTCCTGGACGAAGGCGATGAAGGAGGGCTCCGACGCCCTGCTCCGTACGGCCCGCGAGAAGCTGGAGTCCGCGGACTGGTCCAGCGCGGAGTCCCTGAAGAACGCGGTCCTGGCGGCCGGCGAGGAGCACGGCCTGAAGCTCGGCAAGGCCCAGGCCCCGGTCCGCGTCGCGGTCACCGGCCGCACGGTGGGCCTGCCGCTCTTCGAGTCCCTGGAGATCCTGGGCAGGGAGAAGACCCTGTCCCGTATCGACGCGGCACTGGCGAAGCTCACGGCCTGAGCTCGCGGCATGCCGATCCGCGCGGTTCTCTGGGACATCGATGACACGATCTTCGACTACGCCAGCGCCGACCGCGTCGGCATGCAAAGGCATCTGAACGCCGAGGGCCTGCCCGACGGATACGACTCCGTCGGGCAGGCCCTCGATGCGTGGCGCGAACTCACCCAGCTGCACTGGGCCCGGTTCGCCGGCGGCGAGACCGATTTCCAGGGGCAGCGCCGCGACCGCGTCCGGTCCTTTCTCCATAGGGAGCTGAGCGACGCGGACGCGGACGCCTGGTTCGAACGGCACGTCGCCCACTTCGAGGCCGCCTGGTCCCTCTTCCCCGACACCGTGCCCGTCCTGGACGTGCTGGCGGACGAGTACCGCCACGCCGTCCTGTCGAACGCCAGCATTCACAACCAGGACCGCAAGCTGCGCGCCCTGGGTGTACGGGACCGGTTCGAAGCCGTCGTGTGCGCCGTCGAACTCGGGGTCTCCAAGCCCGACGCCGGCGCCTTCCACGCCGCCTGTGACGCGATCGACCTCACGCCGCAGGAGGTGGCGTATGTGGGGGATCATCCCGATATCGACGCTCGCGGCGCCGTCGCCGCGGGGCTCACCGGCATCTGGCTCGATCGCACCGGCCTCGGTGGGCACCCTGAGCTCACTCGTATCACCGGCCTCGACCAGCTTCCTGGCCTGTTGCGGGGCGATACCCGTTTTGGAGCGCCGGACACCTTCAGGTAATGTTCTTCCTGCGCCGCCCGAGAGGGCCGAGAGGTCCGGCCGGGAAGCGCAAACCAAACAAACCCCCACCTGGGGGTTGAGTTTTGGTGGGCTATGGTGTAATTGGCAGCACGACGGTTTCTGGTTCCGTTAGTCTAGGTTCGAGTCCTGGTAGCCCAGCGCAGATCTCATCTGTAACAAGCCCCCGTTGTGTAGCGGCCTAGCACGCTGCCCTCTCAAGGCAGTAGCGCCGGTTCGAATCCGGTCGGGGGTACAGATCCATCCCGTTGATCATCAGGGTCGCACCCGATGATCGTGCGGTGACATCACCCGGCTCTTGCCGGGTGGGATCGCTAGGGCCCCCGTTGTGTAGCGGCCTAGCACGCCGCCCTCTCAAGGCGGTAGCGCCGGTTCGAATCCGGTCGGGGGTACTGGTCTATACCATGGGCTATGGTGTAATTGGCAACACGACGGTTTCTGGTTCCGTTGTTCTAGGTTCGAGTCCTGGTAGCCCAGCGCGGTCGAGTGATCGACCTGCAAGTAGCTAGCCCCCGTTGTGTAGCGGCCTAGCACGCCGCCCTCTCAAGGCGGTAGCGCCGGTTCGAATCCGGTCGGGGGTACGCATCGAGAAGGCCCTTCGCGAACCGCGGAGGGCCTTCTCGCGTCTGTTGCCTTCCTCTGCCTTCCTCCTGCGGCCGCGTCGGCGGGATACTCCGCGTATGGATGCTGCCGGCGCGGAACCCCTCGTACGCACCGCGGAGTTACGCATCACGCGCATCCGCCGACCGCCGGGCCTGAGCATCGAGGGCGTGGTTGACGTCCACACCCACCGCCATCTGCGTACCGCGCTCGAAGCGATCGCCTCGACCGACGGCGATGTCCAACTCGAGCTCTCCGGGCTCGAGTTCCTCGATCTCGGCGGACTGCGCATGCTGATTGCCTTCGCCGGAACGCGAGATGGGGGCCACCATGTGGAGCTGACCGGCCTCGCCCCGCATCTGCGGAATGTGATTGCTCTGGTCGGCTGGGACGACACTCCCGGTCTTCGGCTGGGAGCCCACCGTGTCAACTGACGCCCGGCCCAACGGTTTTGTGCACCATGCCTGTCTGTACCACGACGACGAAGAATTCCTGGCGATGGCAGTGCCGTTCGCCGAGGAGGGGCTGGACGCTGGGGAGCCCGTGCTGGCCGCGACGACGCCCGCCAACATCCAACTCCTGGGGGACGCCCTCGGGGAGCGGGCACACGCACTCGACACCGCGGACAGCGCCTACTTCGGCCGTCGCCCGGTGGAACGGGTCTCCGCGCTCCTGCGGTACGCGGACCGCGGCCGGATGTCCGGGCGTCCGGTGCGGATGATCGCCGAACCGGTCTGGGCCGGAAAATGCGCGCGGCAGATCGCCGAGTGGAAGCGGATGGAGTCCGGGCTCAATGTGCTGCTCGCGCACACCGACTCCCGGCTGATCTGCCCGTACGACACCCGGACCCTGCCCGGCCATGTCGTGGAGGCCGCCTGGGCCACCCATCCCGGCCATGTGGTGGGCGATCTGGTGCTGCCCTGCGGGACGTACACGGACCCGGAGGCTTATGCGGCGGCCGGTGAGCGGCCGCTCCCGCCGCCGCCTGCGAGCGCCGCGCTGCTCGCGCTGCCCGTGTCACTCGCCGCGGTACGGCGCTTCGCGCGGCTGCGGGCCGAGACGGCCGGGCTGCCGGGGGAGCGGGTGGCGCTGGCCGAGACACTGGCGAACGAGGCACTGACGTGGCTGGTGGCGCGGGGTGCGGCGGCCGGTGCGGAGCTACGGGTCTGGGAGGAGCCGGGCGCGGTGGTGTGGGACGTGCTGGCCACGGGGGCGGGGGCGGCCCTGCCTGGCCGCTTCGCGGGCTTCGCGCCGCCGGGGCCGGAGTCGTCCGCGGACGACGCGCTGTGGCTGCTGCGGACGCTGTCGGAGTCGCTGGACGTCCGCGTGGAGCCTGGAGGGGGCTTGCGGTTGCGCGCGGTGTGCGCGGGCCCACGGGTGCTCACCCAGGGCTGAGGCCGTGACCTGGGGCTCCGCCCGCGCCTCAATCGCCGGCGGGGCTTGTTTTCCGGAGGGGCTGGAAAATTCAGCCCCTCCGGCGATTGAGGAGACGCCCGAAGGGCGTGCCGCTTCAGCTGGTCCGGCGGAGCGCCTCGCTCAGGCGGCCCGCCGCGTCGATGACCGCCTGGGCGTGCATGCGGCCCGGGTGGCGCGTCAGACGCTCGATCGGCCCGGAGACCGAGACGGCGGCGACCACGCGGTTGGACGGGCCGCGTACGGGCGCGGAGACCGACGCGACGCCCGGCTCGCGCTCGCCGATCGACTGGGCCCAGCCCCGGCGCCGTACGCCGGACAGCGCCGTCGCCGTGAAACGGGCGCCCTGCAGTCCGCGGTGCAGCCGCTCCGGCTCCTCCCAGGCCATCAGGATCTGGGCCGAGGAGCCGGCCTTCATGGTGAGCGTGGAGCCGACCGGCACGGTGTCCCGCAGTCCGGACAGCCGCTCGGCCGCCGCCACACAGATCCGCATGTCTCCCTGCCGGCGGTAGAGCTGCGCGCTCTCGCCGGTCACATCGCGCAGATGCGTGAGTACGGGTCCGGCCGTGGCCAGCAGCCGGTCCTCGCCCGCCGCGGCGGCGAGCTCCGCCAGCCGCGGGCCGAGAATGAACCGGCCCTGCATGTCCCTCGCCACCATCCGGTGGTGTTCCAGTGCCACGGCAAGGCGATGTGCCGTGGGTCGTGCAAGCCCTGTCGCCGCGACCAGCCCGGCGAGGGTGGCCGGACCGGACTCCAGTGCGCTCAGTACCAGAGCTGCCTTGTCGAGAACGCCGACGCCGCTAGAGTTGTCCATGCAACGATATTCACGTCTCACACTGTGAAACGCAAGTTCAATTTTCCCAGGAACTTGCGACGCTGTAGTTGCGGCCCGCGGACCAACGGGCTCTGCACGAGATCTCTAGTTGTGTCGGCGGACCAGTCGGCCGGAGGGAAAGCGATGGGTAGGACACTCGCGGAGAAGGTCTGGGACGACCATGTCGTCCGGCGCGCGGAGGGCGAGCCCGACCTGCTCTTCATCGATCTGCATCTGCTGCACGAGGTGACCAGCCCCCAGGCCTTCGACGGGCTCCGGCAGAACGCCCGCCAGGTCCGGCGCCTCGACCTCACCATCGCGACCGAGGACCACAACACCCCGACGCTGGACATCGACAAGCCCATCGCGGACCCGGTCTCGCGCGCCCAGTTGGAAACGCTCCGTAAGAACTGTGCCGACTTCGGTGTCCGTCTGCACCCGCTGGGCGACATCGAGCAGGGCGTTGTCCACGTGGTGGGCCCGCAGCTGGGCCTGACCCAGCCCGGTACCACCGTGGTCTGCGGCGACTCGCACACCTCCACGCACGGCGCTTTCGGCGCGCTGGCGTTCGGCATCGGCACCTCCCAGGTGGAGCATGTGCTGGCCACCCAGACGCTGCCGCTGGCCCGTCCCAAGACCATGGCCATTACGGTCGAGGGTGAACTGCCCGACAGCGTCACCGCCAAGGACCTGATCCTGGCGATCATCGCGAAGATCGGTACCGGCGGCGGCCAGGGCTACATCCTGGAATACCGCGGCTCCGCCATCGAGAAGCTCTCGATGGAGGCCCGGATGACCATCTGCAATATGTCGATCGAGGCGGGCGCCCGGGCCGGAATGATCGCCCCGGACCGCACCACCTTCGACTATCTGCAGGGCCGCGACCACGCCCCCAAGGGCGCGGAGTGGGACGCCGCTGTCGCGTACTGGGAGACCCTGCGTACCGACGACGACGCCGTTTTCGACGCCGAGGTGTTCATCGACGCCGCCGAACTGGCGCCGTTCGTCACCTGGGGCACCAACCCCGGCCAGGGTGCGCCCCTGACGGCGAACGTCCCCGACCCGGCTTCGTACGAGGATGCTTCGGAGCGGCACGCCGCCGAAAAGGCCCTGGAATACATGGGGTTGAGTGCCGGCCAGCCGCTGCGCGACATCAAGGTCGACACCGTCTTCGTAGGCTCCTGCACCAACGGCCGTATCGAGGACCTGCGCAACGTGGCCGCCATCGTCGAGGGCCGCAAAGTCGCCGACGGCGTACGGATGCTGGTGGTCCCCGGCTCCGTACGGGTCGCGCTGCAGGCCGTCGAGGAGGGCTTGGACAAGGTCTTCACCGCCGCGGGCGCCGAATGGCGGCACGCCGGCTGCTCGATGTGTCTGGGCATGAACCCCGACCAACTGGCCCCCGGCGAGCGCTCCGCGTCCACCTCCAACCGCAACTTCGAGGGCAGGCAGGGCAAGGGCGGACGCACCCATCTGGTCTCGCCCCAGGTCGCCGCGGCCACAGCGGTACTGGGCCATCTGGCCTCTCCCGCCGATCTGTCCGACGCCGACGCCCGTACGCCCGCTGGAGCCCGATAACCATGGAAGCTTTCACCGCACACACCGGCCGGGCCGTACCGCTGCGCCGCAGCAACGTCGACACCGACCAGATCATCCCGGCCCACTGGCTGAAGAAGGTCACCCGCGACGGCTTCGAGGACGGCCTGTTCGAGGCCTGGCGCAAGGATTCGTCCTTCATCCTCAACCAGCCCGAGCGCAAGGGTGCCACGGTGCTGGTGGCCGGCCCCGACTTCGGCACCGGATCCTCCCGTGAGCACGCCGTATGGGCCCTGCAGAACTACGGCTTCAAGACCGTCATCTCCTCCCGGTTCGCCGATATCTTCCGCGGCAACTCGCTCAAGAACGGCCTGCTGACGGTGGTTCTGGAGCAGAAGGTCGTGGACGCGCTCTGGGAGCTGACCGAGGCCGACCCGACTGCCGAAATCACCGTGGACTTGGAGAAGCGACAGGTTCTGGCCACGGGAATCACGGCTGACTTCGAGCTTGACGAGAACGCCCGCTGGCGGCTGCTGAACGGTCTCGATGACATCAGCCTCACCCTTCAGAACGAAGCAGACATCGCCGCTTACGAGGCGTCCCGACCGGCCTTCAAACCCCGCACAATTGACGTCTGAGCAGCGGTTTTCCTGTACTGCGCCCCCCACCGTCCGGTGGGGGGCGCAGTCGCTTGTTGAGACCCTGTCGGGCGACAACTCGCCCCAGATGGCACAATCGGTGCATGGAACGCGACAGCCAACTCGAGCTCTACGAGGCAGTCGCCGCCCGATTGAAGGAAGCGCACACAAGGGTGCGTGAACTGCAAGTCCCGGAGGGCGTAAGGATGGCGCTGTCCCGGAAGCTGCTGGTCGTCACGGCCGCGGCGAAGCACGATCTCCCGGATGCGGCAAGGCGTCTGGACCGCTTGATGAAGGACCTCGACGAGGGCCGATTCCCTGCAGGCGACTGACACCCGGAGTTCCGCGACGGTCGACTTCGTTGCGGCACTAGGGTGATTAGCCCGTTTCGTGTTTGATTTGCGGTATATATCTGCCTAACGTGCGAAAAAGCCTGGACGCATTCGTTCCGGCAATGTCTCCGAAGGGGAAGACGTGAACAAGGCGCAGCTCGTAGAAGCGATTGCCGACAAGGTCGGAGGCCGTCAGCAGGCCGCCGAGGCTGTCGACGCGGTACTTGACGCGATCGTCCGCGCAGTTGTCGGCGGAGACCGGGTTTCGGTCACCGGCTTCGGCTCGTTCGAGAAGGTCGACCGTCCGGCCCGTTACGCCCGCAACCCGCAGACGGGTGAGCGCGTACGGGTCAAGAAGACCTCCGTTCCGCGCTTCCGTGCGGGACAGGGCTTCAAGGACCTGGTGAGCGGCTCGAAGAAGCTCCCCAGGGGTGGCGAGGTCTCCGTCAAGAAGGCTCCCAAGGGAAGCCTCTCGGGCGGTGCTTCCACTCGTACAGCGGTCAAGAAGGCCGCCGCCAAGAAGGTCGCGGCGAAGAAGGTCGCGGCGAAGAAGGCGACGACGAAGAAGACCACGGCGGCAAAGAAGACGACCGCCAAGAAGACCACGGCGAAGAAGGCCACGGCGAAGAAGGCCACCGCCAAGAAGGCGGCTCCGGCGAAGAAGACCACGGCCAAGAAGGCGGCGGCCAAGAAGACCGCCCCCGCCAAGAAGGCCACCGCCAAGAAGGCGCCCGCCAAGAAGACGACGGCGCGCAAGACGACCGCCAAGAGGACCGCTGCCAGGAAGAAGTAAGCGGCAAAGGGTCACAGGGCCACTCACGCGCCGGGCCGGACTCCCCCAGGGGAGCCCGGCCCGCGGCGTTTCCGTGGCGTTCGCAGTGGTCAGAGGGTCTGCAGCGTCACCAGCGTGATGCGGAGGGACGTGCCCTCGCCCTCGGTCTCGATACGGACCCGCTGGCCCGGCCGGAGCAGTCGCAGACCGCCCGCGTCGAAGGCCGCGGCATCGAACTCCACCGGCGTGCCGTCGTCGAGCAGCACGCTCCCGCTGCGGGTTTCGGAGTCGTATGTGTACGAGGTCGCCTGCATACGCGCCAGCCTATCCGCCTCTTCGGCCGTCCACGGCGTGGGCTCAGCCGTCCATGACGTGGGCGCCGGACTGCCAGCGCTCCGCGGTACGCGGCCCCACGCCGAGCACGAGCGCGGCCTTCAGATCGTCCCCGGTGTCCACGTCCTGCCGTACCGAATCGACCCCGTCGAGCAGGATTTCCGCAGCCCCCGAAGCCCAGTGCCGGCGCCGCGAGCGGTCGCCGAAAGCAGGACGCAATTCCACGCCGGGCGCTGCCGAGAGGAATGTCGTGCCGATTCCGGCCGCATCCGTCAGAAATGCCCGGGGAAATACCGAAGCTGTCGCCAGGACCCGCGCCAATTCCGCGGGACGCAATGCGGGCAGATCGGCGTTGAGTGCGGCGACCGCCGCGGCGGGCCGTACCGCCCGCACCGCTTCCGCCCCGTGCGCCAGCGCCGCGTTGAGCCCCGCCGCAGGAGCGTCCGGCACGATCCGCGCACCCAGTGCGGCCAGCTCGACCGCCGCCGCGGGATCGTCCGTGACGACCGCCACATCCCGCACCGCCGGGCAGGCCAGCGCCGCCGCCACGGTGTCCTGGGCGAAAGCGAGTGCCAGATGCGGCCGCAGAATGTCGTCCGCCGCCTCCGCGAGCCTGCTCTTGGCCAGTACGAGGGGCTTCAGCGGGACGACCAGGGACCAGAGGGGCGTCGGGTCGGTGTTCGTGGCGGGCTCTCCGTCCGTGCGCATCGGGTGCCCATTGTCGCCTGAGCCCGCGAAGATCCGGAGGGCTGGGCCTGTGGCCGGGGCGTACGGTGTTCTCGACAGACCAGGGGCCTGGGGCGACACTTGACCCCCAGCAGCCAGGCAGCATGCCCGGTGATAGAGGAAGGTGTCCGAGTGTCCCGCCGTACAATCGGCTTCTGGTACCGCCTGGCGGCGGTCATCACTAAACCGCCGCTGTTGCTTCTGTTCAGGCGGGACTGGCGAGGAATGGAACACATTCCGGCTGACGGCGGATTTATCACCGCCATCAATCACAACTCGTATCTCGACATGTTCTCGTACGGTCACTTCCAGTACAACACCGGACGTGTACCCCGATTCCTGGCCAAGGCCGCGCTCTTCAAAGCGCCCGGTGTGGGGATCCTTCTGCGAGGTACCGGCCAGATTCCCGTCTATCGCGAGTCCTCCAACGCCTTCGGCGCCTTCCGCGCCGCCGTGGAAGCCGTGGAGCGCGGTGAATGCGTCGCCTTCTACCCCGAGGGCACTCTCACCCGCGATCCCGGCCAATGGCCGATGACTGCGAAGACCGGAGTGGCGCGTGCGGCACTGCTGACCAAGGCGCCGGTGGTGCCTGTCGCCCAGTGGGGCGCCAACTTGGCGATGCCGCCGTACGCCAAGGAGAACAAGGTCCGCTTCTTCCCCCGCAAGACGCTCCAGGTGAAGGCGGGGCCGCCGGTCGACCTCACGCCCTTTTACGACAAGGAGCCGACGCCGGAGGTGCTGAAGGAGGCGACCGAGATCATCATGTCCGCCATCACCGGCCTGCTGGAGGACCTGCGCGGCGAGCGGGCACCCGAGAAGCCGTACGATCTGCGCGAAATCCGCGCTCAGGAGCGCCGCAAGGCCGCCGAGGAGGGCACCAAGTGACGCGCGCAGCCGCCAGGGCAGCAGTATTCGGAACCGGCTCGTGGGGCACGGCGTTCGCCATGGTCCTCGCCGACGCGGGCTGCGAGGTGACCCTCTGGGCCCGCCGCCCCGAAGTCGCCGAAGCCGTCAACACCACCCGCACCAACCCCGACTATCTGCCGGGAATTGAGCTTCCGGAGTCGGTACGCGCCACCACCGACCCCGCCGAGGCCGCGGCCGGCGCCGACTTCACGGTCCTCACCATCCCCTCGCAGACCCTGCGCGGCAACCTCGCCGACTGGGTGCCCCTGCTGGCGCCCGACACCGTGCTCGTCTCCCTCATGAAGGGCGTCGAACTCGGCACCGCCAAGCGGATGAGCGAGGTCATCGAGGAGGTCGCCAAGGTCTCCGCGGACCGGGTCGCCGTGGTCACAGGACCCAACCTCGCCAAGGAGATCGCCCAGCGCCGGCCCGCCGCGGCCGTGGTCGCCTGCCGCGACGAAGCCGTCGCACAGCGCCTCCAGTCCGCCTGCCACACCCCGTACTTCCGCCCGTACACCAACACCGACGTCGTCGGCTGTGAACTCGGCGGCGCGGTCAAGAACGTCATCGGTCTCGCCGTCGGCATCGCTGACGGCATGGGCCTCGGCGACAACGCCAAGGGCTCGCTCATCACCCGCGGCCTCGCCGAGACCACCCGCCTCGGCCTCGTGATGGGCGCCGACCCGATGACCTTCTCCGGCCTCGCCGGACTCGGCGACCTGGTCGCGACCTGCTCGTCGCCGCTCTCCCGCAACCACACCTTCGGCACCAACCTCGGGCGCGGCATGACGCTCCAGGAGACCATCGCGGTCACCAAGCAGACCGCTGAAGGCGTCAAGTCCTGTGAGTCGGTGCTCGATCTGGCGCGCCGGCACGGGGTCGACATGCCGATCACCGAGACGGTCGTCGGCATCGTCCACGACGGCAAACCGCCGGTGGTCGCGCTCAAGGAGCTGATGTCACGCAGTGCCAAGCCGGAGCGCAGCTGACGTGGCCCGTTGTGCCCTGTGGGGGGAATCCCCCCGCGCCTTCCAAGCGGGTAGTCTCATCGCGATATGAGCAGCGAGAACCTCCCCCAGAGCCCTGAGCAGCAGCTCCGCAAGCCGCGCGTAGCCGTCGTCTTCGGCGGTCGCAGCTCCGAACACGGAATCTCCGTGGTCACCGCCGGTGCCGTGCTGCGGGCCATCGACCGTACGAAGTACGACGTACTGCCGATCGGCATCACGACGGACGGCCGGTGGGCGCTCACCGCCGACGACCCGGACCGGATGGCCATCGCCGACCGCAGGACGCCCAGCGTCGAGCAGCTGGCCGAGTCCGCCGACGGTGGTGTGGTGCTCTCCGTCGATCCGGCCAACCGCGAGGTCGTCTACAGCGAACCCGGCTCCGTGCCCAAGGTGCTCGGCGAGGTCGACGTCGTCTTCCCGATGCTGCACGGTCCGTACGGCGAGGACGGCACCCTCCAGGGCCTGCTGGAGCTCTCCGGCGTCCCGTACGTCGGCTCCGGCGTCCTCGCCTCGGCCGTCGGCCAGGACAAGGAGTACATGAAGCGGGTGTTCATCTCCTTCGGGCTGCCGGTCGGTCCGTTCGAGGTCATCCGCCCCCGCGAGTGGGAGCAGGACCCGTCCGCCGCCCGCAAGAAGATCATCGACTTCGCCGGTGAGCACGGCTGGCCGCTCTTCGTGAAGCCCGCGCGCGCCGGCTCCTCGATCGGCATCACCAAGGTCGACGACCTCTCCGGCCTTGACGACGCGATCGCCGAGGCGCAGCGCCACGATCCCAAGATCCTGGTGGAGTCGCTGCTGCGCGGCCGCGAGATCGAGTGCGGAGTGCTCGAGTTCGAGGACGGTCCGCGCGCCAGCGTGCCGGCCGAGATCCCGCCGGTCACGGCGCATGAGTTCTACGACTTCGAGGCCAAGTACATCGACTCGGCGGCCGGTCTCGTGCCCGCGCCGCTGACCCCGGAGCAGACCGCCGAGGTGCGGCGGCTCGCGGTCGAGGCCTTCGACGCCGCGTCCTGCGAGGGACTGGTCCGCGCCGACTTCTTCCTGCAGGAGAACGGCGAGTTCGTGATCAACGAGATCAACACCATGCCGGGCTTCACGCCCATCTCGATGTACCCGCGGATGTGGCAGGAGAGCGGCATCAGCTACTCGGAGCTGGTGGACAAGCTGATCCAGGCGGCACTGCGCCGCCCGACCGGCCTGCGCTAGGGCACGTTTGAGAAGGAGCGCCGCTTAGAGGCAGCGCCGCCCGACCGGCCTGCGCCAGAGGTCAAAGGCTGGCCGGGACCGTCTTCTTGACGGGCCCGGCCAGATCTGTGAGCGGTCCGATGTCATGGGCGTACTGCTTCCCCAGCGTGACCTCGACATAGGTCTTGCGGTAGGTGGTGGTGAACCGGGGCCCGGCTTCCCGCTGCTCCAGCAGCCAGTTGACCCCGTTCACCTCCACGCCCTTCGACTGGGGGTCGCTCATCTTCTCCGGCCGGGGGACGCCGCAGCGCAGTACGATCGCGGCATCGCCCCAGCCGGCGGTCAGTTCGGAAGCCGGTTCGGGGTCGTTGCGGTCCTGTCCGGCGACGGAATCGGGCAGCTCCTTGTGCAGCGCACGGCACAAGGAGGCCTCCTCCGGCGGGGGGCTGGGAACCGTGATCGACGCCGCTGCGTCCGTGGAGGAGCAGCCCGCGGCAGCCAAGAGCACAACGGCGGCTGCGGACAGGCAGAAGGGCCGGCGTCGGTATGAAGTCACCGGCCAAGCGTAGACGGGGGCTACAGGTGCACGACCGGGCAGGTCAGGGTGCGGGTGATGCCGTCCACTTGCTGGATCTTGGCGACCACCATGCGACCGAGATCATCGACCGTCTCGGCCTGGGCGCGCACAATCACGTCATAGGGACCGGTTACGTCCTCGGCCTGTATCACTCCCGGAATCTTGCCGATGGTCTCGGCGACGGTCGACGCCTTGCCCACCTCGGTCTGAATAAGGATGTACGCCTGTACCACGGAACCTCCAGGGCGGCCACGAGGATCATGTGGGGAGAGAAGAAACGCCACGGTATCGCGTCGCCGCGGGCTGCGGGGAGACCTGCGCGCCGGGCGATGTCCGCAGCGTGGCGTACGAAATGCAGAAGTTGGCGTATGTCTTGACGGTACGTACCGCGAAGACGGCTCGCGACCGCAAGCAAGCAGCACTGCCGGGCGTTCCGGCAGGACGACGGAGAGGTGAGACTCGGTGAAGGGCACTGTGGGCGAGTTGGGGGAGTTCGGGCTCATCAGGGAGCTCACCTCCCGGCTCACCTCCACCCCCGCGGTACGGCTGGGGCCCGGCGACGACGCCGCGGTCGTGGCCGCACCCGACCGCAGGGTTGTGGCAAGTACGGACATCCTGCTCGAGGGACGGCACTTCCGCCGCGACTGGTCGACGGCGTACGACGTAGGCCGCAAGGCCGCCGCCCAGAACCTGGCCGACATCGCCGCGATGGGCGCGGTCCCGACCGCGCTGCTGCTCGGCCTGGTCGTCCCGGCCGAACTCCCGGTCACCTGGGCCACCGAGCTGATGGACGGCATCCGGGACGAGTGCCAGGTCGCGGGCGCGGCGGTGGTCGGCGGCGATGTCGTACGAGGCGACCTCATCACCCTCGCGATCACCGCGCTCGGCGATCTGCGCAACCACGAGCCGGTCACCCGGGCCGGCGCCCAGCCCGGCGATGTCGTCGCGTACACCGGCTGGTTGGGGTGGTCGGCGGCCGGGCACGCGGTGCTCTCGCGCGGCTTCCGCTCGCCGCGCGCCTTCGTCGAGGCGCACCGGCGGCCCGAGCCGCCGTACCACGCGGGCCCGGCGGCGGCCGGCCTCGGCGCCACCGCCATGACCGATGTCAGCGACGGACTCGTCGCCGACCTCGGGCACATCGCGGATGCCAGCAAGGTCCGTATCGACCTGCGGTCCGGCCTCATCGACATCCCCAGCCAGATGAACGACATCGGCCAGGCGGTCGGCGTCGATCCGCTGCAGTGGGTGCTGACCGGGGGAGAGGACCATGCGATCGTCGCGACCTTCCCTCCGGACGCGAAGCTGCCGGCCCGCTGGAAGGTGATCGGCGAGGTGCTCAATCCCTCGGCGCTGCCACAGGTGACCGTCGACGGTGCGCCGTGGACCAGCAAGAGCGGCTGGGACCACTTCGGGGACATCGAGGACGGCAAGTAGATTCGGGGGCATGGACATACCCCCTCGCGTGCTCACCGTCGCCGGGTCCGACTCCGGCGGCGGTGCCGGCATTCAGGCCGACCTGAAGACCATGCTGGCGCTCGGAGTGCACGGCATGAGCGTGCTCACCGCCGTCACCGCGCAGAACTCCCTGGGGGTGCAGGGCGCGTGGGAACTGCCCGTCGAAGCGGTACGGGCCCAGTACCGCAGCGTCGTCGACGACATCGGCGTCCAGGCGGTGAAGACCGGCATGCTGGCGTCGGCGCCACTCGTCGAGACGGTCGCCGAGCTGCTGGCCGGCACGGACGCGCCGGTGGTCGTGGACCCCGTGGGCGTCTCCAAGCACGGGGACCCGCTGCTGGCCGCCTCCGCACTCGACTCCGTACGCACCAAGCTCCTGCCGCTGGCGACCGTGGCCACGCCCAACCTCGACGAGGTGACCCAGCTGACCGGCGTCGCGGTGAGCGACGAGGACGGGATGCGCCGGGCCGCGGACGCCGTGCTCGGTTTCGGACCGCGCTGGGCACTGATCAAGGGCGGGCATCTCGCGGGCGACGCGGTGGATCTGCTGACGGACGGCGTGGAGGAGCACTGGCTCCGCGCGCCTCGGCACGACAACCGGCATACGCACGGGACGGGCTGCACGCTGGCGTCCGCCGTCGCCGCGGGGCTGGCGAAGGGAATGGAGGTCCCTCGGGCCGTACGGGCCGCTAAGGAGTACGTCACGGGCGCGATCGCGGCCGGATTCGCGCTGGGAGGCGGGATCGGTCCTGTGGATCACGCGTGGCGTCTGCGCTGACGGGCGCGAGGGGTGCGCCGGATGCGGCGGGGCGGGGCGGGGAGTGCGCGGGAACGGCGAAAAGCCGGCCCACCGAGGTGGACCGGCTTTCAAGGCAACCGCAGGGGCTGCGCTACGACGAAACGTCGCGGTTAGCGCGAGACCTTGCCGGCCTTGATGCACGAGGTGCAGACGTTGAGCCGCTTCGGCGTCCGACCGACCACGGCACGCACGCGCTGGATGTTCGGGTTCCAGCGACGGGACGTACGGCGGTGCGAGTGCGAAATGTTGTTGCCGAAGCCCGGCCCCTTGCCGCAGACGTCGCAGTTGGCAGCCACGGGTCACTCCAAAGACTTCAGATGCACTTACAGTGAATTCCGGCGCACCGGATCAGTGATCTGATTTGGTGACTTTGCCGGGGGAATGGCCCGACTTTCATCGGGCAACCGGAGCAGCATACAACGACTGCGTCCGAGATACGAAACTACCATGGCTTCTCCCGCACCCGCCCCGGCCCTTGGCCCCGACCGGGGTCTACCCTGCGGTGCAAACCCCGCAGCCCACGGCCCTGTCCGGCCGCTCAAGGAGGATCACCAGGTGCCAGAGAAGGAGGCGCGGCCCGCGGGGCCTCCCTTGAGGGCGGCGGTGGGAGACGGGCGGGCCCTCGACGCCGCAACGGTGCGTGCCTGGTGCTCACTGGCGCTGGAGGCCCTGGGCCGGGAGCGCGAGGCGATCGACGCGATCAATGTCTATCCGGTCGCGGACGGGGACACCGGCACGAATCTGTACTTGACCGTGGAGTCCGCGGCCCAGGCCGTTGAAGCGGTCTTCGCCGCTCATGAGACCGGGTCCTCCCTGCCCTCGTCGGCCGATGTGCTGCGGGCGATGGCGCACGGGGCGCTGATAGGGGCACGCGGGAACTCGGGGACGATCCTGGCGCAGCTGCTGCGGGGCATGGCGGAGCGGATCGGTGACGGTGATCATCCGGCCGCTGCGCTGCGGCGGGCGGCCGGGCTGGCGCGTGAGGCGGTCGCGCATCCCGTCGAGGGCACGATCCTGAGCGTGGCCGGTGCGGCGGCGGACGCGGCGGAGGCCTCCCCGGACGATGCCGTGCGCGCGGCGTACGCGGGGGCGCGGGCCGCCCTGGACGCGACGCCGGATCAGCTCGAGGTACTGGGGCGGGCGGGAGTCGTCGACGCGGGCGGACGCGGGCTGCTCGCCGTGCTCGGGGCGCTGGTCGAGGCGGTGTCGGGCGAGGCCCCGGTGCTCCCGGCGCTGGCTCATGTGCGGCCGGAGCCGGCGGCCCGGACCGTGGAGCCGTGCGCCGACGGGGGCCCGGCCTTCGAGGTCATCTACCTCCTGGAGGCGGACGACGCGGCCGTGGCCCGGCTGCGGACCCGGCTCGACAAGCTCGGCGACTCGCTCGTCGTCGTCGGCGGCGACGGACTGTGGAACATCCACGTGCACGTCGACGACGCGGGCGCGGCGGTGGAGGCGGGCGTCGAGGCGGGGCGGCCGTACCGGATCCGTATCACCCACTTCGACACCGCGGCGGCGGTGATGCGCGAACAGGTACAGCGGGCGGTCGTCGTGGTCGTCCCGGGGGAGGGACTGGCGGGCCTGTGCTCCGAGGCCGGAGCGACCACGGTCCTCGCCCGCCCCGGCGAACCCCCGGCCAGCGGCGAACTGGTCGAGGCGATCCGGCACGCCCACGCGCGCGAGGTGGTCCTGCTGCCGAACTCCGCGGAGCTGCGGCACACGGCTGCGGCCGCCGCGGAACAGGCCCGTACGGAAGGTGTGCGGGTCGCTCTCATCCCGACCCGCGCCGCTGTCCAGGGCATCGCGGCGCTCGCCGTCCACGAGCCGGACCGGCGCTTCGACGAGGACGTGGTCGCGATGACCGCGGCGGCGGGCGCGACCCGCTACGCCGAACTGGCTGTCGCGGAACGGCAGTCGTGGACGACGGCCGGCATCTGTCAGGCCGGCGACGTACTGGGCCTGATCGACGGCGACGTGGCAGTGATCGGCGCCGACGTGCCGGCCACGGCGGAAACGGTCCTGGACCGGATGCTCGCGGCGGGCGGCGAGCTGGTGACGCTGGTACTGGCCGAGGAAGTACCGGACGCGGTGGCCGAACGCCTGGAGAGGTACGTCCGGGACGGCCACCTGGCCGTGGACACGGTGGTCTACCGGGGCGGCCGCCAGTCGTCGCCGCTACTGATCGGGGTCGAGTAGCGAGGCCGGCATGAGGCTCGCGGCACAGTTGTGACCAGGGGATATCCACAGGTACGCGACGACTGTCAGTGGTGTGGTGTGCAATGGATCGCGTGTCCGCGCTCGACGAACCCCTGACGAAGACGCTCGGTGCCGCCACCGCGAAGGTGATGGCCGAGCACCTCGACCTGCACACCCTCGGTGATCTGCTCCACCACTACCCGCGGCGGTACGCCGAGCGGGGCGAGCTCACACCCCTCTCCGAGCTGCCCCTGGACGAGCACGTCACGGTCGTCGCCCAGGTCGCGGACGCCCGCGTGCTCACGTTCAACCAGGGCCGCGGCCGACGGCTTGAAGTCACCATCACCGACGGCAGCGGACGGCTGCAGCTGGTCTTCTTCGGCAAGGGGGTCCACAAGCCGCACAAGGACCTGCTGCCGGGCAGCCGCGCGATGTTCGCCGGCAAGGTGTCGATGTTCAACCGCAAGCTGCAGCTCGCCCATCCCGCGTACGAGCCGCTGGGCGCCGCCAGTGCCGAGGACGCGGTGGACGCCTTCGCCAACCAGCTGATCCCGATCTATCCGGCCTGCAAGCAGCTGGAGTCCTGGAAGATCGCCAAGGCGGTGGACGCGGTCCTGCCGCGCGCCACGGAGGCCGCCGACCCGCTGCCGCCCTCGCTGCGTGAAGGCCGTGGATTCGCCACGCTCCCCGATGCCCTGCGCAAGATCCACCGGCCGCGCACAAAGGCGGACATCGCCGAGGCCAGGGACCGCCTCAAGTGGGACGAAGCGTTCGTGCTCCAGGTCGCGCTCGCCCGGCGGCGGTTCGCCGACAGCCAACTGCCCGCCGTGGCACGGAAACCCAGACCGGGCGGCCTGCTCGACGCCTTCGACGCCAAGCTTCCGTTCACTCTCACCGAAGGCCAGCAGAAGGTCACCGAGGAGATCTTCGACGACCTGGCGACCGAGCACCCCATGCACCGCCTGCTCCAGGGCGAAGTCGGTTCGGGGAAGACCGTGGTCGCGCTGCGGGCGATGCTCACCGTCGTCGACGCGGGCGGCCAGGCCGCGATGCTCGCGCCCACCGAGGTCCTCGCCCAGCAGCACCACCGCTCGATCACCGAGATGATGGGCGAGCTCGCGGAGGGCGGAATGCTCGGCGGCTCCGAGCACGCCACCAAGGTGGTGCTGCTGACCGGCTCCATGGGCGCGGCCGCGCGCCGACAGGCGCTGCTCGACCTGGTGACGGGCGAGGCCGGGATCGTCATCGGTACGCACGCGCTGATCGAGGACAAGGTGCAGTTCCACGATCTGGGGCTGGTCGTCGTCGACGAGCAGCACCGCTTCGGCGTGGAGCAGCGCGACGCCCTGCGCTCGAAGGGCAAACAGCCGCCGCATCTGCTGGTCATGACCGCCACACCCATTCCCCGTACGGTCGCGATGACCGTCTTCGGCGATCTGGAGACCTCGGTCCTGGACCAGCTGCCGGCCGGCCGCTCGCCGATCGCCAGCCATGTGGTCCCCGCCCAGGACAAACCGCACTTCCTGGCGCGCGCCTGGGAGCGCGTGCGCGAGGAGGTCGGGAACGGACACCAGGCGTACGTCGTCTGTCCCCGTATCGGCGACGGCGAGGACGAGCCGAAGAAGAAGTCCGCCGAGGACGACGCCGAGAAGCGCCCGCCGCTGGCCGTGGTCGAGATCGCCGAGCAGCTTGCCAAGGGCCCCCTGAGCGGCCTGCGCGTCGAAGTGCTGCACGGCAGGATGCAGCCCGACGACAAGGACGACGTCATGCGCCGCTTCGCCGCGGGTGAGGTGGACGTCCTGGTCGCCACCACCGTCATCGAGGTCGGTGTCAACGTCCCCAACGCCACCGCCATGGTGATCATGGACGCGGACCGGTTCGGTGTCTCCCAGCTGCACCAGCTGCGCGGCCGGGTGGGCCGTGGCACGGCACCCGGACTCTGTCTGCTGGTCAGCGAGATGCCCGAGGCGAGCCCTGCCCGGTCCCGGCTGGGTGCGGTCGCCGCCACGCTCGACGGCTTCGAGCTCTCCCGTATCGACCTCGAACAGCGCCGCGAGGGCGATGTGCTCGGCCAGGCCCAGTCCGGCGTGCGCTCCTCGCTGCGGATGCTCACGGTCATCGAGGACGAGGAGGTCATCGTGGCTGCCCGAGAGGAGGCCGTCGCGATCGTCAGCGAGGACCCGGAGCTGGAGCGGCTGCCCGAGCTGCGTACGGCGCTGGACGCGTTGCTCGACACGGAGCGCGAGCAGTACCTCGACAAGGGCTGAGAGACTGACGGCAAGAGATTCGCTCACCGAGCTCACGAGAAGGACTGAGATGACCCGCGTGATCGCCGGCGCGGCCGGCGGACGCCGCCTCGCCGTCCCGCCCGGCAACGGCACCCGCCCCACCTCCGACCGCGCTCGTGAGGGGCTCTTCTCCAGCTGGGAGTCGCTTCTGGGAACGCTCAGCGGCATCCGTGTCGCCGATCTGTACGCCGGCTCGGGCGCTGTCGGCCTGGAGGCGCTCTCGCGCGGCGCGGCCCACGCACTCCTTGTCGAGGCCGATTCCCGCGCGGTCCGAACCGTCCGTGAGAACGTCCGCGCGCTCGGACTGCCCGGCGCCGAGGTCCGTACCGGCAAAGCGGAACAAATCGTGACGGGTCCCGCTCCCGAAGTCCCCTATGACGTGGTTTTTCTCGACCCTCCGTACTCCGTCACCGACGACGATCTTCGCGAGATTCTGCTCACACTCCGCACTCAGGGCTGGCTCGCGGACGATGCGCTCGCCACCGTGGAGCGCAGCACCAGAGGTGGCGAGTTCGTGTGGCCACCGGGTTTCGAGCCACTGCGGGCCCGTCGTTACGGCGAGGGCACGCTTTGGTACGGTCACGCCGCCTCTACGTGCGAAGACGCACGATGACCGGACCGGAGAGCGAGGGACTTCAGTTGCGCCGCGCAGTCTGTCCGGGGTCATTCGACCCCATCACCAATGGACACCTCGACATCATTGCCCGCGCCTCCAAGCTGTACGACGTCGTATACGTCGCGGTGATGATCAATCAGTCCAAGCAGGGGCTGTTCACGGTCGAGGAGCGGATCGACATGATCCGCCAGGTGACCAGCGAGTACGGAAACGTCGAGGTGGAGTCCCACCACGGCCTCCTCGTCGACTTCTGCAAGCAGCGCGACATCCCTGCCATCGTCAAGGGTCTGCGCGCCGTCAGCGACTTCGACTACGAGCTGCAGATGGCCCAGATGAACAACGGCCTCTCGGGTGTCGAGACGCTGTTCGTCCCGACCAACCCCACCTACAGCTTCCTCTCCTCCAGTCTGGTGAAGGAGGTCGCCGCCTGGGGCGGCGACGTCTCCCATCTGCTGCCTCCCGTGGTGAACCAGGCGCTCACCAAGCGCCTCGCCGAGAAGTCACGAACTCAGTGACTACTCGGTGACGACTCACCGACGACGCGGTGACGCACTGAGTGACGAACGGGGTGGCGAGATGACAGTCCGTCACCCGGTGTCGGACGGGCACCGACTGCCCGTACAGTCGTCCACGTCCGTCTCCCATCAGCTGTAGAGAGTGGCGAACACACGGTGGACGTCCAGAAGAAGCTCGACGAGATCGTCGAGGCGGTCGGCAACGCCCGGTCCATGCCCATGTCGGCCTCCTGCGTGGTCAACCGCGCCGACCTGCTCGCCATGCTCGAAGAGGTCCGCCAGGCCCTGCCGGGCTCGCTGGCCCAGGCCCAGGAGCTGATCGGCGGCCGTGAGCAGCTGGTCGAGCAGGCCCGCCAGGAGGCCGAGCGGATCATCGAGACCGCCCACGCCGAGCGCGGCTCGCTGATCTCGGACACCCAGGTCGCCCGCCAGTCCCAGGACGAGGCCGACCGGATCCTCGCCGAGGCCCGCCGTGACGCCGAGGAGATCCGCGCCGAGGCCGACGACTACGTCGACTCCAAGCTCGCCAACTTCGAGGTCGTCCTCACCAAGACCATCGGCTCCGTCGACCGCGGCCGCGAGAAGCTGCTCGGCCGCGGCCCCGCGCTCGATCAGCAGGGATACATCGACCCGGCCGAGGACGACGCCCCCGAGTACAGCGCGGACCCGCAGACCCTGATCCAGCGCGCGGACGAGTACGTCGACGCCAAGCTCGGCGCCTTCGAGGCCGTGCTCTCCAAGACCCTCGACGCGGTGGGCCGAGGTCGGCAGAAGCTGCACGGCCGGACCACCAGCGACGCGCTCGGCGAGCACATGGCCGCCCAGGACGCGGCGGGCACGCAGCAGCACGCCAGCGACGCCGACTATCTGGCCGGCCTCGCGGAGCTGGCCGAGCCGCAGCCGCAGGTCCAGCAGCAGCCGCAGGTCCAGCCCCAGCACCAGTACCAGCCGCAGACTGAGCCGCAGCCCCAGATCCCGGCTCAGCTGCCGGCTCAGCAGGATCCGTACGCCTACCAGCCGCAGCAGCCGCAGGAGGTGTACGCCGCATATCAGCAGGATCCGTACGCCGCCTACCAGCAGCAGAGCTACGACCAGCAGCAGTACGCCCAGCAGGACCCGTACGCCTACCAGCAGCAGGTCCAGCCCCAGCATCAGCCTCAGCAGGCGCAGCAGCAGGGCGCCGCTCTCGACGAGACCAGCCTCTTCGACACGAGCATGATCGACCTCGAGCAGCTGCGCCGGTACGAGCAGGGCCGCTGAGTATCAGGCCGCCGAGGACCGGATTGGGTCTACGGCGGCCCGTCCAGTATCCTGGCTCTTCGGTCGCGCGTATTTTCGCGATCCCGGCTGCCCGCTTGGACTCCGAGTCGGGGCGGCCCCTCCCCACGATCCGAAAGCAGGAACAGCTCTGAACGCGCATCTCGACCACCGCAACCCCCTCGTGTTCGACACACACGAGCTGGGGCGGCGTCCTGGTGCGCTTCAGCGGCTGACCCGCACGGTCACGGCCCCCAAGGACTTCGGTATCGAAGGGGTCATCGGCGTGCCCTTGGGTGCACCGATAGAGCTCGAGCTCCGCCTCGAGTCGGTCATGGAAGGTGTGCTTGTCACAGGCACCGCCCGTGCATCGGTCGAGGGGGAGTGCGTAAGGTGTCTGGAGCCGTTGCACCAAGAGGTTGCGGCGGACTTCCAGGAGCTGTTCACGTACCCCGACGCCGACGACCGGGGCCGCACTGCGGAACCCGTCGACGACGCCGAGGACGAGGACAGGCTCTATCTCGAGGACGGCCTGTTCGACCTCGAGCCCGTGCTGCGTGATGCGGTGGTGCTCGCACTGCCGATGCAGCCGGTGTGCCGGGAGACCTGTGCCGGCCTGTGCCCCGAATGCGGGATCAGGCTGGATGAGAACCCGGACCACCACCATGACGCCGTCGACATTCGTTGGGCGGCGTTGCAGGGACTCGTCGGAACCGTCAAGGACGACGAGAAGGACAACATGGGCGGCGCCGAAGCGGGCGTCGACGAGAAGCAGGAGAAGTAGCCGTGGCTGTTCCGAAGCGGAAGATGTCGCGCAGCAACACGCGCCACCGCCGGTCGCAGTGGAAGGCTGCGGTCCCCACCCTGGTTTCGTGTGAGCGTTGCCAGGAGCCGAAGCAGCAGCACATCGCGTGCCCGAGCTGCGGCACCTACAACAAGCGCCAGGTCCTCGAGGTCTGAGCGGCTGGTGAGAGGCACGATGTCTGAGTTGTCCAACGCCAAGAAGCAGGCAGACAACGTCAACGCAGCCTCGTCCCACACGCTTCTGGAAGGGCGGCTCGGGTATCACCTCGAGTCCGCCCTTCTGGTGCGTGCGCTGACCCACCGTTCGTACGCGTACGAGAACGGCGGTCTGCCCACCAACGAGCGGCTCGAATTCCTCGGGGATTCAGTGCTCGGCCTGGTGGTCACCGACACGCTGTATCGCACCCACCCCGACCTGCCCGAAGGCCAGCTGGCCAAGTTGCGGGCCGCGGTGGTCAATTCGCGTGCGCTGGCGGAGGTCGGCCGTGGCCTCGAACTCGGTCTCTTCATCCGGCTCGGCCGGGGTGAAGAAGGCACGGGCGGCCGGGACAAGGCGTCCATCCTCGCCGACACCCTTGAAGCGGTGATCGGTGCGGTCTATCTCGACCAGGGCCTCGACGCGGCCTCGGAGCTGGTGCACCGGCTCTTCGACCCGCTGATCGAGAAGTCCTCGAACCTCGGCGCCGGCCTGGACTGGAAGACCAGTCTCCAGGAGCTCACCGCTGCCGAGGGGCTCGGAGTCCCGGAGTATCTCGTCACCGAGACCGGCCCGGACCACGAGAAGACCTTCACTGCTGCCGCCCGCGTCGGTGGTGTCTCGTACGGCACCGGCACCGGCCGCAGCAAGAAGGAAGCGGAGCAGCAGGCGGCGGAGTCCGCGTGGCGGGAGATCCGTGCCGCCGCGGACGAGCGCGCGGCTGCCGACAAGGCCGCCGCCGAGGTGGCAGCCTCCGCGGAGGCTGCCGCTGATGCGGCGACCGACGCGGCAGGCGAAGAGGCCGCCGACACCTCTTCGTCCACGGAGTCCGCGGACCGGGCCTCGGCCTGAGTCCACGCTTCCGCTTTCCGCCGTGAGGCCCCTCGCTCCCTGGGAGCGAGGGGCCTCACGGATTTCGGTGGTGGGCGGAGCGGTACGCTGCGGGCGTCGCCGCGAAAGTTCTGAAGGAGCCCCGTGCCCGAGCTGCCCGAGGTCGAAGTCGTACGTCGCGGACTCCAGCGCTGGGTCAGCGGACGCACGATCGCCGAGGTGCAGGTGCTGCACCCGCGTGCGGTCCGCCGGCATCTCGCCGGCGGCGAGGACTTCGCGGCCCGGCTCAAGGGTCACAGCGTCGGTGTGGCCCGCCGCCGCGGCAAGTACCTCTGGCTGCCGCTGGCGGACACGGACGCCTCGATCCTCGGCCACCTCGGCATGAGTGGCCAGCTCCTCGTGCAGCCGGAAGCCGCACCGGACGAGAAGCATCTGCGCATCCGTATCCGCTTCGACGACACCCTCGGCACCGAGCTGCGCTTTGTCGACCAGCGCACCTTCGGCGGGCTTTCGCTGCACGACAACACCCCTGAGGGACTGCCCGACGTCATCGCGCACATCGCCCGCGATCCGATCGACCCGGCCTTCGACGACGCGGCTTTCCACACCGCGCTGCGGCTGCGCCGTACGACCGTCAAGCGCGCGCTGCTCGACCAGTCGCTGATCAGCGGTGTCGGCAACATCTACGCGGACGAGGCGCTCTGGCGCGCGAAGCTCCACTACGAGCGCCCCACCGCGACCCTCACACGGCCGCGCTCGGTCGAACTCCTCGGCCACGTACGGGGCGTGTTGGTCGCCGCCCTCGCCGTCGGGGGCACCAGCTTCGACAGCCTGTATGTGAACGTGAACGGCGAATCAGGCTACTTCGCACGGTCGTTGGACGCGTACGGCCGCGAGGACGAGCCGTGCCGTCGCTGTGGCACGCCGATGCGCCGCCGCCCCTGGATGAACCGGTCCAGCTACTTCTGCCCGCGCTGTCAGCGGCCGCCGCGCACCTCGTCGTAGGTGTCGCGCGCCGCCAGTACCTCGGGCATCCGCCCCTCCACGAATCGGATGAGGGTCAGCAGCCGCTCCGCGACCTGGCGTCCCAGCGGGGTGAGTTCGTAGTCGACCCGCGGCGGATTGGTCGGCTGCGCGTCCCGCCGTACGAGCCCGTCGCGCTCCAGGGCCTGCAAGGTCTGGGACAGCATCTTCTCGCTCACACCGTCGATCCGCCGCCGCAGCTCGTTGAAGCGGAACGTGCCTTCGTGAAGCGCTCCCAGCGTGAGGCTGCCCCAGCGGCCGGTGACGTCCTCCAGCGTGTCGCGCGACGGGCACTGGCGGGAAAACACGTCAAAGGCGAGGTCGCGGTCCGGACAGACCCCGGTGCTCTCTTCCTGCGCACTGGTCTCCATGTCGACACCATACTCCGATGCAGCGCTAACCAGTGGGTTGCGCTAACTAGAAGTTAGTGCTTTTCTGGTGCCACCACCGACGAGCACACCGCTTTCGAGGAGACCCCTACCGTGACCACGCCTGTTGTCTCGATTGCCTACCACTCCGGCTACGGCCACACCGCCGTCATTGCCGAGGCTGTCCGCGAAGGAGCGGCCGCCGCCGGCGCCACCGTTCACCTGATCAAGGTCGACGAGATCGACGAGGCCCAGTGGGAGCTGCTCGACGGCTCCGACGCCATCGTCTTCGGGTCGCCCACCTACATGGGGACCGCGTCCGGCGCCTTCCACCAGTTCGCGCAGGACACCTCCCAGCGCTGGTTCACCGACTCCTGGAAGGACAAGCTGGCGGCCGGCTTCTCCAACTCCGCCTCCAAGAGCGGCGACAAACTGCACACCTTGCAGTTCTTCGCGACGCTCGCCGCCCAGCACGGTATGCACTGGGTGAACCTCGGGCTCAAGCCCGGCTGGAACTCCACCGAGGGCTCCGAGCACGACCTCAACCGCCTGGGCTTCTTCTCCGGCGCCGCAGCCCAGACCAACTCCGACGAGGGCCCGGAGGGCGTGCACAAGGCGGACATCGCGACCGCGGAGCACCTCGGCCGTCGGGTGGCGGAGACCGCCCGCACCTTCATCGCGGGGCGGGCAGCCGCCGCCTGACCCCGCATGACCTTGCCTCACCCGCCTGGCAAGGAAGAAGGCCCCGTCACCGAGGTGACGGGGCCTTCTCGCGTACGTACGACCGGCTAGAAGCCGAAGTCCTGCGTCCACCAGGGGCCGCCGGCGCCCAGGTGCACGCCGACGCCCATGGTCTTGTAGTCGCAGTTCAGTATGTTCGCGCGGTGACCGTCGCTGTTCATCCAGGAGGTCATCACCGCAACAGCGTCGGCCTGCCCGCGAGCGATGTTCTCGCCGCCGAGCCCCTGCACACCCGCCTTGTCGGCGCGGTCCCAGGGCGTCGCCCCTTCGGGGCTGGTGTGGTCGAAGAAGCCACGCGCGGCCATGTCGTCGCTGAAGTTCCCGGCCAGCGCCGCAAGCGGTGCACTGGCCTGCACCGGGCTGCACCCCACCTTCGCGCGCTCTTCGTTGACCAGGCGGAGCACCTTGGCCTCGGCGGCCTCGGCGGTCTCCGCACCCGAGGAGACGGGGGGCTTGGCCGCCGCGGACGGCCGCTCGGGCGCAGGCGACTTCGTACGGGCCGGGGCGGCGCTCTTCGTCTGCTTCTGCGCCTCGGGGGCCTTCGCCTCAGGGGCCTTCGTCTGCTTCGAGGGCGTCGCCGACGGCTTGGTCGGCGTGGGCGAGGGAGTCTTCGACGGCGCCTGTGGGCGTGGGGCGATCTGGCGCGCGGGGGCCGATGCCCCGTTCGTCGGCTCCGCGCTCGCGTCGCCCTGGGTCTGCAGCTGCGCGGAACCCTCGGCGCGTACCCGTTCGGCGGAGTCGTTGCCGTGACCGACGGTGAACTTGTCGCCGCCAGGGAGCAGGCCGGTCGTGACGGCCACGGCGCCTACGGCCATGGCTGCGGAGGCGCCGAGCAGCCCGGTGCGTACGGGTACAAGGCCCCGCTTCTTCCGGCGTGCACCGCCCCGGTGCCGGCCTGCCGAGCCGTCCGCGTAGTCATCTGCGACGGGTGTGGCGGCGGAGCGTCGATGGCGTCCCATGCGCTGTGCCTTCCTGGTACTCGACGGTCAATCGTCAACATGACTCACCCATACGAGTGAGGTTCATTGCGACGGGACTGTAGCCCATGTGGCGAGGGGGTGAAGTGATCGGAAATCTATTGGCCAGTTAGCGTGCACGCATGAACGATGTTGCGCGGCTCACCGCGTGGGTACGCGGCCGAGTACAGGGAGTGGGCTTCCGCTGGTTCACCAGGGCAAATGCATTGGAGATCGGCGGCCTGACCGGCTTCGCACTCAATCTTGACGATGGCAGGGTGCAGGTTGTGGCAGAGGGGCCACGTGAGAATTGCCACCGTTTGCTGGAATGGCTTCGCTCCGACGACACACCCGGCCGGGTCGAAGGTGTCACCGAGATCTGGGACACGCCCCGCGGTGGATACGAGGACTTCGCGATCAGGTGATGATCACCGCACAATTCGGCGCAACGAAGATCACCGCGTATGCCGACGGCACCTGCCGCGATGGAAATGGCCTGGTGGTTGCCAAGAACGGCTTGTCGTGCCAGGCTGCGGCAGTAAGGATGATCTCTACGCCCCCAGGGCCCCGCAGTGTGGCTCCGCCGCTTCTTTCGCGGCCGTGAGCCCCGGGTTGGCCCGTTGATACGGGGCGTGATCGTGTTGACCGTCAAACTTTTTGGTGAGACTCTGGAAGCCCCGCGCACCTTAGCTGTTTGGCAGTACAAACCGCAGCGCTAGCAAGTAACAATCACTGTCGAGCACCGCGGGTGCGAATCCCTCACGACCCACACCGCATTCGGTCGGTCACTCAGTGTGGAGGACCATCCATCATGGCAAAGGCGCTTCTCGGTTACGTCGGCGGTTCCGACCCGCGACTCCTCGCCGAGATGCGACGGCTGCAGCAGCGCGTCCAGGACCTCGAATCCGAGCTTGTACGGATCCAGTCCGAGAATGACGCGCTCAACGCTGCCGTTGCTCAGCACCCTGGAGAGTCGCTGCTCAACGGCATCGACATCGACGTGCACCAGCCGGAGCCCGCGCTCACCTGAGCAGGGGCGATCAGCTGGAGTTCATCGCGCAAGATATGCAAGGGACGCTTCGGCGTCCCTTCTTTCTTTTCCCGCCCTGCCTCGCCCCTTACAGTCCTTCCCTTACCGTCTGATCTGCCCTGCACTCTCATAGGTGAAACCGGGAGCGCTCTGTCTTCCGGGGTGACAACTCCCGGACCTTCAGTCGAAAATCCCACGTGGCAGGCCGGAGTGGAGCAGCTCCGGCGGTCCGAGCGAAGCGAAAGGTAGAGTCCGGCGGCGTGCACCTCAAGGCCATGACCCTGCGCGGGTTCAAATCCTTCGCCTCCGCCACGACGCTGCGCTTCGAGCCCGGCATCACCTGCGTCGTGGGCCCCAACGGCTCCGGCAAGTCCAATGTGGTGGACGCGCTCTCCTGGGTCATGGGAGAGCAGGGGGCCAAGTCGCTGCGTGGCGGCAAGATGGAGGACGTCATCTTCGCCGGGACGACCGGGCGGCCTCCGCTCGGCCGCGCCGAGGTCTCCCTCACCATCGACAACTCCGACGGCGCGCTCCCCATCGACTACGCCGAAGTCACCATCACGCGGATCATGTTCCGCAACGGCGGCAGTGAATATCAGCTCAATGGCGACACCTGCCGGCTTCTCGATATCCAGGAACTCCTCTCCGACTCCGGCATTGGCCGCGAGATGCACGTCATCGTCGGACAGGGCCAGCTCGACTCCGTACTGCATGCCGATCCGATGGGGCGACGGGCCTTCATCGAGGAGGCCGCCGGTGTTCTCAAGCACCGTAAGCGCAAGGAAAAGGCGCTGCGGAAGCTGGACTCGATGCAGGCCAACCTCGCCCGCGTGCAGGATCTGACCGACGAACTGCGCCGCCAGCTCAAGCCGCTGGGACGGCAGGCCGCGGTGGCCCGGCGGGCCGCCGTCATCCAGGCCGATCTGCGCGATGCCCGGCTGCGGCTGCTCGCCGACGATCTCGTACGGCTCCGGGAGGCACTGCGCGGTGAGATCGCCGACGAGGCCGCGCTCAAGGAACGCAAGGACAGGGCTGAGGCGGAGCTCAAGGCCGCGCTGACACGCGAGGCGGAGCTCGAGGACGAGGTACGGCGGCTGGCGCCGCGGCTGCAGCGGGCCCAGCAGAGCTGGTACGAACTCTCCCAGCTGGCCGAGCGGGTGCGCGGCACGATCTCACTGGCCGACGCGCGGGTGAAGAGCGCGACCGCGGCCCCGGCGGAGGAACGGCGCGGCCGCGACCCCGAGGACATGGAGCGCGAGGCCGCCCGGATCCGTGAGCAGGAGGCGGAGCTGGAGGCCGCGCTGGAGGCGGCGGAGCACGCGTTGGAGGACACCGTCACGCACCGCGCCGAGCTGGAGCGGGAGCTGGCGGTCGAGGAGCGTCGGCTCAAGGACGTCGCGCGGGCGATCGCCGACCGGCGCGAGGGGCTGGCCCGGCTCAACGGCCAGGTCAACGCGGCCCGTTCGCGGGCGGCCTCCGCGCAGGCCGAGATCGACCGGCTGGCCGCGGCGCGCGACGAGGCCCAGGAGCGGGCCGTCGCGGCTCAGGAGGAGTACGAGCAGCTCAAGGCCGAGGTCGACGGTCTTGACGCGGGCGATGCCGAGCTGGGGGAGCGGCACGACGCGGCCAAGCGTGAACTGGCCGAGGCGGAGGCGGCGCTGAGCGCGGCCCGCGAGGAGCTCACCGGCGCCGAGCGCAAGCGGGCAGCCGTCGCCGCCCGCCGGGAGGCGCTCGCCCTGGGGCTGCGCCGCAAGGACGGCACAGGTGCGCTGCTCGGCGCGAAGGACCGCCTCACGGGGCTGCTCGGGCCGGCCGCGGAACTGCTCGGCGTGACCCCGGGCTTCGAGGTTCCGGTGGCAGCGGCGCTCGGCGTGGCGGCGGACGCCATCGCCGTGGCCGACCCCGCGACCGCCGCCGAGGCGCTGCGGCTGCTGCGCAAGACCGACGCCGGACGCGCCGCCATACTGCTCGGCGGCGCCCCCGAATCCGTACCGCAGGCGCAGCGCTCCGACGGTCCTCCGTACGCTGCCGACCTGGTGCGCGGGCCCGCGGAACTGATGCCCGCCGTGCGCCGGTTGCTGCACGGCATGGTCGTCGTCGGGACGCTGGAGGACGCCGAGGACCTGGTCTGCTCGCGGCCCGAGCTCACCGCCGTGACCGCAGAAGGAGACGTCCTCGGAGCGCACTTCGCGCAGGGCGGCTCCGCCGGGGCGCCGAGCCTGCTCGAGGTGCAGGCCTCCGTCGACGAGGCCGCGGCCGAGCTGGAGGAGCTGGCCGTACGGTGCGAGGAGCTGTCGGCGGCCCAGCAGCAGGCTGCGGGACGGCGCGGTGAATGCGCCGCGCTCGTCGAGGAACTGGGAGAGCGCCGCCGGGCCGCCGACCGTGAGAAGTCCGCGGTGTCCGGGCAGCTGGGGCGGCTGTCCGGACAGGCGCGCGGTGCTGCGGGCGAGGCCGAGCGGACGACCGCGGCCGCCGCCAGGGCCCAGGAGGCGCTGGAGCGGGCGCGCGAGGAGGCCGAGGAGCTGGCCGAGCGGTTGCTCGTCGCCGAGGAGGCGCCCGCGGAGGAGGAGCCGGATACGCATGTACGGGACCGGCTCGCGGCCGACGGCGCCAACGCCCGCCAGACCGAGATGGAGGCCCGCCTCCAGGTCCGTACGCATGAGGAGCGTGTGAAGGGGCTCGCGGGGCGTGCTGACGCGCTCGACCGGGGAGCGCGCGCGGAGCGCGAGGCTCGGGCACGCGCCGAACAGCGGCGCGCCCGGCTGCGTCACGAGGCGGAGGTCGCCGCCGCGGTGGCGAGCGGCGCCCGCCAGCTCCTGGCGCATGTCGAGGTCTCGCTGGTGCGGGCCGAGGCGGAGCGGGTCGCCGCCGAGGCGGCCAAGGCCGAGCGCGAGCAGGATCTGAGCGCCGCCCGCAATCAGGGACGCGACCTCAAGAGCGAGCTCGACAAACTCACTGATTCAGTTCACCGGGGCGAGGTACTCGGGGCCGAGAAGCGGCTGCGGATCGAGCAGCTGGAGACCAAGGCCCTGGAGGAACTGGGTGTGGAACCGGCCGGGCTGGTCGCCGAGTACGGCCCCGACCAGCTGGTGCCGCCGTCCCTGCCCGCAGAGGGAGAGGAACTGCCCGATGACCCGGATCACCCGCGCAACCAGCCGAGACCCTTCGTACGAGGGGAGCAGGAGAAGCGTCTCAAGTCCGCCGAACGGGCGTATCAGCAACTCGGCAAGGTGAATCCGCTCGCCCTGGAGGAGTTCTCGGCGCTGGAGGAGCGGCACAAGTTCCTCTCCGAGCAGCTTGAAGACCTGAAGAAGACCAGGGCCGACCTACTGCAGGTGATCAAGGAGGTCGACGAGCGCGTCGAGCAGGTCTTCACGGAGGCGTACCGGGACACCGCCCGCGAGTTCGAGGGTGTCTTCTCGCGGCTCTTCCCCGGTGGCGAGGGCCGGCTGATCCTGACCGATCCCGACAACATGCTCACCACGGGCGTGGATGTCGAGGCCAGACCGCCCGGCAAGAAGGTCAAGCGGCTGTCGCTGCTGTCGGGCGGCGAGCGGTCGCTGACGGCCGTCGCGCTGCTGGTGTCGATCTTCAAGGCCCGGCCGAGCCCGTTCTATGTGATGGACGAGGTCGAGGCGGCGCTCGACGACACCAACCTCCAGCGGCTGATCCGGATCATGCAGGAGCTCCAGGAATCCTCGCAGCTGATCGTGATCACGCACCAGAAGCGGACGATGGAGGTCGCGGACGCGCTGTACGGCGTCTCCATGCAGGGTGACGGCGTCTCCAAGGTCATCAGCCAGCGTCTTCGCTGACAGGTCTTCAACTCTTCAACTCTTCAACTCTTGAACACAAGTCCCTCACACGCCTGCCTGGAACTTCTTAAGGATCAGGTCTTGACTTCGAAACTTGAACGAATAGTCTCTGCAGCGTTGCTTTTACCTTCAAGTGGTGGGTGGCAGGAAGTTGTGCGCCACTTGAAGGGCTCGCCCCCCACGCCCGGCGACGCTGCCGGACGGCCCCAGGAGTACACGTGACCAGCACTGAGCAGCCACCGCCGGCATCGCGAGGCCGACAGGCCCACCCCGAACATATCGGCCATGTCATCTTCATCACGGCCGCCGCCGCGATGGGCGGCTTCCTCTTCGGTTACGACAGCTCGGTGATCAACGGCGCCGTCGAGGCCATCCGGGACCGCTACAACATCGGCTCGGGAACGCTCGCCCAGGTCATCGCCATCGCACTGATCGGCTGCGCCGTCGGCGCCGCGACCGCCGGCCGGATCGCCGACCGTATCGGCCGCATCCGTTGTATGCAGATCGCAGCCGTGCTCTTCACCGCCAGTGCCATCGGCTCCGCTCTCCCGTTCGCCCTCTGGGACCTCGCCTTCTGGCGCATCATCGGCGGCTTCGCCATCGGCATGGCCTCGGTCATCGGCCCGGCCTATATCGCCGAGGTGTCGCCGGCCGCCTACCGTGGTCGGCTCGGCTCCTTTCAGCAGGCCGCGATCGTCATCGGCATCGCCATCTCCCAGTTGGTGAACTACGCCATCCTGCAGCTCGCCGACGGCAAGCAGCGCGGCGAGATGCTCGGTATCGAGGCCTGGCAGTGGATGCTCGGCGTCATGGTCGTCCCGGCGGTGCTCTACGGACTGCTCTCCTTCGTGATCCCCGAGTCGCCCCGCTTCCTGATCTCCGTCGGAAAGGTCGACAAGGCGAAGGAGGTCCTCGGCGAGGTCGAGGGCCACAAGATCGATCTGGACGCCCGCGTCGCCGAGATCGAACACGCGATGCGCCGCGAGCACAAGTCGACCTTCAAGGACCTGCTGGGCGGCCGCTTCAACTTCCTGCCCATCGTCTGGGTCGGCATCGGACTCTCCCTCTTCCAGCAGTTCGTCGGCATCAACGTCGTCTTCTACTACTCCGCGGCGCTGTGGCAGTCGGTCGGCATCGACCCGGCCAGCTCGTTCTTCTACTCGTTCACCACATCGATCATCAACATCATCGGCACCGTGATCGCTATGGTCCTGGTCGACCGGGTCGGCCGGCGTCCGCTCGCCCTCGTCGGCTCGGCCGGAATGGCGATCGCTCTCGCCTTCGAGGCCTGGGCCTTCTCCGCCGACCTCGTCGACGGCAAGCTGCCCAGCACCCAGGGCGCCGTCGCCCTGATCGCCGCGCATGTCTTCGTGCTCTTCTTCGCCCTCTCGTGGGGCGTCGTGGTCTGGGTCCTCCTCGGCGAGATGTTCCCGAACAGGATCCGCGCCGCCGCGCTCGGCGTTGCCGCCTCCGCGCAGTGGATCGCCAACTGGCTCATCACCGTGAGCTTCCCGAGCCTGGCGGACTGGAACCTGTCCGGCACGTACATCATCTACACATTCTTCGCCGCGCTCTCGATCCCCTTCGTACTTCTGTTCGTCAAGGAGACCAAGGGCAAGGCGTTGGAGGAGATGGGCTAATCCCCGCTGCCCCGCTCCTCACCACGGAACTGCCCCGGCTCAGCTCTTGAGCCGGGGCAGTACCGATTCGCTGTGCCGGGAGGGGTGCAAGGTCACCGTTCACGGGTGGTGACTGCCCTCGGCTCAGCCCTTGAGCCGAGGGAGAACGCGCTCCGCGAAGAGGTGAAGGCTGCGCCAGCCTTCATCCAGTGGCATCCCGCCGCACAACGGGTGCAGCACCAGACTCTCCCCGACGACCTCCGCACACTCGTCCGGCGTGACGACCCGGTAGACACCCTCGCGCCGCAACTCCTCGACGGTGGTGGCCTGCGAGCGCACCGCCGACCGGATGTCCTTGGACTGCCAGGAGGCGTACATCCGGGCCTCGTGCAGGAAATGCTCGCCGTACGCGGCCCAGGTGCGGTCCGGGTCCTCCGCTATGTGCAGCAAATGGGTCTTCGCTGCCGGCATCATCGTCCAGCCCTCCGTCCCGTACTCCGCGCGCCGCTCGTGGTAGTACGCCTCCAGCTCCGGCAGATGCGCGCTCGGGAAGAAGGGCAGTCCGAACCGGGCGGCGCGACGGGCCGCGGCCTGCGAGGAGCCGCCCACCAGCAGCAGCGGATGCGGCTGTGTGTACGGGCGCGGAGTGACCAGGACGGTGCGGCCGCGGTACTCGAACGGCTCACCCGTCCATGCCTTCAGCAGCGTCTCCAGGAGCTCGTCCTGGAGTTTGCCGCGTCGGCTCCACTCGACGCCCAACTGCTCGTACTCCTCGGGCCGGTAGCCGATGCCGGCCACCGTGACCAGCCGGCCCTTGCCGATCAGATCGAGTACGGCGATGTCCTCGGCCAGCCGCAGCGGATCGTAGAGCGGGCCGATGATCGCGGAGACGGTGACTGCGATACGGCGCGTGGAGCCGAGCACCGAGCCGGCGAAGACGAAGGGGGAGGGCAGCCAGTTGTTGGTGGCGCCGTGGTGCTCCTCGGTCTGGATGCTGTCGATGCCGCGGTCGTCGGCGTACGCGGCCATCTCGAGCGCGGCGCGATAGCGGGCCGCGAGGGTCTCGGGCGTCGCGTCGGGATCGACGAGATTGAAGCGGGCCACTGTGAAGGCCATGGGAACGGTCCCCTCCGCCGGGTGTGCTGTGTCTTCCCGGGGACAACCCCGGGACCGCCGGCCGAAGAACAGGTCGGCGGGGCTGAACGGACAGCGGAGGGAGACGGTAGCTGACGAAGCGTCAGATGGACAGGGGTGCGGGCTCCGGTTCTGCGACCGGTGCGGCCGGAACCTGCTCCTGCGTCCGAGGCAGCGCCGCGTACAGCACCGCCGCGACGACGATCGTGGCCGCCCAGCCCAGCCCGTTCTTCCCGACCCACGACGCAGCGAGCGGACCGGCGAACCAGTCGATCTCGGTGAAGAGCAGGCCGGTCAGCAGCGCGACGCCCCACGAGACCATCGCCTGCCAGGCGAAGCCGCCCCGGTACCAGTAGGCGCTGGTGCGCGTGGTGTCCATCAGTGCCTCGCCGTCGTACGTACGCCGACGCAGCATGTCCACGCCGAAGACGCCGATCCACGCCGAGAACGCCACCGCCAGCAGCGTCAGGAAGGCGACGAACGAGCCGATGAAGCTGGTCGCCACGACCATCAGCAGAAAGCCGAAGACCAGGCTGATGACGGCGTTGATGCTGACCGCCCAGGCGCGCGGGACCCTGATGCCCAGGGTCTGCGCGGTGAAGCCGGCCGAGTACATCGACATGGAGTTGATCAGCAGCATGCCGATCAGCGCGATCGTCAGATACGGAACGGCGATCCACAGCGGCAGAATCTCGCCGATGAACGCGACCGGGTCGCTCGCGCCGGCCAGGTCCGGTGTGGAGACCGCCATCACGGCGCCCATCAGCACCATCGGGAGTACGACGATCCCGGCACCGCCGACCGTAGAGCCGACCATCGCCGGGCTGGAGGCAGTGCGGGGGAGGTAGCGGGTGAAGTCGGGGCCCGAGGGGACCCAGCTGATACCGCCCGCCGCGACGGTGCCGATGCCCGCGACCATCATCGCCGTCGACCCGGCCGGCTCGTCGAAGACCGCGGACCATTCGGTGTGGGCGATCAGGTGGGCCAGCACCAGGACGCTGAACGCGCCGAAGAGATACGTCGACCATCTGCAGCAGGCGCGCAGGGCGTTGATGCCGAGGCCGGAGACCAGGAAGGTGCAGGCGACAAAGAGCAGCAGCGTGACGACGACCAGCGCGGTGTTGCCCTTGATGCCGAAGAGCAGATCCAGCACGGTCAGTACGGCGTAGGCGCCGGTGACCGCGTTGATCGTCTCCCAGCCCCAGCGGGCGACCCAGATGAGCGAGCCGGGGAAGAGGTTTCCGCGCTGGCCGAAGACCGCCCGGGACAGAGCCATACCGGGGGAGCCGCCGCGCTTGCCGGCGATGGAGATCAGGCCAACGATCCCGTACGAGAGGACCGGCGCCGCGGTGGCGACGACCAGCACCTGCCAGAAGTTCAGGCCGTTGAAGACGATCATCCCCGCGCCCATCGTGAGCAACAGCACACTGATGTTGGCGGCGACCCAGGTGGGGAAGAGTTCGCGGACGTCGCCGGTGCGCTCGCCGTCAGGGACGGGTTCGAGGCCGCGGGTCTCCATCGCGCCTTCGGATTCGGAGGCGTGCGGCATGAAAAAGCCCCGTACAGGGGTGTCGGACTCCGGGGTTTCCGGGTCTCCGGGGACGAGGCGGCTGGGTAAAGCCAGAACCACCAGCATCGTACGTATCCCCCAAAGGGTTCAAATGGAGTCCGTCGTCCTTGTGTGATCCTCTGAGGCCGCTGTGTGTGAGCGGTCGTGGCCGATACTGGGTGGGTTATGGAAATCGTCATCCTTGCTGTAGTCATCGCCCTGGTCGCGGTCGGCGTGATCAGCGGGCTCGTGGTCAGCAGCCGCAAGAAGAAGCAGCTGCCGCCCTCGGCACCGTCGAGTACGCCGACCATCACTGCCCCGCCCGCCGAGCCTCAGGTCGGTGAGGACGCCGCACCGACGGTCGAGGAACCGCGCCGCACGATCGAGGAGGTCGACCTCCCCGACACCGCAGAGGCGGTCGGGACCCCGGCCGCCGTCGAGGATCCGGTCGTCGCGGCGCCCCCCGTCCCCGAGATCGAGATCCCCGAGCCGACCGCGGGCCGGCTGGTCCGGCTGCGCGCCCGCCTCGCCCGCTCCCAGAACTCCCTCGGCAAGGGGCTGCTCACGCTCCTGTCGCGCGAGCACCTCGACGAGGAGACCTGGGAGGAGATCGAGGACACGCTGCTCACCGCGGATGTCGGCGTCGCGCCGACCCAGGAGCTGGTCGAGCGGCTGCGCGAGCGCGTACGGGTGCTCGGTACGCGTACCCCCGACGAGCTGCGCTCCCTGCTGCGCGAGGAGCTGCTGCACCTCCTCGGTACCGACTTCGACCGCGCGGTGAAGACCGAGAGCGGTCTGGACACCCCGGGTGTCGTCATGGTCGTCGGCGTCAACGGCACCGGAAAGACGACGACGACCGGCAAGCTGGCGCGGGTCCTGGTCGCGGACGGCCGCTCCGTGGTGCTCGGCGCGGCGGACACGTTCCGCGCCGCGGCCGCGGACCAGCTCCAGACCTGGGGTGAACGGGTCGGCGCACGCACGGTGCGCGGCCCCGAGGGCGGTGACCCGGCATCGATCGCGTTCGACGCGGTCAAGGAGGGCATCGCCGAGGGCGCCGATGTCGTACTCATCGACACGGCGGGCAGGCTGCACACCAAGACGGGCCTGATGGACGAGCTCGGCAAGGTCAAGCGTGTCGTCGAGAAGCACGGCCCGCTGGACGAGATCCTGCTGGTCCTGGACGCCACGACCGGTCAGAACGGCCTGGTGCAGGCGCGGGTGTTCGCGGAGGTCGTGGACATCACCGGCATCGTGCTGACCAAGCTGGACGGTACGGCCAAGGGCGGCATCGTCATCGCGGTCCAGCGTGAACTGGGTGTACCGGTGAAGCTGGTGGGCCTGGGCGAGGGGCCGGACGATCTGGCGCCGTTCGAGCCGGAGGCGTTCGTCGACGCGCTGATCGGCGAGTAGTTGTCCCTGGGTGGGCCCGCTTTTCGTACCGGGGCTCCGCCCCGGACCCCGCGCCTCAATCGCCGGCGGGGCTGAATTTCAGCCCCGCCGGCGATTGAGGACACAGGGCGTACGGGGTCCCGCTGCGCGAGAGAGACGCGCGTCAGGGAAAGGTGCGGTGGCAGACGTACGCCAAGGTCCCCAGCAGCAGCCGCGCCTCCGGCGGAGCCGTTGCCGTGTCCAGGGACGGGGGCCGGAGCCAGCTCACCGGCCCCAGGCCCGCCTGGTCGGACGGCGGAGCAATGATGTGGTCACCGGCGCCCAGGCAGTACAGGTCCAGGTCCGCGTCGTCCCAGCCCATCCGGTAGAGCAGCTCCGGGAGTTCGGCCGCCGCGCCGGTGGCGACGAAGAACTGGCAGCGGCCGTCGGGCGTCGCCGAGACCGGGCCGAGCGGGAGGCCCATCCGCTCCAGGCGCAGCAGTGCGCGGCGGCCGGCCGGGGCGGCGACGTCGAGGATGTCGAAGGTGCGGCCGACCGGCAGAAGCAGGGACGCGCCCGGCACCTCCGCCCATGCCTTGGTGACCTCGTCCAGGGTGGCGCCGGCGGGGACCTCGGCGGCGAAGTCGAGAGGGTGGGCGCCCGGGGACGTACAGTCCGGGGCGCCGCAGGAGCACCGGCCTGACGCGGCTCGCGCGCCAGGGACCACGGCCCAACCCCACAGCCCCGTGTACTCGGCCACCACTGTGCACTCCGTGGTACGGCCGCGGCGCCGTGAGCCGGGCCTGATCTCCCTGGTCCCCCGGCTGCCGCCGATCGTGAAGCCCATGCCCCCTCCAACGGGTCGTCATCCCAACGGGTCGTCATCGCCGGTGGTTACGACCCGAAGTCTCCCCGTAACACTGCGTCGCAGTCGGTGAAGCTCCGGCGGCGTGTGGTAGCGCGAGGGGTGGTGCGGACCGTGCCGCGCGCCTGTGCGTGCAACGCTCCGCTGCCTCCTGATCGTCGTATGTCAAGTGAATCGCGCCCGACAGTAAGCGAGTTCATTCGAAGGGGTGGCGAATGGTGGCGTTTCTGGAATCTCCCTCGCTGGAGGGGTGATCGTAGGACTACTTTCAGTACACGAATCCTGGAGTTCTGCGCAATCGTGGGTATGCCGGAGGCAACTCGGCTTCCTGTTCGATGGGGCGCAACCTCCGTACAGACGGTCTCAACTCACGGCATTCTGGTAGGGGTTCGAGTACCAAGGCTTTCAGTGGATGGGGGCGTTCCCGTGGGCGGCACCGGCGCAGACGGTACGAATACCGACAAGCGCCCGAACGAGCAGTTGAGTTCGTGGTTCGTGCGCAGTGGTTGGTCGAAGGGCGAGCTCGCGCGCCAAGTGAACCGCCGGGCACGCCAGATGGGCGCACACCACATCAGCACGGACACCTCACGTGTGCGCCGCTGGCTCGACGGCGAGCAGCCGCGTGAGCCGATTCCGCGCATCCTTTCCGAGCTGTTCTCCGAGCGTTTCGGCAGCGTCGTCGCCATCGAGGACCTCGGACTGCGCTCGGCGCACCAGTCACCCTCGGTGTCCGGAGTGGATCTGCCCTGGGCGGGCCCGCAGACCGTCGCACTGCTCAGCGAGTTCTCGCGCAGCGACCTGATGCTGGCGCGGCGCGGCTTCCTCGGGACCTCGCTCGCACTGGCCGCGGGACCCGCCCTCGTCGAGCCGCTGCAGCGCTGGCTGGTGCCGTCGCCGGTCGGCGAGCCGGGACAGCCGGCGCCGGCGGCCATGCGCAGGGCCTCCCGGCTCTCCAAGCCCGAGCTCGAGCTGCTGGAGTCCACCACCGCGATGTTCCGCCAGTGGGACGCGCAGTGCGGCGGCGGGCTGCGCCGCAAGGCGGTCGTGGGCCAGCTCCACGAAGTCACCGATCTGCTCCAGGAGCCGCAGCCCGGGTCCACCGCCCAGCGGCTGTTCAAATGCGCCGCCGAGCTCGCGGAGCTGGCCGGCTGGATGAGTTACGACGTCGGCCTGCAGCCCACGGCGCAGAAGTACTTCGTACTGGCCCTGCACGCCGCCAAGGAAGCGGTCGACAAGCCGCTCGGCTCGTACATCCTGTCTTCGATGAGCCGCCAGATGATCCACCTCGGACGGCCCGAGGACGCCCTGGAACTCATCCATCTGGCGCAGTACGGCAGCCGCGACTGCGCGACCGCGCGCACCCAGGCGATGCTGTATGCGATGGAGGCCCGCGCTTACGCCAATATGGGCCAGCCCAGCAAGTGCAAGCGAGCCGTCCGGATGGCCGAGGACACCTTCGCCGACGCCGGTCTCGACGGCGAGTCCGAGCCCGACTGGATCCGCTTCTTCTCCGAGGCCGAGCTCAACGGCGAGAACGCCCACTCGTACCGTGATCTCGCCTATGTGGCAGGACGAAGCCCTACGTACGCCTCGCTCGCCGAGCCGGTGATGGAGCGCGCCGTAGACCTCTTCGGCAAGGACGAGGAGCACCAGCGGTCGTACGCACTCAATCTGATCGGCATGGCCACGGTGCATCTCCTGAAGAAGGAGCCTGAGCAGTCCATGGTCCTGGCCGGACGGGCGCTCACCGTCGCCAAGAAGGTCCGCTCCGAGCGGGTCAACACCCGACTGCGCAAGACCGTCGACACGGCGGCCCGGGACTACGGAGACGTAGCCGAAGTCGCACACTTCACCGACGAGCTCACAGCCCTGCTCCCCGAAACCGCGGAAGCGGTCTGAGCGGACGGCGCCCACCGGACCCCGGTCGCGACGATCACCCCGGACAACCCGACTCGGCTCCCCCCGCGCCAGGTCAGCCGGGTGGCCGTCGCGGCCGGTCGTGATGTGCGCAGAGGATACTCCCGGGCCCCTCACCCGACCCGCCTGTTCATGGGGGCGTAACACGCGGGACCCCTTCGTCACTGCGGCGAAACATCGAGCGGCATCGACGGAAACCGCGCTGCGCCAACCTCATGGCGCATAACCGGCCCGCCCGTATCCGCACAGGCTTCGCCCGCACGCGGCCGCACAACATCGAGGAGACGCCGATGCCTCCAGGCATCTCGACGCTTGCCGCAGACACTCCCACGCTGTCTGCCGCCAACACCGGCTTCATGCTCATCTGCTCCGCCCTGGTGATGATCATGACTCCGGGCCTGGCCTTCTTCTACGGAGGCATGGTCCGGGTCAAGAGCACCCTCAACATGCTGATGATGAGCTTCATCAGCCTCGGCATCGTCACGATCCTGTGGGTGCTGTACGGATTCAGCGCCGCCTTCGGCACGGACAAGGGTGGCTTCATCGGCTGGACCTCGGACTATGTCGGACTGAGCGGCATCGGCATCACCCAGCTGTGGGACGGCTACACCATTCCGGTGTATGTCTTCGCCGTCTTCCAGCTGATGTTCGCGATCATCACGCCGGCGCTGATAAGCGGTGCGCTCGCGGACCGCGTGAAGTTCACCGCCTGGGCGCTGTTCGTGGCGCTGTGGGTCACCGTTGTCTACTTCCCGGTCGCGCACTGGGTGTGGGGCGCCGGCGGCTGGCTCTTCGAGCTCGGTGTCATCGACTTCGCCGGCGGTACGGCCGTCCACATCAACGCGGGTGCCGCGGCCCTCGGTGTGATCCTTGTCATCGGCAAGCGCGTCGGCTTCAAGAAGGACCCGATGCGGCCGCACAGCCTGCCGCTGGTGATGCTCGGTGCCGGGCTCCTGTGGTTCGGCTGGTTCGGCTTCAACGCCGGCTCGTGGCTCGGCAACGACGACGGCGTCGGCGCGGTGATGTTCATCAACACCCAGGTCGCCACCGCCGCCGCGATGCTCGCCTGGCTGGCGTACGAGAAGATCCGGCACGGCGCCTTCACCACGCTGGGCGCCGCCTCCGGCGCAGTCGCGGGTCTGGTCGCCATCACCCCGTCCGGCGGCTCCTGCTCGCCGCTCGGCGCGATCGGGATCGGCGCCATCGCCGGTCTGCTCTGCGCCATGGCCGTCGGTCTGAAGTTCAAGCTCGGCTACGACGACTCCCTCGATGTCGTCGGCGTCCACCTCGTCGGCGGTGTCGCCGGCTCGCTGCTGGTCGGCTTCTTCGCCACCGGCGGTGTCCAGTCCGACGCCAAGGGCCTCTTCTACGGCGGCGGACTCGACCAGCTCGGCAAGCAGGCCGTCGGTGTATTCGCGGTGCTGGCCTACTCTCTGGTGGCATCGGCGATCCTCGCCTTCCTCCTCGACAAGACCATCGGTATGCGGGTGGACGAGGACGTCGAGGTATCCGGGATCGACCAGGACGAGCACGCCGAAACCGCGTACGACTTCAGCGGTGCCGGCGGCGGTGCCGGCTCCCGCAAGGCCGCAACCGCGCCGGGCGACTCCGTGGCAGCCGCAGCTCAGACCAAGAAGGTGGACGCATGAAGCTCATCACCGCAGTCGTGAAGCCACACCGGCTGGACGAGATCAAGGAGGCCCTGCAGGCCTTCGGCGTCCAGGGGCTCACGGTGACGGAGGCCAGTGGATACGGCCGCCAGCGCGGCCACACCGAGGTCTACCGCGGCGCGGAGTACACCGTCGACCTGGTCCCGAAGATCCGTATCGAGGTACTGGTCGAGGACGGCGACGCCGAACAGCTCATCGATGTCGTCGTCAAGGCGGCCCGTACGGGCAAGATCGGTGACGGCAAGGTGTGGAGCGTCCCGGTCGACACGGCGGTACGGGTGCGGACCGGCGAACGCGGACCTGACGCACTGTAAGCGCTCGACAGAACTGGAGCTGCTGGGTGACGAGCCTCGAAGTGACCACCGAAGCGGAAGACTCGGGACCCAGCGGCTATGCGGCGGCCCGGCTGCGCCTTCTCAGCGAGAAGGAGCGGCCCGGGCCGCCGCGCCGTGCCGCCCTGGCGAAGCTGACCGACGACTGGCTGTCCGCGCTGTTCACCACCGCCTGTCTGGAGGCCGGGGTGCGGGGCGCGGCGCTCGTCGCAGTCGGCGGCTACGGGCGCGGTGAGCTGTCGCCGCGCAGCGACCTCGATCTGCTCCTGCTGCACGACGGCGGCGCGGATGCCGGCGCGATCGCCACTCTCGCCGACCGGATCTGGTACCCGGTGTGGGATCTGGGGCTGGCCCTCGACCACTCCGTACGCACCCCGGCCGAGGCCCGCAAGACCGCGGGCGAGGACCTCAAGGTGCAGCTCGGGCTGCTGGACGCACGCCCGGTCGTGGGCGATCTGGGGCTGGTGGCCGGGCTGCGCACCGCCGTACTGGCCGACTGGCGCAACCAGGCGCCCAAGCGGCTGCCCGAGCTGGACGAACTGTGCCGTGAACGGGCCGAGCGCCAGGGCGAGTTGCAGTTCCTCCTCGAACCCGACCTCAAGGAGGCGCGGGGCGGGCTGCGGGATGCCACCGCGCTGCGCGCCGTCGCCGCTTCCTGGCTCGCCGACGCGCCGCGCGAGGGCCTGGCCGAGGCCCGCAGGCGGCTGCTGGACGCCCGGGACGCGCTGCATCTGACCACCGGCCGGGCCACCGACCGGCTCGCGCTCCAGGAGCAGGACCAGGTGGCCACCGAGCTCGGTCTGCTGGACGCCGACGCACTGCTGCGGCAGGTCTACGAGGCGGCGCGCACCGTCTCGTACGCCACGGACGTCACCTGGCGTGAGGTGAACCGGGTGCTCAGGGCACGGTCCCTGCGGCCGCGGCTGCGGGCGATGCTGAGCGGCGGGCGCACTCCGCAGCCCGAGCGCAGCCCGCTCGCCGAGGGCGTCGTCGAACAGGACGGCGAAGTGGTGCTCGCCCGCGCCGCACGGCCGGAACGCGACCCGGTGCTCCCGCTACGGGCCGCTGCAGCCGCCGCCCAGTCCGGGCTGCCGATCTCCCTGCACGCCGTACGCCGGCTCGCGGCCGCTGCCCGACCGCTGCCGGTGCCGTGGCCCGCCGAGGCTCGCGAGGAGCTCGTCACCCTGCTCGGCGCGGGGGAGTCGACGGTCGCGGTCTGGGAGGCGCTGGAGGCCGAGGGCCTGATCACCCAGCTGCTGCCCGACTGGGAGCGCGTACGCTGCCGGCCGCAGCGCAATCCCGTGCACACCTGGACCGTCGACCGCCACCTCGTCGAGGCTGCGGTCAAGGCCTCGTCCCTCACCCGCCGCGTCGGCCGCCCCGACCTGCTGCTGGTCGCGGCCCTGCTGCACGACATCGGCAAGGGCTGGCCCGGCGACCACTCGGTGGCCGGCGAGACCATCGCCAAGGACCTCGCGACCCGGATCGGCTTCGACCGCGCCGACGTGGCCGTCATCGCCACGCTCGTACGCCACCATCTGCTGCTCGTCGAAACGGCGACCCGGCGCGATCTGGACGACCCGGCGACCGTCGCCTCGGTCGCCTCCGTCGTCGGCTCGGCGGGCACCCTCGAGCTGCTGCACGCCCTCACCGAGGCCGACGCCCTCGCCACCGGACCCGCGGCCTGGTCGTCCTGGCGCGGTTCGCTGGTCGCCGACCTGGTCAGGCGGGTCGCCGCGGTTCTCGCCGGCGACGCCCCGCCCGAGCCGGAGCCCGCCGCGCCCAGTGCCGAGCAGGAACGGCTCGCCATCGAGGCACTGCGCACCGGTGAACCGGTGCTCGCGTTGCACGCCCACACCGAGCGTCCCGAGCAGCCGCAGGAACCGGACCAGCCCGAACCCGTCGGCGTGGAACTGCTGATCGCCCTGCCCGACCAGCCGGGTGTGCTGCCCGCCGCGGCCGGCGTGCTCGCTCTGCACCGGCTGACCGTCCGCGCCGCCGACCTGCGCTCCATCGACCTGCCCACCGAGCTCGGCGAGTCCGCAGGCGTACTGCTGCTGAGCTGGCGGGTGGCGGCCGAGTACGGATCGCTGCCACAGGCCGCCCGGCTCCGCGCCGATCTCGTACGGGCGCTGGACGGAACACTCGACATTCCGGCCAGGCTCGCCGAACGCGAGGCCGCGTACCCGCGCCGGCGCGGGGTCAAGGCCCCGCCGCCGCGGGTGACCGTCGCCGCCGCGGGCTCCCGGCTCGCGACGGTGATCGAGGTCCGCGCCCAGGACGCGCCCGGACTGCTGCACCGGATCGGCCGCGCGCTGGACGAGTCGGCGGTACGGGTCCGCAGCGCCCATGTCTCCACACTGGGCGCGAACGCCGTCGACGCCTTCTATGTCACGGGCCTGGAAGGCGCGCCGCTGCCCCCGGAACAGGCCTCCGAGACCGCCCGTACGCTCGAGGCGATGCTGCGCGCCTGAGGTGAGACCGGCCACGGGGCATACCCCACCGCGCGCGGCCGGATACCCTGGGGGACACTGTCCGCCCGCTCCCGACCCGAGGATCCGCGACCACCGTGTTCGACACCCTCTCCGACCGCCTTGCCGCGACATTCAAGAATCTCCGGGGCAAGGGCCGCCTGTCCGAGGCGGACATCGACGCCACGGCGCGCGAGATCCGTATCGCGCTGCTCGAAGCGGACGTGGCGCTGCCCGTCGTCCGGGCCTTCATCAAGCAGGTCAAGGAGCGTGCCGCCGGCTCCGAGGTCTCGCAGGCGCTGAACCCGGCGCAGCAGGTCATCAAGATCGTCAACGAGGAGCTCATCGGCATCCTCGGTGGCGAGACCCGCCGCCTCCGTTTCGCCAAGCAGCCGCCGACCGTGATCATGCTCGCGGGTCTGCAGGGTGCAGGTAAGACGACGCTGGCCGGAAAGCTGGGTCTCTGGCTCAAGGGCCAGGGGCACTCGCCGCTGCTCGTCGCCTGTGACCTGCAGCGTCCCAATGCCGTCAACCAGCTGGCCGTCGTCGCCGAGCGCGCGGGCGTTTCGGTGTACGCGCCGGAGCCGGGCAACGGCGTCGGCGACCCGGTCAAGGTCGCCAAGGACTCCATCGAGCACGCCAAGGCCAAGCAGTACGACGTGGTCATCGTCGACACCGCGGGCCGCCTCGGTATCGACCAGGAGCTGATGCAGCAGGCCGCGGACATCCGCGACGCCGTCAGCCCCGACGAGGTCCTCTTCGTCGTCGACGCGATGATCGGTCAGGACGCGGTCAACACCGCGGAGGCCTTCCGCGACGGCGTCGGCTTCGACGGCGTGGTGCTCTCCAAGCTCGACGGTGACGCCCGCGGTGGTGCCGCGCTCTCCATCGCGCATGTCACCGGCCGCCAGGTCATGTTCGCCTCCAACGGCGAGAAGCTGGACGACTTCGACGCGTTCCACCCGGACCGCATGGCGTCCCGCATCCTCGGCATGGGCGACATGCTCAGCCTGATCGAGAAGGCCGAGCAGACCTTCAGCCAGGAAGAGGCCGCCAAAATGGCCTCCAAGCTGGCGAGCAGCAAGGGCAAGGACTTCACGCTCGACGACTTCCTGGCGCAGATGGAGCAGGTCAGGAAGATGGGCTCCATCTCCAAGCTGCTCGGGATGCTGCCCGGCATGGGGCAGATCAAGGACCAGATCAACAACATCGACGACCGGGACGTGGACCGTATCTCCGCGATCATCAAGTCGATGACCCCGGCCGAGCGCCATGACCCGACGATCATCAACGGTTCACGCCGGGCCCGTGTCGCCAAGGGTTCCGGTGTCGAGGTCAGCGCCGTGAAGGGCCTGGTGGAGCGCTTCTTCGAGGCCCGCAAGATGATGTCGAAGATGGCCCAGGGCGGCGGGATGCCGGGTATGCCCGGGATGCCGGGCATGGGTGGCGGTCCCGGCCGTCAGAAGAAGCAGATCAAGCAGGCCAAGGGCAAGCGCAAGAGCGGTAACCCCATGAAGCGCAAGGCCGAGGAGCAGGCGGCAGCGGCGCGCCGCGAGCAGGCGGCGCAAGGTGGGGCGTTCGGGCTTCCGGCCGGTGAGCAGGGCAGGGACTTCGAGCTGCCCGACGAGTTCAAGAAGTTCATGGGCTGAGATTTCGTCTGGTTGTACGTCGGTGTGGGCACCCGCCTGAGCGGGTGCCCACACCGCTTTTCTGACTTAACGTCCGGATATGAGCAACCCCGTGCCGCCGCGTCAGACCCCGGACAAGCCGTGGCGCTCCGAGGGCGCGCCGCCGCCCTCTCCGCCCAGGAAGAAGATGCCCGGCGGCTGGGGCGCACTGATCCTCACCGCGCTCGCCGTCTATGTGATCGCCAACCTGCTGCTGTCCTTCTTCGGCAACGGCGGCGAGCCGACCGTCCCGTACACGGAGTTCAGCAAGCAGGTCGCGGCCGGGAACGTCTCGAAGATCTACGCCAAGGGCGACTCGATCCAGGGGCAGCTCAAGAAGGAGTCGCCGCTTCCCGACGGCAAGGGTGAGTACACGAAGTTCGGAACCCAACGGCCGGCCTTCGCCGACGACAAGCTCTGGGAACAGCTGAGCAAGCACAAGGTCACCGTGACGGCGGAGCCGGTCCTCGTGCAGCGCAGCTTCCTGGCCAATCTGCTGCTCTCGCTCGTGCCGATGGCGCTGCTGATCCTGCTGTGGGTGTTCGCCGCCCGTCGGATGGGCGCGGTGATGGGCGGCGGCGTGTTCGGACGCAGGGGCCCGCCCAAGCCGGTCGAGGCCGAGCCGGGCAAGCGCACGACTTTCGAGGATGTCGCGGGGATCGACGAGGTGAAGGGCGCGCTCAATGACGTCGTCGACTTCCTCAAGAACCCGGAGGCGTACCGGCGGATGGGCGCGAGGATGCCGGGCGGGGTGCTGCTGGCAGGGCCGCCCGGGACCGGTAAGACGCTGCTCGCGCGGGCGGTGGCGGGCGAGGCCGGGGTGCCGTTCTTTTCGGCGTCGGCGTCGGAGTTCATCGAGATGATCGTCGGAGTCGGCGCGAGCCGGGTGCGCGAACTCTTCGCCGAGGCGCGCAAGGTGGCGCCCGCGATCATCTTCATCGACGAGATCGACACGATCGGGCGCGTGCGCGGCGCCGGCGCGGGTCTGGGCGGGCACGACGAGCGCGAGCAGACGCTCAACCAGATCCTCACCGAGATGGACGGCTGCACCGGCTCCGAGGACGTGGTCGTCCTGGCCGCGACCAACCGGGCCGATATCCTCGACCCCGCCCTGACCCGGCCCGGCCGCTTCGACCGGATCGTCCAGGTCTCGCCGCCCGACCGCGCCGGCCGCGAGGCCATCCTCAAGATCCACACCCGGCGGATGCCACTGGCCAAGGACGTCGACCTGGGCGAGATCGCGGGTGTGACACCGGGGATGACGGGCGTGGATCTGGCCGATCTGGTCAACGAAGCGGCACTTCTCGCGGTCAAGCGCAAGCAGCCGGAGGTCACCTGGGCCGATCTCTGGGCCGCCCTGGAGAAGGTCCAGCTCGACGCGGAGCGCCCGCTGGTCATGCCGGAGGAGGACCGCCGGCGCACCGCCTACCACGAGAGCGGCCACGCGCTCCTCGGCATGCTCCAGCCGGGCGCGGACCCGGTCCGCAAGGTCACCGTCGTGCCGCGCGGCCGGGCGCTGGGCGTCACGCTCTCCACCCCCGACGCGGACAGGTACGCGTACACCGAGGAGCATCTGCGCGGCCGCATCGTGGGTGCGCTGGGCGGCATGGCGGCCGAGCATGTGGTCTTCGATGTGATCACGACGGGCTCGGAGAGCGACCTGGAGCAGGTCACCCAGTTGGCCCGGGGCATGGTCGGCCGCTGGGGCATGAGCGAGCGGGTGGGCAGACTGACCGCGATCCCGGCCGACGTCCAGCAGCCGTACGGACTGAGCGCGGCACCCGCCACGCTGGACACGGTGGACCACGAGATGCGCCGCATCGTCGACGAGTGCTACGAGAGCGCGTGCCGCCAACTCCGCGAACACCGCGGCAAACTGGACGCGCTGGCAGGGGCACTGCTGGAGAGCGAAACCCTGGACGAGGACGCGGCGTACCGCGCGGCGGGCATCCCGCGCGTCGACAAGGAGATGTAACGCTTCCGGCGCGCTCCGGGTCGGTCTCCTGCGGCGGGCATCCCGCGTGTCGACAAGGAGACGTAACGCGCGCGCTCCGGGTCGGTCGACGCGATGTGGGTGAGCGCCCACGGGCGACGGCTCCGGGTTGGGTCCGGTGGTGGTGGCGGTGGGCTTTTGCCGGGCGAGTCGCGGGGGCAGCGGCTGAGGTGGGGGCACGGGCGAGGGGTGGTGGCCTCGCCCGCGGTGCCTGCGGGCAGCGGCTGGGGGTGGGTGCCGTGCCCTGGGTTGGGTCCGGTGGTGGTGGCGGTGGGCTTTTGCCGGCGAGTGCCTGCGGGTAGCGGCTCGGGGTGCGGGGCTCGGGTCCGGTTGCGGCGACGCAGCGGCGGGCCGCGGCCGGGTGAATGCCTGCGGGTAGCGACTCCGGCAGGGTGCCCGCCCTACGGGTCCGGCTGCCGCTGCGCAGCGGGCGGCGGCGCGAAGCTGCCGCCTCCGGGGTCCGGGGCTTGCCCCGGTTGCGGGAAGGGGCGGGTAGGGGAAAGGCCCCGCGCAGCGGCCCCGCACCCGCACCCCGCCTCCACCTCAGGGCGCACCCGCACCCCGCCTCCACCTCAAGGCGCACCCTCACCCCGCCTCCACCTCAAGGCGTACGCGCGATCAGATACCGGAACACATTCGGCATCCAGACCGTCCCGTCCCGCCTCCGGTACGGATGCAGCGCCTCCGTGATCTCCTTGTCCACCTGTGCCTGGTCCGTCGCCCGCACCGCCGCCGCATACAGCCCCGTCGACAGCAGCCCCCGCACCGCGCTCTCCATGTCCGCATAGCCGAACGGGCAGGCCACCCGCCCCGAGCCGTCCGGCTTCAGGCCCGCCTGCGACGCGACGTCCTCCAGGTCGTCCCGCAGTGCCGGACGCCAGCCGCCCGCCGACCGCATGCGGTCGGTCAGCCGGCCGGCCACCCGGAGCACTCCCGACGTGGCGCAGCGCTCCGGCGGGCCCCAGCCGGTGAGTACGACCGCAGCGCCGTGCTCCGACCGCTCGACCGCCGCCTCCAGCGCCGGCCCGAGCCCCTCGGAGTCGCCCGCCGCACAGCCGATCGGCTGAAACGCAGTGATCATGTTGTACAGCGGCCGACGCACGTCGGCCGCTGCCGACGCGAGGTTGTCCAGCAGCTCGGCATCCCGCGTCCGGCCGTCACCGTCCCGGGCCTCCCGCCCACCCTGAGCCTCCGGAGCCATTCGCTCCCGTGCCAGCGCGAGCCGCTCGCGGTCCGCGTCGACCCCGGTCACGCCCGCACCGCGCGACGCGGCGATCAGCAGGGCGAGGCCGGAGCCGCAGCCGAGGCCGAGCAGCCGCGTCCAGGAGCCGACCTCCAGGCGCTCGTACACCGCCTCGTAGAGCGGCACGAGCATCCGTTCCTGGATCTCGGCCCAGTCCCGAGCACGCGCACACGCCTCCGCCGGAGACGGAGCCGCCGATGCCGCGTGGGGTCGGTGCTGGACGAGCGTTGGTGTCATCGAAGCGCCCCAATCCGCCAAGAGGTCAGCCGAGCCCTGAAGGACAGCCCCCCGTGTGCGTACGCCTGCGCTCCCCCGTATGCCAGAGAACTGCGCATGCGTCCCCAAGTCCAGGGGGCGTATGGCAATGCTTGTGTGCCCCGCGCGTGCGCCCCCGGGTAGCTGGCCGATTCACGTCTCGCACCCGTGTCGCCGTACGATGCGCGCCATGGCAAAGGCACCCGTTCTCACGCCCCAGGCGGAAGATTTCCCACGCTGGTACCAGGACCTGATCAACAAGGCCGAACTGGCGGACAACGGCCCGGTGCGCGGCACCATGGTCATCCGACCGTACGGATACGGCCTGTGGGAGCGGATGCAGCAGGAGATGGACGCCCGCATCAAGGACGCGGGTGCCCAGAACGCCTACTTCCCGCTCTTCATCCCTCAGTCTTACCTGACAAGGGAAGCTGAGCATGTCGAGGGCTTCGCGCCCGAGCTCGCGGTCGTCACGCACGGTGGCGGAAAGGAGCTCGACGAGCCCGTCGTCGTGCGCCCCACCTCCGAGACGATCATCAACGAGTACTTCTCGAAGTGGATCCAGAGCTACCGCGATCTGCCGCTGCTGATCAACCAGTGGGCCAATGTGGTCCGTTGGGAGATGCGTCCGCGCGTCTTCCTCCGTACGACGGAGTTCCTCTGGCAGGAGGGCCACACCGCCCACGCCACCTACGAGGATGCCCGTGACTACGCCGCATACATCCACCAGGATGTGTACGCGGACTTCATGATCAACGTCCTCGGGATCGATGTGGTGCTCGGCCGCAAGACGCCCAAGGAGCGCTTCGCCGGAGCCATCAACACCCTCACGCTCGAAGGCATGATGGGCGACGGCAAGGCCCTGCAGATGGGTACGAGCCACGAGCTCGGCACCAACTTCTCCAAGGCGTTCAACACCACGTATCTGTCGAAGGACGGCAAGCAGGAGCTGGCCTGGCAGACCTCCTGGGGCACTTCCACCCGGATGGTCGGCGGCCTGATCATGTCGCACGGCGACGACAACGGACTGCGCGTCCCGCCGCGTCTGGCGGCCGTCCAGGTCGTCGTCATGGCCATCAAGGGCGACGAAGCGGTCGCCAAGGTCCGCGAGATCGGCGACCGGCTGAAGGCCGCGGGCCTGCGCGTCCAGGTCGACGACCGTACCGACACGCCCTTCGGCCGCCGCGCGGTCGACTGGGAGCTCAAGGGCGTTCCGGTACGGGTCGAGATCGGCCCGCGCGATCTGGAGGCGGGCACCGCGATGCTGGCCCGTCGCATTCCGGGCGGCAAGGAGCCGGTACGGATCGAGGCACTGGCTGAGTTGCTGCCGAGGGTTCTCGAGGAGGACCAGGCGCAGTTGCTGAAGGAATCGCGTGACCGTCGCGAGTCTCGTACGACTGATGTGACAACGATCGAGGAGGCCGCCGAGGCCGCGGTCGCCGGCGGCTGGGCCCGTATCCCGTGGTCGACGCTGGGCCACGAGGGCGAGGCCAAGCTCGCCGAGCAGGCCGTGTCCGTACGGTGTCTGGTCGCCGAGGACGGGTCGGTTCCCGACGCCGACGACGCCCCGGGTACTGTCGCGATCGTGGCCCGCGCCTACTGACGCGCACGCGCCCCGCGGAGCAACTGACGCCCCGGCGCACGGACTTCGTCTACGCGCTGGGGCGTACGCGCCGCTACGTACCACCTTGATGCGAGCTGCGAAGCTTCTCCGCAGATCAGCGCACCCGCCCTCGTCAGGGCGCATCGATGGCAACTGACGGGTACGTGCAAATTATTTGGGATGCCCCGGAATGGAACCCGTGAGCGTTCCGGCTCGTTATCACGACGTGAGCACGACACCACCTGTTCTCGCCGCAGAGCTGGCACAGGCGTGGGCCGATATTCAGCGGCACCACCCCGAGCTGCCGGATCTTGCCGCGCCCGAGTCCCTGATCGGAGAGTCCTCGTCCGCCTGCGGCGCCGAGCTCTCCTTCGAGCGACTGCTTCACGAGGCAGTCCACGGCATCGCCGCCGCCAGAGGTGTCCGCGACACCTCACGCGCCGGCCGCTACCACAACCGCCGATTCCTGGCGATCGCCGAGGAGATGGGCCTGGACCATGTTGATGAGCCGCATCCCAGCAGTGGCTTCTCGCTGGTCGCGCTCAATCCCGAGGCGAAGCGGCGGTACCGCCCCACCATCGAGAGACTTCAGCGCGCCCTCAAGGCGCACACGGTGGCCACGGCCGCCGACACCAAGCGCAGCTTCCGCGGGCCCGCTGCCCGCCACGGCTCCTCCGGCGGCGGGGTGCGCGTCAAAGCTGTCTGCGACTGCGGCCGCAATGTCCGGGTCGTACCCTCGGTCCTCGCCCAGGCGCCGATCGTCTGCGGTGGCTGCGGCAAGCCCTTCCGTATCCCGGAGGTAGTGGGCGCGGCGAGCTGACCGCGTCCGCCCGCCGGGATCGCGCCGCCGACGGGGGCAGTGCGACGCAGGCGGGGCGAGAGCGCACCGCAGGTGTGTGGCACAATGGCTAGCTGTACTCGACAGCCGCACAGGAACCCTCTCGCCTCCGGCTGACGCGTCCATCGGGCACCCGAGTACCGCAACCCCACGTGGCATCTCGTTGTGCCCAACCACGTCAAGACCAGGAGACACCACTCCAGTGGCAGTCAAGATCAAGCTGAAGCGTCTGGGCAAGATCCGTTCGCCTCACTACCGCATCGTCGTCGCCGACTCCCGTACCCGCCGTGACGGCCGGGCCATCGAGGAGATCGGTCTGTACCACCCGGTGCAGAACCCCTCGCGCATCGAGGTCAACTCGGAGCGTGCGCAGTACTGGCTGTCCGTCGGCGCCCAGCCGACCGAGCCGGTCCTCGCGATCCTGAAGCTCACCGGTGACTGGCAGAAGCACAAGGGCCTGCCGGCCCCGGCGCCGCTGCTGGTCGCGGAGCCGAAGGACAAGCGCGCCGCGTTCGAGGCCTTCAGCAAGGCCCTCGAGGGCGACGAGCCGAAGGGTGAGGCGATCACCCCGAAGGCGAAGAAGGCTGACAAGAAGGCAGACGCGGCCGAGGCTGCGTCCACCGAGTCGACCGAGGCCTGAGCATGCTCGAGGAGGCTCTCGAGCACCTCGTGAAGGGCATCGTCGACAACCCGGACGATGTGCAAGTGGCCTCGCGCAATCTGCGCCGTGGTCGCGTGCTCGAGGTCCGGGTACACCCCGACGATCTCGGTAAGGTGATCGGCCGTAACGGCCGCACCGCACGCGCCCTGCGCACCGTCGTGGGCGCCATCGGCGGCCGTGGCATCCGCGTCGACCTTGTCGACGTGGACCAGGTTCGCTGACATACGCAACACCGGCACGGGCCGGGGAGGGCCTTCGGTCCTTCCCGGCTCGTGGCTGTTTGCGGGCCCGTGGCTGTTTGCGACCATGAGCCCACGACCGCAATCATCAATCGAGGAACCACGACGGTGGGAACCCGGTCCGCGAGAGCGGCGGCGGTTCAGCCGCAAAGGAGTGCAGTGCAGCTGGTAGTCGCGCGGATCGGCCGCGCCCACGGGATCAAGGGCGAGGTCACCGTCGAGGTGCGTACGGACGAGCCGGAGCTGCGGCTCGGGCCCGGAGCCGTACTGGCCACCGACCCGGCCTCCGCCGGACCGCTGACCATCGAGACCGGCCGGGTGCACAGCGGCAGGCTGCTGTTGCGCTTCGAGGGCGTACGGGACCGCAATGCCGCCGAAGCCCTGCGCAACATCCTGCTCATCGCCGAGGTGGACCCGGAGGAGCTCCCGGAGGACCCCGAGGAGTTCTACGACCACCAGCTGATGGACCTCGACGTGGTCCTCGCGGACGGTACCGAAATCGGCCGGATCACCGAGATCATCCATATGCCCTCGCAGGACCTGTTCATCGTCGAACGGTCGGACGGCAGCGAGCTGATGATCCCCTTCGTCGAGGCGATCGTGACCGAGATCGACCTCGAGAAGCAGCGCGCCGTCATCAGCCCGCCGCCGGGGCTGATCGACGAGAGCGAGGCCGAGATCGCTTCGTCGAGGGACGCGTCGGAGGACGACGCCTGATGCGGCTCGACGTCGTCACGATCTTCCCCGAGTACCTGGAACCGCTGAACGTCTCGCTTGTCGGCAAGGCACGCGCGCGTGGGCAGCTCGATGTCCATGTGCACGATCTGCGCGAGTGGACGTACGACCGGCACAACACCGTCGACGACACCCCCTACGGCGGCGGCCCCGGCATGGTCATGAAGACCGGGCCCTGGGGCGACTCCCTCGACGAGGTGCTGGCGAGCGGCTACGAGGCCGGCGCGCACGGCCCCGTCCTGGTCGTCCCCACCCCCAGCGGCCGCCCCTTCACCCAGGAACTCGCCGTCGAGCTCTCCGAGCGGCCGTGGCTGATTTTCACCCCCGCCCGCTATGAAGGCATCGACCGCCGGGTCATGGACGAGTACGCGACCCGGATGCCCGTCCACGAGGTGTCCATCGGCGACTACGTCCTGGCCGGCGGCGAGGCGGCCGTACTGGTGATCACGGAGGCAGTGGCCCGGCTGCTGCCCGGTGTCCTCGGCAACGCCGAGTCGCACCGGGACGACTCCTTCGCACCCGGCGCGATGGCCAATTTGCTGGAGGGACCCGTCTACACCAAGCCGCCCGAGTGGCGTGGGCGCGCGATTCCGGACGTGCTGGTCAGCGGGCACCACGGCAAGATCGCGCGGTGGCGGCGGGACGAGGCGTTCCGTCGCACAGCCCTCAACAGGCCCGATCTGATCGAGCGTTGCGACCCGGCTGCCTTCGACAAGAAGGACCGGGAGATCCTCTCCATCCTGGGATGGTCACCGGAGCCCGGCGGCCGATTTTGGCGCAGGCCCGAGGCCGTGGAAGAATAGGCCGCTGCTGTACGTCCAGTCGGCGCCCCTGCCACAGGGGGAACGACGCCCGCTCGACGCGAACAGCACCCTGACTCTCATCTCGATCATTCCGCTGATGACCTGTGGCATCGGCGAGGAAGCAGACCAACATGGCTCACCTGCTCGACAACGTCAACGCCGCTTCGCTGCGCAGCGACGTCCCCGCCTTCCGTCCCGGCGACACCGTGAACGTCCACGTGCGCGTCATCGAGGGCAACCGCTCGCGTATCCAGCAGTTCAAGGGCGTTGTCATCCGCCGCCAGGGCTCGGGCGTCAGCGAGACCTTCACGGTCCGCAAGGTCTCCTTCTCCGTCGGCGTCGAGCGCACCTTCCCGGTGCACAGCCCGATCTTCGAGAAGATCGAGCTCGTCACCCGCGGTGACGTCCGTCGCGCCAAGCTCTACTACCTGCGCGAACTGCGCGGCAAGGCTGCCAAGATCAAGGAGAAGCGCGACAACTGAGCTCCGGCTCACACTTCGCGCTCAGCTTGGGAGCAACCCAGTCACAGGGCGGCCGGATAGGCTCTGGGCCGATGGACACCGAAGCGAAGCACACGGAGCGCGACCGCTCTTCCGCCCCCGAAGCCGGGGGAGCGGGAGAGGGGTCGCGCTTCGCGCGTTCCGCGCGCCCCTCCGGGCGGCGTTCCTCGCGGCCATCCGGAGGGCTGGGTGGACGCCTCTCCGGGCTGTCCTGGCGTACGGCGGGGCTGCTCGGCGTCGCGTGCACGGTGCTCGTGCTGCTGTTCAGTCATTTCGTGCTGCAGCCCTTCCAGATCCCCAGCCGCTCCATGGAGCCCACCCTGCAGGTCGGTGACCGGGTGCTGGTGAACAAGCTGGCGTACCGTTTTGGTTCCCAGCCCGAGCGGGGGGACGTCGTCGTCTTCGACGGCACGGGATCCTTCGTACAAGAGGGCGTGAAAGAGAATCCGGTCAGCACGCTGACGCGCGGGGCGCTCGCGGCGCTGGGTCTGGCCGAGCCGGCCGAGACCGACTTCGTGAAGCGCGTGGTGGGTGTGGGTGGTGACCGTGTGGTTTGCTGCGACAAAGGGGGCAGGGTCGAGGTGAACGGCGTACCGGTCGACGAGAGATATCTGCACCCCGATGACGTGCCTTCGGAGGTTCCCTTCGACATCGTCGTCCCCGAGGGCACGCTGTGGGTCATGGGAGACCACCGGAGCAACTCCCGCGACTCCCGCGACCATCTCGGCGAGCCGGGCGGTGGCATGGTGCCCGTCGACAAGGTGATCGGGCGGGCGGACTGGATCGGCTGGCCGGTCGGCCGCTGGACCTCGCTGGAGCCGGCCGGGGCCTTCTCCCGCGTACCGGATCCGGGTCGAATGCCGGGCGGAGCCCATGGGTAGCCGCGGGCGTAGTCCGAGCCACCGGGCCGACACCCGGCTGCCCACCGGGACACGGCCCACGGACGGCGCCAGGCCGTTGCCGGGCCGCGCGGAGCGGCGCAGGCTGGCACAGAAGGTGAAGCGCAAGCGCCGCCGGTCGGCCGTGAAGGAAATACCCCTTCTGATCACCGTGGCGCTGATGATCGCCCTGGTCCTGAAGACATTTCTGGTGCAGGCCTTCGTGATCCCGTCGGGCTCGATGGAGCAGACGATCCGGATCCAGGACCGCGTGCTGGTGGACAAGCTCACGCCGTGGTTCGGCTCGAAGCCGCAGCGCGGTGATGTCGTCGTCTTCAAGGACCCTGGCGGCTGGCTGCCGCCGAATGAGCAGCAGAAAGAAGACCCGATCGGCGTCAAGCAGGTCAAGCAGGGGCTGACCTTCATCGGCCTGCTGCCTTCGGACGACGAGCAGGACCTGATCAAGCGGGTGGTCGCGGTCGGCGGGGACACCGTCAAGTGCTGCGACAAGGACGGTCGGATCACTGTCAACGGCGTACCGCTCATCGAGCCGTATCTGAACCCCGGCAACGTTCCCTCGACGATCAAGTTCGAGGTCAAGGTGCCGGCCGGGCGGATATTCGTGATGGGTGACCACCGGTCCAATTCGGCCGACTCGCGCTTCCACCTCGACGAGAAGGACCGCGGCACGGTTTCGGAGGGCGAGGTCGTCGGCCGCGCGGTCGTCATCGGCTGGCCCATCGGCCACTGGCGGAAGCTGGAGGAGCCGGAGACGTACACATCCGTGCCGAACGCGCGCGCCGGGGCGACTTCGGCACTCCGTGGGTCGAATAGTGTGTCCCCTCAGGATCTGAACGGAATGATCCTGCTCCCGAGCCCTGCGGAACTCCCGCTCGTTATGGGAGTGGTGGGCCTGTTCCGACTTCGGGGCAGGCGGTTCGCACGGAGTGAGGAGTGGATGTGGGGGATGTGGCGGTCGGCGCACGATCCGGACACGACGAGCCCGAGGAGAGGCCCGGGAATCTCGACGAGTCAACCCCGGCCGTGACACACGATTCGGCCGGGACACCGGGGACCGCCGGGGCGACGGGTGCTGAGGGCACCGAGAGGGCTGATGACGCCGAGATGGCTGAGGGCGGACCGTCGGTGGGCAGTGGTACGGGACAGAAGAAGCAGCGATCCTTCTGGAAGGAACTGCCGCTCCTGATCGGTATCGCGCTGCTTCTCGCGCTCCTGATCAAAACGTTCCTGGTGCAGGCGTTCTCGATCCCCTCGGACTCGATGCAGAACACCCTGCAGCGGGGCGACCGGGTGCTGGTGGACAAGCTCACCCCGTGGTTCGGCTCGGAGCCCGAGCGCGGCGAGGTCGTGGTCTTCCACGATCCGGGCGGCTGGCTGGACGGTGAACCCACCCCCAACCCGAACGCCGTGCAGAAATTCCTCAGCTTCATCGGCCTGATGCCGTCGGCCGAGGAGAAGGACCTGATCAAGCGGACGATCGCGGTTGCCGGCGACACGGTGGAGTGCAAGAAGGGCGGCCCGGTCAAGGTCAACGGGAAGGCGCTGGTCGAGCCGTACATCTTCCCCGGTGACACTCCCTGTGACGACCAGCCCTTCGGCCCGTTCAAGGTGCCCAAGGACCGGATCTGGGTGATGGGAGACCACCGCCAGAACTCCCAGGACTCCCGGTACCACATGGCAGATGCGCGCGGCGGCTTCGTCCCGGTCGACAAGGTCGTCGGGCGCGCTGTCGTGGTCGCCTGGCCGGTCAACCGCTGGGCCACCCTGTCGGTGCCGGACACCTTCGACCAGCCCGGAATCAACGCCGCTACGGCTGTTCTGCCTGCGGCTCCTGCGGCGATGGGCCTCGCGGGAGCGCTGCCGATCGTGCTCTGGCGCAGGAGGAGGCTGACCGGCGGGCGTACCGCCGGGTAGGGTGCCGTCCCAGATCGCCGCTCTCCGAGGTTGACTCGACCCTCGGGGACCGAATCTCCGAAGTGGGGAGCGCTGGGATGAGCAATACAGGACGTACGGAAGACGGCCGCGGTCGGCTCGGCAATGCACTGTCGGGCCTGGCCGTGGCCGTCGGCTGTGTGCTCTTCCTCGGAGGGTTCATCTGGGGAGCAGTGGTGTACCAGCCGTACACCGTGCCGACCGACTCGATGTCGCCGACCGTCGCGGCGGGCGACCGGGTCCTGGCGCAGCGGATAGACGGCGAGGAGGTACGGCGCGGGGACATCGTGGTCTTCCGCGACAAGCAGTGGGGCGATATGCCGATGGTGAAGCGTGTCGTCGGCGTGGGTGGTGATGCGATCGCGTGCTGCGGCGACGGTGGCCGGCTGACCGTCAACGGCAAGGCGATTGAAGAACCGTATTTGCGCGCCAAGGGGCCGGCCTCGAACAGCTTCACGGCGACGGTGCCCAAGGGGCAGCTGTTCCTGCTCGGTGACGAGCGTATGGGCTCGCTGGACTCGCGCGTACACCTCCAGGACCCGGGACATGGGTCGGTGCCGCGCTCGGCGGTCACGGCCCGGCTGGACGCCATCGCCTGGCCGCTGGACGGCGGCCTGCTGGACCGGCCGCAGGGTTTCGCGGCGCTGCCGGGCGGGGTGTCGCAGCCGGGGCCGGTGAAGCTGGTGTTCGGTTCGGTGATGATCGGCGCCCTGCTGATCGTGGGCGGGGGGGCATACGGTCCGATCACCCGGCGGCTGTCGAAGCCGCGGCGGGGGGCCTCGGGCAGTGGCGGCAGCGGACGCGGGAAAGCGACTGCCGGTGTCGGATGAGCGGCGGAAGGTCGCACGGGTGGTTCTGCTCGACCCGCAGGACCGCATTCTGCTGATGCACGGATACGAGCCCGAGGACCCGGCCGACAGCTGGTGGTTCACCCCGGGCGGCGGCCTGGAGGGCGACGAGACCCGGGAAGAGGCCGCGCTGCGCGAGCTGGCGGAGGAGACCGGGATCACAGAGGTGGAGCTGGGGCCGGTGCTGTGGCGCCGGACCTGCTCGTTTCCGTTCGACGGACGCCGCTGGGACCAGGACGAGTGGTACTTCCTGGCACGTACGACGCAGACGGCGACCGCCCCGGGAGGGCTGACGGAGCTTGAGCAGCGCAGTGTCGCGGGGCTGAGGTGGTGGACCTCCGCCGAACTGTCGGCGGCGCGTGAGACGGTGTATCCGACCAAGCTCGCCGAGCTGCTGCGTACGCTGCTCGACGAGGGTCCTCCGAGCGCGCCGGTGGTCCTGGCCCCCGAAATCGCCTAGGGGCGCGGGGGGCTGGCGCACAATAGGGGGACGCAAGGCTGAAGGGGAACATGCCATGAGCGCCGAGGACCTCGAGAAGTACGAGACCGAGATGGAGCTGAAGCTCTACCGGGAGTACCGAGATGTCGTCGGGCTGTTCAAATATGTAATCGAGACCGAGCGTCGTTTCTACCTCACCAATGATTACGAGATGCAGGTGCACTCGGTGCAGGGCGAGGTCTTTTTCGAAGTCTCGATGGCGGATGCCTGGGTCTGGGACATGTACCGACCGGCGAGGTTCGTCAAGCAGGTGCGGGTACTCACGTTCAAGGACGTGAATATCGAGGAGCTCAACAAGAGCGATCTCGAGCTTCCGGGTGGCTGATCCCCGGGTGGCTGAGTTATCCACAACGGGCGGGTTGTCCACCAAGATCCACTGGTGAGGATCTGACGCGTCACAGTCGGTGCCGGAGGTGGTGCCGAGATGAACGCGACGGGGGCACTGGGGCGGTACGGCGAGGAGCTGGCGGCGAGGCTGCTGGCAGAAGCCGGTATGACGGTGCTGGCGCGCAACTGGCGCTGCGGGCGGGCCGGTGAGATCGACATCGTCGCCCGGGACGGCGACGCGGTGGTCGTCTGCGAGGTCAAGACCCGCAGGGCGGGCTGCTTCGAGCATCCGATGGCCGCGGTCACGCCGAGAAAGGCGGAGCGGCTGAGGCGGCTGGCTGAGTGCTGGCTGGAGAGTCACGGCGGGTCGCCGCCCGATGGGGTCCGCATCGATCTCGTGGGAGTGGTGCTGCCCCGACGTGGTGCGCCGCGCGTCGAGCATGCGCGGGGGGTGGCCTGAGATGGGGTTCGCGCGGGCGTGTTCCGTGGCGCTGGTGGGTGTCGAGGGCGTGGTGGTCGAGGTCCAGGCGGACCTGGAACCGGGCGTGGCTGCGTTCACGCTGGTGGGGCTGCCGGACAAGAGCCTGGTGGAGAGCCGGGACCGGGTCAGGGCGGCGGTGGTGAACTCCGGTGCGGAGTGGCCGCAGAAGAAGCTCACGGTGGGGCTCAGCCCGGCATCCGTGCCCAAGAGCGGCAGTGGATTTGATCTCGCTGTGGCTTGCGCTGTACTGGGGGCGGCGGAGCGCATCGACCCGAAGGACATCGCCGATCTGGTGCTGATCGGGGAGCTTGGCCTGGACGGTCGTGTGCGGCCGGTGCGCGGAGTGCTGCCGGCCGTCCTCGCCGCGGCCGAGGCCGGCTACCGGCAGGTGGTCGTCCCGGAGCAGACCGCTGGGGAGGCCTCACTGGTACCGGGGGTCTCCGTGCTCGGCGTACGGAGTCTGCGACAGCTCATCGCCGTACTGACCAATGAACCGGTGCCGGAGGAGGAGCCGGCTCCGGAAGGCAGTCCGGACGCGATGCTGGCCGGGCTGATGGTGCCCGGCGCGGGGGTGGGCACCGGGCTCGCGTTGGAGCCGGTGGACGGCCCCGACCTGGCCGATGTCGCCGGGCAGCACAAGGCACGCACGGCGTTGGAGGTCGCCGCGGCGGGCGGCCACCATCTGCTGCTGCACGGACCGCCGGGCGCCGGCAAGACGATGTTGGCGGAGCGGCTGCCCGGGGTGCTGCCACCGCTGAGCCGGCGGGAGTCCCTGGAGGTCACCGCGGTGCACTCGGTAGCGGGCATTCTGCCGCCGGGTGAGCCTCTGGTGCGTACGCCGCCCTATTGCGCGCCGCACCATTCGGCGACGATGCAGTCGCTTGTCGGCGGCGGCAACGGACTGCCGCGGCCCGGCGCGGTGTCGCTGGCGCACCGGGGCGTGCTGTTCCTCGACGAGACTCCCGAATTTTCCGGCAAGGCGCTGGACGCTCTGCGGCAGCCGCTCGAATCCGGGCATGTGGTGGTGGCGCGGAGCGCGGGAGTGGTGCGGCTGCCCGCCCGATTCCTGATGGTCCTCGCGGCCAACCCATGCCCTTGCGGACGGCACACCCTGCATGGCGCGGGGTGCGAATGCCCGCCGTCGGCGATCCGCCGCTACCAGGCGCGGTTGTCCGGACCGTTGCTCGACCGCGTCGATCTGCGCGTCGGAGTCGAGCCGGTCGACCGCGGCGATCTGCTGGGCCAGGGCGTTCGCGGCGAGCCGACGGCGGCCGTTGCGGCACGGGTACGGGCCGCGAGGGAGCGCACCGCGGCCCGGCTGCAGGGCACCCCGTGGACCGTCAACAGTGCGGTACCCGGCCATGAGCTGCGTACGCGCTGGCCGGTCGCGGCCGGGGCGCTGGCCGCGGCCGAGCGGGACATGGAGCGCGGCCTGCTCACGGCCCGCGGGCTGGACCGGGTGCTGCGGGTGGCGTGGACGATCGCGGACCTCGCCGGGCGGGACCGGCCGCAGGAGTACGACGTGGATCTGGCCCTGGAGCTGCGTACAGGCATCTCGCGAGGCGTACCCATGGCGGTCGGCGGGGGAGAGAAGTGATGCCGGGCTCGGGAGCGGGGGACGAGGAGCGGGTGGCGCGGGCAGCGCTGACTCGGGTGATCGAGCCGGGTGACGAGCACGGCGGGCGGTGGCTGCGCGAGATCGGGGCCAGGGAGCTCATGGCCAGGCTCACCTCGCCGGAGTACGAGGAACCGGCACTGACCGGCGCTTCGGCGCGACGGCTGGCGGGCTACCGGATACGGGCGACGGGGGTCGAGCCCGACCGCGATCTGGCGGAGGTTGCCGCGGTCGGCGGCCGCTTCATCTGCCCCGGCGACCAGGAGTGGCCCACCCAGCTCGACGACCTCGGTGCCGCCAGACCCATCGGGCTCTGGGTGCGTGGGCGTTCCGACCTGCGGAAATGGGCGCTCCGCTCGGTCGCAGTCGTCGGGGCCAGGGCCTGCACGCCGTACGGCGCTCATATGGCGGCCAGCCTCGGCGCGGGGCTCGCCGAGCGCGGCTGGGTCGTGGTGTCGGGTGCCGCCTTCGGGGTCGACGGCTCGGCGCACCGAGGCGCACTGGCCGCGGGCGGGGCCACCGTCGCCGTGCTCGCCTGCGGGGTCGATGTCGTCTATCCGCGCGGTCATGCCGAGTTGATCGGGCGCATCGCGGAACAGGGCCTGGTCATTGGGGAGTTGGCGCCGGGCGACCACCCGACACCCAGCAGATTCATCCTCCGGAACCGGGTGATCGCCGCGCTCACCAGGGGCACTGTCGTCGTGGAGGCCGAGTACCGCAGCGGTTCGCTGGTGACCGCACGCAGTGCACAGAAGCTGGGCCGCTTCACGATGGGAGTCCCGGGGCCCGCCACCAGCGGGCTCTCGGCCGGCGTGCATGCACTGCTGCGGGGTGAGGGCGTGCTGGTCACCGACGCCGCCGAAGTGGCGGAGCTGGTGGGCGACATCGGAGACCTCGCTCCCGACCGCCGGGGACCCGTGCTTCCCAGGGATCTGCTGGATCCCGTCAGCGCACGGGTTCTTGAAGCGCTGCCGGCCCGCGGCGCGGTCGCCGGAGCGCAGGTGGCCCGTGGCGCGGGGACGACGGCAGACGAGACGCTCGGCAGGCTGTACGAACTGCACTCGCTGGGTTTTGTCGAACGGCACGGCGACAGCTGGCAGTTGACGCGGAGCGCGATCCGCGGCTCGAACGCGCGGCGAGGCGGTACTTGACCTGGAGCATTCGGGTGAAAAGGTGATGCCGATGACCTTTGGAGCCCTGTCGATGGCACCTGAGGGGCCGACGCGCGCGGTGTCGGCCCCGGTTCGAAGGTGTGGCCGACGGCAGATACCCGCACAGGTTCGTTCCCCCGTCCTTCGCCCACCGCGACACCGCAGTCACGCTACGCTCACCAGAATTCCGGCCCAGACGCTCGTCCCCTCCCCATCACAGCAGAACGGCTCAAGGCAACGCATGCCCCAGCACACCTCCGGGTCTGACCGCGCGGCAGTGCCACCCGCTGCCCGTGGCACGGTGCGGCCCCCCGCTCCCTCGTCGCTCGAGGAGCTGTGGCGGTCGTACAAGGCCACGGGTGACGAGCGGCTGCGGGAGCAGTTGATCCTGCACTACTCGCCACTGGTGAAGTACGTCGCGGGTCGGGTGAGCGTGGGGCTGCCGTCCAATGTTGAACAAGCGGACTTCGTCTCCTCCGGAGTATTCGGCCTCATCGACGCCATCGAGAAGTTCGATATCGACCGGTCGATCAAGTTCGAGACGTACGCCATCACCCGCATCCGCGGCGCGATGATCGACGAACTCCGCGCCCTGGACTGGATCCCGCGCTCCGTTCGGCAGAAGGCCAGGGCCGTGGAGCGCGCTTATGCCACGCTCGAGGCTCAGCTGAGGCGTACGCCCTCCGAGTGCGAGGTCGCCACCGAGATGGGCATCGCCCTCGAGGAACTCCACGCGGTTTTCAGCCAGTTGTCGCTGGCGAACGTCGTCGCGCTGGAGGAGCTGCTGCATGTCGGCGGCGAAGGCGGCGACCGGCTCAGCCTGATGGACACCCTTGAGGACACCGCCGCTGACAACCCGGTGGAGGTGGCCGAGGACCGGGAACTGCGGCGGCTGCTCGCCCGCGCCATCAACACCCTGCCGGAGCGCGAAAAGACTGTCGTCACCCTCTACTACTACGAGGGCCTCACCCTCGCCGAGATCGGCAATGTCCTCGGCGTCACGGAGAGCAGAGTCAGCCAGATCCACACAAAGTCGGTTCTGCAACTCCGCGCGAAGCTGGCCGACGTCGGGCGCTGACGCGAATCTTCCCTGCCACGTCCGCAGACATCCGTAGAGTGGAGGCGTGCCCAGGATTCGAGCGGCCTCCGTGGCCGAGCACCGGACGATGCAGCGAGGCGCCCTGCTGGATGCCGCGCGCTCTCTCCTGTCCGAAGGCGGTACGGAGGCGTTGAGCTTTCCCGCCCTCGCCGAGCGCACCGGCCTGGCCAGGTCCTCCGTCTACGAGTACTTCCGCTCGCGCGCCGCGGTCGTCGAAGAGCTCTGCGCGGTCGACTTCCCCGTCTGGGCGGCGGAGGTCGAGGCCGCGATGGAGCGGGCGGACACGGCCGAGGGCAAGGTCGAGGCGTACGTGCGCCAGCAACTGGAGCTCGTCGGGGACCGCCGCCATCGGGCCGTCGTCGCGATCTCCGCCAGCGAGCTGGACGCGGGGGCGCGGGAGAAGATCCGTGCCGCGCACGGCGGACTGATCGCCATGATCGTCGAGGCGCTCGGAGAGCTGGGCCAGGACCAGCCCCGGCTTGCGGCGATGCTGCTGCAGGGCGTCGTGGACGCCGCGGTCCGCCGTATCGAACTCGGCGCGGCAGAGGACCCGGCGAAGATCGCCGACGCGGCCGTGTCCATGGCGCTGCGGGGCGTACGGGGCTGACCCCGCGCGGGCGCCCACTCCACAGCCGCCGATGTGTCACGGCGGCCGTGACCAGGAGCAGTACCGCTTGGAACGCGTCCCCGGGCCCCGCGCCTGCGGTCCTCGCGCCCCCGGGCTCCGCCACCGCAGCCCCCGCGACCGCAGGCGCGGCAAGCCCCGCCGATGGGGCCGCTTCCAGTGCCGGGACGCCGATGACCGGGAGCAGCCGGGACGGGCCGCGGCGCAGCAGCCAGGGCGGCAGCAGGGACAGCGGATCCAGATATTCCGTGCCGCGCAGCAGACCCCAGTGCAGGCAGCCCGCGGCACAGTGCGACGGTCCCGGGGCGACCGTGGCCACCACTTGGCCGGCGCTCACCGCCGTGCCCTCCGGCAGGAGCGGGCGGACCGGCTCGTATGTCGTGCGCAGCGGCGGCTCACCTGTACCGGTGAGGACGATGGAGAGCACTCCGCGGCCCGCGACCAGGCCCGCGAACGAGACCCGGCCGGCTGCCGCGGCCCGTACCGGGGTGCCCGGCGGCGCGGCCAGATCCACTCCGCGGTGCCCCGGCCCGTACACGGACGCCGGCGGCTCCCAGCCCCGTACGACCGCGGGGCGCGGCGGCCCCAGCGGCCAGCCCCGGTCGCGGTCGGCGGCCGGGGCCACGCCCGCGCCCACGACGAGCAGGGCCAAGGCGAGCAGCGGGACGAGCAGTCTGCGGTCCTTGAGGCGGTCCATGAGGCGGTCCATGAGGCCGTCCATTGAGTGGTCCATGACGCGGTAGATGACGCGGTACATGGCACAGACCGTCCCGCGGAACACCGCCACCGCGCTGATCATGGTCCGGATCTGTGGAGTACTGACGGGTTGTGGACAGCGCCGTCACCCGGCACCGCCCCGGTCCCGTACACTTCTCATGGCGATCCGGGTCACCGGGTCGACTTCGCACGCCCCGCCACCACACCCTCAGCGGTCGGTGGCCGCGCTCCTCGGTCCCTTGTGGCACGGCGCGTCGGGGCGTCAGGACATAACCGAGAATCCAAGGAGATACGGCCATGGCCGTCGTCACGATGCGGGAGCTGCTGGAAAGCGGCGTCCACTTCGGTCACCAGACCCGTCGTTGGAACCCGAAGATGAAGCGATTCATCTTCACGGAGCGCAACGGCATCTACATCATCGACCTGCTCCAGTCGCTGTCGTACATCGACCGCGCCTACGAGTTCGTCAAGGAGACCGTCGCCCACGGCGGCTCCATCATGTTCGTCGGTACCAAGAAGCAGGCCCAGGAGGCCATCGCCGAGCAGGCGACGCGCGTTGGTATGCCGTACGTCAACCAGCGTTGGCTGGGCGGCATGCTCACCAACTTCTCCACCGTCTACAAGCGCCTTCAGCGTCTGAAGGAGCTCGAGCAGATCGACTTCGAGGATGTGGCCGCGTCCGGCCTCACCAAGAAGGAGCTCCTGGTCCTCTCCCGCGAGAAGGCCAAGCTGGAGAAGACCCTCGGTGGTATCCGCGAGATGCAGAAGGTGCCGAGCGCCGTCTGGATCGTCGACACCAAGAAGGAGCACATCGCCGTCGGTGAGGCGCGCAAGCTCCACATCCCGGTCGTCGCGATCCTCGACACCAACTGCGACCCCGACGAGGTCGACTACAAGATCCCGGGCAACGACGACGCGATCCGCTCCGTCACCCTGCTCACCCGCGTGATCGCCGACGCCGTCGCCGAGGGCCTCATCGCCCGTTCCGGCGTCGCCACCGGTGACTCCAAGCCGGGCGAGAAGGCCGCCGGCGAGCCCCTCGCCGAGTGGGAGCGCGACCTCCTCGAGGGCGAGAAGAAGGCCGACTCCGACGAGGCTGCCGAGGCCGAGAAGCCGGCCGAGGCTGCTGCTGAGGCCCCCGCCGCCGAGGCTGCTGCTGAGGCCCCCGCGGCCGAGGCTGCTGCTGAGGCTCCGGCCGCCGAGGCCCCGGCCGCGGACGCCGAGCAGGCCTGACCTCACAGGTTCGGTAGTTGACGGCGGGGGACGGTGCCATGCGCCGGCCCCCGCCGCTCACCCGTAGATCTTCGACTTTCGACTTTCGAGAGAGATTCAAGGACATGGCGAACTACACCGCCGCTGACGTCAAGAAGCTCCGTGAGCTCACCGGCGCCGGCATGATGGACTGCAAGAAGGCCCTGGACGAGGCCGACGGCAACGTCGACAAGGCCGTCGAGCTGCTCCGCGTCAAGGGCCAGAAGGGCGTCGCCAAGCGCGAGGGCCGCAGCGCGGAGAACGGCGCCGTCGTCTCCCTCATCTCCGAGGACAAGACCTCCGGCGTTCTGCTCGAGCTGAAGTGCGAGACGGACTTCGTCGCCAAGGGCGAGAAGTTCCAGGTCGTCGCCAACACGCTCGCCGCGCACGTGGCCAAGACCTCCCCGGCCGACATCGAGGCGCTGCTCGCCTCCGAGATCGAGGCCGGCAAGACCGTCCAGGCGTACGTCGACGAGGCCAACGCCAACCTCGGCGAGAAGATCGTCCTCGACCGCTTCGCGCAGTTCTCCGGCGGCTACGTGGGTGTGTACATGCACCGCACCATGCCCGACCTCCCGCCGCAGGTCGGCGTCCTGGTCGAGCTGGACAAGGAGAACGCAGAGATCGCCAAGGACGTCGCGCAGCACATCGCCGCCTTCGCGCCGAAGTACCTCTCCCGCGACGAGGTTCCGGCCGACGTCGTCGAGAACGAGCGCCGCGTCGCCGAGGCCACCTCTCGCGAGGAGGGCAAGCCCGAGGCCGCCCTGCCGAAGATCGTCGAGGGGCGCGTCAACGGCTTCTTCAAGGAGGTCACCCTCCTCGACCAGCCGTTCGCCAAGGACAACAAGAAGTCCGTCCAGAAGGTTCTGGACGAGGCTGGTGTCACGCTGAAGCGCTTCTCGCGCATCCGCGTCGGCGCCTGAGCCGTACGCGATCGACACGGGAGCCCGCTAGGGTTTCCCACGCAGTCATCGGCCGCGTAGGCGCCGGACGACCGCAGATCTGACGAGGAGGCCATTGCCGACAGGGACACCAGCACCCACCGGCAATGGCCTTCTTCGTATGTGCACGAGGAGATCTCCATGAACAAGGGCGCGCACGCCAACCAGGCTGCCGACGACAAGAGCGACGACCAGGACGGCAAGAAGATCGGGCGCTTCATGCTGAAGCTGTCCGGTGAGGCCTTTGCCGGCGGCGGGGCGCTCGGCGTCGACCCCGACGTCGTACACGCCATGGCGCGCGAGATCGCGGCGGTCGTCCGCGACGGCGCGGAGATCGCGGTCGTCATCGGCGGCGGCAACTTCTTCCGCGGGGCCGAGCTCCAGCAGCGGGGCATGGACCGGGCCCGCTCCGACTACATGGGCATGCTCGGTACGGTGATGAACTGCCTCGCTCTCCAGGACTTCCTGGAGAAGGAGGGCATCGACTCGCGCGTCCAGACCGCCATCACCATGGGCCAGGTCGCGGAGCCGTACATCCCGCTGCGCGCCGTGCGTCACCTGGAGAAGGGCCGCGTCGTCATCTTCGGCGCCGGTATGGGCATGCCGTACTTCTCCACCGACACCACCGCCGCCCAGCGCGCCCTGGAGATCGACGCCGAGGCCCTGCTGATGGGCAAGAACGGTGTCGACGGGGTCTATGACTCCGACCCCAAGACCAACCCCGACGCGGTGAAGTTCGATGCGCTGGAGTACGGCGAGGTGCTCTCCCGCAACCTCAAGGTCGCCGACGCCACCGCCATCACGCTCTGCCGCGACAACAACCTTCCGATCCTTGTCTTCGAACTGCTCACCGCAGGCAATATCGCTCGCGCCGTCAAGGGTGAGAAGATCGGCACTCTCGTGAGCGACCAGGGCACCCGGGCCTGACTCGGGCGAGTCCCTCGAGGGATGGACAAAGCCCTGCCGGTCGGACACCGTGCAGGGGAACGCGACACAGGTTCCGCCGGCCCTGTTGCACGCCGGGCCTACTCAAGACACGCAGGAGCAAGTGGTGATCGAAGAGACCCTCCTCGAGGCCGAGGAGAAGATGGAGAAGGCCGTCCTGGTCGCCAAGGATGACTTCGCCGCGATCCGCACCGGACGTGCGCACCCGGCGATGTTCAACAAGATCGTGGCGGACTACTACGGTGCGCTGACCCCGATCAACCAGCTGGCCTCGTTCTCGGTTCCCGAGGCGCGCATGGCCGTGGTGACCCCGTTCGACAAGACCGCGCTGCGCAATATCGAGCAGGCGATCCGCGACTCCGACCTCGGCGTCAACCCGAGCAACGACGGCAATATCATCCGGGTGGTGTTCCCCGAGCTCACGCAGGACCGCCGCAAGGAGTACATCAAGGTCGCCAAGACCAAGGCCGAGGACTCCAAGATCTCGATCCGCTCCGTCCGCCGCAAGGCCAAGGAGACGATCGACAAGCTGATCAAGGACGGCGAGGTCGGCGAGGACGAGGGCCGCCGCGCGGAGAAGGAGCTCGACGACACCACCGCGAAGTACGTCGCGCAGGTGGACGAGCTGCTCAAGCACAAGGAAGCCGAGCTGCTCGAGGTCTGATGAACGACTCTTCCTGGGGGGCCCCGCCGAGAGCCGGTTACTGGGGGCCGCCCGACCAGGGGCCTGCCCCGGCGGGTCCCGCATACGATGAGCATGACGCACAGCAGACTCGGCCCATGCCCATCGTGCCGGACTTTCCCGACGCAGGTAGAGACGCCGATGACCGTAACGACGGCGACGACCGCAACGACCGCGACCGGGGGGCCGCTCGGCTGAGCGGCCCCCTGTCCCGTGACGAGATGCCGCAGGAGCCCATGCCCACCCCGCCGCCGGCGGCACCCGAGCCGCCGCAGAAGAAGCGGGCCGGCCGTGATCTACGGGCGGCCATAGGGGTAGGCGTCGGCCTCGGCGCGGTGATCGTCGCGTCGCTCTTCATCGTCAAGGCCGTGTTCGTCGGCGTGATAGCGGTCGCCGTCGTGGTCGGGCTGTGGGAACTGACGTCGCGGCTCGAGGAGCGCAAGCAGATCAAGGCACCGCTGGTGCCCCTCGCGGTCGGCGGCGCGGCGATGGTTGTGGCCGGCTATGTGCGCGGTGCGGAGGGCGCATGGGTCGCCATGGCGCTCACGGCGCTCGCGGTGCTGGTCTGGCGGATGACCGAACCGCCCGAGGGTTATCTGAAAGACGTCACAGCGGGCGTCTTCGCCGCGTTCTACGTGCCTTTCCTGGCGACGTTCGTCGCGATGATGCTCACCGCGGACGACGGGCCGCAGCGGGTGCTCACCTTCCTGGTGCTGACGGTGGTCAGCGACACGGGTGCGTACGCCGTCGGCTGGCGCTTCGGCAAGCACAAGCTCGCGCCGCGCATCAGCCCCGGGAAGACCCGCGAAGGCCTGCTCGGCGCGGTGGCGTTCGCAATGGCGGCGGGCGCGCTGCTCATGCAGTTCGTGATCGACGACGGCACCTGGTGGCAGGGGTTGCTGCTGGGCTTCGCGGTCGCGGCCAGCGCCACGCTGGGTGACCTGGGCGAGTCGATGATCAAGCGAGACCTGGGCATCAAGGACATGGGCACGCTGCTGCCGGGCCACGGCGGCATCATGGACCGGCTCGACTCGCTGCTGCCGACGGCTCCGGTCGTCTGGCTGCTCATGGTGATCTTCGTAGGTGGCGGCTGACCAGCGCGTTCGTATGTGAGGCGTTGATGAGGGGCTCGTTGTCCACAGGGCGGCGGGCCCCTCTTCGTATCTCTGCGACACTGGTAGGACCATGCCCAAGCCCGGAGAACTCACTTTCGTCGCGCCCCGCGGAGCCAAGAAGCCCCCGCGGCATCTCGCCGACCTCACGCCCGCCGAGCGCAAGGACGCCGTCGCCGCGATCGGCGAGAAGCCGTTCCGCGCCAAGCAGCTCTCGCAGCACTACTTCGCGCGGTACGCCCACGACCCGGCCCAGTGGACCGACATCCCCGCCGCCGCGCGCGAGAAGCTCGCCTCGGAGCTGCTGCCCGACCTGATGTCCGTCGTACGGCATATCTCGTGCGACGACGACACCACCCGCAAGACCCTGTGGCGGCTGCACGACGGCACGCTCGTCGAGTCCGTGCTGATGCGCTACCCGGACCGGGTGACGATGTGCATCTCGTCGCAGGCCGGCTGCGGGATGAACTGCCCCTTCTGTGCGACCGGTCAGGCCGGCCTCGACCGGAATCTGTCGACCGCCGAGATCGTGCACCAGATCGTCGACGGCATGCGCGCCCTGCGCGACGGCGAGGTGCCGGGCGGACCGGCGCGGCTGTCCAACATCGTCTTCATGGGGATGGGAGAGCCGCTCGCCAACTACAAGCGGGTCGTCGGCTCCATCCGCCGGCTCACCGACCCCGAGCCGGACGGCCTCGGTCTCTCGCAGCGCGGGATCACCGTCTCCACCGTCGGCCTGGTACCCGCGATGCATCGCTTCGCCGACGAGGGCTTCAAGTGCCGTCTCGCCGTCTCGCTGCACGCGCCGGACGACGAGCTGCGCGACACCCTGGTCCCGGTCAATACGCGCTGGAAGGTCCGGGAGGTGCTGGACGCCGCCTGGGAGTACGCCGAGAAGTCGGGCCGCCGGATCTCCATCGAGTACGCGCTCATCCGCGATATCAACGACCAGGCGTGGCGGGGTGATCTGCTGGGCCGGCTACTCAAGGGCAAGCGGGTCCATGTCAATCTGATCCCGCTCAACCCGACGCCGGGATCGAAGTGGACGGCTTCGCGGCCCGAGGACGAGAAGGCCTTTGTGGAGGCCATCGCGGCGCACGGGGTGCCGGTCACCGTCCGGGACACCCGTGGCCAGGAGATCGACGGAGCGTGCGGACAGCTGGCCGCTTCGGAGCGTTAGCGCCCGTGTAACCTGGCTTGAAACATCTACATATTCCGACAGGGGAGCGCCACAGCGCTGAGAGTGCGACGCGGGCTTGGTAAATCAAGCCCAGTGGTCGCAGACCCTCTGAACCTTGCCCAGGTCATTCTGGGTAGGAAGTTCGGTCATTACTCACAAGCTGTTGCGCCCTGCCCGGATTCCTTTCGAGGGATCCGGGCAGGGCCGCGTCTCTTCCTGGTCATCCCAGGAGGAATTTCAGTGAGCACCACCAAGAAGATCACGGTCACCGCGCTGGCCGCGGCGCTCGGCGTCACAACGCTCGCGGCCTGCGGCGGTGAGTCCAAGGACTCGTCGGCCCCGGACGGCGGCTCGAAGCCGAAGAGCGTGACGCTCGTCAGCCACGACTCGTTCGTCGCCTCCGCCTCCGTGCTGAAGGAGTTCACCAAGGAGACCGGCTACACGGTCAAGGTGCTCAAGAGCGGCGACGCGGGCGCGGCCCTCAACAAGGAGATCCTTACCAAGGGCTCCCCGCAGGGCGATGTCTTCTTCGGCGTCGACAACACCCTGCTCTCGCGTGCTCTCGACAACGGCCTGTTCACGCCGTACGAGGCAAAGGGCCTGAGCCAGGTGAACGACGAGGTGCAGCTGGACAAGGACAAGCACCGGGTCACGCCCGTCGACACCGGCGACATCTGCGTCAACTATGACAAGAAGTACTTCGCCGACAAGAAGCTGGCGCCGCCGCAGTCCTTCGACGACCTGGCCAAGCCCGCGTACAAGAACCTCCTGGTGACGGAGAACGTCGCGACCTCCTCGCCCGGCCTCGGCTTCCTCCTCGGCTCGGTCGGCAAGTACGGCGAGGACGGCTGGCAGGACTACTGGAAGAAGCTGAAGGAGAACGGCGTCAAGGTCGTCGACGGCTGGGAGCAGGCGTACAACGAGGAGTTCTCCGGCTCCGCGGGCGGTAAGAAGGCCAAGGCCGACCGGCCGCTCGTCGTCTCGTACGCTTCCAGTCCGCCGGCCGAGGTGCTCTTCTCCAAGCCTCAGCCGACCGAGGCGCCCACCGGGGTCGCGACCGGAACCTGCTTCCGCCAGACCGAGTTCGCGGGTCTGCTCAAGGGCGCGAAGAACGAGGCGGGCGGCAAGGCCCTGCTGGACTTCCTGGTCTCCAAGAAGTTCCAGGAGGACATGCCGCTGAACATGTTCGTCAACCCGGTAATCAAGGACGCGAAGCTGCCCGAGGTGTTCACCAAGTTCGGTGCGGTGGCCGTCAAGCCCCAGACCGTCGCTCCCGACAAGATTGCCAAGAACCGTGAGCAGTGGGTCCAGTCATGGTCCTCGCTCGTACTGAAGTAACGAAGTCCGTCCGCGGGAGTGCGGCGCGGCTCGGGCTGATGGCCGGGCCCGCCGTGTTCTTCGCGGTCTTCTTCGCCTATCCGGTCGTCGCGATCGTCGGCCGGGGCCTCGAGATCGACGGGGTCTGGCAGTTCGGGCGGATCGGTGAGGTGCTGAGCCGCCCCGACATCCTGCGGGTGCTGTGGTTCACCACGTGGCAGGCGCTCGCCTCCACAGCGCTCACACTGCTGATAGCCCTGCCCGGCGCATATGTCTTCGCCCGTTTCGACTTTCCCGGAAAGCGACTGCTGCGGGCGGTGGTCACCGTTCCGTTCGTGCTGCCGACCGTCGTCGTCGGGACGGCGTTCCTGGCGCTGCTCGGGCGCGGCGGGCTGCTCGACGAGCTGTGGGGCGTACGGCTGGACACGACGGTGTGGGCGATTCTGCTCGCGCACGTCTTCTTCAACTACGCGGTGGTCGTACGGACCGTGGGCGGTCTGTGGTCGCAGCTCGACCCGCGCCAGGAGGAGGCCGCCCGGGTGCTGGGCGCCGGGCGGTTCGTGGCCTGGCGGAGGGTGACACTGCCGGCCCTCGGGCCCGCCGTGGCTGCCGCCGCGCTGATGGTCTTCCTCTTCACCTTCACCTCCTTCGGTGTCGTACAGATCCTCGGCGGACCGACGTTCTCCACGGTCGAGGTGGAAATTTATCGACAGACGGCTCAGCTGCTGGATCTGTCCACGGCAGCGGTGCTGACGCTGGTGCAGTTCGCCGCGGTGGGCGCGGTCCTCGCCGTACACGCGTGGACGGTACGGCGGCGGGAGGCCGCGCTGAAACTGGTGGACCCGGCGCAGACCGCGCGGCGACCACGCGGCCCCGGACAGTGGGCGCTGCTCGGCGGGGTGCTGGCCACGATTCTGCTGCTGGTCCTGGCGCCGCTCGCGGTGCTGGTCGAGCGTTCCCTCGACGGGCCCGGCGGCTACGGCTTCGACTACTACCGGGCGCTGACCGCGATGGACGCGAGCGGAGGAGCCTTCCTCGTACCGCCGATCGACGCGGTGTGGAACTCCCTGCGGTACGCCCTGGTCGCGACCGCCATCGCGCTGGTCGTCGGCGGCCTCGCGGCGGCGGCGCTGACCCGGAAGGCCGGCCGGCTGCTGCGCGGCTTCGACGCGCTGCTCATGCTGCCGCTCGGCGTCTCCGCTGTGACCGTCGGCTTCGGCTTCCTCATCACCCTCGACAAGCCGCCGCTTGATCTGCGGGCGTCCTGGATTCTGGTGCCGCTCGCGCAGGCCCTGGTCGGCGTCCCCTTCGTCGTACGGCTGATGCTGCCGGTCCTGCGAGCGGTGGACGGGCGGCTGCGCGAGGCGGCGGCGGTGCTGGGCGCCTCGCCGCTGCGGGTGTGGCGGGAGGTCGATCTGCCGCTGGTGCGGCGGGCACTGCTCATCGCCGCAGGCTTCGCCTTCGCCATCTCGCTCGGCGAGTTCGGCGCGACGGTCTTCATCGCCAGGCCCGACAATCCGACGCTGCCGGTGGCCGTGGCGCGGCTCCTCGGCCGGCCCGGCGAGCTCAACTACGGGCAGGCGATGGCGCTGAGCACCATCTTGATGGTGGTGTGTGCGGTGGCGCTGCTGGTGCTCGAACGAATCCGTACCGACCGATCGTCCGGGGAGTTCTGATGGCTTTGCTGCGACTGGAGGACGTGACCGTACGGTTCGGGGCGCGCGCGGCGCTCGACGCGGTTGATCTCGAGGTCGCCGAGCACGAGATCGTCTGTGTGCTGGGGCCCAGCGGCAGTGGAAAGTCCACCCTGCTGAGGATCGTCGCCGGACTGCAAGCAGCCGACGGCGGGCGGGTGTTGCTGTCCGGCGCGGACCAGGCCGGGGTTCCGGTGCACCGGCGCGGGGTGGGCCTGATGTTCCAGGACCATCAGCTCTTCCCGCAGCGCGACGTCGGCGGCAATGTCGCCTTCGGCCTGCGGATGCACGGCACAGGACGGGACGAACAGGCCCGCCGCGTCGGCGAGTTGCTGGAGCTGGTCGGGCTGCCGGCGGCGCAGCGGCGGGCCGTGGCCTCGCTGTCCGGTGGCGAGCAGCAGCGAGTGGCGCTGGCCAGGGCGCTGGCGCCGCAACCCCGGCTGCTGATGCTGGACGAGCCGCTCGGCCAGCTGGACCGAGGGCTGCGGGAGCGGCTGGTCGTCGAACTGCGCGGGCTGTTCGGGCGGTTGGGCACGACGGTGCTCGCCGTCACTCATGACCAGGGCGAGGCCTTCGCGCTCGCCGACCGTGTCGTCGTCATGCGGGACGGCAGGATCGCCCAGGCGGGCACGCCGCTCGAAGTCTGGCAGCGGCCCGCGTCCGAGTTTGTCGCGCGCTTCCTCGGCTTCGACAACGTCGTCGCGGCGACGGTGAGCGGCGCGGCCGCGGACACCCCGTGGGGCAAGGTGCCGGTGCCGGAGGACGCGCCGCAGGGCGCCCGACAGGTGCTGGTGCGACCGGCGGGCGTCCGACTTGTCCCGCCGGCTGAGGGGCTGCGCTGCACGGTGGAGGCGCGTACGTTCCGGGGCAGCCACGTCGCCGTACAGCTGCGACCCGACGACGGGCCGCAGCTGGAGGCGGAGTGCTCCTTGCTGGATGCGCCGGAGGAGGGCGCGACGGTGGGAGTCGTCTTCGCCGCCGAGGACGTGGTGGTGCTGGCCCCGGCCGGCTGACTCGGTCGCCGCTGCCCTGAACGCTGCCGGCCTTGCCGGTCGCCCGGACCGTGCCCGCCGGCTGGGTCCGTGAGCATCGCTTCCGGACCGCCCACGACGTTCATGACGACCGTCGTGGCGTCGGGATCGGGCGCCCGGCCGTCGGCCAGGGCCGGAAGTGGTCCGCGCCATCGGCGCGCGTCGAGCGGGGGCGGATCCAGGGGACGGTCGGGTCCTTGGCGATCTCCCAGTCGACCTGTTGCGCGAACAGCGCGGCGATGCGGTGGACGGCCTCTAACGGGCGGGGGTGAGCTCCTCAGGACGTGGCTCCTGTGACCCCGACTCCGAGCCCGGCTCCGGTTCCGGCGCCGTGCCGTGCGCCTCCGGGGCGCCGAACCAGGCCACCGCGACCGCGCCCGCCACCGCCAGTACGAAGCCGAGGATCGCCATCCAGGCGAAGCCGGCGCGCGAGGAGTCGCCCAGCCACAGCACGCCGATCATGCCCGGAAGCACGGTCTCGCCGACCACCAGCGCCGCGGTGGCGCCGTTCACCGAACCGATCTGCAGCGCAACGGTGTGCAGATACATGCCGCCGATACCGGCCACCAGAATCGCGTACAGCGCAGGATCCGAGAGCAGCGCGCCCAGGTCGAAGGGGTCGATGCCGTTCAGCACGCGTACGCCGACGCCCAGCGCGCCGAAGCCGAGGCCCGACAGCAGACCCGCCAGGATCGCGGCGCGTGCGCCCAGGAGACGTACGACAACGGTGCCGCCGACCATCAGCAGCAGAGAGATCGCCAGCAGCCACCAGTGGGTGGCGATCGGGGTGTGGCCGCTGCCCTCCGGGCCCGCCGCCGTGGCCAGCAGCACGAGTGCGGAGCAGACGACGGCGATGGAGGTCCACTCGGCGCGGTTCAGCCGGATGCCCAGCAGTTTGACGCTCAGCACCGCCGTGATCACCAGATTGGCGCTGATGACGGTCTGGGAGAGGAAGAGCGGGAGCAGGCGCGCGGCGAGTGCGCCGAGGCCGAACCCGATGAAGTCCAGGATCGTGCCGACGATGAACTCCCAGGTCATCGCGGCCTTGGCAGTCGAGGAGAGGCTCGGTCCGCCGTGCTGCGTGACTCCGGCCGCGGCCGCCTCGCGCCGGGCGGACTTGCGTGAGCCCACGGCTTGCAGCACCGACCCCGTGCCGTAACAGATCGAGGCCGCGACAGCGGTCAGTAGGCCGATCAGCACCAGGGGCTCCGTTCACATGAGGTCAGTCCAACTCCCGCTGGAATACCAGACGTGTCTTCGGCCTCTGAAGTTGCTTCTTGCGGACTACTTGTCGCCGGTCAGCAGCTTCAGCGCCGCCGGGGCCTCGCCGATCGAGTCCACGAGCGCGATACGGGACTCCATCGAGCGGCCCGCCGCCAGCGACTGGAGCAGCGGCCAGGTGGGCAGCCGCTCCGTCCAGTGCTCGCGGTTGACGAGGACCATCGGGGTCGGTTCGCCGCGGGACTCGTAGTAGTTCGGGGTCGCGTTGTCGAAGATCTCCTGGACCGTGCCGGCGGCGCCGGGCAGGAAGATCACGCCCGCGTTGGAGCGGGCAAGGAGGCCGTCTTCGCGGGTGGCGTTGGCGAAGTACTTGGCGATGTGGCCGGCGAAGGCGTTCGGCGGCTCGTGGCCGTAGAACCAGGTCGGGATGCCGACGGAGTCGCCGCCGCCGGGCCAGCGGTCGCGCACCTCGAAGGCGGCGGCGGCCCAGTCGGAGATCGACGGGATGAACGAGGGGGCCTTGGCGAGGAGTTCGAGCGCCTCGGCGAGCATCTCGTCGGGGTGCGGCGCGGCATACGCGCCGAGGTTCGCGGCTTCCATGGCGCCCGGGCCGCCGCCGGTCGCGATGGTGAACCCGTCGCGGGCGAGGGACTGGCCGAGGCGGGCGGCACCGGCGTACGCGTCCGTGCCGCGGGCCATCGCGTGGCCGCCCATCACGCCTACGACGCGGGCGCCGACGAGGAGTTCGTCGAGAGCGTCGGAGATCGCGTCGTCGTGGATCGAGCGGAGCATCGAGGCGAAGACGTCGCCGTCGGCCTTCGTCTCCTGGAGCCAGGCGTAGGCGAGGGCGTCGGGGGTGGCGTCGTATCCGCCGGCGGTGAGGCCTTCGAACAGCTCGTCGGGGGAGTAGAGGAGCCCGCGGTACGGGTCGAAGGGCAGGTCGGGGACGGGCGGGAAGACGAGCGCGCCGTCGGCGCGGACCTTGGCGGCGGCGTCGGGCTGCATGGGACAGCCCAGGAATATGGCGCCGGTGGTGTCTGCGGAGAGCAGGGCGAAGGTGCGGTCGGTGAGGTCGACGGACTGGACGCGGTGTCCGGCGAGGGAGCCGCGGGTGACGACGTCGTCGAACTCGTCGAGGGACTCGATCTCCCGGTCGCTGCGGTGCCGGTGTCCGGGTGCCATGCCGACACGATAGGCGCTGGGTGCGGGGGTGCACGGGCCCGGGGGTGGCCGGGCCCGGGGGTGGCCGGGCCCGGGGATCGTTCCCCCACGGGGGCTGACACCCCCGCCCCCCGTGCGCCTGCTTCGCCGCGCGAGGGCTCCCCACCCGGTACGCCCGGGCAGCGCGCCGCCGCGGTCGGCCTCTGGGCCGGCCCCGGTTCCTCAGGCCGAGAAAGGAAGCGCCGCCAGGGCCGCGACCCCCCATGTCAGCGGGGCGAAGACCGTCAGCAGGGTTACCGCGCGGAGAGCCGTCGCGTTGCGGAGGGTCGCCGTGGGCGTGCCCAGGCGGCGCAGTGACTTCGTCGTGTCGGCGCGGGCCTGTTTGGCCTCCAGGGCCGCGGTGAGCAGCGTCGCCGTCGTACAGATCATCACCAGGGCCGCGCCCAGGCCGGTCAGCGGGCCGAAGGGGTGCGGGTCGGTGTCCTGGAGGTTCGAGGCCGCGATCGCCGCCGAAGCCACCGCACACACCACGCCCAGCGGGCGGCCGATGCGGCCGGACTCCTCCATCAGGATGCGGCCGGCCAGCAGACGTGTCGCGCCCGGGCGGGCGGACTGGAGTGCGCGGCCGCAGAAGCGGGTGATGCCCGGGCCTGCCAGAGCGAGGCCCAGCGCCGTGAGTGCCCAGCCGGCGAGGACGCCCGACGAGCTGCCGTCGAAATGCCCCGGGAGGGGGAGCGGTGAGCCGGGCGCGCCACGGCCCGCATACGTCTCGACGGCGAGGCCCGCCGCGATCAGTGCGACGCCCCACGGCAGGCCCGACGGCGCGGCGGACGGGGCGTCCGGCGCCTCGGGATCGGCACCCGGCCTGGCACGCCGCGGGCGCAGCGCCAGCGCCGTCGCCGTCGTGGACGCCAACGGCACCAGCGCGAGCAGCGTCAGCGCTGCCGCCAGCGGCAGCGGCCGGCCCGCGGCGAGCAGCTCGGCCGCCGCGCCGTCGAACGGAAGGCCCGTCAGATCGCCGCGCAGATGGAGGAAGAGCAGCAGGGCGAATGCGCTGCCGAGCGTTCCGGCGACGGCGGTCGAGACCGCCGCCAGCACGCCGAGGCGGGCGGGACCGAGACCGACCGCCGAGAGGCCGGCCCGCGGTCGCGTGCTCGGGTCCGTACGGGCCACCGCCACCGCGAAGTGTGCCGTCGCGGCCAGCGGGATCAGGCACCAGAGCAGGCGCAGTCCGGAGCCGGAGTCCGTGGGATGGGCCAGCGCGTACGTCAGCGTGCACAGCAGCAGAAAGCCCACGCCCGCCGACGCCGCCGCCACCATCAGCCGGCGCAGCAGGACCAGCGGGTGCGTGCCGCGGGCTAGACGGAGAGCGAGCACTCGGCCCGGCCTTCCGCGTCGGCGCCCGCGAGGGAGTTCACGCGCCGGCCGTCGATGAGCGTGAGTGAACGGTCCGCGAGCGCCGCCACCTCCTCGTCATGCGTGGCGAGTACGACGGTGATCCGGTGCGAGCGGGCCGCGGTCGTCAACGTACGCAGCACCAGCGCCTGGTCCGCGCGATGCAGCGTCGCCGTCGGTTCGTCCGCGAAGATCACCGACGGCGTGGCGACCAGCGCCCGCGCGACGGCGACCCGCTGGCGCTGCGACTGCAGCAGCGCATGCGGCCGCAGCCGGGCGCACGCACCGATGTCGAGTCGCTCCAGCCACTCCATGGCGGTGTTCTTCGCGCCACGGTGCGAGGAGCCGCGCAGCAGCAACGGCAGCGCGGCGTTCTCCCAGGCGGTCAGCTCCGGGACGAGCGTGGCCTCGGGGTCGATCCAGCCGAACCGGTCGCGCCGCAGCCGTTCCCGCTGCAGCGGGCTCATCGTGTGCACGGGGGAGCTGTTGAACCACACCTCGCCCTGCTGCGCGACGAGTTGGCCGGACAGACAGCGCAGCAGCGTGGTCTTGCCGCTGCCGCGCGGGCCGCACACGGCGAGGATCTCGCCGTCCCGTACGCCCAGCGAGACGCCGACGAGTGCGGGCGAGCCGCTGTGGGAGTGGCGCAGGGAACGCGCCCAGAGCACATCGTTGTCCGGCGGGGCCACCATGACGTACACCTCGGTTCTGATCAGATTTCCCTTCCCCCGTACGGGGGAACGAAGACAGGGCCGATCGGTCACTCGGCACGCTAAGGATTCAGAACCGGGGTGTCGGGAAGCACGCGGCCCGGGTGCACCCCATCTCACTCGTACGGCCGAATGATTGGCCGAGTGAGTGTCCGGGTGCCCCGGGCCGTACGAGGCCGGTGAAGCCGGCCGGTGAGGCTAGAGCTTTGTCCATGCCTCCGTGAGGACGCTGCGCAGAATGCCCTCGATCTCGTCGAAGGTCTGCTGGTTGGAGATCAGCGGCGGCGCCAGCTGAACGACCGGGTCGCCACGGTCGTCGGCACGGCAGTACAGGCCGTTGTCGTAGAGCGCCTTCGAGAGGAAGCCGTAGAGCACACGCTCGGTCTCCTCGTCGGTGAAGGTCTCCTTGGTGGCCTTGTCCTTCACCAGCTCGATGCCGTAGAAGAAGCCGTTGCCGCGGACGTCGCCGACGATCGGCAGGTCGTGCAGCTTCTGCAGCGTGGAGAGGAACGCGCCCTCGTTGTCGAGGACGTGCTGGTTGAGGCCTTCCTTCTCGAAGATGTCGAGGTTCGCCAGGCCCACCGCCGCGGAGACCGGGTGGCCGCCGAAGGTGTAGCCGTGCAGGAAGGTGTTGTCGCCCTTGTAGAACGGCTCGGCGAGGCGGTCGGAGATGATGCACGCGCCGATCGGGGAGTAGCCCGAGGTCATGCCCTTGGCGCAGGTGATCATGTCCGGCACATAGCCGAACTTGTCGCAGGCGAACATCGTGCCGAGACGGCCGAAGGCGCAGATGACCTCGTCCGATACGAGCAGTACGTCGTACTGGTCGCAGATCTCACGGACCCGCTGGAAGTACCCGGGCGGCGGCGGGAAGCAGCCACCGGCGTTCTGCACCGGCTCGAGGAAGACCGCCGCGACCGTCTCGGGGCCCTCGAAGAGAATCTGCTGCTCGATCTGGTCGGCGGCCCAGCGGCCGAAGGCCTCGGGGTCGTCGCCGTGGATCGGCGCACGGTAGATGTTGGTGTTCGGCACCTTGTGCGCGCCGGGGACCAGCGGCTCGAAGGGGGCCTTGAGGGCCGGCAGGCCGGTGATGGACAGGGCGCCCTGCGGGGTGCCGTGGTACGCGACCGCGCGCGAGATGACCTTGTACTTGGTGTGCTTGCCCTGCAGCTTGAAGTACTGCTTGGCGAGCTTCCAGGCGGTCTCGACCGCCTCACCGCCACCGGTGGTGAAGAAGACCTTGTTGAGGTCGCCAGGGGCGTGCTGCGCCAGCCGCTCGGCCAGCTCGACCGCCTTCGGGTGGGCGTACGACCACACGGGGAAGAAGGCGAGCTCCTGAGCCTGCTTGTAGGCGGTCTCGGCGAGCTCGTGACGGCCGTGGCCGGCGTTGACCACGAAGAGGCCGGAGAGGCCGTCGAGGTAGCGCTTGCCCTTGTCGTCGTAGATGTAGGTGCCCTCGCCACGCACGATGGTGGGCACGGGTGCGTTCTCGTACGACGACATGCGGGTGAAGTGCATCCACAGGTGGTCGTAGGCGGTCTTGGAGAGGTCCTTGCTCACGGCTATCGGGTTCCCCACATATAGGTCTGCTTCTTCAGCTTGAGATAGACGAAGCTCTCGGTGGAGCGCACGCCGGGGAGCGCGCGGATCCGCTTGTTGATCACTTCGAGCAGGTGGTCGTCGTCCTCGCAGACGATCTCCACCATCAGGTCGAAGGAGCCCGCGGTCATCACCACGTACTCGCATTCGGCCATGGCGGTGAGCGCGTCCGCGATCGGGTCGACGTCGCCCTCGACCGTGATGCCGACCATCGCCTGCCGTCGCAGACCCACGGTGAGCGGGTCGGTGACGGCGACGATCTGCATCACGCCCTGGTCGAGCAGCTTCTGGACGCGCTGACGCACGGCCGCTTCGGAGAGGCCGACGGCCTTGCCTATGGCGGCATACGGGCGACGCCCGTCCTCCTGGAGCTGTTCGATGATGGCGAGGGAGACGGCGTCGATCGTCGGGGACGATCCGTTCCCGTTCCTGGACTCTGCGCTACGACTGGCCACGAGCTCACTCTGCACTGCGACTCGTCTGTCTGGCAACCCTTGAGCAATGAAATTCGTTGTTCTTGAGTCCTAATCACACTGAATCCGAAGTTGGGGAGGGTCGGGTCTGTCGAAAGCGTCACCTGAGCGATTAGGGTTGGTGGTCTCACCCATCGGACATCTGACAGGAGGGGTGGCAACAGTGACCACCGAGCTGCGTCGTCTGCGCAACTACATCAACGGGGAGTTCCGGGACGCTGCCGACGGGCGGACGATCGAGGTCATCAACCCGGCCACGGGTGACGTGTACGCCACGTCTCCGCTCTCCGGGCAGGCCGACGTCGATGCCGCCATGGACGCTGCCGCGGCCGCCTTCCCCGCCTGGCGCGACACCACCCCGGCCGAGCGCCAGAAGGTACTGCTGAAGATCGCGGACGCCTTTGAGGAGCGGGCCGAGGACCTGATCGCGGCCGAGTCGGAGAACACGGGCAAGCCGCTGGAGCTGACCCGTACCGAAGAGATTCCGCCCATGGTGGACCAGATCCGCTTCTTCGCGGGCGCGGCGCGGATGCTCGAGGGCCGTTCGGCCGGCGAGTACATGGAGGGCTTCACCTCCATCGTCCGGCGCGAGCCGGTCGGCGTCTGCGCGCAGGTCGCGCCGTGGAACTACCCGATGATGATGGCCGTCTGGAAGTTCGCGCCGGCGCTGGCGGCGGGCAACACCGTCGTCATCAAGCCGTCCGACACGACGCCGGCGTCGACCGTGCTGATCGCCGAGATCATCGGCTCGATCGTGCCCAAGGGCGTCTTCAACGTCATCTGCGGCGACCGGGAGACCGGCCGCGCGATGGTCGAGCACCCGACCCCGGCGATGGCCTCCATCACCGGTTCCGTACGGGCGGGCATCCAGGTCGCCGAGTCCGCGGCCAAGGACGTCAAGCGCGTTCACCTCGAGCTGGGCGGCAAGGCGCCGGTCGTCGTCTTCGAGGACACGGACATCGCCAAGGCCGTCGAGGACATCGCGGTGGCGGGCTACTTCAACGCCGGTCAGGACTGTACGGCCGCGACGCGTGTCCTCGTACACGAGTCGATCCACGACGAGTTCGTGTCGGCGCTGGCGAAGGCCGCGGCCGACACCAAGACGGGTGCGCCGGACGACGCCGATGTGCTGTACGGCCCGCTCAACAACGCCAACCAGCTGGCGCAGGTCTCCGGCTTCGTCGACCGGCTGCCGGCACACGCCAAGGTCGAGGCGGGCGGTCACCGGGTCGGCGACAAGGGCTACTTCTACGCCGCGACCGTCGTCTCCGGCCTGAAGCAGGACGACGAGATCATCCAGAACGAGGTCTTCGGCCCGGTCATCACCGTCCAGTCCTTCACGGACGAGGCGCAGGCGCTGGAGTGGGCGAACGGCGTGGAGTTCGCGCTGGCCTCTTCGGTGTGGACCAAGGACCACGCGCGGGCGATGCGGATGTCGAAGGCGATGGACTTCGGCTGTGTATGGATCAACACCCACATCCCGCTGGTCGCGGAGATGCCGCACGGCGGCTTCAAGAAGTCGGGTTACGGCAAGGATCTGTCGGCGTACGGCTTCGACGACTACACACGCATCAAGCACGTGATGACGTCGCTCGACGGCTGACATCTGCTCTTGCAAAGCAGCGCTATGAGTACGGGGCGCGGGACACTTCCCGCGCCCCGTACTCGTGCCGTCTCACGCCGCCTCACGCCGTTTCATGTCGTCGGTGTGCGGTGCAGTGCCAGCAGCAGGCGCCAGACCTGGGCTGTCATGGCCTCGGGAGTCGCGTCGATCAGGCCGTGGAGCCAGTCCGCCAGGAGGCCCGCGAAGGTGGCCGCCACCGCGGAGGCGATCAGGTCGGGCGCCGGGGCGCCGGCCAACTCCCTTTCCCTGCGGCTGCGTTCGCGCAGTTCGTGGTGGAGCAGATCGCCCAGCGGGCCGCTGCCGCCCTCGCGCAGCAGGGTCCGGTAGAGCGGTGCGTGTGGCGCGAGGCCGGTGAAGAAAGCCGTCAGTGCGGGCGGCGGAGCGGCCGGGTCCGGAGTGCCGCGCCAGGCGTGGAGAGCCTCCACCGCCTCCCGTACGACCTCCGCGCACGCGTCGACCGCGAGCGCCTGCAGATCCGTGTAGTGCAGATAGAACGTGGCCCGGCCCAGACCCGCCCTGCGCACCAGCGCCGCGACGCTGACCTCTTCGAGGGGGCGCTCGGCGCACTCCTCGAGCAGTGCCTCGCGCAGCCTGGCGCGGGTGCGCTCCGCCCGCGGATCGCCGGTCGCGGCGCTCATCCAGCCACCAGGACGGCCGCCAGCGCGAGAGCGCCCGGGAGCGCCTGCGCCACCAGGATGCGGCGGTTGGCGGTGGCGCCGCCGTAGACACCGGCGATGACCACGCAGCTCAGGAAGAAGACCTGCACCCGGTACCCCGTCGGGTCCGCGGCGATCAGGCCCCATACCAGGCCGGCGGCGAGGAAGCCGTTGTACAGGCCCTGGTTCGCGGCGAGCGGGGCGGTCGCTCGGGCCATCTCCGCGTCGAAGCCGGAGAGTTCGCGGCCCGGCCTGCGCTGCCACAGGAACATCTCCAGAACCAGGATGTAGGCGTGGAGCGCGGCCACCAGGCCGACCAGGACTTGGGCGGTTGTGTTCATGAGCGACTCTTCTCGTGACTGCGTGACTGCGTGACTGCGTGACTGCGTGACTGCGTGACTGCGTGCTTCTTGACTTCGCGAATCGACTTCTTGGACAGCTGTCCAAGAAGTATAGACATATGTCCATGATCGACAGGGTGTCGGGCCGGGCCCGTACGGATCGACGTAGCGTCCATTGCCGCGCACACGCGCCGCCCGGCATCCTGCGGACGTGCCCGCGACCCGGATGAACCCCATGTCAAGGCGGTCCCTCCTGCTCGGCCTCGCCGCCGGCGCCGCACTCACCGGCTGCGGGGTGCCCGCCGCGTACGTACAGCCCGGGGACCGTGCCCGGCGCGATGTCTCGGAGGGCGACAGAAGCGTCGACTTCGCCAACTGGCCGCTCTACATCGACACCGACGACGAGGACACCTCCAAGCGGCCCACCCTCGACTCCTTCACCGAGCGCACCGGGATCTCGGTGCGCTACACCGAGGAGATCAACGACAACGACGAGTTCTTCGGCAAGGTCAGCCCCGCGCTGATGAACCACCAGGAGACCGGCCGGGACCTGATCGTCGTCAGCGACTGGATGGCGGCCCGGTTCGTACGGCTCGGCTGGGTGCAGGAGATGGACCGGGCGAAGCAGCCCAATGTCGCCAAATACCTTGACCCGCAACTGCGTTCACCCGCCTTCGACGAGGGCCGGCTGCACAGCGTCCCCTGGCAGTCCGGGATCACCGGCATCGCGTACAACCGCAAGAAGCTCGGCCGCGAGATCAGGCACACCAGTGATCTGTGGGCGGACGATCTGCGCGGCCGGGTCACGCTCCTCTCCGGACTCGACGAATCCTTCGCCCTGCTGATGCAGGGCAACGGCGTGGACGTCACCCGCTGGACCTCGGAGGACTTCCACGAGATCTGTGAGCAGGTGGAGAGGCTGGTGAAGTTGAAACACATCAGGCGCTTCACCGGCAACGACTACATCAAGGACCTCTCCACCGGGGACGTGCTGGCCTGTCAGGCGTACTCCGGCGATGTCATCCAGCTCCGGGCCGACAACCCCGACATCGAGTTCGTGGTGCCGCAGGAGGGCGCGGAGCTGTGGGCGGAGAGCCTGATGGTCCCCAACCTCGCCCGGCACAAGCGCAACGCCGAGGCGCTCGTCGACCATTACTACGAGCCGGAGGTCGCTGCGGAGCTCGCGGCCTGGGTCAACTACGTCTGCCCGGTGCCGGCCGCCCGTGACGTACTGGCCTCGTCGAAGGACGAGGAGACGGCCGCGCTCGCCGAGGACCCGCTGATCTTCCCGGACGACACGATGCGCAAACGCCTCGCGATCGCGCGCGACATCACCTCCGAGGAGCGCACGCCCTTCGCAAAGCGGTGGAACGCGATCGTCGGGCTGTAGCAGACTCGCGATCATGAGCGATGATCACGTGAACTCCGCGGTGACGTACGGTCTGTTCGCCGCCTGGCTGCTGCACGACGCCGAAGAACTGGTGGCCGGTCCGCGCTGGATACGCGAGAACGTGCCCGTACTGCGCAAACGCTTCCCGGGCGTCCCCGAGCGTGTATGGCGTGCCATGGAGGCCGTCGACGAGCGCGAATTCGCCGTGGCCGTCGGGGTGATGGGCGCGATCGTCGCCTCGGCCGCCGTCGCGGGCGGGCGTTCCGGTGGCCGGTCCGCCTTCTACCAGGGAGCCCTGGACGGTTTCGGGCTGCACGGGCTCGTCCACCTCGCGCAGGCCGCTGCCGTACGCGGCTACACCCCGGGCTCGGCGACCTCGCCACTGATCGTGGTGCCGTTCACGCTCTGGGCGCGCGGCCGGCTGAGGCGCGCCGGTGTGCTCCGGCCCGCGCGGGCGCGCGACGCGGCGGCCGGTCTGGCGCTGGCTGCAGGCGCCACCATCGTCTCGCACGCGATCGCCCGCAGAGTCACCGGGGGCCGGTAAAGGGCGCGTAAACCCGGGCGTACGCTGCGGATATGAGCGAGCGAAGAGTCCTCTTGCGGCGCATACGCGTGTGGTTGGCCGTCTTCATTGTGTGTCTGGTGCTGAGCGGTCTCACCGCCTTCCCGCTGGTGCATGAGCTGCACTGGGTGGAGGATCTGCTGAAGTCCTCGGCCTCGCCGGTCCCGGATCATCTCCCGGGCCTGATGGAGTGGATCGAGCGGGTACGGGCCGGGCTGGACGCCACCGACACGAAGTACCCCTTCGTGCTGTACGGCACGGACTGGCTGGCCTTCGCGCACCTCGTGATCGCGGTCGCCTTCTACGGCCCGTACCGCGATCCCGTACGGAACATCTGGGTCGTCGAGTTCGGGATGATCGCCTGCGCCGGGATCATCCCGCTCGCCCTGATCTGCGGTCCGATCCGCGGAATCCCCTTCTGGTGGTCGGTCATCGACATGTCGTTCGGGGCCTTCGGGGTGATCCCGCTGTATGTCGTGCGCCGCAAGATCAAGCGACTCGAGGCGCTGACGGAGCCGGTGGACGGGTCGGAACCGGTCGCCGCCGCGGCGTAGGTCAGTCGGCGAGGCCGTCCGGCTCCGCGCGGTCCTGAGTCTCCAGCGGTGCTCCAGGCGCCGGCGTCCGGCTCTACGGCTTGCGGCCGACCGCGCCGAACTGCGCCACCTGGGCCGTCTCGCCCTCGGTCTCCGGATCGTGGCGCCAGCGGGCGCACGACACGATGCCCGGCTCCAGGACCTCCAGACCCTCAAGGAACGAGGCGAACTCCGCGTGGCTGCGGGCCGTGATCGGCGGCGTGGCGTTCTCGTTCCAGAACCGCATCGCCGCGGCATTGCCCTCGCCGCCCAGCTCCAGCGTCGGATGGGTGAGCACCAGATGGCTGCCGGACGGCACGGCGTCCATCAGCTGCCGCACGATCGACCGGGCCTCGTCGGTGTCCAGTACGAAGTTCAGGATGCCGAGCATCATCACTGCCACCGGCTGCTTCAGATCCAGCAGCGGCTCGACGGCGCGGAGGATCCGGTCCGGGTAGTGGGCGTCCGCATCGATGTACTCGGTCGCGCCCTCCGGGGAACTGGTGAGCAGCGCTCGCGCGTGCGCCAGTACGATCGGGTCGTTGTCGACATAGACGATCCGTGCGTCGGGGGCGATCTGCTGCGCCACCTCATGGGTGTTGTCGACCGTGGGCAGGCCGGTGCCGATGTCCAGGAACTGCCGCATGCCCGCCTCGCCGGCCAGGTAGCGCACGGTGCGGCCGAGGAACGCGCGGTCCGCGCGTGCCACCTCGCCGATGCTCGGGTACATCCCGGTGACCTGGTCGCCCACCGCGCGGTCGACCTGGTAGTTGTCCTTGCCGCCCAGCCAGTGGTTCCAGACCCTGGCGTTGTGCGCTATGTCGGTGCGGATCCTGTCGGTCATGTTCTGCTCCTCGGCCGGCTGCGTGGGGCCCATCATGCCGGACGGATCAACGACCGTTGCCGACGGGTGAGTTGGGCCGTGGGGACAGTACGCGGTGCAGCGCGTCCACGCGATTGGTCGTGATCGAGTCCACGCCGTACCCGACCAGGCGGCGCATGGTGCGGCGGGTGTCAGCCGTCCAGGCGGAGACCAGCACGCCGTCCCGGTGGAGACGGTCCGTCAACTCCTCGCCGAGCAGACCGAAACGGTAGTTGAGCCAGCGCGGTCGCACCGCGTCGAGCAGCGCCGGGCGCGGCGGGGCCAGCGTCGTCCAGGTCATCGCGATCTCGGCCGAGGGATCGGCGGCGCGGACCGCGAGCATGGCGACGGGGCCTGCGCAGTAGTACACCCGCTCGTCCGCCTCGCACTCATGGACGGTGCCGACCACCGTGCGTACCGACTCCTCCGAGGCGCCGGGCAGATCGATCATCACGCGGTGCGCGCCGACCGCGAGCAGCGCCTCGCGCAGGGTCGGCACTCCGCCGTCGGTCCGCTCGTGCAGTTCCTTCGCGGTGAGATCCGCGAGCGGTCGGTCGTGTCCCCACAGCCGCTTCAGCGAGTCGTCGTGCAGCAGCACGGGCACGCCGTCACGGGTGAGGCGTGCGTCGATCTCGACTGCGTCCGCGCCCCGCTCGAGGGCCGAGCGGAGCGAGGGCAGGGTGTTCTCACGGACGCGGTAGGGATCACCACGATGGCCCACGACACGGACAGCGCGCATGGGGCCATTGTCGCTGCCGGTCAGCGGGCGAGCCAGGCGGCGGTGTACGAGTCGATCTCCGCGATGATCCGCGCCTTGCCGGCCTCGTCGAGGAAGGACGCCTCGACGGCGTTCTTGGCGAGGGCGGCGAGGCCACGCTCGTCCAGCTCCAGCAGCCGTGCGGCGACCGCGTACTCGTTGTTGAGGTCGGTGCCGAACATCGGCGGGTCATCGCTGTTGATCGTCACCAGCACACCGGCCTCGACCATCTCCTTGATCGGGTGCTCGTCGAGGTCGGCGACGGCGCGGGTCGCGATGTTCGAGGTGGGGCAGACCTCCAGCGGAATGCGGTGCTCGGCGAGGTACGCCAGCAGCGCCGGATCCTGCGTGGCACTGGTGCCGTGGCCGATGCGCTCGGCGCCCAGCTCGTTCAACGCGTCCCAGATGGTCTGCGGGCCGGTCGTCTCACCGGCGTGCGGCACGGAGTGCAGGCCCGCGGCGATGGCCCGGTCGAAGTACGGCTTGAACTGCGGCCGCTCCACCCCGACTTCGGGGCCGCCCAGACCGAAGGAGACCAGGCCCTCGGGGTGCAGATCCACCGCGAGGCGGGCCGTCTCCTCTGCGGCTTCGAGTCCGGCCTCGCCCGGAATGTCGAAGCACCAGCGCAGTAGGACACCGAGCTCGGCCTCGGCCGCCTTGCGGGCGTCCTCGATCGCCACCATGAAGGCATCCTCGTCGATGCCGCGACGGGTCGAACTGAACGGCGTGACGGTCAGCTCGGCATAGCGGATGTTCTGCCGGGCCATGTCCCGGGCGACCTCGAACGTGAGCAGCCGTACGTCCTCAGGGGTGCGGATCAGATCCACCACCGAGAGATAGACCTCGATGAAGTGCGCGAAGTCGGTGAAGGTGAAGTAGTCGGCGAGCGCCTCGGGGTCGGTGGGGACCTTGGAGTCCGGGTGGCGGGCGGCCAGCTCGGCGACGATGCGCGGCGAGGCCGAGCCCACATGGTGAACGTGCAGTTCCGCCTTGGGAAGCCCCGCGATGAAGGGGTGCAGATCGGTCATCGGGGTCCTCCGTGTTCAATGGGCCGCTCGGGTCAGGGATCATCGTAGGCGGCCGTTCGAGGACTGTGCGAAGGCCGTAGCATGACGGCGAACCACGATGGGGGAGAACATGTCTGACAACCAGGCCCAGCCGCCCGGCGCGCCCGAGCCGCGCGACCCGTGGGCTGCGCCGGAGAGCAGCGCGGCACAGAACAAGGTCCCGCTGGACAAGCCCGCCGACACCCCGAGCCCGTCGGCGCCGTTCCTGCACAGCGAGCCGACGGTCACCTCGATGCCCGGCGTAGGACCCGCTGCCCAGACCGGCGCCGTGCCGCCGCCCCCGATAGCTCCGGGCGGACCGGCTCAGCCCGCCGCGGGTCCCTACGGCTACCCGGCCGCTCCGGGCGGACCGGCCCAGCCCGCCGCGGGTGCCTACGGCTACCCCGCCGCCCCGAGCCTCCCGCAGCCCACCTCCGGTGTCGGTGATCCGTACGGCGGCTATCCCGGATACCCCGGATACCAGGCCTACGGCCAGAACGGCTGGCAGAGCGCCCCGGCGAACGGCATGGGCATCACCGCGATGGTGCTCGGCATCCTCTCCGTCTGTCTGTTCTGCCTGTACGGCGTTGTCGGGGTCGTGCTGGGCGTGCTCGCCCTGATCTTCGGCATCATCGGCAGGAAGCGGGCGCAGCGCGGCGAGGCCACCAACGCCGGCATGGCCCTGTCCGGCATCATCCTCGGCATCATCGGCATCGTCATCGGCCTCGTCTTCATCGGCTTGATGGTCTGGGGGCTCACCAACGCGTTCAACAAGGACAGGACCGAGGACACGGAAGACGTCTACGGCGACTACTCCAACTCCCTGGTGATCGACAACGCACTGCCGGCGATCGAGCGCGTCAGCCGCTAGCCGCAGCCGTCCCCGCCCGCAACTCCTCGCGCGCCTCCATCAGCGCGAACCCCAGCAGATTGAGCCCGCGCCAGCGCGCGGGATCCTGCGCCCGTTCGTCGTCAGCGGCCAGCCCGATGCCCCAGATCCGGTCCATCGGGCTGGCCTCGACGAGCACCCGGTCCCCCGTGGCCAGCAGAAAGTCGCGCAGCTCGGCGTCCTGCCCGAACTTGTGCACACTGCCCGAGCGCACGATGCCGAACCGCTCGCGCTCCCATATCGCGTCGTCGAAACCGCGCACCAGCCGCCCGGCCCTCTTGGCCTCCGCAGGCGTGCGCGCCTCCAGCGCCCGCTGCTCCGCATCCGCGTCGCCGAAGAGCCGCGCCTTGGACGCCATCATCCAGTGCTCCGCGGTGGCGTACTGAATTCCGTCGACCACGAAGAGCGACGGCCACCACTGGCTCAGGCAGCTCGCGCCGATGCTTCCGTCCCGGCGCGGCGCATGCCCCCAGAACTGCAGATACTTGATTCTGTTCCCGTCGCTGACCTGCTTGATCAGCTCATCCATCCCCATGCACGCGAGTCTTGCATCCACCACTGACACTCCGTACCGGGATATGCGGGCCGACGCGACACATGGTCGACCGATTCCGTCGCGTAATCAAAAGGCAACAACGGAATCCCTTGTTGAGTGCGTCACCCTCTGCCAGGATCGGCAGTCAACTCGAGCTGGAACGACGGAGTGAGTTTCATGGACAACCGCTTCCAGGTGCAGGACCGCTACGCGGACGGTGCACAGTTCATCGGCGGGCGGCTGCAGCCCGGCACCTCAGGACATACGCAGGACATCGTGAACCCGGCGACCGGCGAGCTGATCCACGGCTACGAGCTGGCGGGGACCGCCGACGTCGACGCGGCCGTGGCTGCCGCCCGCGCGGCCTTCCCCGGCTGGGCGGGCGCCACCCCGGGCGAGCGCTCCGACGCCCTGCACCGCTTCGCGTCCGTGCTCGCCGACCAGGAGGCCGACTTCGCCTATGCCGAGTCCCTGCAGTGCGGCAAGCCCATCAAGCTCACCACCGAGTTCGACGTGCCCGGCACCGTCGACAACACCGCCTTCTTCGCCGGCGCGGCCCGCCATCTCCAAGGGCAGTCCGCGGGCGAGTACAGCGGTGACCACACCTCGTACGTACGCCGCGAGGCGATCGGTGTCGTCGGCTCCATCGCGCCCTGGAACTACCCGCTCCAGATGGCCGCCTGGAAGGTCCTGCCGGCCATCGCCGCGGGCAACACCATCGTGCTGAAGCCCGCCGAGATCACCCCGCTCACCTCGCTGATGTTCGCCGAGGCGGCGAAGGAGGCCGGGATTCCCGACGGCGTCGTCAATATCGTCAACGGCGCGGGCCGGGAAGCGGGCGAACACCTGGTGGGCCACCCGGACGTCGTCATGACCTCCTTCACCGGCTCCACCCCGGTCGGCAGGCGGGTCGCCGAGATCGCCACCGCCACCGTCAAGCGCCTCCACCTCGAGCTGGGCGGCAAGGCCCCCTTCGTCGTCTTCGACGACGCCGACCTCGAGGCCGCGGTCAACGGAGCGGTCGCCGCCTCACTCATCAACTCCGGCCAGGACTGCACTGCCGCCACCCGCGCCTATGTCCAGCGGCCCCTGTACGACGCCTTCGTCGCCGGAGTCGCCGATCTGATGGCGACCGTCCGCCTCGGCGACCCCTTCGACCCGTCGACCGACCTCGGCCCGCTCGTCTCGCACCTCCAGCGCGACCGCGTCGCCGGCTTCGTCGACCGGGCACGCGCGTACGCCACCGTCGTCACCGGCGGCGAAGCGCCCCAGGGAGAACTGAAGAGCGGCGCGTACTACCGCCCCACCCTTGTCGCGGGCGCCGCCCAGGACAGCGAGATCGTCCAGTCCGAGATCTTCGGCCCGGTCCTGGTCGTGCTGCCCTTCGACTCCGACGACGAGGGCATCGCGCTGGCCAATGACACCCCCTACGGCCTTGCCGCCTCCGCCTGGAGCCGCGACGTCTTCCGCGCGAACCGCGCCACCCGCGAGATCAAGGCGGGCTGCGTCTGGGTCAACGACCACATCCCGATCATCAGCGAGATGCCGCACGGCGGCTACAAGGCCTCCGGCTTCGGAAAGGACATGTCGGCGTATTCCTTCGAGGAGTACACGCAGGTCAAGCATGTGATGTACGACAACACGGCGACAGTCTGCAAGGACTGGCACCGCACCATCTTCGGCGACCGCTAGCAGCTCAGCTCAGCTCAGGTCAGCCACCCCAGACCAGTCCAGCCCAGCGCCGCCCGACCAGCGGCACCATCCCGAAAGGGCACAGCGCATGGATCAGCACGAGCCGGACGTCCTGTCCGCGGCGCAACTCGCGGCGATGCGACGGAGCATCACCAGCGGCAGGGGCGCCCTCTCCCGGCGTGCGATGCTGCGCGCCGGCGGCATAGGCGCGCTCACCATTGGCGGACTCGCCTCCCTGAGCGCCTGCGGCATCCCGCCCGCCAAGCGCGAGGGCGGCGCGGAGGCCTCGGACGACCACTCGGACCAGGAGAAGCAGATCAGCTTCTCCAACTGGACCGAGTACATGGACGTCAGTGAGGACGAGAAGAGCCGTCCGACGCTCAATGAGTTCACCAAACGCACCGGGATCAAGGTCAAGTACACCGAGGACATCAACGACAACGTCGAGTTCTTCGGCAAGATCCAGCCGCAGCTCGCGGCGGGCCAGGACACCGGCCGTGACCTGATCAATGTCACGGACTGGCTGGCTGCCCGCATGATCCGGCTCGGCTGGGTGCAGAAGCTGGACTCGTCGCTGCTGCCGCACGCCTACGCCAATCTCTCCCCGCAGTTCCGCAGCCCGGACTGGGACCCGGGGCGCGCCTACTCCTACCCCTGGACCGGAATTCCGGCCGTCATCGCCTACAACGTCAAGGCGACCGGCGGCAAGAAGGTCGACTCCGTGACCCAGCTGCTGGACGACCCCACCCTCAAGGGCCGGGTCAGCTTCCTCACCGAGATGCGCGACACGGTCGGCATGACCCTGCTCGACCTGGGCAAGGACCCGGCCAAGGTCACCGACGCCGACTACGACGCCGCCATCAACCGGCTCCAGAAGGGCGTCGACAAGAAGCAGATCCGCCGCTTCACCGGCAACGACTACACCTCGGACCTGGACAAGGGCGACATCGCCGCCTGCGTCGCCTGGGCCGGTGACCTGATCCAGCTGCAGGCCGACAACCCCGACATCAAGTTCGCGATCCCGGCCGCCGGTTATATGACGGCCACCGACAATCTCCTGGTCCCGGCGCACGCCAGGCACCAGAAGAACGCCACCCGGCTCATCGACTACTACTACGAGCTCCCGGTGGCCGCACAGCTCGCCGCGTACATCAACTACGTGTGCCCGGTCGCCGGAGTCGGCCCCGAGCTCGCGAAGATCGACCCGGAGCTGGCCAAGAACCCGCTGATCATCCCGGACGCGGCCATGGCGGCCAAGTCCCATTCCTTCCGCTCGCTGAGCAGCAAGGAAGAGACGGCGTACGAAGAGAAGTTCGCCAAGCTCATCGGCGCCTGACCTGCCCTTCTCCCTCCGACACCACTGGGATCGCGACCCATGACTGAAAAGACAGAAGGCGGCGACGTCCGCCTCTCCGGGATCAGCAAGACCTATGGCTCCTTCACGGCCGTCCACCCGCTGGACCTGACCGTCCCGCAGGGCTCCTTCTTCGCCCTGCTCGGCGCCTCCGGCTGCGGTAAGACCACCACCCTGCGGATGATCGCCGGACTGGAGGACCCGAGCACCGGGAGCGTCTTCCTCGGCGGCAAGGACGTCACCCACCTGCCGCCGTACAAGCGCCCGGTCAACACCGTCTTCCAGTCGTACGCGCTCTTCCCGCACCTCGACATCTACGAGAACGTCGCGTTCGGGCTGCGCCGCCGCGGCATCAAGTCGGTGAAGAAACAGGTCGGCGACATGCTCGACCTCGTCGAGCTGGGCGACTTCGCCAAGCGCAAGCCGCATCAGCTCTCCGGCGGTCAGCAGCAGCGCGTCGCCGTCGCCCGCGCGCTCATCAACCACCCGCAGGTGCTGCTCCTCGACGAGCCGCTCGGCGCCCTCGACCTCAAGCTGCGCCGCCAGATGCAGCTGGAGCTCAAGCGGATCCAGACCGAGGTCGGCATCACGTTCGTCCATGTCACCCACGACCAGGAAGAGGCCATGACCATGGCCGACACCATCGCGGTGATGAACGGCGGACGGGTCGAGCAACTCGGCGCACCTGCCGAGCTCTACGAGAACCCGCAGACCACCTTCGTCGCCAACTTCCTGGGCACCTCCAACCTCATCGAGGCCGAGGTCGCCCAGAACAGCGGCGGCGAAGTCGTCGTCACGGCCGCGGACGCCAAGCTGCGGCTGCCCGCCGAGCGCTGTGCCACCCAGCCCCGTACCGGCGGAAAGCTGCTGGTCGGCGTGCGCCCGGAGAAGATCTCGCTGGCGCACGCGGACGACGCGGGCACGATAGCCGACGGCCGCAACCGGTTCACCGGGAAGATCGCCGACTCCAGCTTCATCGGCGTCTCCACGCAGTTCGTCATCGACAGCCCGGTCTGTCCGGAGCTCGAGGTGTACGTACAGAACATCGAGCGGGACCCGCGCCTGGTCCCCGGCGCCGAGGTCGTCCTGCACTGGAACCCCGAGCACACCTTCGGTCTCGACGCGGCCCAGGACATCGACGCCGGTGTGGAGACGGTGGAGGAGACGCCATGACGGTCACCGAGGCACCGCCCGCCGCGCCGGTCCCCGAGCCGGTCGAGCCGGTCGTCCACAAACAGTCCGTCCGCCGGAAGCTGATCCCGTACTGGCTGCTGCTGCCCGGCATCCTGTGGCTGGTCGTCTTCTTCGCGCTGCCGATGGTCTACCAGGCCTCGACCTCCGTGCAGACGGGCTCGCTGGAAGAGGGCTTCAAGGTCACCTGGCACTTCCAGACCTACTGGGACGCGCTCACCGAGTACTACCCGCAGTTCCTGCGCTCGGTGCTGTACGCCGGCACGGCCACGATCCTGTGTCTGCTGCTCGGCTACCCGCTCGCGTATCTGATCGCGTTCAAGGCGGGCCGCTGGCGCAATCTGCTGCTGGTCCTGGTCATCGCGCCGTTCTTCACCAGCTTCCTGATCCGTACGCTCGCCTGGAAGACGATCCTCGCGGACGGCGGACCGGTGGTGGACGTCCTGAACAGCGTCGGCTTCCTGGACGTCACCAGCTGGCTCGGAATGACCGAGGGGAACCGGCTGCTCGCCACCCCGCTCGCGGTGGTCTGCGGACTCACGTACAACTTCCTGCCGTTCATGGTCCTGCCGCTGTACACCTCGCTGGAGCGGATCGACCCGCGGCTCCACGAGGCGGCGGGCGATCTGTACGCGAAGTCGTCCACCACTTTCCGCAAGGTGACCTTCCCGCTGTCCATGCCGGGCGTCGTCTCCGGAACGCTGCTGACCTTCATCCCGGCCAGCGGCGACTACGTCAACGCCGAACTGCTCGGCTCCACGGACACCAAGATGGTCGGCAACGTCATCCAGTCGCAGTTCCTGAGGGTGCTCGACTATCCGACCGCGGCCGCGCTGTCCTTCATTCTCATGGCGGTCGTGCTGATCATGGTCACCGTCTACATCCGCCGGGCCGGGACGGAGGATCTCGTCTGATGCGTTGGATACGACAGAACCTTGTGGTCATCGCGGGACTGCTCACGCTCGCGTACATGATCCTGCCGAACATCGTCGTGATGGTGTTCTCGTTCAACAAGCCGGCCGGCCGCTTCAACTACGCCTGGCAGGAGTTCTCCACCGACGCCTGGAAGGACCCGTGCGGTGTCGCCGATATGTGCGGCTCGCTCTCGCTCTCCCTCCAGATCGCCCTCTGGGCGACGATCGGCTCCACCGTCCTCGGCTCGATGATCGCCTTCGCGCTGGTCCGCTACCGCTTCCGGGCGCGTGGCGCGATCAACTCACTGATCTTCCTGCCGATGGCGATGCCCGAGGTGGTCATGGCCGCCTCGCTGCTCACGCTCTTCCTCAACCTGGGTGCGGAGCTGGGCTTCTGGACCATCCTCATCGCGCACACCATGTTCTGCCTGAGCTTCGTGGTGGTGGCGGTCAAGGCGCGTGTGCTGTCGATGGATCCCCGCCTCGAGGAGGCGGCCCGCGACCTCTACGCCGGACCTGTGCAGACGTTCGTACGGGTCACGCTGCCGATCGCCGCTCCCGGCATCGCCGCCGGTGCGATGCTCGCGTTCGCGCTCTCGTTCGACGACTTCATCATCACCAACTTCAACTCGGGCAACACCGTCACCTTCCCCATGTTCGTGTGGGGCTCGGCCCAGCGCGGTACGCCCGTCCAGATCAACGTCATCGGCACGGCCATGTTCGTCATCGCCGTACTGGTCGTGGTCACCGGCCAGCTCATCAGCAGCCGGCGGAAGAACAGCGCACTGCTCAAGTAGCCCCTGAAGGAGTGGAAACCATGGCCCCAGCTGCCATGACCTTTGCCTCATCACTCTCCGACGCCCAGCCCGTCTCCTATTGGCTGGACGACCCCGCAAAGCCGGGAGCACTGCCCGCACTCACCGGCGACGAGCGCTGCGACCTCCTTGTCGTCGGCGGCGGCTACAGCGGACTGTGGACCGCGCTGCTGGCCAAGGAGCGCGACCCGGGGCGGGATGTCGTACTGATCGAAGGGCGCGAGGTGGGCTGGGCCGCCTCGGGCCGCAACGGCGGCTTCTGCGCCGCCTCCCTCACCCACGGCTTCGGCAATGGACTCGCCCGCTGGCCCGGTGAGCTGGCCAAGCTCGAGGAGCTCGGCGACCGCAATCTCGACTCCATCGAGGCAGCGGTCGCCAGGTACGGCATCGACTGTGACTTCGAGCGCACCGGTGAGATCGACGTCGCCACCGAGCCGTACCAGCTCGAAGAGCTCCACCAGATGTATGAGGAGGCGACCGGGCTGGGCTTCACCGGCCTCGAATTCCTCGACCAGGACGCGCTGCGCGCCGAGGTGAACTCCCCGACCTTCCTCGGCGGGCTCTGGGACCGGCGCGGCGTCGCCATGCTGCACCCGGCGAAGCTCGCCTGGGGTCTGAAGCAGGCCTGTATGGACCTCGGCGTACGCGTCTACGAGAACACCCGCGGCCTGGACCTCACGGCGTCCGGTGCCGGCATGACGGTCCGCACCCCGTACGGCCGGGTCTTCGCCCGCCGGGTCGCGCTCGGTACGAACGTCTTCCCGTCGCTGGTCAAGCGGGTGCGCCCGTACACCGTCCCGGTCTACGACTACGCCTTGATGACCGAACCGCTCAGCGCGGAGCAGCTCGACGCGATCGGCTGGAAGAGGCGGCAGGGACTCGGCGACAGCGCGAACCAGTTCCACTACTTCCGGATTACCGCCGACCACCGCATCCTGTGGGGCGGTTACGACGCGATCTATCCGTACGGCGGCAAGGTCAGCGCCGAAATGGACCACCGGCCGGAGACCTATCTCAAGCTCGCCGAACACTTCTTCCGCTGCTTCCCGCAGCTGGAGGGGCTGCGCTTCAGCCATGCCTGGGGCGGCGCGATCGACACCTGCTCGCGTTTCTCCGCCTTCTTCGGGACGGCGCACGGCGGCAAGGTCGCCTACGCCGCCGGGTATACGGGACTCGGCGTCGGCGCCACCCGCTTCGGCGGGGATGTCATGCTCGACCTCCTCTCCGGCGAGCGGACCGAGCGCACCGAGCTGGAGATGGTGCGCAGCAAGCCGCTGCCGTTCCCGCCCGAGCCCGTCGCCTGGGCCGGTATCGGACTCACCAAATGGGCGCTGGCCAGGGCGGATGCCAACGGTGGCCGCCGCAACGTGTGGCTTCGGACCATGGACAGGCTCGGCCTCGGCTTCGACAGCTAGGCCGTCTCGATCGATGCGATCGCGCTTTCCACGATCGTGCGTGCCCCAGTACGCGGCCGGGGCCGCAAAAAGAAGGGGCCCCGGCCAGCAGTTCGGCGTCCAGCACGGTGGGGTAGCGGAGGGCGGCGGCGATGGTGGCCGGCGCCGGGAGCCGGCAGCGAAACGGCTCAGGCGGCCGGCTCGGGTTGAGTGAAGGGCGGGAGCGCCGCCAGAGGTCTTGACAACCGCATTGGTCTGGACCATGTTGTGCGCGTCGCTCCCCCTCCATTCCCCCCATGCCCGGAGGCAGTTGTGCACCGCACCAGACTCTTGGCCGCCCTGTCCGCGGCCGCCCTCGCCATCAGCGGACTCGTCGCCACAGCATCGTCCGCCGGAGCGGCCGACACCGAACTCGCCCGCAACGGTGGCTTCGAGACCGGCCTCACCGGCTGGAGTTGTACGGCGGGCAGCGGCGCAGCCGTCAACTCACCGACCCGCAGCGGCAGTTCCGCACTCAAGGCCACCCCGGCGGGCAGTGACAACGCCAACTGCAGCCAGACGGTCACCGTCAAGCCGAACTCCGACTACACGCTCAGCGGCTGGGTCCAGGGCAGTTACGTCTACCTCGGCGCAGCCGGCACCGGCACCACCGACGTCTCTACCTGGACCTCCTCGGCACCCAGCTGGCAGCGGCTGTCGACCACGTTCCGTACGGGCGCGTCGACCACCTCGGTCACGATCTACACCCACGGCTGGTACGGCACCCCCGCCTACTACGCCGACGATCTCTCGCTGCTCGGGCCGGGCGGCGACCCGGTCCAGATACCGGCCGCCCCCACCGGCCTGTCCGCCGGCGCCCCCGGCTCCACCTCCGTACCGCTGACCTGGTCCGCATCCTCGGGCGCCACCTCGTACAACGTCTACCGGGGCGGCGCCAAGGTCCTTGGCGTCAGCGGGACTTCGGCCACCGTCACCGGTCTCGCGCCCTCCACCGCGTACAGCTTCCAGGTGTCCGCGGCCAACGATGCCGGCGAGTCCGCGAAGTCGTCGGCGGTCACCGCGACCACCACGGCGGGTGGCGGGGGCAGCGGCGGCGAACTCCCCGCCCATGCTCTCGTCGGCTATCTGCATGCCAGCTTCGCCAACGGCTCCGGCTATACGCGCATGGCCGATGTGCCCGACTCCTGGGACGTCATCAACCTGGCCTTCGGCGAACCGACTTCGGTCACCTCGGGCGATATCCGCTTCAGCCTCTGCCCGGCCACCGAATGCCCGAACGTCGAGTCCGCCGCCGACTTCAAGGCGGCCGTCAAGGCCAAGCAGGCCGCGGGCAAGAAGGTCCTGATCTCCATCGGCGGCCAGAACGGCCAGGTGCAGCTCGCCACCACGGCCGCCCGTGACACCTTCGTCTCCTCCGTCTCGAAGATCATCGACGAGTACGGGCTCGACGGCCTGGACATCGACTTCGAGGGCCACTCCCTCTCCCTGAACACCGGCGACACGGACTTCCGCTCGCCGACTTCGCCGGTGATCGTCAATCTGATCTCGGCGGTCAAGACTCTCAAGGCCAAGTACGGCTCGAAGTTCGTCCTCACGATGGCCCCGGAGACATTCTTCGTCCAGCTCGGCTACCAGTACTACGGCTCGGGCCCCTGGGGCGGCCAGGACCCGCGCGCCGGCGCGTACCTCCCGGTCATCCACGCCCTGCGCGACGACCTCACCCTGCTGCATGTCCAGGACTACAACTCGGGCTCGATCATGGGTCTGGACAACCAGTACCACTCCATGGGCGGCGCGGACTTCCACATCGCCATGACCGACATGCTGCTGACCGGCTTCCCGGTCGCCGGCGACACCACCAAGGTCTTCCCCGCCCTGCGCCCGGAGCAGGTGGCCATCGGTCTGCCCGCCTCCACGCAGGCGGGCAACGGCCACACCGCGCCCGCCGAGGTGAACAAGGCGCTGGACTGCCTGACCAGGAAGACCAACTGCGGCTCGTACCAGACCCATGGCACCTGGCCGGCCCTGCGCGGCCTGATGACCTGGTCGATCAACTGGGACCGCTTCAACCAGTGGGAGTTCTCGAAGAACTTCGACGCGTATTTCGGAGGCTGAACGGGAGCAGGATCATCCCACAGAGGCACCAGCTGCCGATGACGTCCAGCGGCCAGTGATAGCCGCGCAGGACAAGTCCGATGCCCGTCGCCAGGGTGAGCGCCAGGGCGACGGGCATCGCCCATCGGCGCTTCAGATCCGGGCTGAGGAGCAGCGCGGCGCCGCAGTAGGCCACCATCGCGGTCGCCGTATGGCCGGACGGGTAGAAGCCGCCCGCCTCGGTGAGCGGGCCCTGGCGGTCGATCAGCGCCTTCAGCGGCGAGACGAGCACTGGGACCGTGACCATGGCGAGGACGGCGTACAGCGCCGCGAAGCGCCGGCCGCGCCACAGGGCGTACGCCACGGCCGCGGCCAGAACAGGAAGCGCGACCTGCGTACTGCCGAGGTCGGAGAGATGATCGGTCAGTACCCGGGGCGCATGGCCGACGATCCGCAGTTCCACGCGCTCATCGAGGGACCGCAGCGGACCGTCGGCAGCCACCTGCCAGGTGATCACAGCGAAGAGAACGGCACACAGCGCCAGAACAACCGGCGGGGCCGCAAGAAAAAAAGTCGGCCGCCTCGGAACAGGGGGGGTGGTTCCGAGGTGACCGACTGGACCGGTTTGCCGCGCGCCCCGGGGGGTTTGGGGCGGGCGGCCATCCGATCGGTGAGGAGTTCCGGAGCCGGAGGCCCCAGTGGTGTGCGCGAGGGCACGTCCGAGGCGAGGCTGGGGAGGCTCCGCCCTGGAGTCGCCCGCAGTCCCCTGCGAGCGGGGTGTTTCTCTCATCTGCGAAAACCGTACGGCAGGGGCGGGGGGACCGACAGGCGGATCTCCATCCCGCCATCGGCCCCCCACAGAGTCTTCACAGGCCCCGACCGTTCCCCTTGGTCACACGCCCGCGAAGGCCTGCTCGATGATGTCCAGACCCTCGTTGAGCAGGTCTTCACCGATCACCAGCGGGGGCAGGAAGCGCAGCACATTGCCGTACGTACCGCAGGTGAGCACCAGCAGACCCTCGGCGTGGCAGGCCTTGGCGAGCGCGGCGGTCGCGGCCGGGTTCGGCTCCTTGGTGGCGCGGTCCGTGACCAGCTCGATCGCGATCATCGCGCCGCGGCCGCGGATGTCGCCGATGATGTCGTACTTCTCGGCAATCGCGGTGAGGCGGCCCTTCATGACCTCCTCGATGCGCTTGGCCTTGCCGTTGAGGTCGAGCTCCTTCATCGTCTCGATGGCGCCGAGCGCACCGGCGCAGGCCACCGGGTTACCGCCGTAGGTACCGCCGAGGCCGCCCGCGTGCGGGGCGTCCATGATCTCGGCGCGACCCGTCACGGCGGCGAGCGGCAGACCGCCCGCGATGCCCTTGGCGGTGGTGATCAGGTCCGGGACGATGCCCTCGTCCTCACAGGCGAACCACTGGCCGGTCCGGCAGAAGCCGGACTGGATCTCGTCCGCCACGAACACGATCCCGTTGTCCTTGGCGAACTGCGAGATGGCCGGCAGGAAGCCCTTGGCCGGCTCGATGAAACCGCCCTCGCCGAGGACCGGCTCGATGATGATCGCGGCGACGTTCTCGGCGCCGATCTGCTTGTTGATCATGTCGATGGCCTGCGCGGACGCCTCGGCGCCGGCGTTCTCCGGACCGGTGAGCCAGCGGTAGCCGTACGCGACGGGGACGCGGTACACCTCGGGCGCGAACGGCCCGAAGCCCTGCTTGTACGGCATGTTCTTGGCGGTCAGCGCCATCGTCAGGTTGGTGCGGCCGTGGTAGCCGTGGTCGAACACCACGACCGCCTGGCGCTTGGTGTAGGCACGCGCGATCTTGACGGCGTTCTCGACGGCCTCGGCGCCGGAGTTGAACAGCGCCGACTTCTTCGCGTGGTCACCCGGCGTCAGCTCGGCCAGAGCCTCGGCGACCTCGACGTAGCCCTCGTAGGGCGTGACCATGAAACAGGTGTGGGTGAAGTCGGCGAGCTGCGCGGAGGCGCGGCGTACGACGGCCTCGGCGGAGGCGCCGACGGAGGTCACGGCGATGCCGGAACCGAAGTCGATGAGGCGGTTGCCGTCCACGTCCTCGATGACACCGCCGCCGGCGCGGGCGGTGAAGACGGGCAGCACGGACCCCACACCACCGGCGACCGCGGCGGTACGGCGGGCCTGCAGCTCGATCGACTTCGGGCCGGGGATGGCGGTGACGACGCGGCGCTCCTGCGGGATTGCGGTCATGAGGGGCTCCTGGGGGTGTTCCGGACGCAACTTCTCTTTCTCCGCAGGCTAGGCGCGAGGAAGGGGGCCGGGCATGCTCCGTTCGGGAGTGTTGAGCACAAGCCGTTGTCCCCGACGGACAAGGACACCCGTGGCTCGGTCATCCGTACCTGCCGGGTCCCGGCACCGCGACACCACCCGGATCGGTGAACTCCCCTCAGTGGGGCACTAGATTGGCCGGTGCACAGAGCGGGCCTGGCTGGTCAGGGGGCAGCAGTTCATGGATTCCGAAGGCACTTTCGACGCACGCGGCGCACGGTCCGATCCGGTGCCACGTCCCGCCGGTCCGCCACCCTCCGTGCCGCCCGCCGCGGCGCCCGGGATCCCCGCGCTGCCCGGTCACGCTCCCACCACCCGCCCCGCAGTCGTCGACTGGCTGCGTACCCCCCGCCCGGCCGCCGACCCCGGCATCTGGCGCCTCGGCCACCGCGCCCGCCCCGACGAGGAGCCCGAGCTCGTCCCCGCCCGCCGTCTCTTCGCCGGCGCCGTCATCGCGCTGCTCAGCGGCTGGCTGCTGTGGTCGCTCCTGTGGAACGGTTACCTCGGCCGCTACTGGATCTGGCCCCTCCTCGTACTGACCCCGGACTCCTGGCGCTCCGACCCGCCCACCTGGGCCACCGCCAGCTACATCTACTACGCGATCGTCGGCGGCGGCCTGCTGGTGTTCTTCGCCCGGATCGGCCATGTACCGGAGATCTGGAACCGGTACGTGCGCCGCGCCGACAAGCCCGTCACCGCCCCGCCGCCCCGGCCCGAGGCCGACCCCGCCGACTGGCCCGACCTGCGCACCGCGGGCCTCATCGATGCGGCAAAGAGCCTCGCCGAGGCCACCCGCGCCGGTTCGCTCGGCGATGTCGACTACGCCAGGATCCGGCGCGCCTGGCAGGGCGTGCACACCAGGCCCGAGCGGCTCGCCGCCTTCACCGACACGGTGCGCGAGCACGGCGCGGCCGCCTGCGCCCACCCCTCAGGCGTACGCGACCTGCCGCTCCGTACCGCCACCCACGATCTCGCCACCGCGCAGGTCAAGATCGGCACCGCGGTCGACGACGTCCGCAACCCCTATCCGCGCCGCACCACCGGCGTGGCTCTGGAGCCCGCGCTGCTCGGCACCTCGCTGCTCGCCGTCGGGCCCTCCGGATCCGGCAAGAGCGTGCGCCTGGTGCGGCCCGTCGTCGAGTCGATGTGCCTGCTCGCGCTCGCCAACCGCGCCGCCGTCGTCGCCGTCACGGCGTACGGCACCGGCCTCGCCCCGGACGACGCCTTCGACCTCGTCATCGCCGTCGGCCGCCCCGACTCCACCCACGACCTCGACCTCTACGGCGGCGCCGACGACCCCGACGAGGCCGCCAGGATGCTCGCCGAGGCGCTCGTCGGCGATCTCGCCGCCACCCTTCCCGGCGGCGACAGCAGGCGCGCCGCCACCGCGCTGGCCCAGCTCATCGGGCCGTACCAGTGCGTCCACGGCCACTTCCCCGCCGTTCCGGAGCTGCGCGAACTCCTCGGCGGCGCACCCGCCGCCATCGGCGCGCTGCGCACCGCCCTGGAGACCGGGACCGACCCCGGCGCCGCAGCCCAGCTGCGTGAACTGGACGCCCGCGAGCGGCAGTCGGCCCGCGCCGACGACATCGGCGTACTGCTCGCCGAGCGGATTGCCTTCCTGGACCGGCCCGCGTTCGCGCACTTCTTCCGTACGGACGGCGGCGGCCGGCAGTTCTCGCTGCGCGCCATCGAGCACCCGCTGCGGGTCCGTGTCGACCTGCCCGAGCGGGGCCACGCCGAGGCCTCACGGATCGTCGCGCGCCTGGTACTCGCCCAGTTCACCGAGGCCGCGCTCAGCCGCTCGGACAGGTCGCTCTTCGCCTGTCTGGTGCTGGACGACGCGACGTACACCGTGACCGCCGACTCGGTGCGCTCGGTCCAGCGGCTGCGCTCCGCCAACGCCGGGGTGGTGCTGGCGCTGCGCACCCTGGAGGACGTGCCGGAACCGCTGCGCGGCCCGCTGCTCGGTGCGGTCGGCTGCCGGATGGCGTTCGCCGGCCTCGCTCCCTGGGACGGCGGCCGGTTCGCCGAGACCTGGGGCACCGAATGGGTGCAGACCCGGGACGTCACCAACCGGCAGATCATCTCCGACGAGCCCGTCACCAAGGCGCTGCACATCATGCGGCGCCTGGTCACCGGCAAGGCGGCCACCGCCGAGGCGATCACGGTGCGGGAGGTCGAGCGCGCCCGCTGGTCGGCGTCCGACCTCGCGCACGCCGTGCCCGCCGGGCACGCGGTGCTCTCGCTGACGACCGTACGAGGCGAACACGCGCCGCCCCTGCTGGTGGATCTGCGCACCTGACCGGCTCCCGGAACTGCTACGCCCTGGCAGAATCGGTGTACGCCGTTCATACGGGACGGCGAAATCCTCCGCGCTTCTGCCTCTGCGCCTCTGCTCGAAGGGCCTACGGTCCCCATGCCGCCCACGCTCGCCTCGCTTGTCCAGCACTCGGCGCTCAAACTCACCGTGCGTGCCGGGGAGGACCGGCTCGAGACGCCGGTGCGCTGGGCGCATGTCAGTGAGCTCGCCGACCCCGTGCCGTACATGGAGGGCGGCGAGCTGCTGCTCGTCACGGCGATGACGCTGGACGCCGAGGACCCTGAGGCGATGCGCCGCTATGTGCGCAGACTGGTCGGCGCGGGCGTCGTCGGGCTCGGTTTCGCGGTCGGCGTGTACTACGAGGACATCCCGGAGGCCCTCGTCGAGGCGGCGAAGGAGGAGGGGTTCCCGCTCCTCGCCGTGCCACGCCGCACTCCCTTCCTCGCGATCAGCAAGGCGGTCTCCGCGGCGAACGCGGCCGACCAGTACCGGGCGGTGACAGCCGGTTTCGAGGCGCAGCGAGAGTTGACGCGCGCCGCCCTCGCCGAGGGCCCCGACGCGGTCGTCGCCCGTCTCGCCGCGCATATCGACGGCTGGGCGGCGCTGTACGACGCCTCCGGCGCGGTCGTCGCCGCCGCGCCCGAATGGGCCACGCGCCGGGCCGCCAGGCTCACCGGCGACGTGGAGCGGCTGCGCGAGCGGTCCGCGCCCGCGAGCGCCGTCGTCGGCGACACGGAGGACCGGGTCGAGCTGCAGTCGCTCGGCAGCGGCCGACGGGTGCGCGGCGCGCTGGCCGTCGGCACGGGCGCCCCGCTGGGCACGGCCGAGCGGTATGCCGTGCACTCCGCCGTCGCCCTGCTGACCCTCTCCACGGAGCGCTCGCGCGCGCTCCAGGCGGCGGAACAGCGACTCGGCGCGGCCGTGCTGCGGATGCTGCTCTCCGGCCAGCAGGACCACGCCCGTGCGGTCGTCGGCGACCTGTACGGCGGCCTGCTCGACGCGCCCTTCCGGCTGGTGATCGCCGAACCCGCCGGAGAGCCGGACCCCGCGAGCGAGCATCCGCTCCACGCGTTCGCCGAGTCACTGGAGTCGGCGGCGGCGCGGGCCGGCGAGGCGGTGCTCGTGGTACCGGACAGCGACGACCGGCTGGTGGTGCTGGCCGCGGACGGCGGCGCGGTCGTCGCGGCGTGCACCTCCGCCTACGCCGACAAGGAGGCCGAGGACGCCGAGGTCGTTGTCGGCCTCTCGGCGCCGACCGGACCCATAGCGGCGGCGGGCGCCTACAAACAGTCCGAGCAGGCGCTCTCGGTCGCCCGGCGACGTGGCCGCGCCCTGGTCGAGCACGAGGAGCTGGCGGCAGGATCGATCCTCCCGCTGCTCGCCGACGACGCCGTACGCGCCTTCGCGGACGGAATGCTGCGCGCGCTGTACGAACACGACGCGACCGGCCGCGGAGACCTCGTCGCCTCGCTGCGCGCCTGGCTCTCGCGCCACGGCCAGTGGGACGCTGCCGCCGCCGACCTCGGCGTACACCGCCATACGCTGCGCTACCGGATGCGCAGGGTCGAGGAGATCCTGGGCCGCTCGCTCGACGACCCGGACGTCCGGATGGAGCTGTGGCTGGCGCTGAAGACGACATCGGCGACCGCGGCCGAGTAGCAGGCCGGCGCAGGGTTTTTCCGTTTTCGTGCCCGAAGTCGGGCAAAAGCATTGGTGATTGACCGCTGGACTGCCTAAGGTCCTGCCTCGTGGCCACCAACTCCAGCACTCCTGAGGCCGGCACCTCCGCCGTCGGTACCGCTGTCGCACCCCCGCCCGAGCGCCGGACATCCGGAGCCGTCTGGGGCGCGCTCGCCATCGTGTACGTCGTCTGGGGCTCCACCTACCTCGGCATACGCATCGTCGTCGAGACCATGCCGCCGTTCCTCTCCGCCGGAGGCCGCTTCATCCTGGCGGGCCTGATCCTCGCAGGGCTCGTGGCCTGGCGGCAGGGGACCTCGGCGCTCAAGGTCAACCGCGTCCAGCTCGCCTCGGCCGCCGTGGTCGGGCTGCTGCTCCTGCTCGGCGGCAACGGCCTCGTCGTGCTCGCCGAGACCTCCGTGCCCTCCGGGCTCGCCGCCCTGCTGATCGCCGTCGTGCCCGCCTGGGTGGTCGTGCTGCGCAGGGCCTTCGGCGAGCGGCCCGGCCTCGGCGCGTACCTGGGCGTCCTCCTCGGCCTGGCGGGCCTCGCCGTGCTGACCCTGCCCGGCCTCAGCGGCGACGTACGCCTGTGGGGCGTTCTCACCGTCATCGCGGCGACCGTCATGTGGTCGGTGGGCTCCTTCTCCTCCTCGAAGATCCCCATGCCGAAGAACCCCTTCGCGGCCAGTGCGTACGAGATGGTCGCGGGCGGCATCGGCTGCCTGCTGGTGGGACTCGGCCGCGGCGAGCAGCACGGCTTCGTACTCGGCGAGGTCTCCGCCCGTTCCTGGACCGCCCTCGGCTATCTCGTCGTATTCGGCTCGCTCGTCGCGTTCACGGCGTACGCCTGGCTGCTGCACTCCGCGCCGCTGTCCCTGGTCGCGACCTATGCGTACGTCAACCCGGTCGTCGCCGTCCTCCTCGGCGCGCTCATCCTCAACGAACAGCTGAGCTGGCCGATCGCCGTCGGCGGCGCGGTCGTGGTGGCGGGCGTCTGCCTGATCGTGTCGACGGAACGCCGCCGCTGAGGCAACTCCGGGGGCCGCCCCCGCAACCCCGTACGGCCTTCGGCCGTGTCTTCCACCGCCGGACGGGCTGGAAATGCCGGCCCAGCCGCACTCAGCCTCGTCGGCGTTTGAGGCGCGGGGTCCGGGGCGGAGCCCCGGTTGAGCGCATCGCACGCCAAAGCGGCGGACCCGCCCCGCCCACCACTCCACCCCGGACAAACGCCAGACCGCCCTCCCGCCCCTACCGTGGGGCAGACACACCCCCATTTACATCTACTTCGGAAGGGCCGGGACATGACCTCCACCCACGCCTTCTGGCTCGCCGGCCGCCAGGCCACCGGCGAGGCCACCTTCGATGTCACCTCCCCCTGGGACGGACGCCTCGTCGGTCAGGTCGCTGTCCCGACCGACGCCCAGATCGAGGAGGCCGTCGCCGCCGCGCACGCCGTGCGGGACGAGTTCGCCGCGACCCCGGCACACGCACGCGCCGCCGCCCTCGACCATGTGTCGCGCCGGCTCGTCGAGCGCACCGAGGAGATCGCCCAGCTGATCTCCGCCGAGAACGGCAAGCCCGTCAAGTGGGCCCGCGGTGAGGTCGGCCGCGCCGTCTCCGTCTTCCGCTTCGCCGCCGAAGAGGCCCGCCGCTTCAACGGTGGCGAGGCACAGCGCCTCGACACCGACGCCGGTGGCGTCGGCCGGCTCGCGCTGACCCGCCGCTTCCCCAAGGGCGCAGTCCTCGGCATCGCGCCGTTCAACTTCCCGCTGAACCTCTGCGCCCACAAGATCGCCCCGGCGATCGCGGTCGGTGCACCGATCATCCTCAAGCCCGCACCGGCGACGCCGCTGTCCGGCCTGATCATCGGCGAGCTGCTGGCCGAGACCGAGCTCCCCGCGGGCTCCTGGTCCGTGCTCCCGGTCCCGAACGACCGGATGCCCGCCCTCGTCCAGGACGAGCGCCTGCCGGTCATCTCCTTCACCGGCTCCGACAAGGTCGGTTACGCGATCATGGACTCGGTGCCGCGCAAGCACTGCACCCTGGAGCTGGGCGGCAACGGCGCGGCCGTCGTCCTCGGCGACTTCGCGAGCGAGCAGGACCTGGACTGGGCGGCGACCCGTATCGCCACCTTCTCCAACTACCAGGGCGGCCAGTCCTGCATCTCCGTGCAGCGCGTGATCGCCGACGCCTCGGTGTACGACCGCCTGCTGCCGAAGATCGTCGCGGCCGTCGAGACCCAGGTCACCGGCGACCCGTCCGACTCCGCCACCGACGTCGGCCCGCTGGTCAGCGAGGACGCGGCCAAGCGCGTCGAGTCCTGGGTCGACGAGGCCGTAGAGGCGGGCGCCAAGCTGCTCGCGGGCGGCAAGCGCGACGGTGCCTCGTACGCGCCCACCGTCCTCGCCGACGTCCCCGCGGACACCACCCTCGCCTGCGAGGAGGTCTTCGGACCGGTCCTCACGGTGAAGAAGGTCGACGGCGAGGCGGAGGCCTTCGCCGCCGTCAACGACTCCAAGTACGGCCTGCAGGCAGGCGTGTTCACGCACGATGTGCAGACCGCCTTCCGCGCCCACCGCGCCCTCGAGGTCGGCGGCGTGATCATCGGTGATGTGCCGTCGTACCGCGCGGACCAGATGCCGTACGGCGGTGCCAAGCAGTCCGGCGTCGGCCGCGAGGGCGTGCGGTACGCGATGGACGACTACACGTACGAGCGGGTCCTGGTCCTCACCGGTCTGGCCCTGTAGAGCCCGTACGCCAAGGACGACGGCCGGAGCCCACTGTGCGGGGGCTCCGGCCGTTTTTCTGTGTTACGGAGTCACCGCTGTGTGCGCACTGGTGGAGTGGGCAGGAATCGGGTACTACGGACGAGTAGCACCGGTCGGTACGGCGATCTCGCCCCGGCCCATGCCCTTGGATGTCCCCGACTCGCGGCGAGGTGAGCCTCATGTCCGCACCACTCGACAAGACACATGCTCCGAAGGTCAGTGAGCGCGAAGCACGACAGGTCGCCGAGGCCGCGCGCGAACAGGACTGGCGCAAGCCCAGCTTCGCCAAGGAGCTGTTCCTGGGCCGTTTCCGCCTGGACCTGATCCACCCGCACCCGATGCCCGCCGACGAGGACGCCCAGCGTGGCGAGGAGTTCCTGGCGAAGCTGCGCGACTTCTGCGAGACGCGGATCGACGGCGCCCGTATCGAACGCGAGGCGCGTATCCCGGACGAGGTGATCAACGGGCTCAAGGAGCTCGGCGCGCTCGGCATGAAGATCGACACGAAGTACGGCGGGCTCGGCCTCACCCAGGTGTACTACAACAAGGCGCTGGCCCTGGTCGGCTCGGCGAACCCGGCGATCGGCGCGCTGCTCTCCGCGCATCAGTCGATCGGCGTACCGCAGCCGCTGAAACTTTTCGGCACGCAGGAGCAGAAGGACATCTTCCTGCCGCGCCTCGCCCGTACCGACATCTCCGCCTTCCTGCTCACCGAGCCGGATGTCGGCTCCGACCCGGCCCGCCTCGCCACCACGGCCGTCCCGGACGGCGACTCGTACGTCCTCGACGGTGTGAAGCTCTGGACGACGAACGGCGTGGTCGCCGACCTCCTCGTCGTCATGGCCCGCGTTCCCAAGTCGGACGGCCACAAGGGCGGCATCACCGCGTTCGTCGTCGAGGCCGCGAGCGAGGGCATCACGGTCGAGAACCGCAACGCCTTCATGGGCCTGCGCGGCCTCGAGAACGGCGTCACCCGCTTCCACCAGGTGCGCGTCCCCGCCGCGAACCGCATCGGCCCCGAGGGCGCCGGCCTCAAGATCGCCCTCACCACCCTCAACACCGGCCGTCTCTCGCTGCCCGCGATGTGCGTCGGCGCCGGCAAATGGTGTCTGAAAATCGCCCGCGAATGGTCGTCGGCGCGCGAGCAGTGGGGCAAGCCGGTCGCCAGGCACGAGGCCGTCGGCGCCAAGATCTCCTTCATCGCGGCGACCACTTTCGCCCTGGAAGCTGTGGTCGACCTCTCCTCGCAGATGGCCGACGAGGACCGCAACGACATCCGTATCGAGGCGGCGCTGGCCAAGCTGTACGGCTCCGAGATGGGCTGGCTGATGGCCGACGAGCTGGTCCAGATCCGCGGCGGCCGCGGTTTCGAGACGGCGGACTCGCTGGCGGCCCGCGGCGAACGGGCCGTCCCCGCCGAGCAGATCCTGCGTGACCTGCGCATCAACCGCATCTTCGAGGGCTCGACGGAGATCATGCATCTGCTGATCGCCCGCGAGGCCGTCGACGCTCACCTCGCCGTGGCCGGGGACATCATCGACCCCGACAAACCCCTGTCCGCAAAGGCGAAGGCAGGCGCGAACGCCGCCGGGTTCTATGCTCGCTGGCTCCCGAAACTGGTCACGGGACGGGGTCAACTCCCGCGTACGTACAGCGAGTTCCACCCGTCCGGCCATCCGGACCTCTCCGGGCACCTGCGCTACGTCGAACGCTCGTCCCGCAAGCTCGCCCGCTCCACCTTCTACGCCATGTCCCGCTGGCAGGGCCGGATGGAGACCAAGCAGGGCTTCCTCGGCAGGATCGTCGACATCGGCGCGGAGCTGTTCGCGATGAGCGCGGCGTGCGTACGCGCGGAACTGCTGCGTACGTCCGAGGATTACGGCCGCGAGGCGTACCAGCTGGCCGACGTCTTCTGCCGGCAGTCCCGCATCCGCGTCGAGGAGCTCTTCACCCGCCTGTGGTCCAACACCGACGACCTCGACCGCAAGGTGGTGGAGGGCGTCCTGTCCGGTACGTACACCTGGCTGGAACAGGGCATCGTCGATCCCAGCGGGGAGGGCCCCTGGATCGCGGACGCGACCCCGGGCCCGGCCGAACGGGACAACGTCCACCGCCCGATCCGCTGAGAGACTCCGGGGCGTCCACGGACGCCCCGGAGCAACGTCCGCGGTGTGATGACCGCTGCCGTCGTGCTGTCCCTAGGACATGGCGCGGCTGCGCGAGCGCTTCGGCGTCACCACGCACTTCTGGAACCTTCTCGACCGCACCGGTCCCCGTGCCCGACAATCGACCCTTGATCACGGTCAACACGGAATCGGGGCGGGGATGTTCGGGGCGGGAAATCAGGGCGTTCGGCGGCGGGTAGCTGCCCTCCTTGTAGCGGCCGTGCTCAGCGGCGTCGCCGCGTGCGGCAGCGGTGACGACAAGGGCAAGGAGAAGAAGGCCGACGGCAAACCCACCGCCTCCGCCCCCAAAGCCCTCACCGAGGCCCAGCTCAGGGCCGCCTCCTTCACCGACGGCGAGAAGGTCGGCAGCTACACCGCCTCCGAGTTCACCCTCGGGGCGCCGCTCGGCGAGGACTACACCGCCGATCCCGCCACCTGTCAGCCCCTCGTCAGCCTCGCCAAGGGCGCCACCAGCCACGACCCGGCCGCCGAGGTCAACCGCCAGGTCGACGTGCCCGACGAGCTGGCCGGGCTCAGCGTCGCCGTACAACTGCGCTCGTACGCGAACGGCGAGGCCGCCGCCGTCATGAAGGCCCTCGGCACCGCGGGGACCCGGTGCGCCGGCGGGTTCACCGAAGAACGCGCCATCGCGATGGCCAAGTACCTCAAGGTGGAGCCCGCCAAGGCGCCCGCCTTCGGGGACGAGGCGAAGGCGTTCCGCTTCACCATCCTCGATGTGAAGGGGAAGCTGAAGCTCTACGAGTACCTGACCGTCGTCCGCTCAGGCTCCACCACGCTCTCCTTCCGCGCCGAGATCATCGGCACCAAGGACATCGGAGGAGTGCCCGAAGAGGTCATGAAGGCCCAGTGGGAGAAGTTCCGGGCGGGCTCGAACACCGGCGCGTAGGGACGCACTGTCCAGTCGGACAGGAGTTACGGCCACAATAGGGGGATGAGCGACAGCCCATCCCCCCTCGCCGACCCGCATCTCGTCTTCGACGCGACCGAAGGCCGCCGGGACATCGTCGTCCTCGGCTCCACCGGGTCCATCGGCACACAGGCCATCGACCTGGTGCTGCGCAACCCCGACCGCTTCCGTGTCACCGCGCTCTCCGCCGCCGGCGGCCGCGTCGGACTCCTCGCCGAGCAGGCACGGCAGTTGCGGGTCGACACGGTCGCGGTGGCCCGCGAGGACGCCGTGCCCGCGCTGCGCGAGGCACTCGCGGAGCAGTACGGGGCCGAGCCCCTGCCCGAGATCCTGGCCGGACCCGACGCCGCCACCCAGCTCGCCGCCTCCGCCTGCCACACCGTGCTCAACGGCATCACCGGATCCATCGGTCTCGCCCCCACCCTCGCCGCCCTCGAAGCCGGCCGGACGCTCGCCCTCGCCAACAAGGAGTCGCTCATCGTCGGCGGGCCGCTGGTCAAGGCCCTCGCCAAGCCCGGCCAGATCATCCCGGTCGACTCCGAGCACGCCGCCCTCTTCCAGGCGCTGGCGGCCGGGACGAGAGCCGACGTACGCAAGCTGGTGGTGACGGCCTCCGGCGGGCCGTTCCGTGGCCGTACGCGCGCCGAGCTGGCAGATGTCACCCCCGAGGACGCCCTCGCCCACCCCACCTGGGCCATGGGCCCGGTGATCACGGTGAACAGCGCCACACTCGTCAACAAGGGGCTCGAGGTCATCGAGGCGCATCTTCTCTACGACATCCCCTTCGACCGCATCGAGGTCGTCGTACACCCCCAGTCCTACGTTCACTCCATGGTGGAGTTCACGGACGGCTCGACCATCGCCCAGGCCACCCCGCCCGATATGCGCGGCCCGATCGCCCTCGGCATCGGCTGGCCCCAGCGGGTGCCCGACGCCGCCCCCGCCTTCGACTGGACCAAGGCTTCGAGCTGGGAGTTCTTCCCCCTCGACACCGAGGCCTTCCCCTCGGTGGGACTCGCCCGGCAGGTGGGGGAGCTGGGCGGAACGGCCCCGGCGGTGTTCAATGCCGCGAATGAGGAGTGCGTGGACGCATTCCTCGCCGGACGGCTGCCGTTCAACGGAATCATGGATACGGTCACCGGAGTCGTCGCCGAGCACGGCGTTCCCGCCTCGGGAACCTCACTTACGGTGGCAGACGTCCTGGAAGCGGAGACCTGGGCCCGGGCGAGGGCCCGGGAACTGGCAGTGAAGGCGACAGCGGAGGCTCGCGCATGACGATTCTGTTGACGGTCCTCGGCATAGCTCTTTTTGCTGTGGGACTGATGGTCTCGATCGCCTGGCACGAGCTGGGCCATCTGTCGACGGCCAAGCTCTTCGGTATCCGCGTGCCCCAGTACATGGTCGGCTTCGGACCGACCGTCTGGTCCCGGAACAAGGGCGAGACGGAGTACGGCATCAAGGCCATCCCCATGGGTGGCTACATCCGCATGATCGGGATGTTCCCGCCGGGGGAGGACGGCCGGATCGAGGCACGGTCCACCTCGCCCTGGCGCGGGATGATCGAGGACGCCCGCTCGGCGGCCTTCGAGGAGCTGAAGCCCGGCGACGAGAACCGGCTCTTCTACACGCGCAAGCCGTGGAAGCGCGTCATCGTGATGTTCGCGGGACCGTTCATGAACCTGGTCCTCGCCGTCGCGATCTTCCTCGGGGTGTCGATGTCCTTCGGCTTCGCCACCCAGACCACCCAGGTCGCCGGGGTCCAGCAGTGCGTCATCTCGCAGAGCGAGGACCGCGACAAGTGCCGGAAGGGCGACCCGGTCTCGCCCGCCCAGGCCGCGGGCCTGAAGAAGGGCGACAAGATCGTCGCCTTCAACGGAGCGCCCGTCGCCGACTGGTCCGAGCTGTCGAACCACATCCGCGAGACGATCGGCCCCGCCACCATCACCGTCGTGCGGGACGGCCGGCAGCAGGTGCTCAAGGCCACGCTCGCCAAGAACATGGTCGCCAAGAAGGACGCGCAGGGACAGGTCGTTCCCGGCAAGTACATCGCAGCCGGCTATCTCGGCTTCGCCGCGCAGACCGAGATCCAGCCGCTCTCCTTCGGCGATTCCGTGAACCGCATGGGCGACATGATCGAGAACAGCGTCGATTCGATCGTCGCGCTGCCGTCCAAGATCCCCGACCTGTGGAACGCGGCCTTCAGCGACGGCGAGCGCAAGGCCGACTCCCCGGTGGGTGTCGTCGGCGCGGCGCGCATCAGCGGTGAGGTGCTGAACCTGGATGTCCCGACGCAGAGCATCATCGCGACCTTCCTGATGCTGCTCGCCACCTTCAACCTCTCGCTGTTCCTGTTCAACATGCTGCCGCTGCTGCCGCTGGACGGCGGGCATATCGCAGGCGCGCTCTGGGAGTCCGTACGCCGCAGCATCGCGAAGGTGTTCCGGCGTCCCGACCCCGGTCCCTTCGACGTGGCCAAGCTGATGCCGGTCGCGTACGTCGTGGCGGGAATCTTCATCTGCTTCACGCTGCTCGTGCTGGTCGCCGACATCGTCAATCCGGTCAAGATCAGCTGAGCGAGTCCCTTTCGTGGCGGCCGGACACCCTTTGTGTCCGGCCGCTCACCTTTGAGTGGACTTCGGGCAGCGATGTGCTGGGCCCAACCTCAGTGCCGTAATCTCGGAGGCTGGAGCCCGCCGATCTCGGGACCTCGATCCACACCTTGGGGTTGCACAGCAGATGACTGCAATTTCGCTCGGAATGCCGTCCGTTCCGACCAAGCTCGCCGACCGGAGGGTCAGCCGCAAGATCCAGGTCGGCACCGTGGCCGTCGGCGGGGACGCCCCCGTATCGGTGCAGTCGATGACGACCACGCGCACCTCCGACATCGGCGCGACGCTGCAGCAGATCGCCGAACTGACCGCGTCCGGCTGCCAGATCGTACGAGTCGCCTGCCCGACCCAGGACGACGCGGACGCGCTGGCCACCATCGCGCGCAAGTCGCAGATTCCGGTGATCGCGGACATCCACTTCCAGCCGAAGTATGTCTTCGCTGCGATCGACGCCGGCTGCGCGGCCGTCCGGGTCAACCCGGGCAACATCAAGCAGTTCGACGACAAGGTCAAGGAGATCGCGCGCGCGGCCAACGAGACCGGCACCCCGATCCGTATCGGAGTCAACGCCGGATCGCTCGATGCCCGGCTCCTCGCCAAGTACGGCAAGGCGACCCCTGAGGCGCTCGTCGAGTCCGCGCTGTGGGAGGCGTCCCTCTTCGAGGAGCACGGCTTCCGCGACATCAAGATCTCGGTCAAGCACAACGACCCGGTCGTGATGGTCAACGCCTACCGGCAGCTCGCCGCCCAGTGCGACTACCCCCTCCACCTCGGCGTCACCGAGGCAGGCCCCGCGTTCCAGGGCACCATCAAGTCCGCCGTCGCCTTCGGCGCCCTGCTCAGCGAGGGCATCGGCGACACCATCCGGGTCTCGCTCTCCGCACCGCCCGCCGAAGAGGTCAAGGTCGGCATCCAGATCCTGGAGTCGCTCAACCTCAAGCAGCGCCGGCTGGAGATCGTCTCCTGCCCCTCCTGCGGCCGCGCCCAGGTCGACGTCTACAAGCTCGCCGACCAGGTCAGCGCCGGTCTGGAGGGCATGGAGGTGCCGCTGCGCGTCGCCGTCATGGGCTGCGTCGTCAACGGCCCCGGCGAGGCCCGCGAGGCCGACCTCGGCGTCGCCTCCGGAAACGGCAAGGGCCAGATCTTCGTCAAGGGCGAGGTCATCAAGACCGTCCCCGAGTCGAAGATCGTCGAGACCCTCATCGAAGAGGCCCTGAAGATCGCCGAGCAGATGGAGAAGGACGGCATCGCGTCCGGCGAGCCCGAGGTCTCCATCAGCTGACATATCCGTACCGGCCCCGCCACGCCCCCTGGCGCGCGGCGGGGCCTTGTGCTGAGCTCGGCACCCCGCAGACCTGCCAGGTACAGTGCGGAGATCAGCAGACCGTATGGTGAGGCCCCCTCGTGTTGACGCAGACCACCACCCGGGTCCTCGAACCCAGCGACCTCGGCGCAGCGCTCGCCATCCTCGAGAGCGAGCCCGTAGCGAATGCTTTCGTCACGTCCCGCGTCCAGGTTGCCGGGCTCGACCCCTGGCGCCTCGGCGGCGAGATGTGGGGCTGGTACGCGGGCGGGCAGCTGCGCTCGCTCTGCTACTCCGGCGCCAATCTCGTGCCGATCTGCGCCACCCCCGAAGCCGTACGCGCCTTTGCCGACCGGGCCCGCAGGACCGGTCGCCGCTGCTCCTCCATCGTCGGCCCGGCCGAGCCCACCACCGAGCTGTGGCGGCTGCTCGAGCCCAGCTGGGGCCCGGCCAGGGACGTACGCGCCCAGCAGCCGCTCATGGTCACCGAGCAGCCGCCCGGCGACATCGAGGCCGATCCGTACGTCCGCCGCATCCGCAAGGACGAGATAGAGGTGATCATGCCGGCGTGTGTGGCGATGTTCACCGAGGAGGTCGGCATCTCGCCGATGGCCGGTGACGGCGGACTGCTCTACCAGGCGCGCGTGGCCGAACTCGTCGGCGCGGGGCGGTCGTTCGCCCGTATCGACGACGGCAAGGTCGTCTTCAAGGCCGAGATCGGCGCGGCCACCAGCCAGGCCTGCCAGATCCAAGGCGTCTGGGTCGCACCGGAGTTCCGCGGCCGCGGGCTGTCCGAGACGGGCATGGCGGCCGTGCTGCGCTATGCCCTGCAGGACGTCGCACCGGTCGTCAGCCTGTACGTGAACGACTACAACACCGCGGCCAGGGCGGCGTACCTGCGGGTCGGCTTCCGCGAGGTCGGCGCCTTCATGAGCGTGCTGTTCTGACTGCGCGCAGCGGGAAGTAGGGTTTCGCGCATGGCTGCACTTTCAGGAGGCGGACCCCAGACCCCCAGCGTTGTGGTCGGGCCGGTCAATCTCGCCGCGCGGATCGACGAAGCCCTCGCGGTGCAGGCCCTCGCCTTCGGGCTCACCGACGACGAGATCGAGGTGCGCCGTCATATCGTCTACCGGCATCTCCTGCACCCGGGGGCCCGTGCCCTCGGTGCGCTGACGAAGTCGGGCAGCCTTGTGGGCTTCGTCTACGGCATGCCCAACGACCGCACGCACTGGTGGTCCACCGTCGTCGAGCCGTATCTGCGCAGCACCGGCTCCGACGGCTGGCTCGACGACTCGTTCGTGATCACCGAACTCCATGTCCACCCCGGCTTCCAGGGCCGGGGCATCGGCCGCTCGCTGATCACCACGATCACCGACAGTGTCGAGCAGCCGCGCTCCATCCTCTCCGCGATCGACATCGAGAGCCCGGCCCGCGGGCTGTACCGAGCGCTCGGCTACCAGGACCTCGCGCGGCAGGTCGTTTTCCCCAGCGCACCCAGTCCGTACGCCGTGATGGGCGCCCCGCTGCCGCTGCTGCGCGGGAACTGATTTCCGCCTGCCGGTGCCCCCCGGCTAACCTCCTGCTCATCACACGTTCCGAGCAGGAGTTCACCATGGCCCAGGTCCAGCGCATGTCCCGTCTGATGGTCAAGACACTGCGCGACGACCCGGCGGACGCCGAGACGCTCAACCACAAGCTGCTCGTGCGCGCCGGCTATGTGCGCCGTACGTCCGCCGGCATCTGGAGCTGGCTGCCGCTCGGCAAGAAGGTGCTGGAGAACATCACCCGCGTCGTCCGCGAGGAGATGGACGCCATCGGCGGCCAGGAAGTGCTGCTGCCCGCGCTGCTGCCCAAGGAGGCGTACGACGCGAGCGGGCGCTACGAGGAGTACGGCGACCTGCTCTTCCGCCTCAAGGACCGCAAGGGCGCCGACTACCTTCTCGGCCCCACGCACGAAGAGATCTTCACCCAGGTCGTCAAGGACCAGTGCTCGTCCTACAAGGACCTGCCGGTGATCCTCTACCAGATCCAGACGAAGTACCGCGACGAGGCCCGTCCGCGCGCGGGTGTGCTGCGCGGCCGCGAGTTCCAGATGAAGGACTCGTACTCCTTCGACACCACCGACGAGGGTCTCGTCGAGTCGTACCAGCTGCACCGCGACGCGTACATCCGGATCTTCGAGCGCCTCGGCCTCGACCACCGCATCGTCTCGGCGGTCTCGGGCGCGATGGGTGGCTCGGCGTCCGAGGAGTTCCTGGCCCCTGCCCCGGCCGGCGAGGACACCTTCGTGGACTGCCCGGCCTGTGAGTACGCGGCCAACACGGAGGCCGTGACCTTCACCGCGGCCGCGGTGGACGCCACATCCCACGGGCCCGTCGAGGAACTGGACACCCCCGACACCCCCACCATCGAGACCCTCGCCGCGCACCTTGGCGTCCCGGCCTCGGCGACCCTGAAGAACCTGCTGGTCAAGGTGGACGGTGAGATCGTCGCGGTCGGTGTCCCCGGTGACCGTGAGGTGGACCTCGGCAAGCTCGGGGAGCACCTGGCCCCGGCGGAGGTCGAGCTGGTCACCGCGGAGGACTTCGTGGACCGCCCCGATCTCGTACGCGGCTATGTCGGCCCGCAGGGCCTCGGCAAGGTCCGCTACATCGCCGACCCGCGCATCGCGCCCGGCACGGCCTGGGTGACCGGCGCGAACAAGCCGGACACGCACGCGAAGAACGTCGTCTGCGGCCGCGACTTCGAGGTGGACGACTACCTCGACGTGGTCGTGGTCCAGGACGGCGACCCCTGCCCGAAGTGCGGCACGGGCCTCAAGCTCGACCGCGCGATCGAGATCGGCCACATCTTCCAGCTGGGCCGCAAGTTCGCGGACGCCTTCCAGCTCGACGTCCTGGGCCAGAACGGCAAGCCGGTCAGGGTGACGATGGGCTCGTACGGCATCGGCGTCTCCCGCGCGGTGGCTGCCCTGGCCGAGCAGACGGCTGACGACAAGGGCCTGTGCTGGCCGCGTGAGATCGCCCCGGCGGACGTCCACGTGGTGGCGGCGGGCAAGGCACTCCAGACGGAGCTGGCGCTCGAGGTCGCGGAGAAGCTGTCCGCGGTGGGCCTGCGCGTGCTGGTCGACGAGCGCCCCGGAGTCTCGCCGGGCGTGAAGTTCACGGACGCGGAACTGATCGGCGTCCCGAAGATCCTGGTGGCGGGCCGCCGCTCGGCCGAGGGCGTGGTGGAACTGAAGGACCGCCGCACGGGCGAGCGCGAAGAACTGACGGTCGCCGAGGCGATCACGCGCCTCAGCGCCTGACCCTGGGATCGCACCTTGCGCCGCGAGGCGGCCGTGGGGGCCTGAGCGCCCGTGCCGCGGGGCTGGGTTCCTCGGGTGTGGGCCCTGAGGCCCCCACGCCAGGAGGTTGGCGTCTCTGGGGTGTAGGGCCTTGAGCGCCCACGCCGCGAGGCTGGCATCTCTGGGCTGTTGGGGCCCGAGCCCCCCGTGCTGTGGGGCTGGGATCCCTGGGGTGTGGGCCTGAGCGTCCACGCTGCGGGGCTGGCGCCCTGCGGATGTGGGGCCTGGCCTCCACGCCGTGAGGATGGCGTCCTGCGGATGTGGGGCCTGAGCGCCCGTGCTGCGGGGCTGGATCCCTGGGCTGTTGGGGCCGAGCCCCCTGCGCCGCGAAGCCGGCGTCCCTGGGGTGTGGGGGCGTCAGCCCCCACGTGTCCCTCCCCCCAGGGGGCCCGGGGGCACAGTTTCGGGAAGGGGCGGGTAGGGGACAGCGCGCCGCAGGCGGCCCCGGCCCGCGCCCCGGAGCCGGTGCACCGACGGGACCCGCGGGCTACAACAGCCAGCCCGCGAACTCCAGCGCCAGTTCGCCCTCCCCGCGCCGCCCCGCCGCAATCGCCCGCGTGCCCGACTCCACCGCCCGGAACAACGTCCAGCCGCGCAGGCGTTCCCGGTCCACCTCCAGCGAGTCCGCCAGCTTGTTCACCCGGCGGCGGGCCGCAGACGCACCGGACGATGCCGCGATCAGGTCCTCGACCCGGTCGCGGACCAGGCGCGCCAGGTCGTAGGCGCGTTCACCCACCAGCGGCTCCGGGCCGACCGAGAGCCACGGCGTGCGGTCGCCCGCGAGGACCTTGCCCTGGCGGAAGTTGCCGTGCAGCAGCAGGAGTTCGGGCGACAGGTCCGTGAGCTCGTCGCGCGCGTCAAGCGCCGCGGCGACCACTGAAGCCGCCGCCGGATCCGCGAACGCACGCACCGCGTCCGCCTGCCGCGCCGTCCGCTCCGCCACCGTCTCGAAGCCATGGTCCGCCGGCGGCTCGACCCACAGGCGCCGCACCGTCCCCGCCGCCTCCAGCAACGCCTTCGCCTCCGGCAGCGACCGCAGGGACACCTCCGGATGCAGCCGCTCCAGCAGCAGCGCGTCCTCCGACGACGCGAGCAGCCGCACCGCGCCCCAGCCGTCCCAGTGCTCCAGCGCCGCCCGCTCCAGTGCCGGCGCGGCGAAGGACGGGGCGGCCTTGAGCGCGGCGGCCGTACCGTCGGGCTGTCGTACGAGGACGACCAGACTGCTCCTGCCGCCCGGCGCCACCATCCGCTCGACGTCCAGCTCCCACCGGTCCACCGACTCCTGGACGGTCTTGGGCAGCTGCCCGAGCCAGTCGTCCGCGGCCGTGTCCCCGTAGGTCTCACCGAGTGCCCGGACGAGCCGCTGCGGCGGTTCGAAAGCCATACGTCCGTTGTTCCCTTTCCGCTTCAGCGCGCTGGACGCCCACTCCGCTCGGCGAGCCCAGGAAAGGCTACGCCGCTGCCGCGCCAGCGCACCGCACGGACGGCCGCCTCGCGCAGCGAGCCCGCGGCCTCCCGCCGCAGCGGCCCTTCCGCGGCCCGTACGAGATCGGAGTAGACACCCGCGACCCGGTCCTCGAGCACCGCGGCGAGGCGCACCGCCGAGGCCGCGTCCGGCACCGGGAAGGGCAGCGCGTACGCAGGGGCCGCCGCAGCCGGCGCCCCGCCCAGATCGCGCACGGTGCGCACCAGCGCGTCCCGCTGGGCCCGGTGCGCGGCGTACGCGGCCTGGGCCTCGTCCTCCCGGTCGTCGCCGATCCGGCCGCCGACGACCCCGTACCCGTACACCGCCGCATGCTCCGCGGCGAGCGCGGCCTGTACGGCCTCCAGCGTGGCCTGTACGGCCTCCGGCGCGTCCGGCGTGCTCATCGCGCGCCACCCTTCGTCAGCAGATACGCATGCGCGGCGCCGGCCGCCGCGACCGAGGCGAGCAGCCGGGCCAGCTCGGGCTCCGCATCGACAAGGGCGGCCGTGTGAGCGTCGGAGGTACGGCGCTCAGCCGCGGCCAGTGCCTTGACCGCGGCCCCGGCATCGGCCGGAACCGGCACCGGTGGTGCCACCCGCGTCGTCCCCCCGAGCGCCGTCACATGCTCGGCGACCGCCGCCCGCAGAGCGGTCAACTGCCCGGTCAGCGCTGGATGTTGCCTGATGACGGCGTCGTACTGGTCACGCAGCGCGCCGCTCGTAGCGGCGAGCCTGCGCCGCAGTGCCGCCTCCGCGCGCGCCGGATCGGGCGCCGAGCCCGCCGTACGCAGTCCCTCGGGCTCATCCGTCGAACAGCCCGTCAACAGTGCGGTCGCCGCTGCCCCCGTCAGGATGAGCGCACGCCTCCGTGTTGTGCCCGTGCGCCCCACGTGTCTCTCCCTCGGGCCCGCAGTGATCATCGCCGCAGGCGAGCGTACCTGCGGGTCCGGCGCAGGTGGACGGCAACACCCCCCGGGACCGGATACCCTTTGATCTGACACGAGACGATCCCACAACAGCACACGCGGCCGAGGAGTCACCCGGATGAGCACCACCCAGAGCGAGAGGCTGCGCGGGCTGCTGGAACCGCTCGTCAGCGCCGCGGACCTGGATCTGGAAGAGATCGAGGTGTCCCGGGCGGGCAGGCGCCGCATGCTGAGGATCATCGTGGACTCCGACGAGGGCGTGGAGCTGGACGCCTGTGCCGAGCTGAGCCGCGCGATCTCCGAGAAGCTGGACGAGACGGACGCGATGGGCGAGGGCGAGTACGTCCTCGAAGTGAGCTCGCCGGGCGCCGACCGCCCCCTGACCCAGCACCGCCACTACGTACGCGCCGTCGGCCGACTGGTGAAGCTCCAGTTGCACGTTGGCGGAACGGCCGAAGAGCTGGTGGCCCGCATCCTCACCGTGGACGACGAGGGACTCGACCTCGAAGTCCCGGGCGTGAAGGGGCGCAAGCCCACCGCCCGCCGTGTCACCTTCGCGGACATCGCCAAGGCACGGGTGGAGATCGAGTTCAACCGCAAGGACAAGAAGGAAGAGGAGGCGTAGCCGTGGACATCGACGTAAAGCTCCTGAAGGGCTTGGCACAAGAGAAGGAGATCCCCTTCGACCTGCTGGTCGAGGCGATCGAGTCGGCCCTCCTCATCGCGTACCACCGCACCGAGGGCAGCCGACGCCACGCGCGCGTCGTGCTCAGCCGGGACACCGGCCATGTGACGGTGTGGGCGAAGGAGGACGCGGCCGACCTCGAAGAGGGGCAGGAGGCCAAGGAGTTCGACGACACCCCCTCCGACTTCGGCCGTATCGCCGCGACCACCGCCCGCCAGGTCATCCAGCAGCGGCTGCGGGACGCCGAGAACGACGTCACCTTCGGTGAGTACGCCCGCCGTGAGGGCGATGTCGTCGCCGGCATGGTGCAGCAGGGCAAGGACCCGAAGAACGTCCTGGTGAGGCTGGACGACAAGCTCGAGGCGATCCTGCCGGTGCAGGAGCAGGTGCCGGGCGAGGAGTACACCCACGGTCTGCGGCTGCGTACGTACGTCGTCCGGGTCGCCAAGGGTGTGCGCGGCCCGTCCGTGACCCTGTCCCGCACTCACCCGAACCTGGTGAAGAAGCTCTTCGCACTCGAGGTCCCGGAGATCGCGGACGGCTCGGTCGAGATCGCGGCAATCGCCCGCGAAGCCGGCCACCGCACCAAGATCGCCGTTCGCTCGACCCGCTCGGGCCTGAACGCCAAGGGCGCGTGCATCGGCCCGATGGGCGGCCGCGTGCGCAATGTCATGGCCGAGCTGCACGGCGAGAAGATCGACATCGTGGACTGGTCGGACGACCCGGCAGAGATGGTGGCCAACGCCCTCTCGCCGGCCCGCGTCAGCAAGGTCGAGGTCGTCGACATGGGCGCGCGTTCCGCACGGGTGACCGTCCCCGACTACCAGCTGTCGCTGGCGATCGGCAAGGAGGGGCAGAACGCCCGTCTGGCCGCCCGTCTCACCGGCTGGCGTATCGACATCCGCCCCGACACGGAGCAGAGCGACGACCAGGGTCCGGACCGGGACTCCGACCGGGGCTCCGACCGGCACCGGGGCTCCGACCAGGGCTGAGGAATGCTGTGTCCTCCCGGGGGACACCCCCGGACCGTCGGGGCGGGCGGGATCCCGTTGCGCTGACGGCGGGATGTCACCTGGATCAAGACAACAACCGTTCGATTTTTGCCCCAAAGGGGTGAGGTCGGTCCGGGGAGGTAGACTTAGACGTGTCTGGCCGGACGCATGCCCGCGTATGCCCTGAGCGAACCTGTGTGGGATGCCGGGAGCGAGCGGCCAAGAGCGATCTGCTGCGCATCGTGATGACCGGAGACGCCTGCGTCCCCGATGATCGCGGTACGCTGCCCGGCCGGGGTGCGTATGTACACCCCGCCTTGGTCTGTCTCGACCTGGCGGTCCGCCGCCGAGCGTTCCCACGGGCCTTCAGGGCCAAGGGACCGCTCGATACCGCGGATGTACGCCGGTATGTCGAGCAGGCAGCACCGTAAGAAGAAGTACGGCACGGAACCCCGTGCGGTCAGGTACCTCGCGAGTTGGAAGTAGGTCGAGATTGCGATGAGCACTCGATGAGTACGCGATGAGTACGCCCATGAAGTAGCGACGGTCCGGCGGTAACCCGGACCTAAAAGGAGCGAAGTGGCTAAGGTCCGGGTATACGAACTCGCCAAGGAGTTCGGGGTTGAGAGCAAGGTCGTCATGGCCAAGCTCCAAGAACTCGGTGAATTCGTCCGTTCGGCGTCCTCGACGATCGAGGCGCCGGTTGTACGCAAGTTGACTGACGCACTGCAGGGGCCCGGCGGCAACGCCGGCAAGTCCGCTGCGAAGCCCGGCGCGCCTCGTAAGGCCGCGCCCGCCAAGCCCGGCGCGCCCTCCCAGGCGTCGTCGGCCCGTCCCGCTGCCCCCAAGCCCGGCGCCCCGGCCCCCAAGCCGGCCGCAGCCGAGGTTCCGGCGAGCAGCACCCCCAGCACCCCCAGCACCCCGTCCGCCGCCCCGGCCTCTCCGGGTCCGCGTCCGGGTCCCAAGCCTGCACCGGCCAAGCCCGCTCCGGCGGCTCCGGTGCCCGCGGCCGAGTTCTCGGCCCCGGCTCCGGCCCAGCCCGCAGCGCCGCAGGCCCCCTCGCGTCCCGCGGGTGCCACCCCCGGGCCTCGTCCTGCCGGTGGCTCCGCCCGTCCGGCTCCGGCCGGCGGTCAGCGCGACGGCGGCCGTGACGGTGGCCGTGGTGGCGATCGTCCGGCGCGTCCCGCCGGTCAGGGCGCCCCGCGTCCCGGCGGCAACCGTCCGGCGGGTCCCCGTCCGGGCAACAACCCCTTCACCTCTGGTGGCTCCACCGGCATGGCGCGCCCGCAGGCGCCCCGTCCGGGTGGCGCTCCGCGCCCCGGCGGCGGTCAGGACCGTCCCGGTGCCCCGCGTCCGCAGGGTGGTCCCGGCGGCGCTCCCCGTCCGCAGGGTCAGGGCGGCGCCCGTCCGAGCCCGGGCGGCATGCCCCGCCCGCAGGGCGGCGCTCCGCGTCCTGGCGGTGCCCCCGGTGGTAACCGTCCGAACCCCGGCATGATGCCGCAGCGTCCTGCTGCCGGTCCCCGTCCTGGTGGCGGCCCCGGTGGCGGCGGTCGCGGTCCCGGTGGCGGCGGCGGTCGTCCCGGCGGCGCCGGTGCCGGTCGTCCCGGTGGCGGCGGCGGTTTCGCCGGTCGTCCCGGCGGCGGTGGCGGTGGCGGTCGTCCCGGTGGCGGCGGCGGTTTCGCCGGTCGTCCCGGTGGCGGTGGCCCCGGTGGCGGCGGCGGTTTCGGTGGCGGCGGTGGCCGTCCCGGCTTCGGCGGACGTCCGGGTGGTCCCGGCGGCCGTGGTGGCACGCAGGGCGCCTTCGGCCGTCCCGGCGGCCCGGCGCGTCGTGGCCGTAAGTCGAAGCGGCAGAGGCGCCAGGAGTACGAGGCCATGCAGGCCCCGTCGGTCGGCGGTGTGATGCTGCCTCGCGGCAACGGCGAAGCCATTCGCCTGTCGCGCGGTGCGTCCCTCACCGACTTCGCGGAGAAGATCAACGCCAACCCGGCGTCGCTCGTCGCCGTGATGATGAACCTCGGCGAAATGGTCACCGCGACCCAGTCCGTCTCCGACGACACGTTGGAGATGCTGGCGACGGAGATGAACTACACCGTCCAGATCGTCAGCCCGGAGGAGGAGGACCGCGAGCTTCTCGAGTCCTTCGACATCGAGTTCGGCGAGGACGAGGGCGGCGAGGAAATGCTCGTCTCCCGTCCGCCGGTCGTGACCGTCATGGGTCACGTCGACCACGGTAAGACCCGACTGCTGGACGCGATCCGCAAGACGAACGTCGTTGCGGGCGAGGCCGGCGGAATTACGCAGCACATCGGTGCGTACCAGGTCGCCACCGAGGTCAACGGTGAAGAGCGCGCCATCACCTTCATCGACACCCCGGGTCACGAGGCGTTCACCGCCATGCGTGCGCGTGGTGCGAAGTCCACCGACATCGCGATCCTCGTGGTGGCGGCGAACGACGGTGTGATGCCGCAGACGATCGAGGCGCTGAACCACGCCAAGGCGGCCGACGTGCCGATCGTGGTCGCGGTCAACAAGATCGACGTCGAGGGTGCCGACCCGACCAAGGTGCGCGGTCAGCTCACCGAGTTCGGTCTGGTGGCCGAGGAGTACGGCGGCGACACGATGTTCGTCGACATCTCCGCCAAGCAGGGCCTCAACATCGAGAGCCTGCTGGAGGCCGTGGTCCTCACCGCGGACGCCTCGCTCGACCTGCGCGCCAACGCGGAGCAGGACGCGCAGGGTATTGCGATCGAGGCCCACCTCGACCGCGGCCGCGGTGCCGTCGCGACCGTCCTGGTCCAGCGAGGCACGCTGCGCGTCGGCGACACGATGGTTGCCGGTGACGCGTACGGCCGAGTCCGCGCGATGCTCGACGACAAGGGCGAGAACGTGGAAGAGGCGGGTCCGTCGACCCCGGTCCTCGTCCTCGGTCTCACCAACGTCCCGGGCGCGGGCGACAACTTCCTGGTGGTCGACGAGGACCGTACGGCCCGTCAGATCGCCGAGAAGCGCGCCGCCCGTGAGCGCAACGCCGCGTTCGCCAAGCGCACCCGCCGGGTGTCCCTCGAGGACCTCGACAAGGTGCTCAAGGCCGGCCTGGTGCAGGACCTCAACATCATCATCAAGGGCGACGCGTCCGGTTCGGTGGAGGCTCTCGAGTCCTCGCTGCTCCAGCTCGACGTCGGCGAAGAGGTCGACATCCGCGTGCTGCACCGCGGCGTGGGTGCGGTCACCGAGTCGGACATCGACCTGGCGATGGGCTCCGACGCCATCGTCATCGGCTTCAACGTCCGCGCTGCCGGGCGTGCCCAGCAGATGGCGGAGCGCGAAGGCGTCGACGTCCGGTACTACTCGGTGATCTACCAGGCCATCGAGGAGATCGAGGCGGCCCTCAAGGGCATGCTCAAGCCGGAGTACGAAGAGGTCGAGCTCGGTACGGCGGAGATCCGCGAGATCTTCCGCTCGTCCAAGCTGGGCAACATCGCGGGTGTTCTCATCCGCTCCGGCGAGGTCAAGCGCAACACCAAGGCGCGCCTCGTCCGCGACGGCAAGGTCATCGCGGAGGACCTCAACATCCAGGGTCTGCGCCGCTTCAAGGACGACGTCACCGAGATTCGCGAAGGCTTCGAGGGCGGTATCAACCTCGGAAACTTCAACGACATCAAGATCGACGACGTCATCGCGACGTACGAGATGCGCGAGAAGCCGCGCGGCTGACGCAAGAGCTGACGCACGGCATCCGGTCCGGGGCCGGTCGGCGGAGAGTATTTCCGTCGATCGGCCCCGGCCGTTCCGTGTACGGTTCTTGTGTCCCTGCCAAGAGCGGGCAGGGCCCTCTAACCCGTACCGGCGGGACATCCGGACATACATGTATGTGGGGACACTGTCCTTCGATCTGCTCCTCGGCGACGTACGTTCGTTGAAGGAGAAACGCTCCGTGATCCGCCCGATCGTTGCCGAGCTCCAGCGGAAATACGCGGTGAGCGCGGCGGAAGTGGGCGGTCAGGATCTTCACCGCCGGGCCGAGATCGGCCTGGCCGCGGTGTCCGGGGACACGGGGCACCTCACAGATGTACTCGACCGGTGCGAGCGCCTTGTCGCCGCCCGGCCGGAGGTGGAGCTGCTGTCGGTTCGACGCAGGCTCCACAGCGACGAAGACTGATTGAGCAAGGCAAAGAAGGAGAAGGACCAGTGGCCGACAACGCGCGGGCGAAGAAGCTGGCAGACCTCATCCGGGAGGTGGTCGCCGAGAAGCTGCAGCGCGGCATCAAGGACCCGCGCCTGGGTACGCACGTGACCATCACGGACACCCGTGTCACCGGCGACCTGCGGGAGGCCACGGTCTTCTACACGGTGTACGGCGACGACGAGGACCGGGCGAGTGCGGCAGCCGGGCTGGCGAGCGCCAAGGGCGTTCTGCGCTCGGCGGTCGGAGCGGCGGCGGGGACGAAGTTCACGCCGACCCTGACGTTCGTGGCGGACGCCCTCCCGGAGAACGCCAAGACGATCGAGGACCTGCTCGACAAGGCGCGTGCCTCCGACGCCAAGGTGCGTGAGGTGTCCTCGGGCGCCAAGTACGCCGGCGATGCGGACCCGTACCGCAAGCCGGAGGACGAGGACGCAGACGGGGACGAAGCCTCCGAATGACACAGCAGAACAAGACGCCGGACGGCCTTGTCATCGTTGACAAGCCGTCCGGCTTCACTTCGCACGACGTCGTCGCCAAGATGCGCGGGATCGCCAGGACCCGCCGCGTCGGACACGCGGGGACGCTCGACCCCATGGCCACCGGTGTACTGGTGCTGGGCGTGGAAAAGGCCACCAAGCTTCTCGGCCATCTCGCACTCACCGAGAAGGAGTACCTCGGCACCATCAGGCTGGGGCAGAACACCGTCACGGACGACGCGGAGGGTGAGATCACCTCCTCGGCCGATGCGTCCGCGGTCACCCGGGAGGGCATCGACGCGGGCGTCGCCAGGCTGACCGGCGCGATCATGCAGGTTCCGTCGAAGGTCAGCGCCATCAAGATCGACGGAAAGCGGTCGTACGCCCGCGTCCGCGGCGGCGAGGATTTCGAGATCCCGGCCCGCCCGGTGACCGTTTCGTCGTTCCAGGTGTACGACGTCCGGGAGGCCGTTGCCGAGGACGGGACGCCGGTCGTGGACCTGGTCGTCTCGGTGGTCTGCTCGTCCGGTACGTACATCCGCGCCCTCGCCCGTGATCTCGGCGGCGATCTGGGCGTCGGCGGGCATCTGACGGCGCTGCGGCGCACTCGGGTCGGTCCGTACGGACTCGATGCGGCGAAGACGCTCGACCAGCTCCAGGAGGAGCTGACGGTGATGCCGATCGCCGAGGCCGCCGCGGCCGCGTTCCCGCGCTGGGACGTGGACGAGAAGCGGGCGAAGCTCCTGACCAACGGCGTACGGCTGGACATGCCGGCGTACGACACCGCGCCGGTGGCGGTCTTCGGACCCGACGGGCGCTTCCTGGTGCTGGTGGAGGAGCAGAAGGGCAAGGCCAAGAGCCTCGCCGTCTTCGGCTGAGCTCGCGCGGCCTGTGGCCGCACCGTGGAACGGGCAGGGCCGCTGCCCGTTCCACGATCCCCCTCCGAAGGTGTCTATCCACCGCGGCCCCCGGATTCACCCCATCGGGCGGGCGCTCGGAGTGAACCGCGGGTGTATTCGGGGGCGCTTTCGGTACGCGTCCTTCTCCCGCTGATCACTGCCGACCTAACGTCGACAGCATGGGACGCGGGGACCTGGCGACGCTGGTACGTATCTGCGATCCGGCGGGGCGGCCGCGCGGGACCGGGTTCGTCGCCGACGACCGGGGCACGGTCGTGACCAGTCATGAGGCGGTCGACGGGCTGGTCCGGGTCGTGCTGCACGCGCCCGGCGGGCGTACCTGCCTCGCCGAGGCCGACGCAGTCGTTCTCCTGCCCAAGGCCGGTCTGGCACTGGTACGCACCGAGGGGCTCGGGGTACGGCCGCTGCCGATCAGCACGCGGGAGCGGGTCGAGACGGGGACGTATGTACGGCTCGCGGCCCATGGCTGGCGGGAGGCGCGAGTGCTCGGTGCGGCGCAGGTGACGTACATCGCGACCGATCGCCTCCATCTGGTCGGCGACGCGATGGAGTTGGCGATCGGGACGGACGGCAGAGATGCCCTGCGGCTGGGTGGCGAAGCCGTCGGGGGGCCGGTGCTGGACGCCATGACAGGTGCGGTGCTGGGCGTCCTTGGCACCGCGCTGCAGGCGGGGCACCGGGCGGCGGGGTTCGCGCTGCCGCTGCGGGCCCCGGGCTTCCGGTCGGACGGGCCGCTCGCCGAACTGTTGCGGCGCAATGCGGCGACCGTTCCCGGGTACGGGCACGACCTCAACCTGGCCGGCGTGCTGGAGCTCACCGCGACGTCCACGGGGTCGGCCGGCGGGCCGAGCGTCTGGCCCGATCCCGTTGAACGACCCGACAGCGTAAGGGAGTTCGCGTCCTTCACCGGGCTGGTCATGGGCCTGGTCGGCGATCCCGGGACAGGCCGTACGACCGAACTCTCCGCGCTCGCCGCCCGCCGCTCCCGCGGTACGGAACCGGCGCCCACCGTGTGGCTGCGCGGCGCCGATCTGCACGCCGACGACACCTCCGTCGCCGACGCGGTCGCCCGCGCCATCCGGCAGGCAGGACGCATCCTCGCCGCGTCGGGAGCGCGCGGGGACATGGAGCTCGTCACCCCGGACCGGGTGGCGCGGCTGGCCCGCGAGGCCGGGCGGCCACTGCTCGTCCTGCTGGACGGGCCCGAGGAGATGCCGCCCGTACTGGCCCATCGGCTGCCCGACTGGACAGCGGGGACGGTGAGTTGGCTGAGCTCCTCCGGTGTGCGGTTGGTCGTCGGCTGCCGTCCCGAGCACTGGGAGCAGGCCTGCGCGCTCTATCCGCCGGAGGCGCTGCACCGGCCGGCCGTACCCGCGCACCGGCTGCCGCCCGCGCTGCGGATCGGCGACCTGTCCGCGGGTGAGGCGGAGCGCGCGCGTGAGCGGTACGGGCTCCCGGCCGGAGCGATCGCCGCCGCGGACGAGCGGCACCCGCTCGCGCTGCGGCTGCTCGCGGAGGTGCGGGAGGCGCTGCCCGGCGAGGTACCGGGGCGGTCCGATGACGCACCGGGGCGGCTCGGTGACGTACCGGGGCGGCTCGGCCGCGAGGACGTCTTCACCGCCCATCTGGACCTGATGTGCCTGCGGATCGCGGTCCGTGTCGCCGCGGCGTCCCGCCCGCCGCTGCGCGGTACCGCGGTCCGCCGACTGGCGGCGAGGGTGACGGGCCAGGTCCATGAGGCGGCGCGGCGCTGCCTCGGCCCCGGACAGGGGGAGCTGGACCGCGAGTCCTTCGAGGAGATCTTTCCGTGGCGTACGGGCTGGGCCTCCGCGGTCCTCGCCGAGGGCCTGTTGGTCCCGGCGGGCGAGGGCTACCGCTTCGGGCACGAGGAACTCGCGGACTGGCTCCAGGGTGCGCACCTGGACCTCGACGCGGCGCTCCACTCGCTGGTCCACCGCTGGCACGCGCGGGCGCCGGTGAGCCTGCCGTGGCGACCGGGGACGAACGGCCCAGGCGCCCACGTCCCCCCGCCCCCGGGCTCGCACGAGCGCTGCCTCCGCGCCCTCCCGGTCCCCCGCCACCGCATCGGCCCGGTGGTCCAGGCCCTGCTGCTTCTGGGCAGGGAGGGCGGCCCGCCGGAACTGGCACGCAGGCTGGAGGAGTTGATCGACGCACTGGACCACCTGGAGCCGACGCGGGGAGAGTGCGTCGGGGTGGTGCCGGCCGACGAGGTGCCGGGCCCCGGGCACGCCTGCGGCTGCCCACGGTCGCCTGCGGCCGAGGCGGGTGGTGCCCGGCCAGGCGGGGGCGTAACGGGCGGTCTTGGGGGAGCGTGCTCCGTGCGCGAGGCGTGCGAGGCGTGCGGGGCTGCTGCCGGCGGTTGGGCTGAGCCCGGTGGTGCCCTGGCAGGTGGGCACGCCCCCGGCTGCCCGTGGGCGCCGGTCTCCGGAGCCGGAGCGGGCAGTGGTGCGACCGGCGGTCCGGCCGTGCCGGGGACTCGGGCTGAGCCCTGTGATGCTCCGGTGGGCGGGGCCGCACCCGGCCCCGGTGGTGCCCCGGCAGGCGGTCCCGAACCCGGCTGCCCGTGGGCAGCGGGTTCCGCGGCCGAAGCAGGCGCGCAGAAGCTCGACGACGCTCAGTGGTGGGGTGCCCATCTCCTTGGGGAGGTCCTGTTGCGGGTGCCCGACGCCGGGACGTATCTCCCCACTCTGCGGCTGCTCGCCGAGCGGATCACCCAGCGTTCCGTACGCGAAGGCGGTCCCCAACACCTCGGTTCACTTGGCGAGTTCGGGCCCTGGTTCTGGGAGCGGTTGAGGGTGACCGAGGAGGAGCGGATCGATTTGTTGCGGCGGCTGGTGCCCGCCGACGGAGTGCCCGGGGGCCGGACCGGGCGCCGTTACCTCGATGCCGTCGCCGCGCGGCTCACCGCGGACCCCGTCGTCGTACAGCCGCTGCTGTGCCGCTGGTTCACCGACGGGACACCGCTGCCCTCGGGCCCGAACGCCGGCATACGGCCCACTGTCGCCGTCGCCGCGCAGGCGCTGCTGTATGCCTGCCGGGGCCTCGCACCCGACGACCTCGCCGAGGCCCTCGTCGCCACCGCCCACCCGCGCGCCGACGAGCTCCTCGCCGTGCTCGTGGAAGAGGAGCCGTCCGTCCTGTGCCGGACCCTCGACCGCTGGGCCCACGACCCGCGGCCCGAGCGCCGCGCCGCGGCCGCCGCATACGGACTGGCCACCGCTCCTCGTCCTTGATCCGGGAAACCGCGCCAGGTATCTCGACAAGGCGCTCGCGGCATTCCGCGGCGGCGACCCGGGCTGCCCGCGAGCGCACTCGTGGCCGCGCCGCGCTCACCACTCACCCCGAACCCGTCCTCGCCGCCTTCCAGGCCAGGCTGCCACCACCCGGGCGAGGGCGTCCCCGATGTGCTGCATGCCCTCGCGGAGGTCAGCATTCCGGCTCTCGCCCGCCGTGCCGCCGCGCTGGTCGGTGAGTACATCGACCACCGGCCCGACGGCGCGGCACAGGCCGCCGCGTACGTCGACCGACGCCTCAATCAGGGCCCGGCCGCCCGCGCCGTACTGTTCCCGCTGGTCACCGGCCTGCTGCGCGGAGCGCTCGCGCCCGCACTCGTCGCGTCCGGCAGCCCCGCCTCGCGGTTGCTGCGGGCCGAGCTCCCTCGACGTACTGCTGGAGGAGTACGAGCGTGCACACCCGCGAGCTTGTGTACCGGACCGGCCTGCTCCTCGTCCGTACCCCCGAGGGCGCGACCTGCTACGACCGGCCGCTGGTGAGAGCCGGCCCGCGAGGTCCCCGACAGTCGAGAGGCTCGGCAGTCCGGTGCCGATGCGAACCGACAGCGACGGGCATGGCAGTCTTAGACCTGCGTAATCGGCAATCACGTACACAGGTTCGGGCGAGGAGCGGTCACAGTGCAGCGCTGGCGTGGCTTGGAGGACATCCCCCAGGACTGGGGACGCAGCGTCGTCACCATCGGCTCCTACGACGGCGTGCACCGTGGGCACCAGCTGATCATCGGGCGGGCAGTGGAGCGGGCGCGCGAGCTCGGCGTGCAGTCGGTCGTCGTCACCTTCGACCCGCACCCGAGCGAGGTCGTACGGCCCGGCAGCCACCCGCCGCTGCTCGCACCGCACCACCGGCGGGCCGAGCTGATGGCGGAGCTCGGCGTCGACGCGGTGCTGATCCTCCCCTTCACCACCGAGTTCTCGAAGCTGTCGCCGGCCGACTTCATCGTGAAGGTGCTGGTCGACAAGCTCCACGCGTGCACGGTCATCGAGGGGCCGAACTTCCGCTTCGGCCACAAGGCGGCCGGGAATGTCGCGTACCTGGCCGAGCTCGGCGCGACGTACGACTACGAGGTCGAGGTCGTCGACCTGTTTGTGAGCGGCGAGGCCGGCGGCGGCGAGCCGTTCTCCTCGACCCTTACGCGCCGCCTCGTCGCGGAAGGCGACGTCGAGGGCACCGCCGAGATCCTCGGCCGCCCGCACCGCGTCGAGGGCGTGGTGGTGCGCGGCGCGCAGCGCGGCCGCGAGCTGGGCTACCCGACGGCGAATGTGGAGACGCTGCCGCATACGGCGATCCCGGCGGACGGGGTGTACGCGGGGTGGCTGACGGCGGACGGCGAGCGGATGCCGGCGGCGATCTCGGTGGGCACGAACCCGCAGTTCGACGGCACGGAGCGAACGGTGGAGGCGTACGCCATCGACCGCGTGGGTCTTGATCTGTACGGGCTGCATGTGGCGGTGGACTTCCTGGCGTATGTGCGGGGCCAGGAGAAGTTCGACTCGATCGAGGCGCTGCTCGAGGCGATCGCCGATGACGTGAAGCGCTGCCGCGAGATCATCGGCGTCGCCTGAGGACTCCTGTCCGGTGACCCGGGGCCCTTACCCCGGACCACCGGACAGTTTCCAGTCCCGCCCTGCCCAGTGACAGGCCACCTGGGCGCCCGCGGCACTCGCCAGTACCGGAAGGTCCTTCGTACGGCAGCTGTCCGCGACCCCTGCCCGCTCCGCCTCGCCCGACGCCAGCACCTGGCAGCGCGCGTGGAAACGGCAGCCGGGCGGGATCCGGGACGGGTCCGGCGGCTCGCCCGTCAGCACCACAGGCGCACCGTCCGATTCCGGCAGTACCGACAGCAGGGCCTGTGTGTACGGGTGTTGAGGGTTCGTCAGTACGTCCTCGACCGAGCCCGACTCCACGATCCGGCCCAGGTACATCACCGCGACCCGGTCCGCGATGTTCCACGCGAGGCCCAGGTCATGGGTCACCACCAGTGCGGACAGACCCAGGTCGTCCCGCAGGCGCAGCAGCAGCGCCAGGATCTCGCCGCGTACGGACGCGTCCAGTGAGGCCACCGGCTCGTCGGCGACGATCAGCTCGGGCTGCAGAACCAGCGCGCCGGCGATGACGACGCGCTGGCGCTGGCCACCGGAGAGCTCGTGCGGGTACCGCAGGAAGAAGCGCTCGGGAGGCCGCAGCCCGGCCCGGGAGAGCGCCTCGGCGACGGCCTCGCGCTCGTCCCCGGCGTACCCGTGGATCCGCAGGCCCTCGGCCACCGCGTCGTACACGGTGTGCCGTGGGTTGAGGGAGCCGCTCGGATCCTGGAGCACCAGCTGGACGCGCTTGCGGTAGGTCTTGAGCGCGCGTGAGCCGTAGTCGAGCGGCTTGCCGCCGAAGGTGACCCGCCCCGACGTGGGTGGCACCAGGCCGAGCAGCGAGCGTGCCAGCGTCGTCTTGCCGCAGCCGGACTCGCCGACCAGCGCGACGATCTCGCCCGCGCCGATGTCCAGGTCGACGCCGTCGACGGCACGGGCAGAAGGACCGCCGCGCCGCCCGGGAAACGTGACGTTCAGACCGGCGGCCGAGAGCAGGGGAGTGGTGATCACGACTGGCTCCTGACGGCGCTGGGGGTCGGGCGAGTACGGCAGCTCGGGCGAGTTCGGCAGGTCTGGTGACTTCGGCAGCTCGGGCGATGTCACAGCCGCTCCTCCGCTCCCGCCGCGGCGCCCACGCGCACGCACGCCGCCCGATGCCCGTCCCCCGTCGTGGCCAGCACCTGGTCCTCCTCCGCGCACGCGTCCAGCGCGACCGGGCAGCGCGGGTGGAACGCACAGCCGCCCGGCAGCGCCGACGGGTCCGGCGGATCGCCGGGCAGGCCGCGCGGCGCCCGGCGCGACGCGGGATCGCCGATGCGTGGGAAGGCCGCGGACAGGGCCTGTCCGTACGGATGCTCCGCCGCGCCGTACACCCTCTGCGCCGGGCCCTCCTCCACGACCCGGCCCGCGTACATCACCGCCAGCCGGTCGCAGGTGTCGGCGAGCACCGCCAGATCGTGGCTGATCATCAGCAGGCTGATGTCCTGCTCGGCGACCAGCTGCTCGATCAGCCGCAGGATCTGCGCCTGGATCATCACATCCAGCGCCGTGGTCGGCTCGTCCGCCACGATGAGCTGGGGGTCGCAGGCGAGAGACATCGCGATCATGACGCGCTGGCGCTGGCCGCCGGACAGCTCGTGCGGATAGGCGTCAGCGCGGGCGGCGGGCAGGCCCACCTGGTGGAGGAGTTCGGCGACACGCTTCTTCGCCGCTGCCGGGGTCGCCCTCCGGTGCAGCAGGATCGGCTCGGCGATCTGGTCGCCGATCCGGTGCACCGCGTTGAGCGAGTGCATAGCGCCCTGGAAGACGATCGACGCGCCCGCCCACCGCACGGCCCGAAGCCGCCCCCACTTCATGGTGAGGACGTCTTCCCCGTCGAGCAGGATCTCGCCGGTCAGCCCGGCGGATGCGGGCAGCAGCCGGAGCAGGGCCAGGGCGAGCGTCGACTTGCCGCAGCCCGACTCGCCCGCGATGCCCAGCTTCCGGCCGGCCTCCAGGCTGAGGTCGACGCCGCGTACGGCGGGCACCGCCCGCGCCCCGGAGCCGTACGTCACATGCAGGTTCCTGACCTCGAGCAGGCTCAACGAGCCACCCCCAGCTTCGGGTTGAGCACAGACTCGATCGCGCGCCCGCACAGCGTGAAGGCGAGCGCCACCAGCGCGATGGCGATACCGGGCGGCGCCAGATACCACCAGTGGCCCGACGAGACCGCGCCCGCCTCCCGCGCGTCCTGGAGCATGCCGCCCCAGGAGACGATCGTCGGATCACCGAGGCCGAGGAACGCGAGCGTCGCCTCGGTCAGGATCGCGCTCGAGATACCGAGCGTCGTCTGGGCGAGGACCAGCGGCATCACATTGGGCAGCACATGACGGCTCATGATGTGGCCGTGTCCGCCGCCGAGCGCCCTCGCGCGTTCGATGTACGGGCGGGACTCGACCGCGATGGTCTGTGCGCGCACCAGCCGTGCCGTCGTCGGCCAGCTGGTCACGCCGATCGCGATGACGACCGTCCACACGCTCCGGGACATCACGGTCGCCAGCACGATCGCCAGCACCAGCGTCGGCATCACCAGGAACCAGTCCGTGATCCGCATCAGGACGGTCGAGAACCAGCCGCCGTAGTGACCGGCGATGATGCCGACGAGGGTGCCGATGGCCACCGACAGGGTGGCCGCCAGCAGTCCCACGGTGAGCGAGATCCTCGCTCCCCACACCAGCAGCCCGAGCAGTGAACGCCCGAACTGGTCGGTGCCCAGGGGGAATTCACCGCTCGGCCGCTCCAGCGCCGTCCCCGGTGCGTTCGTCACGCTCTGCACATCGGCGCCGACGAGCAGCGGAGCGGCCAGCGCCACCACCGCGATGAGTGCCAGCGCGCCGAGGCCGAAGAGTCCCGTCCGGTGGGTGCGGTACGAGCGCCAGAAACGCGCCACCGAGTCGCGGCGGCGCGCCCAGGAGAGCGAGGACGCGGTCTGTGTGGTCTTGGTGACCGGGGTCGTCGTCATCGGCCCACCCGGGGATCGAGCAGTGGATAGAGCAGGTCGGCGAACAGGTTCATCAGGATCATCGCGCCGGCGAAGACCACGAAGAGGCCCTGGACAAGCGGCAGATCGGGCACGCTCAGCGCCTGGTAGAAGAGCCCGCCCAGGCCCGGCCAGGAGAAGACCGTCTCGACGAGGATCGAACCGGCCGCCACATGGCCGAGGTTGATGAAGACCATGGTGACGGTGGGCAGCAGCGCGTTCGGGACGGCATGCCGGCGGCGTACGACATCGTCCCGCAGCCCCTTCGCCCGGGCCGTCGTCAGATAGTCGCTGCCCATCTCGTCCAGCAGCGAGGACCGTGTCACCAACAGCGTCTGGGCGTATCCGACAGCGACCAGGGTGGTGACCGGCAGCACCATGTGGTGCGCGACATCGGTGACGTACGCGAAGCCGGTCCTGTCACCGGACTCCATGCCGCCGGTCGGGAACATTCCGGGGACCGGACCGACGCCCACCGAGAAGGTGATGATCAGCAGCAGGCCGAGCCAGAAGGCCGGCACGGACCACAAGGTGAGCGCCACACCGGTGTTGAGCTTGTCGCCGAGGCTGCCGTGGCGCCACGCGGAGCGGGTGCCGAGCCAGAGCCCGAGCGCCGAGTAGATCATCACGGCGGCACCGGTGAGCAGGAGCGTCGCCGGCACCTTCTGTGTGATCAGCTCGCCGACGGGCGCGTGGAACTGGTACGACGTACCGAGATCGCCCGTCAGCGCCTTGGCGCAGTAGTCGGTGAACTGCTGCCACATCGGCTGGTCGAGACCGAACTGGCGGCGCAGGGTCGCCAGTTGCTCGGCGGACGTCGGCATGCCATGGGTCATGGCCTTCACCGGGTCGCCCGGGATGATCCGGAAGAGGAAGAAGCTGGTGACGAGCACCGCGAGCAGCGAGATCGCCGCGCCACCCAGCTTGCCCGCCACATAGAGGAGATAGGCGCGTACGTTGCCGCTCGCGGCGCGGGCCTCGGGGACCCGCGCCACAGCGGTGGTGCTTGTCGTGCTCGTAGTGCTCATCGACTATTCACGGTCCTCCGCGCTGGAACGGCGGCGCATCATGACGAAGAGCCCGAGTCCGGCGGCGAGGGCGACAGCCGCGCCGATGCCGATCACGACGCCCTTGGAAGCGCCGCTGTCGGAGCTGCCGTCACCGGCGGCCGGCTCGGCCGACCACCAACTCCAGTAGCCGTCCTGACCCCAGAGATTGCCCGCGGCCTCCGGCATCGTCTTGATGGACCCGATCTGGTCGGTACGGTACGCCTCGACGGCGTTCGGATACGCGAGGACATTCATGTAGCCCGTGTCGTACAGCCGGGATTCCATCTGCTTGACCAGGCCGGTCCGCCTGGCGGCGTCGTACTCCGCGGTCTGCTGCGCGTAGAGCCCGTCGAACTGCTTGTCGCAGATGAAGTTGTCGGTTGCGCCGGTGTCCTTGGGCGTGGCCGGCAGCGCGGAACAGGTGTGGATGGAGAGGACGAAGTCCGGGTCCGGGTTGACGGACCATCCGTCGAAGGCCAGGTCGTAGTCGCCCTTGACCCACGGGTCGGAGACATTGTCGAGACAGTCGACCTTGAGCCCGATGCCGAGCTCGCCCCACCACTCCTGCAGATACTTGCCGATTGCCTTGTCGTTGGGGTCGGTGGCGTGGCAGAGGATACGGAAGTCGAGCGCCTTGCCGTCCTTGCCGACGCGCTTGCCGCTGCCGTTCTTCCTGTAGCCGGCCTGGTCGAGGAGCGTGGCAGCCTTCGCCGGGTCGTACGCGATCTTCTGGCTCGCGTCCGGCTTCCAGAAGTACGACTCGAAGCGCGGCGGGATATAGCCCTCGCCCTCCACGGCGTGCCCCTGGAAGACCTTGTCGACGATGGTCTTGCGGTCGGTGGCGTGGAAGAGGGCCTTGCGGACGGACGGGTCGAGCAGCGCCGTATGGCCGCTGCCGAAGGTCTTGCCATCCTTCGACCTGGCGCCCGGGTTGGTGGCCAGGGCGAAGAAGCGGCGGCCCGGCGCGTCGTTGACCTTGATGTTGTCGGCGCTCTTGAGGGCGGTGGCCTGGGCGGGCGTGAGGCCCTGGACGAAGGAGACCTCGCCCTTCTGCAGCGCGGCGACCGCCGCGTCACCGTCCTTGTAGTACTTGAATACCAGCTCGTCGAACTTGGGCGTCCCACGCCAGAAGTCCTTGTTGGGCTTGAGCTTGACGAACTGGTCGACCTTGAAGTCGGTGACGATGAACGGGCCGTTGCCGACGATGGGGAACTTCTTGTCGTTGTTGAACTTCGAGAAGTCGCCGACCTTCTCCCAGACATGCTTGGGCACGATCGGGACGTCGAGCGCCGCCATGGTGGCCTGCGGCTTCTTCAGCTCGATGACCAGTGTTTCGGGGTCCGGCGCGGTGACCTTCTTGAAGTTGGCCGTGAAGCTGCCATTGGCGGTGGCCGCGTTCTCGTCCGTCATCATCTTGTTGAAGGTCCAGGCGGCGTCCTCGGCGGTGGCCTGCTTCCCGTCGGACCACTTGGAGTTCTTCCGGATGGTGTACGTCCACGTCAGCTTGTCCGGGGACGGCTTCCACGCGGTGGCGAGTCCGGGGATCGGGTGGGCGTCCTTGACGTCGTAATTCGTCAGGTACTCGTAGGCCAGTCGGTGGATGGTGGTGCTGACCAACTTCTGCGCCAGGAACGGGCTCAGGGAGTCCACGCTCTGCGAGACGGCGACGGTGAGGACTTTCTTGCCGCCGTCGTCGGCGGCTTGGGCCGAGGGGGTTGCCGAGCCGACCACCAACAGGGCGGCGGCGCCGGAGGCCAGAAGCAGTCGGATGCGGGGTGGAACCTTTGTGGCCATGGGACGGGAACCTCGCGTCATCAGTCGCTCGGAGAAGGTGAAGCGAAGGTTTATCAGCGGTGGCGAGTTGCGTCAACGATCCGTCAAACCCCGTGTGGGCTGCGGGAATGCAATGAGGGCCCGCACCGTGGAGACGGTGCGGGCCCTCATTGGTTTAGACCTCTGTCGCGCTACTGCTGAGGGGCTGGCGGTGCCTGTGGAGGCTGCTGCTGCGGCCATCCGGCGGGCGGTACGGGCCCCTGCAGATCCGGTTGTCCCGGACCACCCGGCTGGCCCTGCGGACCGGGCTGTCCGTGGACAGGTGCGGGCGGACTCGCGGGGGACTGCGCCTGGGAGGGCAGCGACTGCTGCCAGCCCTGCGGCGGATAGGGCTGCTGACCCTGCGGCGGCTGCTGGCCACCGTACGGCTGCTGCGGCTGACCCTGCGGGTACGGCTGCTGCGGCGGGTACGGCTGCCCGGGCATGGGCTGTCCGGGGGCGGGCTGTCCGGGCATCGGCTGCCCCGGCGCCTGCTGGTGCCCCGGCATCGGCGGCGCCAGGTGCGGCGGCGGGTTGCCGTCCGCGGTCCACAACCCCTGCTGCTGCTGAGCGCGTACGAAGTCCTCGGCGATCAGCGCGGACAGGTTGAAGTACGCCTCACGGGTCTTGGGGCGCATCATGTCGAGGTCGACCTCGGCGCCGGCCGACAGGTGCTCGTCGAACGGCACCACGATCACACCGCGGCAGCGCGTCTGGAAGTGCTGAACGATGTCATCGACCTTGATCATCTTTCCGGTCTCGCGGACCCCGGAGATGACCGTGAGGGAACGCTGCACCAGCTCGGCGTACCCATGGGCGGAAAGCCAGTCCAGTGTCGTCGACGCACTGCTCGCGCCGTCCACGGACGGCGTCGAGATGATGATCAACTGGTCGGCCAGATCCAGCACTCCGCGCATCGCGCTGTAGAGCAGACCGGTACCGGAGTCGGTCAGGATGATCGGGTACTGCTTGCCCAGTACGTCGATCGCACGCCGGTAGTCCTCGTCGTTGAACGTCGTGGAGACCGCCGGGTCCACGTCGTTGGCGATGATCTCCAGACCCGAGGGCGCCTGCGAGGTGAACCGGCGGATGTCCATGTACGAGTTGAGGTACGGGATCGCCTGGACCAGGTCACGGATGGTGGCCCCGGTCTCGCGCCGCACCCGGCGGCCGAGGGTGCCGGCGTCCGGGTTGGCGTCGATCGCCAGGATCTTGTCCTGCCGCTCGGTGGCCAGGGTCGAGCCGAGCGCGGTGGTCGTCGTGGTCTTGCCGACGCCGCCCTTGAGGCTGATGACCGCGATCCGGTAGCAGGACAGCACCGGTGTACGGATGAGGTCGAGCTTGCGCTGCCGCTCCGCCTCCTCCTTCTTGCCGCCGAGCTTGAAGCGGGCGGCGCTGGAGGGATTGCGGCTGCTCTTGGCCTTCTGCTTGCCCCGGACCAGGCGGTCGGAGGAGAGCTCGACGGCGGCGGTGTACCCGAGCGGGGCGCCGGGCACGGAACGCTCGCGCTGGTCGTGTGTGACCGGCGTGGGCCAGGCGGCACCGGTCCGCGGGTCGATGGGCCCGGCCTGCGGGGGAGCCTGTGGCTGGCCCTGCTGTGCGGGCAGATAGGGCGTGGCGGGGGCGGGCAGGTTCGGCGTCTGCGGCGGTACGGGCGCGTGGGCTGCGGGCTGCCCGGGCTGTCCGGGCTGGGGGAAGCCGTAGCCGCCGTGCGGGGCCTGTGCATTGGGGCCAGGGACGGCCGGGGGCAGCGGCGCGGCGGGCCCGGGCGACGGCGGAACGGGCTGGCCCTGCTGCGGGAACCCGTAACCGCTCTGCTGCGCGGCGTGAGGGGGTGTGGCGGGCGCGGGCAGGTTCGGCGTCTGCGGCGGTACGGGCGCGTGGGCTGCGGGCTGTCCGGGCTGCGGGAAACCGTAGCCGCCGTGCGGGGCGGGCTGTCCCGGCACCGGCTGTCCGGGCTGGGGGAAGCCGTAGCCGCCGTGCGGGTTCTGCGCGTCGGGGCCAGGGACGGCCGGGGGCAGCGGCGCGGCGGGCGCGGGCTGACCGGGCCGACCCTGCTGCGGGAACCCGTAACCGCCCTGCTGCTCAGGAACAAAGGGAACGGACGGGGCTGCCGGGGCGGGTGTCTGCCACGCGGGCGCGGCCTGAGGACCGTTCTGCGCCGGCAGCTGAGCCTGCGGCGGGGCGGACTGGTCGTTGGTCTGCGCGGATACCGGCCACTGCGGCGCGGACGTCGGTGCGGCCGGCTGGAAGGCGGGCGGCAGCGGCGGCAGTCCGGTGCTCTGTGCCGGGGGCGTCGGGGACCACGGCTGAACCGGTGCGGGCGCGGGCGGAGTGTCCTGCGGAGTGTCCTGGGGTACGGAGTCGGCCGGAGCGGCGTCCTGGGGTACCGAGTCGGCCGGCTCCTCGGCCGGAACCTCCGCGTCTGCCGGAACCTCCGCGCCCGCCGGGGCGGCCTCGTCACGGGGCTCGGCCTCGTCGCTGTCGGAGTCCTGCGGCTCGTCGCCGACCGAGTCCGCGGTGTCATCCGCGGAGGCGGCCGCGGACGCGTCGGCTTCGGCGGCACCGGCAGGAGCCTCGCCCTGGGGTTCGGCTTCGGCCTCGGCGGAATCGTCCGCTGCGCCCTCCGAACCAGTGCCGGAACCAGAACCAGAACCAGAACCAGTGCCGGGACCGGAGTCGGAACCGATACCGGAGCCGGACTCCTCCGTCTCCTTGGCCGCGGCCCGCTCCTCCATCTCGCGCTTCAGCGCGGCCGGGGAGAACCGCATGGTCGCCCCGCTCTCGATATCGCCGCCCCCGAAAGGCTGCGGCGCGGGCTCGGCGGCCGCCTCAGCAGCCGGAGCCGGCGGCACAGCAGCGGGCGCAGGGGCAGGAGCCGCTTCAGGTGCAGGGGCAGGGGCAGGCACCGGGGCAGGAGCCGGCACGGGTGCCTGAACCTGTGCCGGAGGAGGCGGCGGTGTCGGCGCCCAGCTCGGCTCGAAGCCACTGCCTGCGGGCAGCCCCGGCACCGCCACCGGCGCACCGTTGGGCGGCGCGGGAGGAGGCGTGAGCCCCTGCTGGCCCGCACCGCCGCCCGACGTATCGCCCGACGCGTTCTGCGTGTACCAGGCCGGCGGGGTGTAGTCGATGGTGAACTCACCCGTCATCTCGGCGGGCTCCGCGTCGGACTGATCATCGACGGGAATGTTCCAGCCCCCGTGGATCTCGTCCCGATCGCCGTTCACTTTGCCTCCTGGTGTGGTCGAGCACCCTTGTGCCGTGGTGGGTGGGGGCGACCTGTTCGTCCGATCGGCCCGGCTCTCCCCCTGTAGGACGCGGCCAACATGCCCGCAGGTTCTTCTGCCGCGCCCTGTCCCACCCTAATCGTCAACAACCTCGATACGGCAGGCCCGACCACGCGTCGGCGACTGTCCCGTACGTCACGCGCTGCCCCCAAGTGAACTGAGTGCGGCAGAGCGTAAGAAGTCGATAGGTCAAAATGGTACAACTGCGTACGGACTGATGGCCGCTCAGTCCATCCGGCGAGCGCTGCCCAACAATCCGGTCTCGGCGTCCGTGGCCTGCGTCATGACGAACTGCCGGTCCCGCGCAGTGCACCAGAGCGTGACGCCGTCCGCAAGAGTGGACAGCGCCTCAGTCTCGGGCCGCGGGAGATGCATGATGCGCCCGATCTGCGCGGCCTCGTCCGGCGAGACGCGCTGTATCCCGACCAGACCGGACTTCTCCATCAGCCGCGGTGCCACCGGGCTCAGATACGGCAGCAGCGTCACCACCGACTGCCAGGGACCCGAGACCACCCGCCCGCGCGGCGGCCGCATCCCGCAGTCCCGCACCACCACGACCGGACTGCCGGCCGAAGCGCCCTGCGGCGGCACCCGCCCCACATCGTGCAGCGATATGCACTGCTGTCCGCCGCCCGCCGCCTGGGCCAGCGTCGTCCAGGCGTGCGCCCGGCCCGTCTCCACGGTGACCCGCGCACCCGTCGCGGCCGCCCGCAGCGCGAGCACCTGCGCCGTCCACAGGCCGCCGATCAGCGTGACGTCGTACGCCGTGGGGCGGTTGATGCCCAGCACCGCGGGCTTGCTCTCGGCATCGACGCCGACGACCACTCCGTCGTCGCCGACCGGCAGCGCCAGCGAGGACAGTTGGTCCATCGAGAGCGCATGCCGGTCCCGGCGCGGTCCGATCAGTCCGAAGCCGATACGAGGCTTGGCGGCAGGCACAGACATCAGCGGGCTCCCCCGAGCGGCAGTGTGGCGAGCATGCCGGGCAGTTGCTCCCGGTCGAGCCGCACCAGCCCGGTCTTGACCCCGCGAGCGGCGCGCTCCAGTTCATGGCGCGCGGCAACCAGTTCCTCGTCGCTGCGCCCCGTGATGCGGACATGCCCGCTGACCGTCACGCCCTGCCGGTCACCGTGCCCCAGCGTGAGGCTGAAAGTGGTGGCCAGCGCGGGGATGGAGGTGAGCAGGGCGACGAGCTGCGGCATCGGGGCCCCGCCGCCGCCCAGTTGGGGCCAGCGGCTCACCCAGTACGTGGTGTGGCGGCGGTCGTCGACGCGCCAGGTGCGCGAGGTCTCCTGGGTGCGCGACGCGGGTGTCTCCGCCCGGCTCGCCTGTGCGATGGCCATCGGGCTGGCGCAGCAGGAGGTGGCGATGGCCGCCGTCAGCTCTTCCTCGGTCAGCACGGTGGCCCGGAATCCGGCGCCGGTCAGCCGGCTCGCCAGCTGGTCGGCGGTCCGCACGAGGCACTTCTGCGCGCCATCGAGGCCGCCGCCGCGCGCCGCCACCGCTTCCGGGCAGAGTTCAGGGTCGAGCTTGAGCGCGATCCAGGTGATCCGTATCGCGGGTGACCCGGTCTGCGCCTGCAGTGGTGCGTAGTTGCGCGCGGCGACCGACTGCTGCGGCAGATGCGGTGCGGGCGCGGGCTGGGTGTGCTGGACGATCTGTGCCGACTCCAGCCGGATGCCGTCGACGTCGAGCACATCGCGCAGCAGGGCCATCGGCAGCGGCCTGGCGGTACGGTCCGGCCGCAGGGCCGTGGCGTCCGACTCGACCTGCAGCACGGCCGTCAGGAAGGTCCCGTCGCCGATCATGCCCACCGGTCGCCGGTCGCGGTCGCTGAAGGTGTACGTCCGCAGGGCGGGGTCGCACTCGACGGCGGGCGCGAGCCCCGGTTCCGTGTCGGGCGGGAGGACCAGCGATGCGGCCCTGCGCCTGCGCGCGCGGAGGGCGAAGACGGTGGCGAGCCACTCGGGCATCGAGCGCCGGTGCCTGCGCAGCAGGGCCAGCAGCACCAGCAGCGCGGCGACCACAAAAGCGGGAACCAGCATCAGCGGATCGATCACCCAGGCCACAAGGAGCAGCGCCGCGGCGATCTCGATCAGTACGAGCTGTTGCAGTCGGAACGAACCGAAGTGCCCTGGTCGTGCCTGGAGTCGGGGTGCCGCCGGTCCCTGGGACGGTGCAGTGGGCCGTGCCGAGGCCTGCCCGTGGGGTGCCGGCCGCACCCGCGTCGCGGAAGCCATTAATCCGCCACCCCCCAGTTCATTAGGCCCCAATTCATCCCGATCACCCCTGTCCGGCCCTGCGCAGCAAGGCTCCTGGCGGCTGGATCACCCTACCCGCCCCGCAAGCACCGTCGATCAACAGGCATAGTAGGGGGCCGGTCCGACAACGAGGGCCCGGGGACCGTGCTCATCACAAGGTCCCCGCGGGGAGAATCAGTGCCTTCTTTACCAATGGGGACTCATGGCATCACGGCGGGATGAGCTCAACGCGTACACCTTTGCGAAGAAGCGCACGGTGGCGGCATTCCTCCAACCGTCCACCACGGGTACGGAGGAGGGGGCACCGCGCCCGATGCGCGCCGTCGTCCCCAGCATCATCGTCGGTGCGCTGGTCGTGGCGGGATTCGGCGCCTTCGGCATGTTCAAGCCCAAGGCTCCCAAGGACTGGGCCCAGCCCGGCACCAAGGTGATCGTCGGCAAGGACTCCACCACGCGCTATGTCGTGCTCGCCACCGGCAAGGGCAAGAACCAGAAGGTCCTCCTCCACCCCGTTCTGAACCTCGCGTCCGCGCGACTGCTGCTCACCCCCCAGCAGTTCAAGGTGATCCAGGTCAGCGACGACATCCTGGACTCGGGCAAGCCCCCGCGCGGCCCGATTCTCGGCATTCCGTACGCACCCGACCGACTGCCGTCCGCCAAGGAGGCCGCCGAGTCCAAGCGCTGGGCGGTCTGCGAGCAGCCCGGCGGCGGTAAGGGCGGCACCGTGCAGAAGGCGACCTTCGTCCTGGGCGACCGCGATCTGAAGCGGACCGAGGGCGAGCAGCGCCTCAGCGGTGGCCAAGTCCTGTACGTCAAGGGCCAGAACGGGCTGCGCTACCTCGTGGACGCCGGCGGCACCAAGTACCTGGTGCGTGGCAGCCAGAGCGATGCCGGGTTCCTCACCCGCGCCCTGGTCGGCAGCAAGGAGCCGCAGTCCGTCACCGACGACTGGCTGGCGACGCTGCACGACGGCACCCCGGTCGACTTTCCCGCCATCCCCGGCCAGGTCGGCGCGAGCGCGGGCATCGGCGGCGGGCTGACGAGGGAGCAGGACCAGGTCGGCATGGTCCTCCAGGCCCAGACCGGCTCCGGGCCGCAGCACTACGTCGTGCTGCCCGGCAAGGTCCAGCCGGTCTCCGACTTCACCGCCTGGCTGCTCATCAGCTCCCCGCTGACCGACAAGCTCAACATGCGCGGCGAGGCAGTCAGCGTCGACGCGGCGTCGTTTGCCCCGGAGAGCGACTTCTTCGGCGCTCAGTACCACTGGCCCTCGCTCAGGTCGAAGCAGGTCAACTCCCGGGACGGCGACCGCGACACCGTCTGCAGCGTGCTGCGCAAGGTCGACGACAAGGGCCGTACGACCCTGTCCACCTGGGCCGGCTCCGAGTACCCCGCGGAGATAACCGCAGGCGGCACCAGCACCTATGTCACCCCCGGAACCGGCCTTCTCTACACGCAGGTCCAGGGCAAGCAGACCAAGCCCGACGGCTCGCTCTTCCTGGTGACCGACACCGGACTGCGGTACGCCGTCCAGGCGAACGGCGACAGCGACGCGAACCGCTCCGACATCGGCACGGGCGACCAGCAGAAGCAGCAGGACGGCCGCCCCGAGCCCAGCCAGGCGCAGATCCGGCTCGGATACGAGAAGGTCACTCCGACCCTCGTGCCGATCAACTGGTCGGAGTTCCTGTCCAAGGGACCCCGGCTCGACACCAACAGCGCGCGTCAGCCGCAGGGTTCGTAGGGGAGTGCGACCGATGCTGCACCTGCGCAGGAAGACCGCGCTGCTGACCGCCGCAACGGCGCTGACGGGTCTGTCGGCGATGTCCCCGGCCGCATACGCCGACGAAGTCCCGCACCAGCTGGGCATCAACGGCAGCGGCGAGTGCACCTTTCCGATGAAGAAGCAGATCGAGGGGATCCCCTGGCCGCTCCAGCGGGTGCTGCTCGACGAGTTGTGGCAGGACACCAAGGGCAAGGGCGTCCGGGTCGCGGTCATCGACACCGGCGTGGACAACGCCAACGTCCAGCTCAAGTCCGCCGTCGACGCCTCCGCGGGCAAGGACCTCCTCAAGCCCGACAAGAACAGCTCGAGCGACGACAAGCGCGGCAAGACCGACGGGACGGTCGACGAGGTCGGCCACGGCACCAAGGTCGCCGGGATCATCGCCGCGCGCCCCCGCAAGGGCACCGGCTTCGTCGGGCTGGCACCCGAGGCCACGATCATCCCCATCCGCCAGAACGACGAGAAGAACAGCGGCAACGACAAGACGATGGCCACGGCGATCGAGCACGCCATCGCCAAGGGTGCCGACGTCATCAACATCTCCCAGGACACGACGAAGCCGCTCTCGCTCGACTCGACCCTCAACAAGGCGATACAGCAGGCGATCCAGAAGAAGATCGTCGTGGTCGCCTCCGCCGGCAACGACGGTATGGACGGCAAGCTGAAGGACACCTACCCCGCCGCGTTCCCGGGCGTTCTCGCCGTCGCCTCCTCCGACCGCAACAACGAACGGGCGGTCTTCTCGCAGGCGGGCGGCTTCGTCGGCATCGCCGCCCCCGGAGTCGACGTCGTCTCCACCGTCCCCGGCAACGGGCAGTGCGTCGACAACGGCACCAGCTTCTCCGCGCCGTACGTCGCCGGTGTCGCAGCGCTGCTCAAGGCCAAGTACCCCGGCTGGACCGTGCCGCAGATCATCGCGCAGATCGAGCAGACCGCCGAGCGCAGCATCAACGGCAAGGACAGCTTCGTCGGTTGGGGCGTGATCGACCCGGTGCGCGCGCTCAGCGGCGACGGCCGCCCGATCGACGCACCGCACGCCGACCCCGGCCCGCCGAAGCCGCCCGCGCCGGAGCCCGCGCATCTTGCGATGACCGAGACCGCTCAGGAACGCAAGGAGCGGTACTCAACCTACGCGTTGGGCATTGGCGTCGTACTGGTGGCAGTGGTCGCGGGGGCGGCAACGGTCATCCGGGACACCCGGCGCAAAAGGGCCCAGTGAGCCAAGTCTCCATACGGGACTTTGCAGTTGGAACTGTCGTATCAAGTGGATAGAGTGGCTGTAGGACTCAGTGAGGACTGTGTCCGTACGGGGGCGGCATCCAATCGGCTTCCGTCTACAGCACCGTAGTAGGAAGAAGGGGCACGATGTCGGGTAGCGGCAAAGACCTGAATGTAACAAGTGGCGATATCACCGGTCTGTCCAAGCAGATCGACAAGTTCCAGACCGAGCTGAACAGCCGGATCACGTCGCTCAACAGCGTGGTGGACCAGATCCAGACCGGCTGGAAGGGTGCGGCGAGCCAGGAGTACGACCGGGCTCAGAAGGACCTGAACCTGCGTATGCGGAACGTGCAGCGCGACCTGGAGAACCTGCAGAACCTCGTGAAGATGAGCGCCGACGGCTTCGATGCACAGGAGACCGAGCGCATCCAGACCTTCCGCAAGATGGAAGCCTCGCAGGGCAGCAGCGCCATCCTCAGCATCTGAGCCGTCCGGATCCTCCGCAGAATCGCCACTAGGAGTAAAGCATGACGACTGCTGTCAACTACGACACAGTGACCACCGCGGCCGGTGACGTCCGCGGCACCTCGAAGTACCTGAACGAGCAGCTCCGGGACCTGCTGACGCACGTCAAGAACGTCGCGGGCAACTGGGACGGTGACGCCAAGCAGGCCTACATCGAGGTCCAGGCCAACCTGGCCCGGGACATGGACGGCCTGAACGCGGACCTGGCTCAGATCGCGCGTCTGCTCGACCAGTCCGTTGTCGGCTACCAGGACACGGACAAGGACAATGCCACCCGTTTCCGCATGATGCACTGACGAGCATCGAGCGAACGTCCAAGGGGGGTTGCCCGCGCAGGCGGGCAACCCCCCTTGCCGTACAAGCTCCTACCTGAGATCGAACTCGCCGTCACGCGCGCCGAGTACGAACGCGCGCCACTCGGCCTCCGTGTACCGCAGAACCGTCTCCGGCTCCAGCGACGAGCGCATCGCGACCGCCCCGCCCGGCAGATAAGCGATCTCGACGCGCTCCTCGTCCTTGCTGGTGCCGGGCGCGCTGAGCCACTCCACACCGGAGATGTCGAGGGCGTACAGCTCTTCCTTCTGGCGTTCCTTCTCGCTTGCGTCAGCCATCGGCGCGGTCCCTCCCAGGTGCGATGAACGAGGTGCGCAACCACACTACTTGGTGCGTCCCGGCAGCCTTGACGGCTGCCGGGACGTGTGCCGGGACGTGCCGGGACGTGTGCCTCGAGGGACTACTGATCCGGCAGCCAGCCCACCTGGACCAGCGGTGCGCCCCGCTTGCGGGACACGAAAGTGCCACGTCCCGGCGGCATCGGACGCGCCCGGACATTGCCGAGGATGTCTCCCTCGCCCGGGTCGCCGGAGAGGATGACGCCCTGCGCGCCCAGCTCCTTGATCCGCTGCATGAACGACTCGTACATCGCCCGTGAAGCTCCGGCCGCGCTGCGCGCGATGATGAAGCGGATGCCGACATCACGCGCGAACGGCAGATTGTCCACCAGTACCGACAGCGGATTGCCCGAGTTGGTGGCGACCAGCTCGTAGTCGTCGATGAGGACGAAGAGCTGCGGCCCGGTCCACCAACTGCGGTCGCGCAGCTGCTGCGGTGTGATGTCCGGCTTCGGCGCGCGCTTGCCCATCACCGTGTTGATCGCGTCCATGTGCATTTCCATCGCGGACGTCATCGGCGCGTACTCCAGCAGATGCGAGGCCGGTACGGCCTCCAGCATCGTGCGCCGGTAGTCGCCGACCACGATCCGCGCCTGCTCCGGGGTGTAGCGCTCGGAGATCTGCTTGGCGATCAGCCGCAGCAGCGCCGTCTTCCCGGACTCGCTCTCGCCGAAGATCAGGAAGAACGGGTCGCTCTCGAAGTCGACGAACACCGGCTCCAGGTTCGTCTCGTCGATGCCGATCGCGATGCCGTGCTGCGGATACTCGAAGCCCTTGGGCAGCTGCTCGGCGGGCAGCCGGCGCGGCAGCAGCCGGACGGTCGGCGCCGCAGGCCCCGCCCAGTTCCCCTTGACCGCCTGCACAAAGGCGGCCGTGCCCTCCGACAGATCGCCGGAGCTGCTGATCGAGTCGATACGCGGCAGAGCCGTCATGAAGTGCAGCTTCTCCGGGACCTGGCCACGGCCCGGCACACCGGCCGGGACGTTCGCCGCGACCTTGCGGTCGAACTCCGAGTCCATGACGTCACCGAGCCGCAGCTCCAGCCGCCCCAGCATCTGGTCCTTCAGGGCCGCACGTACCTCCATGTAGCGGGCGGCGGTGATGATGACATGGATGCCGTAGCCCAGGCCGCGCGCCGTGAGGTCGGCGACGACCGGCTCCAGCATCTCGTAGTCGTTCTTGAAACCGCCCCAGCCGTCGATGACCAGGAAGACATCTCCCCAGGCCTCGCCGGGCAGCTCGCCGGCGGCGCGCCTGCGCCGGTAGGTGGCGATGGAGTCGATGTTGTTGGCGCGGAAGAACTCCTCACGCCGGTTGAGTACGCCCATCACCTCGGCGACCGCACGGCGCACCCGCTCAGGGTCGAGCCGCGAGGCGATACCGCCGACATGCGGCAGGTCGGAGAGCGAGGACAGACCGCCACCGCCGAAGTCGAGCGCGTAGAACTGCACTTCGGCCGGGGTGTGGGTGAGCGCGAACGACGAGATCAGCGTCCGCATCAGCGTCGACTTGCCGGACTGCGGACCGCCGACGACCATCATGTGGCCCGCTGCTCCGGAGAAGTCCCGGTACAGCACCTCGCGGCGCTGCTCGAAGGGCTTGTCGATCAGGCCGAGCGGGACGGTGAGACCGCCCGGACGCGTGTACTCGGTCGCGGTGAGACCGCGGTCCGCGGTCGGCGCGAGACCGGGCAGCAGCTGGTCCAGCGTGGGCGCCTGGTCCAGCGGCGGCAGCCACACCTGGTGGGCGGGCACACCCTGACCCTCCAGCTTGCGCACGATCACATCCAGCACCGTGTCGGCGAGCGCCTCGTCCTCGGCGGCGTTGGCGGCGGCCAACGCGGCGGGATCGGGTGCCGCGTACACCACCGGCACCGGAGTCGCGGTGAAGACCACGGGCCGCCGCTCGATGGGCAGCTGGCCCACCGACAGATCAGGACCACTGGTGCGGTACGTACCGGAGACGTACGCCGCCTTGAAGCGGGTCATCTCGTCCGTACCGAACTTCAGATAGCCGGAACCGGGCACCGACGGCAGGTGGTACGCGTCGGGCACACCCAGCGCCGTGCGCGACTCGGCCGCCGAGAAGGTCCGCAGACCGATCCGGTACGAGAGATAGGTGTCGAGGCCGCGCAGCTTGCCCTCCTCCAGGCGCTGCGAGGCCAGCAGCAGATGCACACCCAGCGAACGGCCGATACGGCCGATCTGGATGAACATGTCGATGAAGTCGGGCTTGGCGGTGAGGAGTTCGGAGAACTCGTCGATGACGAGGACGAGCGAGGCCAGCGGCTCCAGCGGGGCTCCCGCCGCGCGCGCCTTCTCGTAGTCGTGGATGTTGGCGTAGTTGCCCGCCGAGCGCAGCAGCTCCTGCCGGCGCTGCAGTTCACCGCGGATCGCGTCACCCATGCGGTCCACCAGCGTGAGGTCGTCCGCCAGGTTGGTGATCACGGCCGCGACATGCGGCATCTGCGACATTCCGGTGAACGTCGCACCGCCCTTGAAGTCCGCGAGGACGAAGTTCAGCGTCTCCGACGTATGTGTGACCGCGAGGCCGAGCACCAGGGTGCGCAGCAGCTCCGACTTACCGGAACCGGTGGCGCCGACGCACAGACCGTGCGGGCCCATGCCCTCCTGCGCGGCCTCCTTGAGGTCCAGCATCACCGGCTGGCCGTCCTCGCCGACACCGATCGGTACCCGCAGCCGCTCGGCGACCGACCGCGGCCGCCAGGTGCGGGCCACGTCTATGGACCCGGCGTCCCCCAGGTTCAGCAGATCGGTGAAGTCCAGGTTGGCGAGCAGCGGTTCGTCGTCGTCGCCACCGCCCATCCGCAGCGGCGCGAGCTGACGTGAGAGCGCCTCGGCGGCCGGCAGCGAAATCCCGTCAGGCACACCCTCGTACGCCACCCGTGAACCGGACTCGAGACGCAGCCGCGCCGGTCGTACGACCACCGAAAGACCGCCGCGCGGCTCGTCCAGATCGCCGGCGACGACCTCGACGATGGTCACGCCCTGCAGACCCTCGGCCGCCGCGAACAGCGAGTCCGGCGGCACCATCCCGCCGTCCAGTACGACGACGACATGCGGCTGGTCCAGGACCGGCTGGTTCTCCCGGCTGAACCGCGGCCGCCCGTCGAGGCGGCTGTGGAGCAGCTGCTCCAGCTCACCGAGGTCGTCGCCGAACAGCCGCTTCGTACCGGCGCCGTCCACCTGACCGGGCACCTGCGTATGCGGCAGCCACTTCGTCCAGTCCCAGCGCGGGACGGCTCCCGGCGCAGCCACCACGGCGACCATCAGGTCCTCGGGGGAGTGCAGCGTCACCAACTGGGAGACCAGCGCCCGCGCCGTGGACTGCGCCGACTCCGGCTCACCGGAGACCGTCACGTGGTAGAAGGCGCGGATCGAGACCGCCATCGGCAGCCCGTCCAACGAGCCGTGCACCGCGAGGAACTGCTGCATCGCACCGGCCGAGAGCGGCTCCAGCTCGTCCACCGGCGCGGTGTCCGGCGCCACGAGCGGCGTGGCCAGCTGCTGCGCGCCGAGACCGATGCGCACCTGCCCGAAGTCGTTGTCGCCCACACGCCGTTCCCAGACCCGCGAGCCCTCGGCCACCACGGACCAGAGCTGCTCGGGGGAGGGGTGCAGATAGAGCTGGGCATCGCGCTGCTTGCGCGCGGTCTTGCGCACCGTACGCCGGGTCTGTGCGAGGTATTTGAGGTAGTCGCGGCGGACATCTGCCATTTGCCCCTGCGTACCCTTGCGGAACCTGACGATCTGGGCGACGACCATCCCGACGGTCGAGACCAGCATCATCACGCCCATGATGCGCATGAACGGAGGCGCCTGCGGCGAGAAGAAGAAGACCACCGAAGAGCCCATGCCGAGGACCGGCAGAATCTGCATCAGCATGCCCTCCGACTGACCCCGCGGCAGCTCCGGAGGAGCCTCCAGAGCCAGCTCCTCCGTGGGCACTTCAGGCGGCAGCGACCTCGGCGGGCGTTTCACGACGATCTGGCTCACCGGAGCATCAATCCCTCGATACGGACGGGAGACGGACGGGCTGATTCCGCACCGGCGCCCCCGTGACTGCCTTTGCTGCGGACTTCCCTCCGCGCGACGGTGATCCTACTTGCAGGCCCCTGCCCCGTGTCCCGGTAGGGTGTCGCGCGCACCGTGCGCAACCGCGAATCAGGGCGAACCAGGGGGTCCAGACAGTGAGTACGACCGCAGCGACCGGCTTCTGCCGCGTCACCGTCGTGGCGCCGGACAGCCGAATCGATGTTGCCCTCCCGGAGGACATCGCCGTCGCCGACGTCTACCCGGAAATCCTGCGGCTGACCGGCCAGACGCAGTCCCCGGGCGCCCCGACCGGCTACCACTTGGTACGCCGCGACGGGACCGTACTCGAGGGCGCCCGCTCGCTCAGCGCCCAACAGGTGCTGGACGGCGAGGTCTTGAGCCTGCGCCCCTTCGCCGAGTCACTGCCGCCCGCCGTCTTCGACGATGTCTCCGACGCCGTCGCCTCCGCGGTCACCCGCGACCGCCATCTGTGGAGCGACGACCTGTTGCGCGGTGCCGGCCTGGTCGGCGGTGTCCTGCTGCTCGTCCTGATGGGCTTCGTGCTCTGGTTCGCCGACCCGGTCCGCCACGACATGCACAGCCTGCCGGGCATCATCGCGGGCGCGGGCGGTCTGCTGCTCACCGCCTTCGCGGGCGTACGGGCCAGGGTGTACTCGGACCGCGCCACCGCCGTCGCTCTCGGACTCGGCGCGCTGCCGCTGCTGCTCATCGCGGGCTCCGGAATCATCGGCCCGGACGCCGGTGCCGGCCCCGGTCGGCTGCAGTTCCTGCTCGGCTGCGTCACCGTGCTGGTCGCCTCGGTCGCCCTGGTCGCGCTCACCCCCAGCGGCGACGCCCCCTTCGTCGCGGCCACCTTCCTGGGGGCCACCGGCACCCTCGCGACGTTCCTGATGATCCTCACCGAGGCCTCCGCCACCGAGACGGCGGCCGTCGTCGCCCCGGTCGCCATCGGCCTCGTCGCCTTCCTGCCCGGCCTCTCCGCCCGCTTCGCCCGGCTGCCCATCGGCTACGCATCCCCGCGCAGCGCAGCCGAGGGCTACGACGACTCCTTCGCCGACCCCAACGAGACGCCCGAGGCCCAGCCCGTCGACGCCGAGCGGATCGCGGCCCAGGCGCGCCGCGGCCACGAGATGCTGCTCGGCCTGGTCGGCGGCTGCGCCGCTGTCGTTGTCGGCTGCGCCGCCGTACTCGGCTTCTCCAACAGCATCTGGGGTCAGTTCCTCGCGCTGGCCGCCGGCCTCGCGATGCTGCTGCGCGCCCGGCTCTTCCGCTACACCTCGCAGGTCGCCTGCACCCTGGTGGCGGGCATCGCCGCGATCGCGCTGCTGGTCCTCGGCCTCTCCCTGAACCCGCCCGTCGACCTGATCAAGGACCTCCTGATGTACGGGGACCGAGGCGGCCTGGACATCCGTACGATCTGGCTCACCGCTGCCGTCGCCGCCGGCGCGGCCGTGATCACCGCGATCGGCCTGGTCATCCCGAGGAAGGGCCTCTCGCCCTTCTGGGGCCGGCTGCTCGACCTCACCGAGAGTCTGGTGCTGCTCTCGCTGGTCCCGCTCTGCCTCGCCGTACTCGACATCTACAGCGCGGCCCGCTCGCTGACCAGCTAGGAGCATCCGCCAGAGGCGGCGGTGGCACGCGCCAGAGGCGCCGCCGCGGGCTGGTACGCTGTGTGACGGCCGTTTGTGTACGCGACCTCCGGAGTTTCTCTGAAACTCTGCGGTCTGCGCTCATCGGACCTTCGCCTCCGAGTCACGGAAGCTCCCCTGAGATCAAGACCAGGGGCACTCGTGGGCGCATCGAACATCAAAGAGGAGTACCGAGTGTCTCTCGACGCCGCTACGAAGAAGCAGATCATGACCGAGTTCGGCACCAAGGAGGGCGACACCGGCTCCCCCGAGGTCCAGGTGGCGATGCTCTCCCGCCGTATCTCGGACCTGACCGAGCACCTCAAGACGCACAAGCACGACCACCACTCCCGCCGTGGTCTGCTGATCCTGGTCGGCCAGCGCCGCCGTCTGCTGCAGTACCTGGCCAAGAAGGACATCCAGCGCTTCCGTGCGCTCGTCGACCGCCTCGGCATCCGCCGTGGTGCGGCCGGCGGCGCCAAGTAAGACGTTGGTGGAGGGAGCGGTTCCCACTCTTAGGGGGCCGCTCCCTTTGCTGTACGTGCGCTACGTACCGGACGCCAATTAGTCTGGATCGCGTAGAGCAAAACTGAACGAGCGAGAAGCCGTCTCCCCGCCGCCGGTCCTCGGTAGTGGCCCCCGGAGAACAACCCCCCGGGTGCTTCGATCGAAGACCGGCCCGCAGAACGAGAGCTTCTCCGCCACGTCCTCCGCCACACGGGCGAGGGGACGAAGACGAGGAGAAAACGCTAGTGGAGAACGAGACCCACTACGCCGAGGCCGTTATCGACAACGGAACCTTCGGCACCCGCACCATCCGCTTCGAGACGGGCCGCCTGGCCAAGCAGGCCGCCGGTTCCGCCGTGGCGTACCTGGACGACGACACCATGGTGCTGTCGGCCACCACCGCTTCCAAGAAGCCCAAGGACCAGCTCGACTTCTTCCCCCTGACGGTGGACGTCGAGGAGCGGATGTACGCAGCCGGCAAGATTCCCGGCTCCTTCTTCCGTCGTGAGGGCCGGCCCTCCGAGGACGCGATCCTCACCTGCCGCCTGATCGACCGCCCGCTGCGCCCCTCCTTCAGGAAGGGCCTGCGCAACGAGATCCAGATCGTCGAGACGATCATGGCGCTCAACCCCGACCACCTGTACGACGTGGTCGCGATCAACGCCGCCTCCTGCTCCACGCAGCTGGCCGGCCTGCCCTTCTCCGGCCCGATCGGCGGCACCCGTGTCGCCCTGATCAAGGGCCAGTGGGTCGCCTTCCCGACGCACACCGAGCTCGAGGACGCCGTCTTCGACATGGTGGTCGCCGGTCGCGTCCTCGAGGACGGCGACGTCGCGATCATGATGGTCGAGGCCGAGGCCACCGAGAAGACCATCGAGCTCGTCAAGGGCGGCGCCGAGGCGCCGACCGAGGAGATCGTCGCCGCCGGTCTCGAGGCCGCGAAGCCCTTCATCAAGGCGCTGTGCAAGGCCCAGTCGGACCTCGCCGCCAAGGCTGCCAAGCCCACCGGCGAGTTCCCGGTCTTCCTCGACTACCAGGACGACGTCCTGGAGGCCCTGACCGCCGCCGTCAAGGGCGAGCTCGCGCAGGCGCTCACCATTGCCGGCAAGCAGGAGCGCGAGGCCGAGCTCGACCGCATCAAGGAGATCGCCGCCGAGAAGCTGCTCCCGCAGTTCGAGGGCCGCGAGAAGGAGATCTCCGGTGCCTACCGGGCGCTGACCAAGAAGCTGGTCCGCGAGCGCGTCATCAAGGACAAGGTCCGTATCGACGGCCGTGGCGTCACGGACATCCGTACGCTCGCCGCCGAGGTCGAGGCCATCCCGCGCGTGCACGGCTCGGCGCTGTTCGAGCGTGGCGAGACCCAGATCCTGGGCGTCACCACCCTCAACATGCTCCGTATGGAGCAGCAGCTGGACACCCTTTCCCCGGTGACCCGCAAGCGCTACATGCACAACTACAACTTCCCGCCGTACTCCGTCGGTGAGACCGGCCGCGTCGGTTCGCCGAAGCGCCGCGAGATCGGCCACGGTGCGCTCGCCGAGCGCGCCATCGTGCCGGTGCTGCCGACGCGCGAGGAGTTCCCGTACGCGATCCGCCAGGTCTCCGAGGCGCTGGGCTCCAACGGCTCGACGTCCATGGGCTCGGTCTGCGCCTCCACCATGTCGCTGCTGAACGCCGGTGTGCCGCTCAAGGCCCCTGTCGCCGGTATCGCCATGGGCCTGATCTCCGAGGAGATCGACGGCAAGACCCACTACGTCGCCCTCACCGACATCCTCGGTGCGGAGGACGCCTTCGGTGACATGGACTTCAAGGTCGCCGGTACGAAGACCTTCGTCACCGCGCTCCAGCTCGACACCAAGCTCGACGGCATCCCCGCCTCGGTCCTGGCCGCCGCGCTGAAGCAGGCCCGCGACGCCCGCCTCCACATCCTCGACGTGATGAACGAGGCCATCGACGTCCCGGACGAGATGTCCCCGAACGCCCCGCGGATCATCACCGTCAAGATCCCGGTGGACAAGATCGGTGAGGTCATCGGCCCCAAGGGCAAGATGATCAACCAGATCCAGGAGGACACCGGCGCCGACATCACGATCGAGGACGACGGCACCATCTACATCGGTGCCGCCCAGGGCTCGCAGGCCGAGGCCGCCCGCGCCACGATCAACGGCATCGCCAACCCGACCATGCCGGAGGTCGGCGAGCGCTACCTGGGTACGGTCGTCAAGACCACCACCTTCGGTGCGTTCGTGTCCCTGCTCCCGGGCAAGGACGGCCTGCTGCACATCTCGCAGATCCGCAAGCTCGCCGGTGGCAAGCGCGTGGAGAACGTCGAGGACGTGGTCGCGGTCGGCTCCAAGGTCCAGGTCGAGATCGCTGAGATCGACTCCCGCGGCAAGCTCTCCCTGATCCCCGTGATCGAGGGCGAGGACGCCGAAGACAAGAAGGACGACACCGACAAGTGACGTCGCGTAGTTCCACGACGACGGCCCGCACCTCCTCGGAGGCGCGGGCCGTCGCCCGTACCCAAACGCTTCTCAAGGGCGAGCACGGCATCGGCACGGTCCGCCGCACCGTCCTCCCCGGCGGCCTGCGCGTCGTCACCGAGACCCTGCCATCCGTACGCTCCGCCACCTTCGGGATCTGGGCGAACGTCGGCTCCCGAGACGAGACGCCGTCGCTGGGCGGCGCCACGCACTACCTCGAGCACCTCCTCTTCAAGGGCACGCACAAGCGCTCCGCCCTCGACATCTCCTCGGCGATCGACGCGGTCGGCGGCGAGATGAACGCCTTCACGGCGAAGGAGTACACCTGCTACTACGCACGGGTGCTCGACACCGACCTGCCGCTCGCCATCGACGTGGTCTGCGACATGCTCACCGGCTCGCTGATCCAGCAGGAGGACGTCGACGCCGAGCGCGGTGTCATCCTCGAGGAGATCGCGATGACCGAGGACGACCCCGGCGACTGTGTGCACGACCTGTTCGCGCACACCATGTTCGGAGACACGCCTCTCGGCCGCCCGGTCCTCGGCACGGTCGACACCGTCAACGCGCTCACCGCGGACCGCGTCCGCCGCTTCTACAAGAAGCACTACGACCCGACCCATCTGGTCGTAGCCGCCGCGGGCAACATCGACCACGCCACGGTCGTACGCCAGGTCCGCCAGGCCTTCGAGAAGGCCGGCGCCCTGTCCCGTACGGACGCGGCCCCGACCCCGCCCCGCGACGGACACCGCTCCCTGCGCACGGCCGGCCGCGTCGATCTGCTCAACCGCAAGACCGAGCAGGCCCATGTGGTCCTCGGCATGCCGGGCCTGGCCCGCACCGACGAGCGCCGCTGGGCGCTGGGTGTACTGAACACGGCCCTCGGCGGCGGCATGTCGTCCCGCCTCTTCCAAGAGGTACGGGAGAAGCGCGGCCTCGCCTACAGCGTGTACTCGTACACCTCGGGCTTCGCCGACACCGGCCTCTTCGGCGTCTACGCAGGCTGCCGGCCCAGCCAGGTCCACGACGTCCTCAAGATCTGCCGCGACGAGCTCGACCGCGTCGCATCGGACGGTCTGTCGGACGAGGAGATCGGCCGCGCCGTCGGCCAGCTCTCCGGCTCGACAGTGCTGGGCCTCGAGGACACGGGCGCGCTGATGAACCGTATCGGCAAGAGTGAGCTGTGCTGGGGCTCGCAGATGTCGGTCGACGACATGCTCGCGCGGATAGCCGCCGTCACCCCTGACGAGGTGCGCGCGGTGGCCGGCGAGATCCTGGGACAGCGCCCGTCGTTGTCGGTGATCGGCCCGCTCAAGGACAAGCAGGCGGACCGACTCCACGAAGCGGTCTCCTAACCGTAAGGAAGAGAGCAATGAGCAAGCTGCGCGTGGCCGTTCTCGGCGCCAAGGGCCGTATCGGCTCGGAAGCGGTACGAGCCGTCGAGGCCGCCGACGACATGGAACTGGTCGCGGCACTCGGCCGGGGCGACAAACTGGAAGCCCTGGTGGATTCCGACGCCCAGGTCGTGGTCGAACTGACCACGCCGGCCTCGGTGATGGGCAATCTCGACTTCTGCGTACGCCACGGCATTCACGCGGTGGTCGGCACCACAGGCTGGACCGACGAACGCCTCGCGCAGCTGAACACCTCGCTCGCCGCATCGCCAAGGACCGGCGTGCTCATCGCGCCGAACTTCTCCATCGGAGCGGTCCTCACCATGAAGTTCGCGCAGCAGGCGGCGCGTTACTTCGAGTCCGTCGAGGTCGTCGAGCTGCACCACCCGAACAAGGCCGACGCCCCCAGCGGCACCGCCACCCGCACCGCCCAGCTCATCGCGGCGGCCCGCGCCGAGGCGGGCTGCCCACCGCAGCCCGACGCGACCGTCACCGCGCTGGACGGCGCCCGCGGCGCGGACGTCGACGGCGTCCCCGTGCACGCCATCCGGCTGCGCGGACTCCTCGCCCACCAGGAAGTCCTGCTCGGCGGCGAGGGCGAGACGCTGACCATCCGGCACGATTCCCTGCATCACAGCAGCTTCATGCCGGGCATCCTGCTCGGCGTCCGCCGTGTGGTGTCCACTCCAGGCCTCACCTTCGGCCTGGAAAACTTCCTCGACCTCGGCTGACGGCCATGGGCGGAAAGATCACGTACTTCTTCCTCGCCACGGTGCTGGTCATCGTCTTCGGCGTGGTGGCGCTGGAGGGGGTGCTGCTCATGCTGACCGGTGAGCCGGCCGCCATGGGGATGGGCGCGGTGGCCTTCCTGCTGCCGTGCATCGGCGTCTGGTTCCTCTGGCACAACACGCGCTTCGCGCGCAATGCCCATCGGCTGGCCCGTGAGCTGGAGGCCGAAGGCGGCCTGCCAGCAGATGAGTCGAGGCACACGCCCGGCGGCCGTATCGACCGGGACTCCGCGGACGCCGTGTTCGCCAAGCGCCGCGCCGAGACCGAGGATTCACCGGACGACTGGCGCAGCTGGTTCCGACTCGCCGTCGCCTACCACGATGCCCGTGACACCCCGCGCGCCCGCAAGGCGATGCAAAGGGCGATCGCGCTGCACGATCGCCCGGCCACGACAAGCCCCTCCACATCAAGCCTCTCCGGCGATTGAGGAGCGGGGGTCCGGGGGCGGAGCCCCGAAGCGGGTTCCGGGGCGTAGCCCCGAAAGGCTCCCGGACTCACCGCCCCCGGTCAGGCGCGGCGGTACTCCGCCCCCCACGCCTCGACCGTGTCCGCCGCCCGGTCAAACGCCTCGGCGCGCGACAGGAAGTCCGCGTTGTGGTCGGTGAGCAGCGGCAGCGGCTCGGCGCCCTGTCGTACAACGACGAGCGCCTGGCCCTGCACGGTGCGCGGCAGCCCGAGCCAGCGCACCGGCTGCTGCACGGTGCGCACCGCGGAAGCGCGGTTCCACGGCACCGTGGTGGTCGAAAGGAATCCCACGCGCCGCACCCCGTGCCGACTGACCCAGACACCCGCGCGCAGCAGCCGCAGTGCGGCGGCGACCAGCGCGAGCCCCACGCCCAGGCACAGTCCTGCTCCCGGCAGCGCAACCGCGAACGCGATGATCATCGCCGCGATGAGCACGAACGAGGCGAGCAGCAGCAACAAAGCCGCCGCCGCGACCCGCCAGGGGCCCGGACGGTACGGACGCCGCCAGTGGTCGTGATCGTCGAAGGGCAGCGCGACATCGTCGGCGTTCTCGGCGTCTGTGCCAAATGCGCGGTCGGCTGTCAGAAAGGGCAGGGGCACGACTGATCCTCACTCACCAGCACACTCGATTGGGCTGTGCCTGGTGAGGCTACCGAGGACGCCTCTGACCGACCACTCCAGGGGGGCCGTACGAGTCAGCGGCTGTCGGACGCCTGGGACTGCTGCGAATGCCCCGCCGCCCGGCCGGTTTCCAGCGAGGGAAGCCCGAAGAGCAGCGAGCCGACCAGGCCACAGGCGATGGTCAGCCCGATCAGCGTACGGCCGGCGAGCTGCGAGACGCTGGGGCGTTCGCGGGGCGGGGGAGCGACGTTACTGCGGAAGCGATCGGCCTCGGCGACGAACGCGAAAGGGACGGCCTCTCGCCGGCGGAACATCAGGGAACTCTCCTTGACTGTTTATGACGGAACACTGCTGTCGGTACAGACGAGCGGAAGGCCACATCGGTGCCCGATTTCGCCGAAATAGCTGAAGATTGTCGATGCGCAAGGTGGTCTAGAGTGGGCGCCGCCCGAGCGAAGACGTTGGAAGGACCCTGTCGGTGACCGACACCCCCGCCGAGACCGCCACGCCCAGTTTCCGCAGCGATGTCACCGTTGAACTGGTGAAGCACACCGCCGGCGACTCCGACGTGCTGTGGGCCGCCCGAGTCTCCACGGCGGGCGAGCAGTCTCTGGAGGAGCTCCAGAGGGACCCGGAGCGCTCCAAGGGACTCATCAACTTCCTGATGCGGGACCGCCACGGCAGCCCCTTCGAGCACAACTCGATGACCTTCTTCATCAGCGCCCCGATCTTCGTCTTCCGTGAGTTCATGCGGCACCGTGTCGGCTGGTCGTACAACGAGGAGTCCGGCCGCTACCGCGAGCTGCAGCCGGTCTTCTACGTCCCGGGCGCGGACCGCAAGCTGGTCCAGGAGGGCCGCCCCGGCAAGTACGTCTTCGTCGAAGGCACGTCGGAGCAGCAGAAGATCGTGACCGAGTCCATGGAGGACTCGTACCGCCGGTCGTACGAGACGTACCAGGAGATGCTGGCCGCGGGCGTTGCCCGCGAGGTCGCCCGTGCCGTCCTCCCGGTGGGCCTGTTCTCCTCCATGTACGCCACCTGCAACGCCCGCTCACTGATGCACTTCCTCGGCCTCCGCACCCAGCACGAGCTGGCAGCGGTCCCGTCCTTCCCGCAGCGGGAGATCGAGATGGTCGGCGAGAAGATGGAAGCGCACTGGGCGAAGCTCATGCCGCTCACCTACGCAGCCTTCAACGCCAACGGCCGCGTCGCTCCGTAGGGCACAGATGTACGGCCAGTCCGATGAAGTGTCCGGATTGCGGCGTTTCGAGAACTTCATCTAGGCTGATCAAACGGACCCGGCACTGCTTGAACCCCCGAGCAGGCAGTGCCGGGCTCCGCTTGTCAGGTTGTACGTCACGTCCCCCCGAGGGGACACTGCGTACTGAGCAGCGAGTAGCGTGTTACCCATGGCTCCGATCTCCACTCCGCAGACCCCGTTCGGGCGGGTCCTCACCGCTATGGTCACGCCCTTCACGGCGGACGGCGCACTCGACCTCGCCGGCGCTCAGCGACTGGCCACCCATCTGGTGGACGCAGGCAACGACGGCCTGATCATCAACGGCACCACCGGTGAGTCGCCGACCACCAGCGACGCGGAGAAAGACCAGCTCGTAAGGGCTGTACTGGAAGCGGTCGGAGACCGGGCCCATGTCGTGGCCGGCATCGGCACCAACGACACCCGCCACAGCATCGAGCTCGCCCGCACCGCCGAACGCTCCGGCGCGCACGGCCTGCTGGCTGTGACGCCGTACTACAACAAGCCCCCGCAGGAGGGCCTGTTCCGGCACTTCTCGGCCATCGCGGATGCCACGGAACTGCCCGTGATGCTCTACGACATCCCTGGCCGCAGCGGCGTCCCGATCGACACCGAAACTCTCGTGCGCCTCGCCGAGCACCCGCGTATTGTCGCCAACAAGGACGCCAAGGGTGACCTGGGCCGCGCCAGCTGGGCCATCGCCCGCAGCGGTCTCGCCTGGTACTCCGGCGACGACATGCTCAACCTCCCGCTGCTCTCGGTCGGCGCAATCGGCTTCGTCTCCGTCGTCGGCCATGTCGTCACCCCGGAGCTCCGCGCCCTCATCGACGCCCACCTCACCGGTGACGTCCAGAAGGCCACCGAGATCCACCAGCAGCTGCTTCCGGTGTTCACGGGCATGTTCCGTACGCAGGGCGTCATCACCACCAAGGCGGCACTGGCCCTCCAGGGCCTCCCGGCCGGACCGCTCCGGCTCCCCCTGGTGGAGCTCTCCCCAGAGGAAACCGCGCAGCTCAAGATCGACCTCGCTGCCGGTGGGGTACAGCTCTAAACACAGACTTCACAACTGAATACGCAGAGAAACCCGACCGAAACGGTCGGACCCAAGACAACAGCAAGTGCACGAATGTCATGTACGCCACGTGCCTCAGCGGTACGTGGCGTGCGTGGTGAGGAGAGTCTTTTGAGTCATCCGCATCCTGAACTCGGCGCCCCGCCGAAGCTGCCCAAGGGCGGCCTGCGTGTCACCCCGCTCGGCGGCCTCGGCGAGATCGGCCGCAATATGACGGTCTTCGAGTACGACGGCCGGCTGCTGATCGTCGACTGCGGCGTCCTCTTCCCCGAGGAGGAGCAGCCCGGTATCGACCTGATCCTGCCGGACTTCACCACCATCCGGGACCGTCTCGACGACGTCGAGGGCATCGTGCTCACGCACGGCCACGAGGACCACATCGGCGGCGTCCCGTTCCTGCTCCGGCTGAAGCCCGACATCCCGCTGATCGGCTCCAAGCTGACCCTGGCCCTGATCGAGGCGAAGCTCCAGGAGCACCGCATCCGCCCGTACACCCTCGAGGTGACGGAGGGCCACCGCGAGCGCATCGGCCCGTTCGACTGCGAGTTCGTCGCGGTCAACCACTCCATCCCGGACGCGCTGGCAGTCGCCATCCGCACTCCTGCGGGCATGGTGGTCCACACCGGCGACTTCAAGATGGACCAGCTCCCGCTGGACCGCCGCCTCACGGACCTCCCGACCTTCGCCAAGCTGGGCGAAGAGGGCATCGACCTGCTGCTCTCGGACTCCACCAACGCCGAGGTCCCGGGCTTCGTCCCGCCCGAGCGGGACATCTCCAACGTCCTGCGGACGGTGTTCGCGAACGCCCAGAAGCGGATCATCGTGGCGAGCTTCGCCAGCCACGTCCACCGCATCCAGCAGATCCTCGACGCGGCCCACGAGTACGGACGCCGCGTGGCATTCGTCGGGCGCTCCATGGTCCGCAACATGGGCATCGCCCGTGACCTGGGATATCTGAAGGTTCCGGCCGGCCTCGTCGTCGACGTCAAGACGCTCGACGACCTTCCGGACGACGAGGTCGTACTCGTCTGCACGGGCTCTCAGGGCGAGCCGATGGCGGCGCTCTCCCGGATGGCCAACCGCGATCACCAGATCCGCATCGTCCCCGGCGACACGGTGATCCTGGCGTCGTCCCTCATCCCGGGTAACGAGAACGCGGTCTACCGCGTGATCAACGGCTTGACCAGGTGGGGTGCGGACGTCGTCCACAAGGGCAACGCCAAGGTCCATGTCTCGGGCCACGCTTCGGCCGGCGAGCTCCTGTACTTCTACAACATCTGCAAGCCGAAGAACCTGATGCCGGTCCACGGCGAATGGCGCCACCTCCGGGCCAATGCCGAACTCGGCGCACTGACGGGTGTGCCGAAGGACCGCATCGTCATCGCCGAGGACGGCGTCGTCGTCGACCTCGTCGACGGCAAGGCCAAGATCGTCGGCAAGGTCCAGGCGGGCTATGTGTATGTCGACGGCCTCTCGGTCGGCGATGTCACCGAGGCCTCCCTGAAGGACCGCCGCATTCTGGGAGACGAGGGCATCATCTCGGTCTTCATCGTGGTCGACAGCACCTCCGGCAAGATCGTCGGCGGCCCGCACATCCAGGCCCGGGGCTCCGGTATTGACGACTCGGTGTTCAGCGGCGTCGTGCCCAAGATCGAAGAGGCGCTCAACAAGTCCGCACAGGACGGCGTCGTAGAACCCCACCAGCTGCAGCAACTCGTCCGCCGCTCGGTGGGCAAGTGGGTCTCCGACACCTACCGCCGGCGCCCGATGATCCTCCCTGTCGTCGTCGAGGTCTGACGCGTCAACCACGGGGCGGGGCCCTCGATTTGCATCGGGGCGCCCCGCTCCAGTACGTTTACGTCTCCACCTGAACGGGAACCAAACGCACTTGTGCGCTCGGTTGCAGTCCCCGAACTGGTCGGGAATTCCGACTCAGAATCTCTGATAAAGTCGGATCAGCCGAAAGGCAAAAGGCTCCCAACGGCCACTGGAAACGAATTCCGAACCGGAAACGGAACGGGAAAAGGATCTGGTAAGGTTGGAAACACGAAGGGAAGCGCCCGGAGGAAAGCCTCAGACAATGTTCTGCGGGTGAGTACAAAGGAAGCGTCCGTTCCTTGAGAACTCAACAG
>NZ_JBIAQG010000008.1:0-442409 GCF_042888805.1 Streptomyces sp. NPDC002730
AGGCGAGCGTCTTGCCCGAACCGGTACGCCCGCGGCCCAGCACGTCCCGGCCGGCCAGGGAGTTCGGCAGCGTCGCCGCCTGGATCGGGAACGGCACGGTCACCCCCTCGGTGCGAAGCGCCGCCAGCAGGGGTGCGGGTATATCCAGTTCGGCGAAGGCTTCGACAGCGGGCAGCGCCGGCGTGATGGTGACCGGCAGCGCGAACTCCCCCTGCAGTGCGGCGGGACGGCGCCCGTAGCCGCCGGAGCGGCGCGGGGCCGCCGAGCGGCCCGGAGCGCCTTGGCGTCCCTGCGACTGCGAACGGAAGCCGTCGCCCCTGCCGGAGCCGGCGTTGCCGCCCTTGCGGGTGCGGGAGTAGCGGTCGTTCGTGCGAGCTGAGCGGTTCATGCAGAACCTTCCTCGATATGGCACGTATCGAGGGATTCTCGGCAGCAATGAGCGCCACAGAAATCGCAAGAACGAGCCGAAGTAAAAACGAAGACGAAGTCCGACCGCCGACGAAATAAGCGGGGGCCGGTACGTCAAAATGACTGATATGCGCCAGGGTGTGGGATGCCGAATCAGGGAAATCGGGCGTGTCTGTGACCGGCAGGAGCCGTGGACGGATCGACTGCCGTACGGTGAGAAAACGTATTGCCTCTCGCCTCGCGTGAAACCGCTGCGGCCCTGGCTGAAACCCGGAAAAAGTAACGAGCTGGGGCCCGCACCCCAAGGTGCGGGCCCCAGCTGCGTCGTGCGTGTCAGCGTCAGGCGGGAACGATGTTCTCCGCCTGCGGGCCCTTCTGGCCCTGCGTGACGTCGAAGTTCACCTTCTGGCCCTCCTGCAGCTCACGGAAGCCCTGGGCGGCGATGTTCGAGTAGTGGGCGAACACGTCAGCGCCGCCGCCGTCCTGCTCGATGAAGCCGAAACCCTTTTCCGCGTTGAACCACTTGACGGTGCCAGTAGCCATGTCATATCTCCTTCGGGGCAGTGCCCGGTGCCCGCACTGTGCGAGCTCCGCGTCGCCGCGATGATTGCCCCGTCCGGAAAGAATCCGGCAATACAGAAGTGCACGCTCCGGAATTAACGCCGGTACGAGCACTTGAAGTCTTTGGGAACCACAACTGCAACTGAGAACAACGGTAGCACGGCGCAAGCGGCCGGGCGCGGCGAGTAATATCACTCCGCCCGCCGTGCCATAAACCCTCATCGCGCATTGCCCGAATATCTGTGCCTGCGGCAATAGATACTCGAGTGTGCGGAGCGCATGGGAGCGGAACGGACTGAGCAGCCGACGCGGCGTCGGGCATGGGAACGCGGCCTCTTCGCCGGGCCGGCGAACAGCACGCCTGTCCGGCTTTCGTGGCCGGGGCGAGGGTTCGCCGATGCTCAGGCGCAGTCAGGAGCTGACTGCCCCGCCCGAGTCTGCCGTGGGCCGGCGCAGTTCCTCGTTGATGCGCATGGCTTCCTCGAGCTGGTCTTCCAGAATGACGATGCGGCAGGCTGCGTCGATCGGTGTTCCGCTGTCGACCAGTTCGCGTGCGCGAGCGGCGATGCGCAGTTGGTAGCGGGAGTAGCGGCGATGGCCGCCTTCGGATCGCAGTGGGGTGATCAGACGGGCTTCGCCGACGGCCCGGAGGAAGCCGGGCGTGGCGCCGATCATTTCGGCGGCGCGACCCATGGTGTAGGCGGGGTAGTCGTCATCATCGAATCGGTCGGTGGTGGTGTGCGGTGGAGTTTCTGGGGGCATCTGCACCTCTTTCCGGAACGCGCGTCGAGGGGCCCCGGCGCGTACACGCCAGGGCCCCGAGGGGTATCAACACCATCTGCCGGCGCTGTGCGCTGGCTTTCTTGTTCCGCGTGTCCGTCCCTGAGGGCGGAGGTGCGGGGATCGCGGATGCGTGACCGGGGACCACCTTCCAATCGGGGCCTGCGGTACCCGGGCGTACTTGATCCTCGCCCGGGCGATCCTGATGGCGTCTGCTCCTCTCTGGTTGTTCGGTCGTACTGCTCTGAGAACTGCGGTACTGCAGGGCGAACCCGGAGGCCGCCCGGGCCGACTCCGTCGCGTTCGCTGACTTCGTCGGCTACGCGAGAAACTCTAACCGTGGAGGCGGGTAATTTCTACCCTGGACGCGATAGATTTTCCTGGTCCAGGAGAGAAATTATCGTCGCACTGCTGCAGCGGTCCGAAGCCGGGCCACCGGCCCGGGCGGTGTACAGGGGCAGGAAGGCAGGACCTGCCGGTCTCCGGTGGCTGGGAGGGGGAGGGCCCCGGCGGGTTCAAGCACGGACGGTCGGCATCAGTTGACGGTGCGCCACTTGACGCATTCATCCAATGCCGCTGCCGCAGTCGCGCTTGCCGCTGATGCAGCACCTCCTGGGTGCAGGCACGGGCACGGGGTAGCCGTCGGCGACGACTTACCCACGGAAACACCTTTCCCTGCTGATCCGGCTGCTTCACTATGGGCTCTTGTTTCCTGCAGGTAACAACGGCGTGTTTCCGCCTGGGCAGGTGGGTCGGTCGCGCCGTAGTGAACGAGGAGTCAACAGGGTGCCAGAGCTCCACAAGGTCGGTCCCGCTTCCGGGGACGAGAAGCTGCTCTACACCGCCTTGTCGGACGCGGAGCTCACCGAACGCATCCGCGCCGGTGCCCCGCCCGCCTATCCCGCCATCCAGGAGCTCAAGCGCCGCCACCTGCCTGCTGTTCTCACCTACGCCCGGCTCTGCGGACGCAACCAGGTTGCTGGAAACCAGCTGGCCGTCCAGGCCTTCGACCTCGCCGCCCGGGAGGCGTGCCGGGGCATCGAGCCCCAGGGGAACTGGCGTCACCATCTGCTGATGCTTGTTCAGCGGGTGGGGCTCAGCTGGGCCGCCGACGGTCGCCGGGACCGGCTCGAATCCGACTTCGTGGCATGGATCGATGACACTGCAGACTTCAGCGCAACGGATCTGTCTGAATCCCGGCGCCTGCGGCTCGAGGCGTCGTCGGCCATGCTGACCGGCTTCTACCGGCTGCCGGAGCTGACACGGGGCGTCCTCTGGTACGCGGTGGTCGACGAGGAGTCGGACGCCACGGTCGCCACCTTCCTCAACGTCGACCCGAACCTCGTTCCCGAGCTGCGGGACAAGGCACAGAACGCCATGCGCCAGGCCTATCTCCGGGCATATCTGGAGCAGGGCGGGGACAGGAAGTGTCTGGGATTCCGCCGCATCATCGAGGCGGCGGCGCGGCCGGGGGACCGGCGGCGCAGCGAGGATCTGGCGCTCCATCTGGCGGAATGTCCCAGCTGCACACGGCTGGTCGCGGAACTGCCGCGGTTGGCGGACGCCCCCCGGACTGTGTTGGCTGAGGGACTGCTCCGGTGGGGCGGAGCGGCCTACGCGGCGCGCGGTCCCGTGCGCGGCCTGCTCGAGGCTGTACCGGCCCAGCCCGACCGGTCGGCCCCCACGGCAGGCATGTCCGCGTTCACCGCCTCGGCGGAGTCGCCGCAGAGCGAGCAGACGCCGCGGAACGGCGCGAGGCGGCTGTCCCGGACCGTCGTCCTCGTCGCTGTGGCGGCGGCGGCCGTTGTCGTCGCAGGCACTCTGCTGGCGACCGCATCCGAGGACTCCGGTCCGGCACGCGACCGCGCCGAGGAGCCCCCGCTCCGGGAAGCCTGGCCCACCGCGGCCGTGCCCGTTCCCGCCCCGTCGACGAGCCCCAGCCGGGAGCCGTCGAAGAAGCCCTCACGCTCGCCGAGCCCCACCACGTCGGCCGCTGCCTCCAATCCTCCTGCCGCCAATCCTCCGGCGCCCGCTCCGTCGAAGAGCGTCCCGCGCCGGCCGGTGCCGATCGTCCCGGGGGGCGGCTACACCCAGGTCGTCCACACGGAATCCGGTCTGTGCCTGGACATCGCGAACGGTGTGATGGCGAACCGCACCGATGTCGTCACCGCACGCTGCAGTGGTGCCCTGACCCAGCAGTGGAGTCTGGACTCCATCGGCCTCCTGCGCAGTAACGCAGATCGCGACTTCTGCCTGGACTCGCGCGGCGACACCGACCGCGGCGTCGGCATCTGGTCCTGCGCCTCCGTCAACGGCAAGAACGGCCTGAATCTGCTCTTCACCGTCGATGGATCAGGAGCCATACGCCCACAGATCGCGCCGGACTTCGCCCTTGAACCCCTGGGCAGCTCCGAGGGCGGTCTGCTCGACTTCGACCCGGTTGACGGAGACAGCGACCAGCGCTGGACCGCCGGCGTCTCCCCGCAGAACTGAAGCGTGTTGCGGAAAGCTGTGTGCGGGCGGGCCGGCGCCGCGCGGTATCTCGGTTTGCGAAGGACGTGGCTACCGGGACGAAGATGCCTGTATGAGCGGAGAGACGGATGAGGTACGCGAAGCGATCGCGGGCGAACTGCGTCTGATGGACCCCAGCGTGCGGTCGTCACGGTCGCTTACCCGGCAGCTGCTGGACCCGGAGTTCGTAGAGGTCGGTGCTTCGGGTCGGCGGTGGACGTATGAGGAAATGCTTGCCGAGCTGCCCGAGATGCAGGGCGGCGGAGAAAACGGTCCGCGCTTTGAGCCCTCTCGTGTGACCGGTGTTCTGCTGGCGCCCGGGCTGGTGCACCTCACCTACGAGACCACGATCGGTGGAGTCCGGGCACGGCGGGCTTCGCTCTGGCGCAAGCAGCCTGCGGATGGGACATGGCGCATGTACTTCCACCAGGCCACGCCCATTCCGCCCGAGTGTGTGTAACCCAACGGTGCGAGGCACACCTCCGCGTCAGCAGAGCACGGTGAGTGCCCCCGGCTGCACCCTTGCCGTCACCGGGAGCGTCGCCTCGATCTCGCCGTCCGCGCCGTAGGGGATATCGCGATCGGCCTCGATGCGAATCTCCTTGCCCCGCAGGATCTCCACCTCCGGCCGCTGCACGTGCGCCCCTGTCTTGAGCTCATTCATGATCGCGAAAAACAGCCGCTTGGGTGCATGCCGGATCACGACCACGTCCAGCAGGCCGTCGTCGAGCCGTGCGTCGGGGGCGATCTGGCGGCCGAATCCGTAGAAGCGGGAGTTGGCGGCCACGACCGTGTAGCCGCGTCGTTCGTGCAGCACGCCGTCCACGGTGATGCGGTAGGAGACGGGTCGCCAGGTCAGCACGGCGCGCATGCCGCCCGCGTAGTACGAGGCGGCGCCCCTCAGCAGCCGGGCGGTGTTGGCGTACTGGTTGGCCACCGCGTCGACTCCCGCGTACACACTGCCCAGCACGCATGTCCCGGGGTGCACGGCTGATTCGACCTGGATGGTGTCGATCGCCCGAGGCGAGCCGTTGAGCAGCACTTCGGCCAGGGCGGGTGCGTCGGCCGGAAGTCCGAGCGCGCGGGCAAAGTCGTTGCCCCGGCCGGCCGGGACGATGCTGAACAGGGTGTCAGTGCCACTCAGTGCCCCGCCGACACAGCCGGCAATCCCGTCGCCGCCCACGGCGAGCACGACGTGCCCACGCTCGCCGGCCTGCTGTGCCACTTCCCGTGCGTGTTCCAGGCTCCGGCTGTACTGGGTGTCGAGCTGCGCCCCGGCCTCCCGCAGGAGCCGGGCCAGCGGAAGCAGGGCCGCCGTACCGCTGGAACCGCCTGCGGTGGGGTTGACGATGGCTGTGAAATGTCGCATGAATGCGCCTCCGGTCGGCACGGGGCAAGTCAGCGGACGGGGATGAGGACGCCGGGGTTGAGGACCCCGGACGGGTCGATCTCGTTCTTGACGGCCTGCAGGATGTTGACTCCGACGGGGCCGATCTCCCGCGCGTACCAGTCGCGGTGGTCGGTGCCGACTCCGTGATGGTGGCTGATGGTGCCGCCGGCGAGAAGGATCGCGTCGTTGGCGGCCCGCTTCACGGGGGCCCAGTGGGCGACCGGATCGTCCCCCTGCGCCGAGACCACGGTGAAGTAGAGGGACGCGCCGTTCTCGTACACATGGGAGATGTGGCACATGACCAGGGGCGGGGTGCCTGCGTCGGTCAGGGTCGTGGTGAGAGCCTGGCGCACCGCGTCGTACAGCGCCGGCAGGCCGGACCAGAACGTCGCCGTCTCCAGGGTCTCGGCGAACGCGCCGGCGTCCAGCAGCGCGTCACGCAGATACGGGGCGTTGTAGCGGCCGTGGGCCCACCGGTCGCCCGGTTCTGCGCCGAGGAATTCACCGCCGCAGGCGAGCAGCACCTCCCGGGCCCGGGCACGCCGGTCCGCAGTGTCCTCAGCGGTGCCCTCGTAGCCGGCGATCGCCATGCACCCGGCCGCCTGCGGGGCATCGGACCCGCCGATGGCGTCCGGCTGCGCGAGGCCGATGAAGGTCTCCGTTTCGTCCGACAGCCGCAGTACGGTCGGCAGCGGACCGTCCTGGGCGAGCTTGCGCAGTGCCAGCGCGCCCGCCTCGAAGGACGAGAATCGCCAGCCCTCGTAGATCCTGGTTTGCGGCACGGGCCGGATCCGCACGGTCACCGATGTGATGACACCCAGCGCTCCCTCGGAGCCGAGGATCAACTGGCGCAGATCCGGTCCTGCCGCCGAGCGGGGCGCGCGCCCCAGTTCCAGGGTGCCCTCCGGGGTGGCCACGGTGAGGCCGAGCACCATGTCGTCGAACCGGCCGTATCCGGCCGAGGCCTGGCCACTGGACCGCGCCGCGGCGAACCCACCGATCGAGGCCCACTCGTACGACTGCGGGAAGTGGCCCAGGGTGAAGCCCTGTTCGTTGAGGAGCGCCTCGCACTCGGGTGCGCGCAGCCCGGGCTGCAGAACGGCGGTACGGGAGACCTCGTCGAGCGCGAGCAGACTGTCCAGTCGGCGCAGGTCCAGCGCGATGAAGCAGCGCTGCGCCTCGGGGGCCAGTCCGCCGACGACGGAGGTTCCGCCTCCGAACGGCACGGCGGACACGCCGTGTTCGGCGCAGACTCGCAGCAGTGCGAGTACCTCGTCGTGGCTGCCCGGCAGTGCGACAGCTGCCGGGATGTCGTCGACCTCGCCGGCCCGGATGCGCAGCAGGTCGGGGGTGGACTTGCCCCGGGTGTGCCGGATGCGTGTCTCTGCGTCGGTGCGCAGATGCGTGGCGTCCCCCAGGCAGTCGACGAGCGCCTGACGGGTCTTGTCGGTGAGGGGGGAGTCGGGAGCGGGGATGCTGCCGATGTGCGCGGGGCCGCTCTCCCTCGGCGTGACGCCCAGCAGGTCGCGCAGCAGGCCGACCACCGTGTCGGGCAGCGGGGCCGCCTTGGCCGGGTCTCCCCAGCCGCTCCACAACATGTCCACTTGGATCCTCACCCTCGGTTTTGCGGGTCGCCGTGCCGTACGGCCTGCACTGCGATTACACTGTGACAGATGACGCCCATTCGTCACAACCGTTCGGACGGAGATGCCGTTCTCGACGCGGCACGCGACTGTGTCCTGGCTGTCGGCGTACGCCGCACCACCCTGACCGACGTGGCCCGGCGCGCCGGAGTGTCCCGTATGACGCTCTACCGCCGCTGGCCGGACGTACGGACCCTGGTCGGCGACGTGATGACCCGGGAGTGGATCGCACTCGCCGTCGGCACGATGACCGGCCCGGAGCCCGACGTCCCCACCCGGACCCGGCTCATCGACGGAATGGTCGCCGGAGTCGCCGCCTTTCGCGCCCATCCGCTCTTCCGCAAGATCATCGACGTGGACCCCGAGCTGCTGCTGCCCTACGTGCTCGACCATCGGGGTACCAGCCAGGACGCACTGCTGGGGCTCGTCACCGGTGCCCTGCGGGAGGGCCACGCCGACGGGTCCGTCCGCCGGATGAACACCGATCTTCAAGCACGCTCGCTGCTGCTCGTCGCGCAGTCCTTCACGCTCTCGCTGCGCACGATGACCGACGAAACCGACCCTGAACTCACCGAAGCAGCCTTCCTCGAAGAGCTGCGGACCCTCCTGGAGAGGACCCTTACGCCATGAGCCGCTCGAGTGGCCGTGCTCCTGCCCCCTCCTCGCTCAGCGCGGCACGCCGACGCCGCGAGCTCACCGAACTCGCCGACGGAGCCCGCGTCGACGTCCTTGTCGTCGGACTCGGCGCGACGGGCGCCGGAGCCGCACTCGACGCCGCCTCACGCGGGCTGACCGTCGCCGCCATCGACGCCCATGACCTGGCTTTCGGGACCTCACGCTGGAGCTCGAAGCTCATCCACGGCGGACTGCGCTACCTCGCCACGGGGCAGCTCGACGTCGCCCACGAAAGCGCCGTCGAACGCGGCGTCCTCATGGAACGCACCGCCCCCCACCTGGTACGGGCCCAGCCCTTCGTCCTGCCGCTCACCCCACTGGTCTCCCGCGGCCAGGCTGCGCTTGCCTGGGCCGGCTTCAAGGCCGGCGACCTCCTGCGTGCCTCCGCCCGCACCTCACGCACCACTCTGCCCGCTCCCCGCACCCTCTCCACGGTGGAGACGCGGCACATGGTCCCGGCACTGCGGCCGACAGGCCTGCGCGGGGGACTGCTGTCCTGGGACGGCCAACTCACCGACGACGCACGCCTGGTGACCGCGATAGCCCGCACAGCAGCCGCGTACGGCGCCCGCATCCTCACCCGCACCCGCGCGCTCTCGCTCACCGGCTCCGGCGCCAGGGTCCGCGACGAACTCACCGGAGAGGAACTGGAGATCCGCGCCCGCACGGTCATCAACGCCACGGGGGTGTGGGCGGGCAGCCTCGTCGACGACGTACGGCTGCGCCCCTCTCGCGGCACGCATGTGGTCCTGCGCTCGGAGGAGATCGGCAGCCTCACCGCCGGTATGCACATCCCGATCCCGGGGGAGCCCAACCGGTTCGTGCTCGTGCTGCCACAGGGTGACGGCCGGGTCTACGTGGGGCTGACCGACGAGCCGATCGACGGCACCATCCCGGACGTACCGGAAGTGCCCGAGACGGACATCGGCTTCCTCCTCGACGTGCTGGGCTCGGCCCTCGACATATCCATCACCCGAGATTCGGTGGTGGGAGCATTCGCCGGGCTGCGCCCGCTCCTGGACACCACGGCGTCGGACACGGGCCGCACCGCCGACATCTCCCGAAAGCACGCCGTTGTGACGTCGACCCAGGGTGTGGTCACGGTCGTCGGCGGCAAGCTCACCACCTACCGGCGGATGGCCCAGGACGCCGTCGACGCCGCCGTCACCGGGAGCGGTCTGAGCGCCGACCGGTGCCGCACGACCTCGATCCCGCTTGTCGGCGCCGCCCGGCCCGGCACGCTCGCGACGCTTGCCGCGCCCCGACGCCTGGTCCGCCGCTACGGATCCGAAGCCCCGGCCGTCCACGCACTCGGACTCGCCGACCCGTCTCTGGCCCTGCCCGTGGTTCCCGGACACCCCGTCACCGGCGCCGAACTGGTGTGGGCGGTCCGCCACGAGGGAGCCCTCGACGAGTCCGACATTCTCGACCGGCGCACCCGTATCGGCCTCGTCCCGCACGACCGCCAAGTCGCGTGCGAAGCCGCCCGCAGCGCACTCGCCTGCTGAGCTCACACCGAGGCCGCGTCCGGCGTGGCCGGTCCTCCTCGTCGTCTTCGAGGCGTGACCGGGCAGGGGTCCTGGCCGTGAAGCTCCTCGCGGGTCACTGAGCGGGGGGCCGTCCGCTTGTGCAGCGGCGGTGCCGCCCCCTCGTACCCGCTATGGACACCAGGGGGACTGACAGACGGTTCATCAATGGCCGTTTCGAGCTGCTCGGCAGGCATGGCAACGGCGGTACGGGGACCGGGCGGCGGGCTCGCGACATCGTGCTGCACCGCGAAGTGGTACTGAAGGAGGTGTGCCTGTCGGATCCCGCGACGCAGGGGGCGGACCCGGCCCGCGCGCGCGTGTCTCGCCGCGGACTTCAATGGCGCAGTGCTGAACAAGTTCGCGGCCGAGAACTGACCGCCCCGCTCATGGCCCTATGGCCATGAGCAAGCTCTGCAAGCTGCGGGAGCAGTGATGTGCCGCGCACCGTGGCGTGGCGTGGCACGTATTGGTGATGGATTCGCCCGAATGGCGGATGCCAAAGGCCAGGAGCACAGTGGAGTGGGGGCTGGGGCGGTGAGGAATCCCTTGTCAGGGTCCACTCCGCCGATGAGAGGAACCGACTCTGTGCGGAGGATCTCCGATGGCCAGTATCGACCGCCCAGGCGCGACCACTCTGGAGGAGAGCGCTGACGGGGACAGCGTGCGCGGCACGACCACGATTGCCGATTCCGTGGTAGCCACTATTGCGGGAATCGCGGTCCGGGACACGTACGGCATTCATTCTGTAGGTGGAGGAGCTTCCAGAGCGATGGGCGCGGTCCGGGACAAGATGTCTCGGTCCTCCGACCCCGGTCGCGGTGTCAAGGCCGAGGTCGGGGAGAAGCAGACGGCCATCGACATCGGTATCGTCGTCGAGTACGGCGTTCCGATCATGGAGGCCGCCAAGAACATCCGCAGCAATGTGACGGACGCCGTTGAGACGATGACCGGCCTGGAAGTCGTCGAGATCAACATCAACGTGCTTGACGTCTACGTGCCCGGCTCCGACGACGATGACGACGAAGCAAACACCGGAGTCAAGGGCGCCAGAGTGCGGTGACGCCTGACGGCCGCACGGTCGAATACATGCAGCTGTCGCACGACAACCGCCCGGCCCAGGTCGACGGTCAACCACCGTTCAATCGATGCGAGTTGGCTGTCGCGCGACGGACTGTCCGTCTCAGCCCGAGCTCGGCATTCGGCTGGACTCCCCAACTGTGGAGCCATCCGCGTTTCCTGTACGACCTTGCCCAGGGGCACGTCACGTCGCCCCGGTGCCGAACGTGGCCGTGTCCTGGCCGGCAGTTCGCAGCGCCCACCCCGCCCTCACCGCGGCCCTGGCCGACATCGGCACGCTTCTGGAGCAGTTGCGCGCACCGCTGAGCGGGCCGTGGGACGCCGGACGCCGTATCGAATGGGTCGTCAACTCACTTGCACCATTGGGGAGTTGGTGGTCGTACTGGCCTCCTGGTTGGACGCGCCGGGCCCTTCCGGCGCCCCGGAGGGGAAAGGAGTGCAGGGCCCGGTACCGCGGTTGGAGATGATCTGCGGTCAAGGGATCGTTGATGGCCTGCTGCCGGATGAGTTGTGGGAGCTGAGAACTGTGCCGCGCACTGGATCAGCCCACGGAAGAACCACACTTCCCCGTGCTTGTTGCGCTCGTACGCCGGCAGCAGCCACGTGAGCGCGACGATCACCACCACGGCGTCGCGACATACCCGCCGGTCCGGGTTCGACTGAATCCTGGCGCGCAAGGTGAAGCGAAGGGGCACGCGCGGCAGGCGCGTTCGCTCCGGCTCGCGTCCCTATGTCACTGGTGGCACCCGCCTTGGAAGGGCCGGGGGCCGACCGCGCACGATCATGTCAAGAAACTTTGACACGGTGTCTGTGTTGCTTTACATTCGCGGTATGCCATTCGAAGAGAAGAGCGCATGGGTCATGGGGGTGCTCGCGGTCAGTACGTACGCGGGCTACCTCGTCGTCATTCTTGGGCGAACGGGGGATACCCCTCTCGTCGAGGTGTCGTATGTGGCGACGTTGTTGTGGGCCTTGGGCATCTCGATCGCAGCGTCGATCGTGCTCCATATGCTCATTGCGATGTTCTCGCCGAAGGACACCCACAAGAAGGATCAGCGCGACAGGGAGATCAATCGGTTCGGCGAACACATCGGCCAGTCATTCGTCGTCATCGGGGGAGTGGCAGCGCTCGGTATGTCGATGGCCGAGCTGGACTACTTCTGGATCGCCAACGCGGTCTACCTGGCGTTCGTACTGTCGGCGATCCTCGGTTCCACGGCCAAGATCGTCGCGTATCGCCGAGGCTTCCAGTCATGGTGAAGCCCACCAGGGTCACGAACGCGATCCGGGCCCTCCGGTTCGCGCACGGAGAGATGACCCAAGCGGATCTGGCAGAACGCATCGGTGTGTCACGCCAGACCGTCATTGCCATCGAGCAAGGCAGATATTCGCCTTCACTCGAATTGGCATTTCAGATCGCCAGGGTGTTCACCGTCCCGCTCGACACTGTGTTCCAGTACCCGGACAGCGAAGGAAAGACACCATGAAGGCAATAGTCCGGGAGACGTACCGGTCACCCGATGGCCTGGAACTCAAGGAGATCGACAAGCCGGTTGTCGGCGATGACGACGTGCTCGTACGCGTTCACGCCGCCGGCGTCGACCAGGGAGTCTGGCACCTCGTCACGGGCCTTCCGTACCTCCTTCGCATCGTAGGATTCGGGCTGCGCAGACCCAAAACCCGTGTTCCGGGTCTGGATGTCGCGGGGCGTGTCGAGGCAGTCGGCCGGAACGTGAGCCGGTTCCAGCCCGGTGACGAGGTGTTCGGCACCTGTGCGGGCTCCTACGCCGAGTACGCCTGCGCGCGCCAGGACAAGTTCGCGCCCAAGCCGGCGAACGTCACCTTTGAGCAGGCGGCGGCAGTCCCCTCCTCCGCGTTCGCCGCCCTCCAGGGTCTTCGCCGCAGTGCACAGGTCCAGGCAGGGCAGAAGGTTCTGGTCATCGGTGCGGGCGGAGGCGTCGGGACGTTCGCGGTGCAGCTGGCCAAGGAGTTCGGAGCGAACGTCACCGGTGTGTGCAGCACGAAGAAGACGGACCTGGTCCGCTCGATCGGCGCCGACGACGTCATCGACTACACACGCGAGGACTTCGCGGACAGGCCGCGGCGCTACGACCTGATCCTCGACACCGCGGGTGGTCGTTCGTTGGCACACCTGCGGCGTGCTCTCGATCCGCGGGGAAGTCTCGTCATCGTCGGATCCGAAGGGGGAGGCCGGTGGGTGCAGGGCGTGGACCGCGCGCTCCGGGCGGCGATGCTGTCACCGTTCGTGAGTCAGAAACTGCGGATGCTGGTGTCCACGGAGAATCAGGAGGACCTCCAGTTGCTGGGGAAGCTGATCGAGGCCGGCAAACTCACTCCGATCGTCGACAGGACGTACTCGCTGAGCGAGGTTCCCAAGGCAATTCAGTACCTGAGGGCCGGCCATGCCTGCGGCAAGGTCGTCATCACGGTCTGAGGTTTCCTGAGGTCCTGAACGCATCCGCGCCACCCGTCTGACGGCACCCAGGTGAGAGCGTCCGCCGGAGCGGGGTAGCTGTTCTCGGGGTACCTGTTCTGATGAGAGGTGGGAGGTGGGAGAAGCCGTGCATACCGAAATGTGGGTGGTGGTGGCAGTCGCCACGGTCCTGATCGCCACCACCGTTGTGCTGGCCGGCGTGCTCGTGGTCAGACTTGTGAAGGCGCGGCGGCAGCTGCGGGATGCCGGAATTCCGATGGAGAACAAAGCGGTCTTCTGGGGTGCCTTGATCTACCTGGTGAGTCCGGTCGACCTGCTGCCGGACCCGGTCCTCCTCGACGACATCGGCTTTCTGCTGCTCGCACTGCGCTCGCTCCAGGCTGCGGCGCACAGCGCGGATGTGGCCCGCCGACGCTGATGCGCAGTATCGGCACAACAGGCCGACGTATCCCAGTTTTTCGAACTCCTGTCACATCGGGCCGGATAGTCCCTATTCTTGGCGTCTTGCCGGGCCCAATTTTGGGGGGTGCCCGGCCTGGCCCCGAGGAATGTTCATGCTCCGTACCCGCTCCATGGCCGCTGCCTCAATCATCGCGGCCTTCGCCGGTCTGATCGCCCTGCCTTCGCCTGCGCAGGCGGCCGGCTCGGTCCACCTGTACAAGGTCTACTACGACAGCCCCGGTTCGGACCGTGGCGCCAACTCGAGCTTGAACGCGGAGTACGTGCAGATCCGCAACACCACCGGCGCCGCGGTCAGCCTGAAGGGCTGGGTCCTGGTCGATGCGTCGAACCACAAGTACACCTTCGGCACATTCACCCTCGGCAAGGGCAAGACGGTGACGGTGCGCACCGGCAAGGGCACCAATACCGCGGCCAACCGCTACCAGGGGCGTGCGTGGTACGTGTGGAACAACGACAAGGACACCGCCACCCTCAAGAAGCCGTCGGGCAGCAAGGTGGACACCTGCTCGTACAACTCGACCCGGGTCGACTACAAAATATGCTGACCGGCTGAACCACAAGGGCGTGGCGCCGGGTCCGGTGCCACGCCCGCAGTCGACTGGCTCGCGAGGTCGCAGCCCATACGGCCCCCACCTCGACACGCCCCAGAGCCTGTTAGAGCCTCGCCGTCAGCCTTCCGGGATCGGATTCACATCCGACCGGGAGGCTTTTTCATGCCTGACATACCTGTGCGCCGTGCCTTGCGGCACCGGCAGTAGGGAAAACAACCCCGTGCCGGTGACGCGGCCGACACGCGTGCCGATGCGCTGGGTCAGTGCACGGGGTGCACGGGGTGTGCCTCCTCCGCCCCCGGGCGATCGAACTGGGTGCGGTACAGCTCCTCGTAGCGGCCTCCGGCGGCCAGGAGCTCGGTGTGGGTTCCGCGTTCGATGACGCGGCCCTCCTCGACGACCAGAATCAGGTCGGCGGCCCGTATGGTCGAGAGCCGGTGGGCGATCACCACAGCGGTACGGCCCTCCAGAGCCTCCCCCAGGGCCTCCTGGACAGCCGCCTCGGAGGTGGAGTCGAGGTGGGCTGTCGCCTCGTCGAGGATGACGACCCGCTGGCGGGCCAGCAGTAGCCGGGCGATGGTCAGCCGCTGGCGCTCGCCGCCGGAGAGCCGGTAGCCGCGCTCGCCGACGACGGTGTCCAGGCCGTCGGGCAGTGAGGCCACCAGCCCGCTCAGGCGGGACCGGTGCAGGGCGTCCCAGATGTCGTCCTCGGTGGCGTCGGGCCGGGCGAGAAGCAGGTTGGCGCGCACGGACTCGTGGAAGAGATGGCCGTCCTGGGTGACCATGCCGATCGTCTCGCGGATCGAGTCCGAGGTCAGGTCGCGTACGTCGATGCCGTTCAGCCGTACGGAGCCGCTGTCGGCGTCGTACAGCCGCGGAACGAGCTGCGCGATCGTGGACTTGCCTGCGCCGGAGGAGCCGACCAGCGCGACCATCCGGCCGGGTTCGGCGCGGAAGGAGACATCGTTCAGAACTTCCGTGCCGCCGCGGGAGTCGAGGGTGGCGACCTCCTCGAGAGAGGCGAGGGAGACCTTGTCGGCGGAGGGATAGCCGAAGCGGACCCCGTCGAACTCCACGGACACCGGCCCCTCCGGCACCCGGCGGGCGTCCGGCTTCTCGGCGATCAATGGCTTCAGGTCGAGGATCTCGAAGACCCGCTCGAAACTGACCAGGGCGCTCATTACCTCGACTCGGGCGCCGGCCAGTGCGGTCAGCGGGGCGTAGAGGCGGGTGAGGAGCAGGGCGAGGGCGACGACGGCTCCCGGGTCCAGGCTGCCGCGCAGTGCGTAGTAGCCGCCGAGCCCGTAGACCAGGGCGAGGGCCAGGGCGGACACCAGGGTGAGGGCCGTGATGAAGACGGACTGGGCCATGGCGGTACGGATACCGATGTCGCGAACCCGGCGGGCGCGCGCGGCGAATTCGGCGGACTCGTCGGCGGGCCGTCCGAAGAGTTTGACGAGAGTCGCGCCGGGGGCGGAGAAGCGTTCGGTCATCTGGGTGCCCATGGCGGCGTTGTGGTTGGCGGCCTCGCGCTGCATCTTGGCCATGCGGGAGCCCATCCGGCGGGCGGGGACGACGAACACCGGCAGCAGGACCAGGGCGAGCAGGGTGATCTGCCAGGAGATGCTGAGCATGACGGCGAGCGTCAGCAGCAGGGTGACGAGGTTGGAGACGACGCCGGACAGGGTGTTGCTGAAGGCCCGTTGGGCCCCGATGACGTCGTTGTTGAGCCGGCTGACGAGTGCGCCGGTGCGGGTGCGGGTGAAGAAGGCGACCGGCATCCGCTGGACGTGGTCGAAGACCGCCGTGCGGAGATCGAGGATCAGCCCTTCGCCGAGGGTCGCCGACAGCCAGCGCGTAAGCAGACCGAGCCCCGCCTCGGCGACGGCGATGACGGCGATCAGCAGCGCGAGCCGGGTGACCGTGCCGGTTTCCTGGCCTTTGACGATCGCATCGACGACGCGGCCCGCGAGCACGGGTGTGGCCACCGCCAGCAGTGCCGTGATCACACTGAGCAGCAGGAACTGGTACAGCTGCCGGCGGTGCGGCCTGGCGAAGGAGGCGATACGGCGCAGGGTGGCCCGGGAGAAGGGCCTCCGGTCCTGTTGGGCGTTCATCGCGCTGTGCAGCGATGTCCACGCGGTGACTTCCATGTCCATGGGGTGCCTCCGGAATCTGGGTGGGCCGACGCGGTTCCCGTCGGCCGGCGTGGCCCGGGGCGCACCCAGAACGCTATGACCTCAACCTAGCTTTAGGTCAATTGATTCCTCTCGGCCCTCGCCGAGCCGTCAGGTGTGGCGGGTGTTGGCGACCCGGGCGAGGACCAGGTTTTCAAGCAGGCTCAGCCAGGGTGAGACCAGTGAGACAGTCCTGCCAGGCCTGTTCACTCAGCAGTGGGCGTAAGCGCGTGAAGAGCACCAGGAGATCGGGCGCCCACTTCACCCGGAAGGCGGGGTCGATACGGACGATGTCCAGCTCATTCGCGACGGAGAGCTCGGCGAAGTCCTGTCGCTGCTGAATGCTCGGCGTGAAGGTGCGGCCGGTGAATCTGTCCCGGAAGGCGGCGTCGGTGTCCGCGAGCGTGGGGTACGACGGCTTCCGGTCGCAGCTTGCATAGAGGTAGACGATGGACTCGGCCTCGGGGCCGATCACTGCCTCAAGTTCGCGGCGACGGTCAATCGGCAGAAGCGCTGTGGCGAAGCCGTCGGTTCCGTAGAACGCGTGACACAGCCCGGCCAGTCGGAGCGCGGGGCGGGCTCTCCAGCGGTCGAGCTGTTGCTGAACCCGCTGCAGGTGGGCGAGTAGCGTGCCGCCGGGATGATCGAGATTCTCGGCTCCGCAGTCGCGCAGGAGATCGAGGGCGTGAGCCGTGCTTGCTGATGTGGGCACGCGGCCGGGTTCCTTTCAGTTGTTCGGCAGGGGTGTTACTTGTCCGGGAGGCCTATTGCACGGCCATGACTCCGGCCGCGGTGATGCCGATGGTGACGATGAGGGCGCGCAGCGCGGCCGGTGGCAGCTTGCGGCCCACGCGTGCGCCCAGTACGCCGCCGAGGGCGGAGCCGACGGCGATCACTGCGGCGACGGTCCAGTCGACGTCGGCAACCGCGATGAAGACGACAGCCGCGATTCCGTTCACGATGGAGGCGAGAACGTTCTTCGCAGCGTTCAGCCGCTGCAGGTCTTCCCGAAGGAAGCTGCCGAAGAGTCCCATGAGAAGGACCCCTTGTGCGGCTCCGAAGTAGCCGCCGTAGATGCCTGTGCCCAGTACGCCGAACCACATGGGGGCGCCGCCGTCATCTCGCCTGTGGCTCCGGTGTTGCTGCAGCCATCGGCCGAGCCGGGGCTGCAGCAGGACCAGCACGCAGGCGGTCAGGATCAGTACGGGCACTATTGCTTTGAATGTCTCGGCGGGCAGTCTCAGCAGGAGCAGCGCGCCGATGAGTCCACCGATGAGCGAGGCGATGCCGAACCGGATCAACCGGCCCAACTGGCCTTTGAGTTCTCTGCGGTAGCCGTATGCGGCGCTCAGTACGCCCGGCACCAGGCCGATGTTGTTGGACACATTGGCCAGCACCGGCGGATAGCCGAAGGCGAGCAGGGTGGGGAAGGTGATGAGAGTCCCGGACCCGACCACCGCGTTGATCCCGCCGGCGGCGATGCCGGCGGCTCCGACGGCCACCAACTCGATTGCTTGCACAACTCACCTTTCGAAGACACGCACAGGGGCGGGCAGCTCGGGTGACCGGACAGTCTTTGCTCCGAGCCGGTTGGGTCGGCACCTGTTCAGGGAATTTCGCGGCGGTCCGGACCGTCACGAATTCCCTGGACAGGTTGCCGCCCTGGGCCCATAAGCGATCTTCGGTGACGGTGAAATCCCAAGTCAATCCTCGGGTTTCCTTGCAGACCCCCAAGGGATACCTTCACCCTCGTGACTCTTGACGATCTACGTGTCTTCATTGCGGTGTGCAGAGCAGGCAGCCTCAGCGCGGTGGCCCGCGACCTCTCATGCACGCAGTCCGCGGTGAGCCAGCACGTCAAACGGCTGGAACGGGAACTGGACGTGAGCCTGTTGGAGAGGCATCCACGTGGTGTTGTGCCCACCTCGGCGGGGCGCATCCTCCAGGCAGCGGCCGCCGACGGTATCGGTGGCATCGACCTCGCCCTGCGCCGTCTCCAGGACCTGGTGCGCGGGGACGGGGGTTCGGTGCGGATCACCACGGGAGCGACGACCGTACGGCACTTCATGGCCGATGCCATCGTCGACTTCCGCCGGCGTTACCCCCAGGTGAGCCTGGAGTTCGAGACGGAGAACTCCAGCCGCAGCTGCTTCGACGCGCTCGCCGCGCACGACCTGGACCTCGCCTGGATCACCATCGGGACCCCGGTCCGAGGCATCGAGCAGCGCCCCGTTGTCGAACTGCCCTGGGTGCTGGCTGTCAAAGCCGACGACCCGCTGGCGGCCAAGACCCATATGGACCCCGCGGACCTGGCGGACCTGCAGCTGATCCGCCTCCCCGAGAACTCGACATCCCGAGCTCATCTCGACGCATACTTCGCGGAGTTGGGAGTCCGATGGACCGCCGACACCGGTGTCGCCGACTGGGACACCGCCATCCTCCTCGCGGAGCTCGGCCTCGGCCACGCCGTCGTACCCGCCCTGCCCGGCCGCCACGGCGCCGAACACAACAGCGTCCGCCTGATCCCGCTTCCGGCACTGCCCGCCCTGTCCGCCGGTTGGGCGGTACGCCGGTGGGACGCCCTGAGCCCACTGGCCCGCGCCTTCGCCGATACCGTCGCCCAGAACTGCGCGGAGATGCCCAGGGTGCTCGCCGACCGGACATGAGCCGCGATCGGCTGGCTGACGCGCGTCGGTCCGCCGAGGATGGCCGGGCCGGACGGCCCCATCCCGCCGGAGCCGCATGACGCGCCGCCCGGCCCCGGCGACGGCACGTCCGTGCCGGGACCCGGCTCCGCGCCGATGCTCTACAAGGCGGTGATCCGCTTGAGCAGTACCTTGGAAGCCTCCGGCGCCCCCGCCGGCCAGGGCGCCGCGTGGTCCCGGGGGCCTTTGTGCTGTTCGTACGTGACCTCCATGTGGCGGGGCGCCACCTTGGGGTCATGGTCACCGCTTGAATGCTTTCTTGGCCCTATCGGCGGACTGCTTCAGGTTCCCGGCGACTCGGTCGGTCCTGCCTTCCCTTTGCAGTCGCCTGTTCCGGGTGGTCCGGCCGATGCTTTCCGTGATCCGGCCCTTGAGTTCCTGTGCCTTGTGCCTGATGTTCTGTCCAACGCTCATGGCGGTTCCTTCTCGTCAAGTGGACGGGTTCGCGCGCGTGGTCCCCCCCCGTACAGGTCGCTCTGCTCGCGGGTGGGACAGGGCTTGGTGCGGACTACCGGCGGCTGCGGGCGTACCGATGCCCGCCACGGCTACGGCCGCGGTTGCGGAGTGCGAAGCCGGCGATCCAGATGACCAGCAGTACGACTGCGGCCCACCACAGGATCTGCAAGGCGAAACCGAACCCGAACAGAACCAGGATCAGCAGAAGGAGAAGTATCCAGAGCAGCATGGCTGCGCCTCCACGCGGTCACAGGGGCATGTCCTGCGTTCCGCGGGGGCCGGGCGAAGCGAAGGTGAAGGCTTTGTCCGGGGGTTCCGGAGCACCACAGCCCTACGCCGTCGTAGTCAGTCAACGCCGGGCGGAGACCCCTGTCAACGGGTCAGGATCGCTGGGGAGTTGTGCACGGCGGCTGGGGCCGCAGGTGTCAACGGAGCCTCGGTCGGGCAACGGGCCGACGCCGCCCGAGCTCAGCGCCGCCCGCGCGGCAGCCGGCGTCGTGGGTGGTGGCGTCGTGGGTGGTGGCGAACACATCGCCGCCCAGCAGCGTGCATCAGACGCTCAGCCGGGGGCACTCGGGGGCTCAGGAGGCGTACCGCGCGCCCACACCTGAGGGAGGCATCGTGACGTCGTCTTACGCACACTGGCGGGCCCGTGCTTCGAGATCCATGACCGGCCACTCCGCGGAGCAGGAGACCCTGACCGTCGCAGGGCGGGCGGGCTTTGTCGCCCGGGGCGTCGTGTATGTCCTCATCGGCGCGCTGGCCGTCAGGATCGCTCTGGGGAGCGGTGGCGAGGAAGCTGATCGCCAGGGCGCGCTTCGCCAGGTCGCGGAGCAGCCCTTCGGGAGGGTGATGCTGTGGGCGCTTGTCGTCGGCTTCGGCTGTATGGCGCTCTGGCGGGGCGCCCGCGCGGTGATGACCAGGGGGCCTCGGCGGAAGGCCGCCTCCCGGCTGTTGGACGGTGGCCGGGCCCTCTTCTACGCCGCGGTCTGCTGGGCAACTGCCGCGTTTGCCGCAGGGGGCGGCCAGGGCTCCAGCGGCGATGCGAAGTCTCAGGACTGGACCGCATCGACGCTGAAACTGCCGTACGGACGTGTGCTGGTGGGCGCCGCGGGCTGTCTCCTGATCGGCATCGGCGCGGTGCTCGCCGTACGGGCGGCGCTGCGGCGCTTCCTGCGGCAGTTGGACGCCGCGGCCATGAGCCGCCGCACGCGGCAGGTCGTGACCGGCCTGGGTGTGGGCGGCGGCGTGGCGCGCGGCACTGTGTTCGCCGCAGCCGGGATCTTCATCCTGGTTGCGGCGGTCCGCTTCGACCCGCACGAGGCCAAGGGCATGGACGCGACGCTCCGCAGCTTCACGCACACCCCGATGGGGCCGTGGCTCCTGGTCGCCGTCGCGGTCGGACTGATTCTCTTCGGCGTCTTCTCCTTCGCCTCAGCGCGGTGGCGCCGCCTGTGACCGTTCACCGGCGGCGGTCGTCGAGGCGGGCGGGGACCGGCCAGTGCACATCGGTCGCCCAGCCGAGCCGTTCGAAGAGGCGGATGGCGGCGGCGGTCGGGTCGAGCTGGCCGCGGTCGACGCCGTGGCGGGCGCAGGTGGGGTCGGCGTGGTGGAGGTTGTGCCAACTCTCCCCGAACGAGAGCAGCGCGAGCGGCCAGAGGTTGGTCGCGCGGTCATGGCGGCGGGTACGGAAGGGCCGTTCGCCGATCATGTGGCAGAGCGAGTTCACGCTCCAGGTCACGTGCTGGAGCAGGGCGATGCGTACAAGGCCCGCCCACAGCAGCGCGGTCAGCCCGTCGCGCACGGTGCCGCCGATGGCCCAGCCGGCCGCGAAGGGCAGCGTGAGGGAGAGCAGGCACAGCACGGGGAACGCGCGCGAGAGCGCGCGCATGGAGCGGTCGGCGAGCAGGTCGGGGGCGTAGCGGCCGGCAGGCGTGGTGTCGGCCTGGAACAGCCATCCGACGTGGGCATGGGCCAGGCCGCGGAGCTGTCCGCGCAGGCTGGTGCCGTAGCGGAACGGTGAGTGCGGGTCGCCGGGCCGGTCGGTGAAGGCATGGTGGCGGCGGTGGATGGCGACCCACCCGATCACATCGCCCTGGAAACTCATCGACCCGGCCGTGGTGAGCACGAGGAGCAGCGCGGGGGAGGCGGTGAAACTGCGGTGGGTCAGCAGGCGGTGGAAGCCGGCGGTGACGCCCAGACCGGTGAACCCGTAGAAGGCGAGGGCGAGAAGAACATCGGCGGGCCCGATCAGCCGTCCCCACAGCAGCCAGCCGCCGAGGAGGAGGGCCAGGAAGGGGAACATCACGATGAGTGCGGTCACCGCCAACTGCCCGCGCTGGGCGGGCGAGCGTGGGGGCACATCGTCACCCAGCGGGAAAGGCGCCGTACCGTCGTATGCGTCCGGCGCCTGAGGCGCTGCGTCGGGTCGTGATTCGGGTCGTGCGTCGGGCCGTGTTGCGGCTTTCGTACGGAGGGACATCCGGGGCTCCTCGGCCGTGTCGTGTGGTGTCGCGGCCGGGGGCTCGGGCTGCTTGGTGTGAAGTGCAATCACGGTGACGGGCGGATCTCGCGGCAGGCGACAGCTTCCGTGACCGTGGTCAGGTGCTCAGGCCGGTGAGCGGTTCGGTTCCGTCGATGAAGGCGCGGGCGACGTCGGACAGGCGGCGGTTGTGTGCGCGGGCGTAGCCGCGTAGTGCGGTGAAGGCCTGTTCCATGTCGATGCCCTGGCGTTCGGCGAGCTTGCCTTTGGCTTGTTCGATCAGGACGCGGCTGTTCAGCGCGGTCTGCAGCTGTTCGTTGAGGACGTTGCTGCGGTGGGTGGAGCGTTGTTGCAGGAGGCTGATGGTGGCGACGTCGGCCAGGGCTTGTGCGATGGGTGTGCCGGCCGGGTCGAAGGGGCCGGGGTGGGTGCGGAAGAGGTTGAGGGCGCCGACGACTTCGTCCCGCAGACGCATCGGCAGGGCCTGGACCGCCGCGAACCCGGTGTGGTGGGCTTGCTCGACGAAGCGCGGCCAGCGGTCGGCCTCACTGCTCAGGTCGGGGACTGTCACGGGTGCGCCGGTGCGGAAGCACTCCAGGCAGGGACCTTCGTCGTTCTGGAGCTGGAAGAGCTCGAGCAGGCGTACTTGTTCGCTGGAGGCGGCCATGACGCGGAGTTCGCCGTCCCGGTCCGCGAGCAGCACGCCGGCCGCGCTGGCGCCGAGCATGCCGACGCAGCGGTCGGTGAGCAGGCGCAGGAAGTCGATCAGGTCGAAGTCGGCGACCAGGTTGTCGGCCAGTTCGACGAATGTCTTGGCAAGGAGCTGATCATTCATCGTGTACACCCTCTGTCGAAGCTACTCCCGCCGGGGAGGGGCGGGAAGTGAGCACGTTCATTGGTCGGCTCCTGCGTCAGGGATCCTCGTCGGCCTGATCCGCGTCTGTGTCCGTGTCCGCGGTTGTGTCCGGGGGGAATTGGAGTCGGCGGGCGACCACGTCGGCGGCTACCTCGGCGAGCCGGCGTCCGTGGGCGTAGGCGTGGGCGCGCAGCCGGATGAATGCCTCCTCGATGCCGACTTCGAGCTGCACCGTGAGCATGCCGGTGGCCTGGTCGATCTCGGCCCGGTACCTGCCCAGGTCTTCGGAAGGCCCGTCCGGTGGGATCCCGACGGGTGGCGTATTCGACTCTTCGATCTGCACATCGAGCAGGACCAGGGTCGCAGTGTCGGCGAAAGCCATGGCATCGGCCAGCTCCTCCGCGGTCAGCTCGATGGGCAGGCTGGAGTAGAGGTCAAGAACTCCCGGACTGATCGCCCCGATCTGCAGAGGGAGTGCGAAGACCGCGCCCGCTCCGGCCTCCAGGGCCGCATCGGCGAACACGGGCCAGCGGCCCCGCACCTCACCGGCGCGCAGATCGGGTGTCAGAACGGCTGTGCCGAGGGTGAAGGCGTCCACGCACGGCCCCTCACCGAGGGTGAGTTGCAGTTCTTCCAGCTGCTCGCTGATGTCGTCGGTGCTGCACAAGGGGTGACTGGCTGCGGTCCGGGACATCGCGGACACCCCGGCCCCGCCGACCGGCAGGGCCGCCACGGCGGCGGTGCACACATCCACCACGCCGACCCGGGCACCACGCAGGGCCGCCTGCTCGGCCGCAAGCATGCGGATCCGTGCCGACCGGTTGCCGGTCATCGCTCCGGCCGTTGAGTCCGGGCATTGTGCGCGAGGCCGTCCGGAGTGGCCGCTGTTCGCTCCCCAAGGGCCAGGACCAGCGCCCGTGTCACTGCCGGGCCGGGCGGTCTGCGCACTTCTCCGATCTCTTGCCATCCCCAGGACTGGAAGGCGGCATACGTTGCGCGGTCGGCCTGATCCACCAGGGTCGCGCCGAGCGACGCCTGGTGGTCGGCGAGCAGTCGCTCCTGCAGTCGGCGGGCGAGGTCGCGGTCCTGCTCGTGCGGGTGGACCACGATCTCGGTGATGGCGAAGACATGCCCGGACGCTGTGAGCTGCTCGATGCTCTGCGGCAGTGTTCCGTCGAAGCCACGCCACCAGGAGCCGTCGCGCCGTACGGGGAATCCGAAGGCGCAACCGGCCAGTGTGGTGGTCTCCGCGATCAGCATGGCGAACCCCGGCCTCCGGACGTCATCTGTGAGGCGGCGCAGAAAGGCCTGGCGGTTGCGGTACTCCTCGCCGGCGGCTGTGTCGGTGGACTCGACGTACAGGTCCGCCAGGTCCTCCTTCAGGCCCTCGGCCTGCCAGCGGTTGAGCCGGCGCAGGCGAATCGCGCTCATGGCGGACGATGCGTGATCTTCCCGCTCCCGCGGGCGTCTTCGCGCAGGGCGGGCTGTCACAGCACACCGCCCGTGGCGGCGGCCGAAGCAGGCCCATGGGGGGCCGAGTGGAGAGGAGCAGGCAGTTGGGCTGGAGTGATTGCGACGATGCCCTCCCGGCGAGGCGGTGGTCCTTGAAGGGCAGGAAGGCCGCGGAGCAGGAATCCGGAGCCGGTGAGTTCGACGAGCCGAGCCAGCGTCGGAGGCGGGTAGTGCAGTTGCAGGGCCCCTCCCGCCGTCGTGGTGTGCTGCGACGCCTCGAGGAAGGCGTTGAGGCCGCTGCAGTCGCAGAAGGAGACGGGGGTCAGGTCGATGTCGACGGTGCGGATGCCGTCGCGCAGGCAGCGCTTCAGCGTCTCGCGCACAAGCGGCGCCGTTTCCAGGTCGATCTCACCGGCCAGGGTGATCAGCGCCCGGCTCTCGCTGTCGTGCCGGTAGATGGTCAGTCGCGGTAGGGGCATGACGCCTCGGTTTCAGGGGGACCCGCCGGGCACAGTCAAGCGGCGGAGCCGGATTTCCGGCTCCTCCTGGTGCGCTCACGGTAGGGGCGTACTTTCGGCGGAGGCGGGCGAATGGCCGGTCCAACAGCCTGTGCACCAGGATCGGGACCCACCAGGGGATGCGCCGGGCGACCGGACTCAGGATCCGCTCCCCGCAGACATCTGTGCTGAACAGCAACATGCCGCCGGGGTCTGGGACGTCTACACAGCAGAGTAGCCCTTGACCCGGGCCATGGACGGCTGGCAGCCAGCCATTCTCACTGACTGGGCGTTTCCCGACAGGAACCGGTGCCGCGTGCGCATATCTGCTGTACTGCACGGCACTTGGGCACAAACCGCGAAGTGCGGCGGCCGGTGGCTTTGCCGCGCGTGGCGAGGCGGCGTGAACCCCGGTCGACGTGTCGGTGACCGGGGCGCCCCGGGCGTACTGAATGCCGCGAAGCGAGTGGGGCCATGTACTCCGCCGTACGGCTCTCCCGCGGAGTCTGGTCTGCTGCTTCGGGTCCTGAATGCCTGATCCGGGCACGCTCGGCACGGCCGAAGGGCAATCTGCTGCGGAGTCGCGTTCGGAGCCGCCGACATGATGAGGGAAGGCATCGCCTCGCTCAGCGCCGGCGTCTGCTTCGCCGGGGGAGCATCGGGGGCTTGGGGGGCGACCGGTTGTGCGTGGTGACTCAGATCTACGACTCACTCCCCGCGCTCCCGCGACTCACTCCCCGCGCTCTCACGACTCACTGCCGTGTGCGACGCCACGGCCGGAGCCGCCACAGTCCGCTCGTCGCGCTGCGTGCTGCGGCGGTCCGCCCTGAACCCTTGCCCGGCGGCCGGGCACGGCCGGAGGGCAAGGTCGCGATGCGATCGTCGTGGCGCGTAGTGAACAGCTGAATCGCCAGGACGCCCACGGCAATCATCGCCAGAAGCACGATCACCGTCGCGAAGATCTCCATGCCCCTCACATGCCTTCCGCCGGAGTCGCCAGGTGGTCGATGACTGCCTCGGCGGGGGTAGAGGCCGGGCGGCGGCTGTCATGGCCGCCTTCGGAGTCCCAGACCGTCTCGCGGGTCGAGTCCCAGTCGGCCTCTGCCGCGATTCGGAAGAGCTCTGCCTCCTGTATCAGGCCGCTCGCGGTGAGACTTTGCGATGGATCAGTGGCCGCGGCCATCAGCCGGGCGGCTGTGGCCGGGCCCGTCTCCGGTGGGATCACCAGCAGGTCCCAGCGGCCGGTGGTGTAGGAGAGCAGCAGCAGCTTGTGCGGGTCCTGCTCGGCCTTGAACCAGCCCACATGCACCACATGCCCGGCGACGGGCACTTTCCGTGGGATGACCGGCCAGAACGTGGGGTTCACCGTGACGCGGGTGATCCGCCCCCACAGCGGGTCAAGTAGTGCGGTGAGCGCGGGGAGTTCCGCCGTCAAGTCGCGGGAACGCGGCCACCACGCACCGTCGATCAGAGCCGGAGCGGCGCCGGCCGGCGCCAGCATGAGTCGGAGGGGCAGCGAAGAGGCCCGGTCTTCGACCGCCGGTCTGTCCAACATGGTTGCGGTCATGACGCGGACCCTGCCCCGGGCCGGTCATACCGGCCCGGTGTCGTGAATCGCCGAAAACGACACCAGCGTGAAAGCTGGTGTACGAAGTGTCCTCAGTAGGTCCAGGGTACTCCTGGCCGGAGCCCGACGGACCGTAGCTGGGATACGGGCTGAAAACCTCTCAGCCCGTCGCCGCCGTCAGCAGATGGGACGCCGCCCGGCGCGCCTTCGTGTCGACGGCATCCTGTATTGCGCCACTCGCGCATGTCGGTTGCCATGAGGGCCAGCCCGAGCTGTACCTCACAGGTTTCTCCATCCTGTCCCTGGCCAAAACGGCACCGGACGCGCTGCGCGAGCTCGCCGAACGAGCCTTCCGTACGGCCCGCCGACGGCACGGTGGAACTCCCTGTCACCGCAGAGTTCCCGCTCGCCGAAGCGTCCGAGGCGCACCGGCTGATGGGCAGCCGCACGAGCACCGGCAAGCTGCTGCTGCGCGTCGAGGCATAGGGTCCCGCCCGGCAGCGAAGACAAGGTCGACCCTCCGGCCGTCCTGAGCAGGCACCTGCTCCCGCGGCGCCGCCGCTGCTACACGCCCCCGCGGCCGAAAGGAGAGCGCAGGAACGAGACTCGACGGGACAACCCTCCGGTGCCGGCCGATGCCGGCCGACCGGGCGGGATCCTCGGTGCGCACCGGCCGGATTTCGGACAGTCCAGCATTCGCATGCGCCTCGGCAGTTTCAGCGCGCGATCGTCGGCGACCCGTAAGGGAACCGACAATCGTCTGCGAGTGGAGGAGGAACTCCCGTGGAGAACGAGAACTGGCGTCATGAGGCGGTATGCCTCGACGAAGACCCCGACCTGTTCTTCCCCGTCGGCAACACCGGCCCGGCCCTGCTTCAGGTCGCCGAGGCCAAGTCCGTCTGCCGCCGGTGCCCGGTCCAGGAGCGGTGCCTGGAGTGGGCCATGGAGCACGGTCAGGACTCCGGTGTGTGGGGCGGACTAGGCGAGGACGAGCGCCGGGCGCTCAAGCGCCGGACGGCCCGGCGGCGGTCCCGGGCTCGGAGCGTCGGCTAGCCGTGGTGGCGGAGACGTCGGGAGTCGCGTGCACGCTCACGGCGAGCTGGCAGTTGGCCTGTCTATCCAAGGCTCCGCAGTACTTCGGGGCGACGCCGACCGGCATACGGCCGTCCTTGGGAAACGACACATCATCGACCACCCAGGCACCCGGACCGATCAACGGACCCCTCCGCTCAGCGATCCGTCGCGGCGCCGACACGAACACACCAGCCACGAAATCCGCCAACTCAAGCCGCATACCCTCTACTTGGCGCAGATCCACAGGTCCCGCATGCTCCCCGAGAAAGTAGTCGGGAAGACCTGACGGAGTCCTGCCGACCAGATGAATGAGTCCGATGTTTGTGCTGGCCGCGGCCGTGGCGAAGGGCGCCCGTTTGGCCTGTGTGTGACTACCGGCCTGGACCGTTTCCCGCGATAGCCGTGATCGTTTCCCAGTCGGCTGGTCAGGGCCACGCTGCCCTTCACGCCTGACCGGCGTCCGCTTCGGTCGCCTTGACGGCTACGGCGGAGCCCTGTGTCAGGACGCCGGCGCGGGCGGCGGCGAGCGTGATCCGCACGGCCTGGTCGGCGGTGCCCTCCTCGACCGGATCGGCACTGACCAGCAACCGAAAGTAGATCGGAGCGGCCAGCGTTTTGAACAGCTCGACCGGATCGGTCTCTGCCGGGAGTTCGCCCCGCTCGATGGCGCGGGCGACCACGGGCTCGGCCCGCCGGAACCGGTCGGCGAAGACCCGCCGCCGCGCCTCGGCGATCTCTGGCAGCCGGCCGGCGTCGGAGTACATCGTGGTCTGCACCGCCCTGCCCACCGGGCCCGTCATGCTCTGCACGAGCGCCCGCGCGAGCGCTTGCAGGTCGGTCTCAACGGCGCCGGTGTCCGGAGTGGGGATGTCGGCGGCGAAGTGCTCGGCAAGTGCGTCAACGACCAGGCTCTCGCGGTCCTTCCAGCGCCGGTAGAGCGTCGTCTTGTGCACCCCGGCCCGCTGAGCCACGCCCTCGACGGTCAGCTCGGCATATCCCCGGTCCAGCAACTCGGCGAGGGTAGCGGCGCGCACCGCCGCCTGTGCCTTGCGGCCGCGCCCGACCGGGCGGGCGGGTCCGGAGGAACCCAACTCCATTGCAACTCCCAGTTGCGTTAGCGGGCATTCACGTGTCAGGCTCCAGCGTATCGCAACTGGAAGTTGCATTGAGTGGGTTCCTGTCCAGCTGCGCGCCGGACGCCCTCAACCTAGGAGAAGGAAGGCCATGCCCAGCGCCTCCCGTACTTGGACCCTCGACTCCATCCCCGACCAATCCGGCCGCCTGGCGGTGGTGACCGGAGCCAACAGCGGCATCGGCCAGGTCACAGCAGAGGCGCTCGCTCGCCGGGGCGCCCATGTCGTGCTGGCCTGCCGCAGTCCCCAACGGGGGCAGGCCGCCCTGGATCGGCTGCTCGCCCAGGCACCCGGCGCCCATGCCGAGGTGCGCCTCCTCGACCTGGCCGATCTTGCCTCCATACGCGCCTTCGCCGACGGCTGGGACCATGACCGGCTCGATCTGCTGGTCAACAACGCCGGCGTGGCGATGGTGCCGTTTGCCCGGACCGCCGATGGTTTCGAGTCGCAGTTCGGGATCAACCACCTGGGCACCTTCGCCCTGACCGGGCTGATGCTGCCCCATCTGCTCGCCTCGCCCGATCCGCGGGTGGTCGCCGTCAGCAGCGAAGGCCAGCGGTTCGCCCGCTTCGACCTGGACAACCTCAACGCCGAACGCCGCTATCGCACCGTGTTCGCCTACCTGCAGTCCAAGCGCGCCAATCTCTACTTCGCCACCGAACTGCAACGCCGCGCCGACGCCGCCGGCCTGAGGCTGCGCAGTGTGGCCGTCGCCCCCGGACTCACCCGCACCAACGTTCTCACCGGCGGCGCCAACGGCAACCGCGGTCGACTCTATGGAGCGTTGACCCGGCTGCTGGTCCGCGTCGCCTTCCGCCCAACCCCCGAAGGCGCCAAGACCTCCCTGTACGCCGCGACCGTCCCGGACCTGCCGGGCGGAGCGTATGTCGTGCCCGACGGGCCGCTGCAGCTACGTGGCGAGCCCGTCCTGCGCAACCAGGAGCGCGCCATCCGTGACACCACCACCGCCCGCCGGCTGTGGGAGCTGTCCGAGAAGCTCACCGGCGTTCCCTTCCGGCTGTCCGAGGATGCCGCATGCTCTGCCTACCCAAGAGTCCTGGATGAGTGAGTCCAATGCTCTCAGTGGTCATATGCGATCAGAGATCGTTTGACCTTGGCGCCGAAGAACCGGGAGTGGCTGCGGCAGTAGCCGTATCCGGCGTGCCCGGCCGGCTCGATGGCTTGACGGTCTCGCGGGAAGCTGCGCAGGGCAGTGGCGTGGAGTCGATCAGCCTCAGGTCGTCCTGCCAGGTCGGCACCTGCTTGGCCAGGGCCCCGATCACGCGGCCAATCAGCGGACCCGCGGCGTCGAGCCGCTTGTTGTAGGCCGATTGCTGGGGCAGGTAGCGGAAGAGATGTCCCAGTCGGGCATGTGCGAAGCGGATCCAGTGCCGCGCGGAAGGAAAGCCGAGCGGAAGGGCGTCGAGGATGCTAGTCACACACGAGCCAACGGGTGCCCTTCGCCATGGTTGCGACCAGCACAAACATCGGACTCATTCATCTAGGTGGTGAGCAGGCGGTCGAAGAAGGACCGGTACTGCCGCAGGGCGATCCGTAGATCCTCGGTGGCGACCTCATTCCCCTGGTGCCATTGCCCTTCGAGCCTCTCTTTGTGGTCGGCGAAGGTCGAAGCGAGCAGCTGCATGACCTCGGCAACCAGCCCGTCTGCTGCCCGCACGGACTCCTGAGGGTCATCGACGAAGCCCTGCTGGATCTCGCTCCACCGCGAACGCAGCTCTTCCGCCTCCCGGGACCCGAGGAGTGGAACAGCTGTGTCCTCCTGCCCCGAGCCGGCGGGCTCATGGGCGGCGGGCCGCTGGTCACCGGGCGCGTCCGTGATTCTGCTTCTCGGCTCCGCGCGGCCGGAATCGGAGACTGGCATCGGGTCGTCCAGGGGCGGTGGCTCCGCAGGCTCTGTCTGGGGCCGGGCTATGTCCTCAGTGGAAAGCCTCTCCTCGCCGGGTGCGACACGGTCCTCGCGCCCGAATCCGCCTTCTCCCTGCATGTCGCTTCCACCTCCATGGACTGGTAAGTGACGGGATGTTGTCCATGCTCGCCGGTCATCGGCGTCCTTCATCCGATGAAGTGGTGTCGTCCTTCAGTAGTTCCTCGAACAGCGCCCGGTAGTGGACCATCGCGCTCCGCAGTTCTTCTGTGGAGGTGTCTCTGCTGCCGGTGCGTAGGTTGACCTCGTGGGCCGCGCGGTAGTGCTCCAGCGTGCGGGCATGCTCGACAGACAGGTCGCGCGATTGCTGCTCGTACCCTTCGGTCGGGTAGCCGCGCTCGCTCATCAGGGTGGTGACAAGCCGGTCCGCCTGGCCCACGGCTTGGTCGGGGCTGTCCACGAAGTGCTCCTGGACACTGGCCCAGTCCCGCGCGTACCGGTCCCGGACGGTCGACGGCAGCGCCCGGATTTCCAGATTCTCGTGGCGCTTCTCTCGTGCGGTCAGATCACGCTCGGCCGCTCGACGGCTGTCCGTGGCTTCGACGGTGCGTTCATATTCCGGCCCGAAGCGCTCCTGAAGTCGTCGACGCTGGGCCATGCTCCGCACCGCCAGCGCAACCAGGACCACAACGATCACGGCAACCACGATGATGACGATCGTCCACGTCGTGTCCATCGCATCCTCCACTGGGCAGCCGAGGGCAGGTTCCGAGTGCAGTGACCTAAGCGTCGCGGCCACCCCTCGGGGTGCGTTAGCTCGAATTTAACAATAGGAACTAATCATGACAATTGTAGAGTAATAGAGTGAATCGCTCCTCCGGATGCAATCGGCGCCGCCACAGCCCGAGCAAGGTCGGGCGTAGGGCCTGTTGTGAAAGTAGATCTTGGTCGTGAAATGATCACGTGCTGTGGCACGTGGCGATCTGACGGACGAACAATGGGCCCGGTTGGAGCCGTTGTTGCCGAAGGGCAAGAAGTCCGGGCGGCCGCCGATATGGCCGAGGCGGCAGCTGATCAACAACATACGGTGGCGGACCCGGGCAGGGACGCCGTGGCGGGACGTGCCCGAGCGGAACTGGCCGTGGGACCGGGTCTACGACCTGTTCCGGCGCTGGCAACGGGACGGTACCTGGAAGCGCATCTTCACCGCGCTGCAGTCCCAGGCGGACGCGATGGAGCTGATCACCTGGGATGTCAGCGTCGACTCGACGGTGTGCCGTGCCCATCAGCACGCCGCCGGGGCGGTCAAAAGGGGGATCTCCAGAGGGAGCCGCCCGGGGGCATCGAGACCGAGCCGGACGACCATGGCCTCAGGCGCTCACGGGGCGGGCTGACCACCAAGGTCCATCTCGCGGTCGAGCAGGGGCAAAAGCCCATGTCGATCGTGATCACGGCCGGGCAGCGCGGGGATTCCCCACAGTTCGAGCCGGTCCTGGAGCGGATCCGAGTGCCTCGGCAGGGTCTGGGGCGTCCACGCAAACGGCCCGACAAGGTGCGCGCCGACAAGGCGTACGGATCCCGGAAGAACCGCTCCTACCTGCGCCGACGCGGGATCCGCTGCACGATCCCGGAGAAGAAGGACCAGATCCGCAACCTCAAGAAGCTCGGCTCCCGCGGCGGTCGGCCACCGAGCTTCGACAAGACCGACTACCGCGAGCGCCACGCGGTCGAGTGCGGCATCAATCGCCTCAAACGCAACCGTGCTGTGGCCACCAGATATGACAAACTCGCGGTCCGCTACGAAGCGACTGTGCTGGTCGCGGCCATCAACGAGTGGCTGTAACCAGCACGGCTGCACCACTGCCTACAGAGTGATCCAGTAGCGGCGCTTGATGCCCGCGTCGGTGGTGCGGACGTCCTCCAAGACGCCACCGTTGCGCTCGATGCTGCGCGCCGATCCGACATTGTCGTCGTCGCAGGTGACGAGGACCCGCCCCAGACCGAACGCACGGGCCTCGAGTAGAACCGCCCCGAGGGCCCACGTGGCCAAGCCGCGTCTCCGGGCGGAGGGCCGGATGCTATAGCCGATGTGCCCGCCGACATCGAGCAGAAAGGCGTTCAGATAGTGCCGCAGATCGATGGCTCCCAGATAGCTGTCGCCCTCGACGATCCACCAGTGGGTGGCATGGACGCGCTCTTCTCCCACGGCAACTGACCTGTCCGACTGCTGCTGCAGTTGCTCAACCCACGCCGAGAAAACCTCGGGGCTGTCGAGGCCGGCTTCAGGTGCGAGACGCAAGCCGGTCCCGTCCTGATGGGCACCTGGAGACCACTCGTCACGCGCCGCGAGCCATGAGGACTGGAGCCGACCTGTGGGTGTGATCAGTTCAGGCATGCGGGCGACGATAACACTCGTCCGTCCCCTGTGATCAGGCATTTTGCGCTGGTCCGGGCCCACGACTGCTCGCGCATCACACCCGCATGACGCGCGATCATCCACAACCAAGATCTACTTTCACAACAGGCCCAGAAGCAGCCGGGTCTGAGAAGGATTCGCCGCCTCCATGTCCCCGTGACCGGAGATACTCCCGTCCGGCCCGACCGGGTGCGATCAACAAGGGTGACGGGTGGGTTGCTAGGGTCGCCTGCGCCTGTATGCCCATCACCCCGTCGGAGGTAGCACCACCCGTGTCCGCAACTCCGCCCCTGCATGAGCCGATCGCGTTGGTTACGGACGCGCCCCGCAAGCGCAACCGTCTGGTCCTGCTGGGGCTGGTTGTCGTCCTCGCGGGGTTGGTGGCGTTTTCCGTCTTCGGTCCGCACGACTCGAAGGACGACGCCGGGACACTGAAGGCGGGCGACTGCTTCCAGAACACCGGGACCACAGAGACCCCGGAGGTCAAGAAGCTCGGCTGCACGGATGCCCACGCCGACTACACCGTGCTCAAGACCGTCAAGGACGCGGTCTCCGGCACTCTCGCGTGCTCGGACGTCACCGGCGCGACAGGTTCCCTCACCCAGGTCGGCGCCGAGTCATTCGTGGTGTGTTTCAAAGAGAGCAAGTAGAACAACGCGTAGGAGTCAGGCCGTTCGATCCGCAACGCGTATCTGGGCGACTGACGTCCACGTAGTGCCGGGGCGGCCCAGCGGCCACAAGTCCGCCGGGCTCCCCTGCTGTCAGCCCGCGGCGGCGGACTTCCGCCGGGGCCGGCGCGCTGCGGGGGGTTCGGCGTCCTTGCGGCCTTCCGCCCACAGGGAGCGCACATGGCCCAGGTGCCGGGTCATGCAGGCCTCGGCGGCCTTTGCGTCACCGGCCAGCATCAGGTCGAGGAGCTCCAGGTGCTCCTCGGCGGACGGCAGCAGCTGGTCGCGCTCGTCCAGGGCCGTCAGTCCGTAGAGGCGGGAACGCTTGCGCAGATCGCCGACCGTCTCGACGAGACGCTCGTTGCCCGCGAGGCCGAGCAGGCTGAGATGGAACTGGCGGTCGGCCTCCAGGTAGCCGATGAGGTCGTGCTCGCGGGCGGCGCGGACGATCTCGTCGGCCACCGGCCGCAGCGCTTCCAGGTCCTCGCGGGAGGCGCTGCGGGTGATCCGGCCGACCATCGGCACTTCGATCAGGGTGCGGATCTCGGTGTACTGGTCGAGGTCGCGCTCATTGACTTCGGTGACCCGGAACCCCTTGTTCCGTACAGGCTCGACGAGGCCTTCGCGGGCCAGGTCGAGCATCGCCTCGCGCACCGGGGTGGCGGAGACGCCGAAGTCCTCCGCGAGCCCCGGCGCCGAGTAGACCTCGCCCGGGCGGAGTTCGCCGGAAATGAGCGCGGCTCGCAGGGCGTGGGCCACCTGATCGCGCAGCCGTTCCCGGGCCGTGATGAGGTTGCGCTGCTTCAGGTGCCCCATGGTGTTCCTTCCGTACTGCCGCGGATCACCAGGGTACAATGTCACGTTGCTTTCGCAGGTGCGAGGGTGTGGATGCGAGGACGTAGGTGCGGCCGGGGGAGTAGAACTCCAGGGTCGCGCGGTCCTGTTCGCGCGGTCCCACGGCCGGAGGACTGCGCACCGCGAACGGCACATGGAAGTCGACGCCGGCGGACGCGGCATTGATCCGGAACGGCGGCGGTGGTCACAGCAGGAAGCCTCCGGGGAACGGGTCGTCCGGGTCGAGGAAGTACTGGGCGGTGCCGGTGATCCAGGCACGGCCGGTGATCGTGGGCACCACGGCGGGCAGTCCGCCCACGGTGGTCTCCTCGATCAGCCGGCCGGTGAACTCGGTCCCGATGAAGGACTCGTTGACGAAGTCGCGGTGCAGCGGCAGCCGGCCGCGGGCGTGCAGCTGCGCCATCCGGGCGGAGGTGCCGGTCCCGCAGGGGGAACGGTCGAACCAGCCCGGGTGGATGGCCATGGCATGCCGTGACCGGTGCCCGTCCGAGCCGGGTGCGGCGAGATACACGTGCTTGACCCCGCCGATCTCCGGCTGCTCCGGGTGGACCGGTCGGTCGGCGGTGTTGATGGCCTCCATGATTGCCAGTCCGGCGGCCAGCAGATCGTCCTTGCGAGCCCGGTCGAAGGGCAGTCCCAGCGCGTCGAGTTCGACGAAGGCGTAGAAGTTGCCGCCGAAGGCGAGGTCGTACGTCACTTTCCCGTACCCCGGCACATCCACCGCGCGGTCCAGGCCGGCACAGAAGGCGGGCACATTGGTGAGGGTGACGGACTTTGCCGCGCCGTCCTCGACGTGTACGTCCACGGAGACCAGACCGGCCGGGGTGTCCAGGCGGACCCTGGTGACCGGCTCGGTCACGGGCACCATGCCGGTCTCCACCAGAACGGTGGCGACGCCGATGGTGCCGTGCCCGCACATCGGCAGCAGTCCGGAGACCTCGATATAGAGGACTCCGTAGTCGGCGTCGGGACGCGTGGGCGGCTGAAGGATCGCGCCGCTCATCGAAGCGTGGCCGCGGGGTTCGTACATCAGAAGCGTGCGGATGTGGTCCAGGTGCTCGATGAAGTGGAGGCGCCGCTCGGCCATGGTGGCGCCGGGGATGACGCCGACGCCGCCTGTGATGACACGGGTCGGCATGCCCTCTGTGTGCGAGTCGACGGCATGGAAGACATTGCGAGTACGCATGCGTGGGCCCCTGTGGTCAGTGATGGCCGTCGGCGACGGCCTTCTCGGTGGCGGCGCGCACAGCGGCCTCGGCGGCGCCGGTGAGCGGGAAGCGTGGCGGCCGGACCGGGCCGCCGCGGCGCCCGGCGATGTCCATGGACAACTTGATGGACTGGACGAACTCGGCCTTGGAGTCCCAGCGCAGCAGTGAGTGCAGGTACTTGTAGAGGGGCAGCGCGGTGTCCAGGTCGCCTGCGACGGCGGCGTGGTAGAGCTCTGTGCAGGTGGTCGGGAAGGCGTTCGGATAGCCGGCGATCCAGCCGACGGCTCCGGCGACGGCGAGCTCCAGCAGGACGTCGTCGGCACCGACCAACAGGTCGAGGTCGGGGGAGAGTTCGGCGATCTCGTACGCGCGGCGGACATCGCCGCTGAACTCCTTCACGGCGACGATGCTGCCGTCGCCGTGCAGTCGGGCGAGCAGCTCGGGGGTGAGGTCGACCCTTGTGTCGTGGGGGTTGTTGTACGCGACGACCGGCAGTCCGCTCCGGGCGACCTCCGCGTAGTGGGCGCGTACGGCACGGTCGTCGGCGCGGTATGCGTTGGGCGGCAGCAGCAGGACCGAGCCGGCGCCGGCCTCGGCCGCCTGGTCGGCCCAGCGGCGGGCCTCGGCGCTTCCGTAGCCGGCGACACCCGGCATGACCCGGGCTCCGTCACCGGCGGCATCCACGGCGACGCGGACGACGCGGGCCCGCTCGTCGTCGGTGAGCGTCTGGTACTCGCCGAGGGATCCGTTGGGGACGACGCCGTCGCAGCCGCTCGCGATGAGCCATGCGACGTGCTCGGCGTACGCGTCGAAGTCGACGGAGAGGTCGTCGCGCAGCGGGAGCGCGGTGGCGACCATGATGCCGCGCCACGGGTGGGCGCTGCTCCAGGAGCGGGAGGTCATGAAGTCCCCTTCGATGAGGTGTGACATTTTATTAAGACTCCTGCGGGGTGTGCAAGGGTTCGCAGAGTTGGTTCAGTCGGCGGGGTCGAGCCGGTCGGTACATCGAGCGGGACCGGCGTGGCGAGCGGCCGGCGTTCGGGGGACTCGGTTCCGCCTGCGAGGCAGGCCACGGCCTCGCCGCACGTACGGCCCTGGCGCCGGCCCATGCCCGCGCGTCATGAGCTTGACGCTGCGCGTGTCGCGGGCGCCGAGGTCGTCCACAGCCGCACGTATCCGGCCAGCGGTGACCTTCTCGCAGCGGCAGACGTCGGTGTCTTCGGTGAGTCAGCCGGGCCCACCCCGGACCGGGAGCGTGGGCGGCGCCCATCGGCTCGGCGAAGGCGCGCATCCGGGCCCGGCGGCGGCGCAGCGTCTCGGTGACGGCCGGTGTGCCGCACAGCCGTGCGGCGATCGCCCGGGCCGCCGGTTCCCCCTCCGGGAACGACGGCGACGGGGCGGCTCGTGTTCGCGGCTCGCTCCGATCGGGATCGGGCCCGCCGGCGCGCCCTCGACCACGGCCGAGGTCTGGAGCGCGGCCGAACCGCTGGCCATATCGGCCACACAGTCCGCCGCGTACACCTTGTGGCGCACCCTGCGCGGCACGGGCTCAGTGGCGAGGACGGCGGCGCCGACCACCCCGGCCCCGATGACGACGGCCGGGGATTTTGCTGTGACACGCGAGTAATATGTCACATGGTATTTAGCCTGCCAAGGTCCTGCGGAGATCGGCCGGACGCCCGCCATGGCACGGAGGTCAGCCCTCCAGGAGCGCGCCCATCCAGGACTCGATCCCCTCGGGTGTCCGCGGCAGCGCACCGGACATCAGCCGTGCCCCATCCTCGGTGATCACCAGGTCGTCCTCGATCCGTACTCCGATGCCGCGCAGCTCCGCCGGCAGCGTCTCGTCGTCCGGCTGGAAGTACAGGCCCGGCTCCACGGTGAGCACATTGCCCTCCTCCAGTACACCGTCCAGATATGTGTCGACGCGGGCCTGCGCGCAGTCGTGGACGTCGAGTCCGAGCATGTGGCCGCTGCTGCAGAGCGTGTAGCGCCGGTGCAGATCGCCGTCCGGGCTCTTCAGAACTCCCCACTCGGCCAGTCCCTCGGCGATCACCCGCATGCCCGCCCGGTGGAAGTCCCGGAAGCTCGCTCCGGGCCTGAGTGCGGCCATTCCCGCTTCCTGGGCTGCCAGCACCAGCTCGTACACCTGCAGCTGGAGGAACGAGAACCGCCCGGACAGCGGAAGGGTGCGGGTGATGTCGGCGGTGTAGAGGGAGTCGGTCTCCACGCCCGCGTCGAGCAGCAGTAGCTTCTGCGGGTCCAGCGCGCCGTCGTTACGTATCCAGTGAAGTACGCAGGCGTGCGCGCCGGATGCCGCGATGGTGTCGTAACCCGTGCCGTTTCCCTCGGCGCGGGCGCGCAGTCCGAAGACCCCCTCGATCCAGCGCTCACCGCGCGGATGCGAGAGTGCACGCGGCAGTGCCCTGACAACGTCCTCGAAACCGGACGCGGTGTGGTCGACTGCCAGCTGAAGCTGGTCCACTTCCCAGGCATCCTTGATCAGCCGCAATTCGCTCAGCACGGAGGCGAGTTCGGCGTCGTGTGACGCGTCCCGGCCGGGAGGCAGCTTTCCGTACGCGTCCAGGTGCGCGCAGGGGATGCCGGTCATCCGCTCCACCTCGCCGAGGTCGGGGCGCCGGCCGACCCAGAACTCGCCGTAGCGGCGGTCCCGGTAGAACTCCTCGCTGTCGTCGCGCGGGGAGCGGGGCCGGACGTAGAGCACGGCGTCGTGGCCGTTCGGCCCCGACGGCTCCAGCACCAGCACATGCCCCGCCTGGTCCTCGCCGGTCAGTCCGGTCAGCCAGACATACGCGCTGTGCGGGCGGAACCGGTAGTCGCAGTCGTTGGAACGGACCCTGAGCCCACCCGCGGGGATCATCAGTCGTTCGCCGGGGAAGCGGGCGGACAGCCGGTCGCGGCGGGAGGGGGTGAACCGGGCGGCGGGCAGAAGGAGCTCGCCGGGCAGCGGGCTGGCGGCCCAGTCGCGGGCCATGGCGGCCTGGAACTCGGCGGAAGGCGTCAGGTCGTGACTTCCGGTGCGGAGCGCCTGTTCGGTCATCGGATTCGTCTCCCTGGGACAAGGTTCCGGCGAAGTGGAGAGTGCACAGGGGTTGTGCAGTGCAATTTCACATTACTACGTTACACATCACATGGCGGCACCTGGTCTCTCTCACCTCAACTCCCGCCTGTGACACGGCACTTCATCCCCAACCCCCCTCAGGAGACATCGGTGTCTCGAAACAGATACGCCCCCAGACCCCTGCTGGCCGCGGTGATAACGGCCGCAGCTCTGCTGGCCCCCCTCGCACCGCTCGGCCAGGCCTCGGCGGCGCCCGTCCAGCCGAAGCGGGCAGCCGCTCCCGCCGGGGCTGTCGAACGCCACAACCAGCAGGACGAGGTGGAACGCCTCGCCACGGCACCCACCTTCACGACCCGTACCGCGCCCGCGCCCGGCGGGCTGCCGGAGGGCCGTGTCCCCGGCGCCCGTACGGCAGGCACGGCAAAGTCGGCGGCCGGCGCTCTCGCAGTTCCCTGCACACTGGACGGCATCACCCGTCTGAGCCCGGAGCAGTTCGCGGGCTTCCTCGCCGATCCGGCCGTCACCGCCGACGGCTGTCTGCGCAACCTCATCTGGACCTGGGACGCCCGCCTCGCCCCCGTCATGTCCGATGCCCACGTCCAGGCCGTCTCCCGACGGATATCCACGCTCTCCCCGGCCCATGACGGGAAGAACGGCAGTCATCTCCTGGAGATGTTCACCTACCTCCACGCTGTGGTCTACCACGACTTCTCACGCGGCGAGATCGACGTCACCGACGCCCCGACCACCGAGGCCATGCGCCGCGCCATCAACGCCTTCGGGACGGCGGCCCGCTCCTTCACCGTGACACGCACCAATGCCGAGACCCTGCGCGAAGGTCTCTACGCGGGCAGCGGCCCGGGGCTGCGCCACTCCCAGCTCGGCCTGATCCAGAAGGTGCTGGCCACCCTGGACCAGTACCACACCACCACCTACAAGGACCCGGCGTGGGGCGGCGCCGCGCTCGCCGGGCTCTCCGTCAACTACCTGGGCATCTACCCGGGCAACAACGACACCTCCTTCCGCACGCTGGTCACCCGGAACGCGACCTACCGAAACGCCTTCAAGAAGTTCGCCGGATACACCCATCTCAAGGGCACGGCGAACGAGTGGGTGGTGCGGGACGCGCTCGGCGAGTACGGCCGCTTCGGCCAGATCGAGGCACTGAAGACCGAGACCGTCTCGGGCCTGGGCGCACTGCTGCCGGCCACCACGCGCAACTTCGGCGAGGGCAGCCAGCCCTGGGCCAAGGTGGCGGGCTGGCTCAACTTCTACGAGGCATGCAAGCCGTACGGGGTGTGCAAGGACGACATCGAGCGCCGCATCTTCCCGTACACCTACAGCTACGACAACGGCGCCATAAAGGTCCGTACCGGGCTGGCCCGGGCCACCGTCGATCAGCTCTACTACGCGAGCAAGCAGGTCAAGGCGCAGTTCCACCGCGTCCTCGGCACCGACGCGCCGCTCGCCGGTGACACCAACACCTCGCTGAACATCGTGCTCTACGCCTCGCGCGCCGACTACGAGACGTACCACCCGCTGCTCACCGGGATGGGTACCAACAACGGCGGCATCTACATCGAGCGCGGCGCGACCTTCTACACCTACCAGCGGCGCGTTCCGCAGGACTCCTCGCTCACCCTGGAGGAGCTCTTCCGTCACGAGTACACGCACTACCTCAACGGCCGCTGGGCGGTGCCCGGTTACTTCGGTGAGGGACCGTGGTACCAGGACGACCGCACGACCGCGATGGACGAAGGCACGGCCGAGTTCTTCGACGGCGGCACCCGCGACGACGGCATCGCCGTGCGCAAGTCACTGGTGCAGGGCGTCATCGAGGACACAGCGGGCGGCGGACCGCGCATGACCGTCCAGCAGTTGCTGCACGCCACTTACGACGGGGACGGCTTCCGCTTCTACGACTACGCGGGCACCTTCTTCGAGTTCCTGTGGACCGAGCGGCCGTCGCTGATCCGCGAGATGTACGGGTACCTGCGCGCCGACGACCCTGCCGGCTTCGACGCCTGGCGGAACCGCCTGGGCGGGGACGCGGCGCTGCAGCGCGCGTACGACAGCTTCCTGGACGTACAGATCGCCCAGGTGGACAAGCTCTTCGTGCCGAACACCACGTTCAATCCGAACGACCGGCTGAGGGACTCCTCGGCGGAAGCCGTCCGCGCTTCCTTCGCGACCGCCACCCAGCTCAGTCCCACCTGCGCGACGGCACCGGATCCGACGACGCTCCGCTTCGTCTGCACCGGCCGGATCACCGCGACCCTCACCGACGCCTCGAGCCCCGACCGCATCTTCAAGGACATGTCCGAGACGGTCGACTATTTCATCCTGGATCGGACTCGCCCCGCGTCCACCAACCTGGCCGATATGAACTGCCACTTCGGCAAGGTCGACCTCTGGACGGACGGCCGCGCCGGCAGTGCCGACTACACCTGCGACGGCCCGCTGCGCAGCTGACGGAATGAGCCCCTGGGTCGTACGGCGCGTGGCACAACCGCCGTACGACCCGGGAGGTCAACCGCCCAGGGCCGCAGAGACGAGGGAACGTGCCTCCTCCTGCACACGGGTCAGGTGTTCGGGTCCGAGGAAGGACTCGGCGTACACCTTGTAGACGTCCTCCGTGCCCGAAGGGCGTGCGGCGAACCAGGCGTTGTCCGTCGTGACTTTGAGACCTCCGATGGGAGCCCCATTTCCCGGAGCGTGCGTGAGCACCGAGGTGATCGGCTCCCCGGCGAGGGAGTCGGCTGTCACCTGGTCGGCGGAGAGGCGGCTCAGCACGGCCTTCTCCTCCCGGGTTGCGGGAGCATCGACGCGGGCGTAGGCAGGCTCGCCGAACCGGGCCGTGAGCGATGCGTAGTGCTCGCTCGGTGTCCGCCCCGTCACCGCCAGAATCTCGGACGCGAGCAGCGCCAGGAGGATGCCGTCCTTGTCGGTGGTCCACACCGAGCCGTCGCGGCGCAGGAAGGAGGCACCGGCGGATTCCTCGCCGCCGAAGCCCAGGGTGCCCTCGGCCAGCCCGTCCACAAACCACTTGAACCCCACGGGTACTTCGACCAGCTCGCGGCCGAGGTCGGCGGCCACCCGGTTGATCATGCCGGACGACACCAGCGTCTTGCCGACGCCGGCACCGGCCGGCCACTGCTCGCGGTGGCTGAAGAGATAGTCGATCGCGGTGACGAGGTAGTGATTGGGATTCATGAGTCCGCCGTCCGGCGTGACGATGCCGTGCCGATCGGCGTCCGCGTCGTTGCCGGTGGTGATCTGGAAGCGGTCGCGGCCCTCGATCAGTGACGCCATCGCGTACGGGGAGGAGCAGTCCATCCGGATCTTGCCGTCCCAGTCGAGGGTCATGAACCGCCACGTCGGATCGGTGTGCGGGTTGAGCACCGTCAGGTCGAGACGGTGCTCCTCGGCGATGCGGCCCCAGTACGCGACCGACGCGCCTCCCAGGGGGTCGGCACCGATCCGCACGCCCGCGGCGCGCACGGCGTCCAGATCGAGTGCCGACGGCAGGTCCCGCACGTAGGAGCCGAGAAAGTCGTACCGCCCGGTGGTCGAGGCGGCCAGCGCGCGGGCGTAGGGCAGCCTGCGCACATCCTTCAGATCTCCCTCAATGATCTGGTTGGCGCGCTCCTGGATCCAACCGGTTGCCTCGGAGCCGGCCGGCCCTCCGCTCGGCGGGTTGTATTTGAACCCGCCGTCCGCCGGCGGGTTGTGCGAGGGGGTGACCACCACACCGTCGGCCAGCCCGGAGGCACGCCCGCGGTTGTGGGTAAGGATCGCGTGCGACACGGCCGGAGTGGGGGTGTAACCGTCTTCGGTATCGATCAGTACGGTCACTCCGTTGGCCGCGAAGACCTCGATGGCGGTCACGCAGGCCGGTTCCGACAGCGCATGGCTGTCCGCGCCGAGGAACAGAGGCCCGTCGGTGCCCTGACGGGCCCGGTACTCGACGATCGCCTGGCTCGTCGCGGCGATGTGATCCTCGTTGAAAGCAGTGGCGAGGGAAGACCCGCGGTGCCCCGACGTGCCGAAGGCGACGCGCTGGGAGGGTTCGGCGGGATCGGGGTGCAATGCGTAATAGGCGGTCACCAGCCGGGCTACATCGACGAGATCCTCAGGCCGCGCCGGCTGTCCCGCGCGTTCGTTCAGCATCAGTCCACTCCTCCTCCGCGACCGGTGTCTCGGCCCCAGGCAATGATCGCGCCTCAATGGCGTTTCATGCGACCGCGCCTCGGACGGATATGCCAATGAGGAATTCGCCGCGCGAGGGGCTTCACGGGACAGCGCGCACCTCTGAAAGCTGACTGTGCGGCTCAGTTGGCCAGGGTGGTCCGATTCACGCTTTCGGGTGCGCAGGCACCGAACACGGCTCCTTCGCGCCACTCACTTCTTACGCCCCGACAGAGCTCACGCCCAGTACCGGGGCCGCAGGGCGGCGGGCCTGCACGACACGGAACCGGCCGGTGACGAAGGAGGGGTCCGCGAGGGAGGTGTGAGCACCCACGGGCGCGCCCGCCTCGCAGAAGTCGCCGTACACCGCCGACTGGTCCATGAAGACATTACCGGCGAGGTTCTCCGACAGATGTACTCCGGCGTCGAGCGATGCTGCCTCTGCGGCCCCCAGGACCAGCGGGTCCGTCGAGTGGACCGAGGCGTACTGGCCGCCGTGTCCGCGCGCGGTGCGGCGGAAGATGTCCAGGCTCTGCGAGGTCGATTTGGTGGCGATCACGAAGGAGACGGGCCCGGCCCATTCGCGGGAGTACACCTGCTCGTCGTGTGCCTCCAGCCGGACGATCAGCGGGGTACGGATGTCCGCCGCCGGATGGTCGGGGTGTGCGACCGGCAGGGATGCGTGCACCACCACCCCGCATTCGGCCGCATGCGCGAGGGAGCTGCGGATGCGGTCGCTGCCAATTGCCCCGAGAATCCCTGCCGCACGCCTTGGATCCGCCAGGAGCCGCTTCACGGCGCGACTCAGATCGACGCTGAACCGCCCAATGGGCTTGTGGCCTTCGTTGGTGGTGATCCCGCCGGAAGGCACCAGGATGTTCTGCGGCGCGGTGCAGCTCTGGCCGCTGCACAGCGACAGGGACAGCGCGAGCTCGCGCAGCATTCTGCGGTAGTCGTCGGTGGAGTCCACCAGCACCGTGTTGGCCCCGACCGGTGTGGCGTATACGCCGGCTTGACGGGCATTGCGCCGCAGCCAGTCGCCGAACCGGGCCGAGCCGGTGAAGTCGATGAGTCGGACCGCGGGGTCGGTCGCGAGCCGGGACGCCAGTTTCTCACCGGGCTTTTCCGCCATCAGTGTCACCACATTGGGATCGTGCCCCGCCTTCGCCAGTACGTCCCTGGCGACCTGTACGGTCAGCGCGAGCGGCAGGACCGCGCGCGGGTGGGGCTTGACGATCACCGGATTCCCGGTCACCAGGCTTGCGAAGAGGCCCGGATAGCCGTTCCAGGTGGGGAAGTCCGGGCAGCCGATGAGCAACGAGACGCCGCGCGGGACGACAGTGCACGTGCCGTCCATCTGCACGGGGCCGCCCAACTTGCCGGGATGCTCCCAGGACAGGGCGGCGGGTCTGCGCACTGACTCGGTCAGCGCATGGGCCACCGCCTCGAGTCCCCGGTCCTGCGCCTGCGGACCGCCCGCCCGGTGGGCCGTGGTGTACGCCTGCCCAGTGGTGTGATGCAGCGCGTGCGCGATCTCATGGCTGCGGTCATGGAGTCGGCAGAGCATTTCCACCGCGAGCCCGGCCCGGCGCCGCGGTCCCGCCGCACGCCAGCCCGCCGTCGCCCGCACCGCCGCCCCCACCAACTCACTGGGTTCGGAACGGAGATAGCGCACGCCCAGGCTGAAGCCGTACGGAGACGACTCGGTCCCCACCCGCTCACGGGCACCGGGCTGCCCCAGGCTGAAGTCCTTCCCGAGCATCGACCGGAACACCGCTCCCGCACTGTGCGCCGCCCCTCTGCGACGGTCGACAGCACCGACCGGCCCCTCGGTGAACGGAGCGAAACTCGCACCGCTCACCGCAGCCTGCACCGCCTGCTCCAGCAGGCTGCCCTCGTTGAAGGAGCCGGTACGCATCAGAGGTCAGCCTTTCCGGGGATCCGTCTGCTCCGCCGCCGCACGGGACGCCCGCTCACGCCAGCGCATGTACTCGGCTTCCGCGTCGCCCGTGTACGACCACGGCGCCCGGGTGGCCCGTCCCTTGAGCAGATCGAAGACCGTCGCGGCCTCGACGAGAAGTCCGGCGTGCGCGAGACCGTGAGCGAGATGGTTGAGATCGGCGACGTCCTGCGCCCCCTCGATGGGGGATCGGACCGCTATCCAGCGTTCCATGGTCTCCAACAGGTCCCAGCGCTCCCCGGCCCAGTAGCCGACCATCGTGTGCGGCCTGGCCCCTTCGGTCTCGGTGCGGTGCCGGAACTCCTCCGCGCGAGCGATCTGCGGCATCACCAGCAACGGGGAGCCGGCCGGTGCGTAGACCGCGCAGTCACGGGCGAAGGCGTAGGCCTGGCCGTGCGAGCCGTGCCAGCGCGCCGACATGTAGCGCAGAGCCTGATGGTGCGCCTCGCGGTGGTACCGGTCGCGGGCCAGGAGTTCCGGCCACCACCGGTTCATCGAGTGGTTCCCGCTGCCGTACAGCCTGCCCAGCGTGATCAGCGATACCCAGGGATGGGGGTCCTCAGGGAAGGCCTCGGAGGCGTTGAGACAGATGTGGGCCGTGCGGTCCAGGCTGTCGGGCCCGGGCAGGGTTCCCGTACGGGCGGCCGCGAAAAGCCGCATCACCTCGGTGTCCGCCCGCAGTACGACGGCGTCCGCGCTGTTCGGCTGGGCGGTCTGCCAGGCTTCCACGATCCGCTTGTCGGCGGCGGTGTGGGCGAGCAGCCGGATGCGGTGACTGCGGCGGTCCCAGTCCTTGTGGGGGCCGGTGGCCAGCAGATCGTGTGCGCCTTCCCAGCGGCCCATGACCATGTCCTCGCATGCGGCGGACAGCGCTTTGTCGCCGAAGGTCTGGTCGTAGTGAGGTGCCGCGGAGCGTCTTCGGTTCCAGGCCGGGGCCATGGCAGGCGTCCTTTGAATGAGAAGGCGGAACTGGAGTCAGAAGTCGGTGAGGAGCTCGTCCTGGTTCCTGGTCAGGTTGACGGCGTGCGTCTCGTCGGAGTCCGCGCCGCCGAAGGAATCGTCCATGGCGCGTGCCCGGTCGGCGTCGAGGCGCCCGGGCTCGAAGTACGGCCGCTGCCGGAGCCACGCGGTGAGCATCGGCGCGAGTCCCAGGGCCAGCGTGCCGAACCCGATGATCAGCGCCGACGTGCTCAGGGAGGCAACGGACTCGATCATGATCCACAGCATGAACAACGCGCCGGCCAGCGGCCAGAGTCCCATCAGGAGGAAGTTGGACGCGGAGGTGCGCAGCAGTTTGCGGTGGACGACGACGGCGCTCAGTCCGGCGAGGCAGTAGTAGAAGGTGACCTGCAGACCCACGCCACTGACCGCGTCCGAGAGCAGCGACTCGCCGGGCTTCAGCCGGGCGGCCTCGACGATGGCGAGCGTGCTTGCGGCCACCGCGATGGTGGCGGTGGCCACCCACGGCGTATGCCGCTTGGCGTGGATACGGCCCAGGACGGGGAGAAGCGTCCTGTCCCGGCCCATGGCGAACAGGGTGCGGCTGGCCTGGATGAGGGCGGTCTCCAGCATGGCGACCGTCGACAGCAGCAGCGCGAGCACCAGCAACGTGCCGCCTACACCCGGCCAGACCTGCTGACCGAGCGCGATCAGAATGCCTTCCGGGGCGCTCGACACGGCGGTCGGCGTCATGAGGACATTGACCGCGACGGCTATCAGCGCGAACAGCAGGAACGCCAAGACCACACCGATGACCCCGCCGAACCCCGAACCACGCGAGCCGCGCCGGGTCTCCTCACCCAGATTGCTGGTCACGTCCCACCCCCAGTACGCGAAGGTGGCGATCAGCGCGCCCGTCACGAAGGATTCCTGTCCCTCGAAGTGACTGAAGCCGAACCAGGAGGGGGAGAACTCCGTCCCGCTCCCGTCGGACAGCAGCGCAGCCACCGCGAAGCCGATCAGCAGGAACAGCTGTACGGCGGTGATGACGGCCAGCGCGCGGGCTCCGATCCGGGCTCCGTACGCCACCACCCCTGCCATCAGGAGGAACCAGCCGGAGCCGACGACCGCGGCCAGCACTGGGTCACCGACCAGGCTCGGCGCGACGAGTGAGAGCGTCGCATTGCCGGCGGGCACGGTGCTGGACGCCATGAAGACGGTGCAGGCGACCACGAGCGACCAGCCGCACAGGAACCCGAGGAAGGGGTGCAACGACCGGGCGACCCAGCTGTACGCGGCCCCCGCGTTGGGGTCCACGCGGCCGAGTTGCCGGTAGGCCAGGGCGATGCCGATCACCGGTATCGCGCAATAGAGCAGAGCGGCGGGGCTTGCCACACCGACGGCAGCGATCAGCGCGGGAATCGTTCCGGCGACCGTGTATGCCGGACCACAGCCCGCGACGGCCATGACCACCATGTCGTACGTGCTGAGGGCATCCGCCCGCAGACCGCCACCGATGCCGGATCTCATGCTCAACGGACGTGCCTTTCAAGAGAAACCACAACGGCGCATCCGGCGGTGCTCCCCCATGGGACAGCAGGCCCGCCAGGGGCTGACGAAGAGGTCAGGGTGTGTCGTTTCAGCGACCCATGGGTCCACGGACAGCCAGATATGCGGCAGACCGGCGTGGACTCGGCAGATCCTGCCGAAATGAATGTGAATTTGCAAGAGTTCGAGCAGCAGAATATCCACATTCATGCGACGCTGCCGCACGCGAGTCCTGCGAGCACGCCATCCGGCTGGAGCCGGCCCGCCTGCTACGGCCTGGGCTGCTCTGCCGGCCCCGCCGTTCTCCGGCCGATTGCTACCGCGCCGGGCGGGACAGGAAGCGACCGGTCTTGACGGTCATAATGAAGGAGTACGAGACGGTGGCTGCCCCTGTTGCCCCCTGCCCCGCAGCACCCTGCTCGCGCGACGCCCCGAGGTGAAGGCGGTGACGCGTACGTGTCTGTGCCCCGCCATGACGATGCTCCGTCCCCAAGGCGGTACGGAGAAACGGTATTCAGGCCCGAGCAGAGCGGCGAGGCCGAGCGCATCGACCTTGGCGGGCTCACCTATGACGCCACCACCCTGGCCCGGCTGAGAGAGCTGGGAGCCGGCCCGGGCTGGCACTGCCTGGACGTGGGGGCGGGCACCGGCACCGTCGCAAGGCAGCTGCTGCGCCGGGCCGGGGTCGCCTCCGTGCTCGCGGTCGATCGCGACGTACGCTTCCTCGCGGCGTCTCCCACTGACGGGCTCCGGGTGCTGGAGGCCGACATCAGCGCGCCGGACTTCGACCCGGGCCGGTTCCGCCTGGTCCACGCGCGGTTCGTCCTCATGCATCTGCCCTCCTACCGGCGCATGATCACCAAACTCTGCGAGCTGGTGGCCCCGGGTGGCGTTCTGGTTCTCGGCGACGCCGTCGACCTGACGACGGCAGGCGCCCCCAGCACCCCGTACGCCGAGGTCATGCGAGCGATGTGGGAAGGCTTGCGAAACACCATCGGCACCGACGTCACCTGGGTGCCGCAGTACCCACGACTGCTGCGCGACGCGGGTCTCACCTCCGTCGCGGCCGAGATCCATGTACCTCCCCTGCTGCCCGGCAGCCCCATCAGCCGCTTCTGGGCGCAGACTTGGGACCGGGCCAGGACAAGCATCGTGGACACCGGGCTGGTCGACGAAGCGACGATCGACACGGCCATCCGTTCGCTCGACTCGTCCGAATGCGCCGCACTCTCACCCGGACTGATCACCGTTTGGGGATGGAAGCCCGAGGAGGCCCTTCCATGACGACCGACTCCGTCCGCTCGCAGTTGGAGCGCGTGTGGGAGCTCCACACCAGCAGCGAGTTCGCCACACTCGACGTCGACGCGACGATGGAGACCATGACGGACGCACCAGCGGTGCTCCATGTGCCCACTGCCATGGGCGCCCGCGGCAGGGGGCCCGTGCGCGACTTCTATCGCCGCTGGTTCATCGGCCGCAATCCACGGGACTTCACGATTGCGACCCTGACCCGGACCATCGGCGACGACCGCATCGCCGACGAGATGCTGGTCTCGTTCACCCATGACATTGAAGTCCCCTGGATCCTTCCCGGTGTGGCCCCGACGGGAAGGGCTATAAGCATCGCCGTCATAGCCGTCGTGTCGTTCGACGGCATCCTGATCGCGAGCGAGCACATCTACTGGGACCAGGCATCGGTCCTGGGGCAGGCGGGTCTCATCGAGCCCTCCACCATGGCACGGTTGCCGGTGGCGATCGACCAGCGCGCCACGCTGACCGACGGCCCTCTCAACGAGCTGGCGAGCACGGGTCGGCGTTCCCTGTCGGGGTGACATCGGTCGGGCCACGGCTCGGCCGGGCAGTCGACTACGTACGGACTCCCACGGGACCCGGCCTGTCATCGACCGCGTCTTCGCCTTCGACGAAGTGCGGGACGCCTACCGCTACTACGCCGAGGGCACCGCCTTCGGCAAGGTCGTGATCCGCATCGACTGAACTCCGTGCCCGACGCGCGGATCGACACCGTCATCCAGCATGCCTGATACGCAGGATCCTTGACCGTAGGTCGGCCCTCCATGATGCTGTTGTTGCGGCACATGAGGTGCGTGCCGTAATAAGCAACGCGTACCCCGTGGATTCGTATCAGCTGAGGAGTGGCCATGACTCACCAGGTCCGTGCTGTTGTCGCGCGGGGGAAGGGCGCCCCCGTCAGCCTGGAAACGATCATCGTGCCTGACCCCGGCCCGGGTGAGGTGCTGGTGAAAGTCGAGGCCTGCGGGGTCTGTCACACCGATCTGCACTATCGCGAGGGCGGCATCAACGACGACTTCCCCTTCCTGCTCGGCCATGAGGCGGCGGGCCGGGTCGAGGCGGTCGGCGAGGGCGTCACCGAGGTCGAACCCGGCGACTTCGTCATCTTGAACTGGCGTGCGGTCTGCGGACAGTGCCGGGCCTGTCTGCGGGGGCGGCCCTGGTACTGCTTCAACACCCACAACGCCAAGCAGAAGATGACCCTCGCCGACGGTACCGAGCTGTCCCCGGCCCTGGGCATTGGCGCCTTCGCCGAGAAGACGCTGGTGGCGGCCGGGCAGTGCACGAAGGTCGACGAGAGGGCGTCGGCCGCGGTCGCCGGGCTCCTGGGCTGCGGTGTGATGGCGGGCATCGGCGCCGCGATCAACACCGGCTCCGTCGGACGCGGCGATTCCGTCGCCGTCATCGGCTGCGGCGGCGTGGGCGACGCGGCGATCGCCGGGTCCCGGCTCGCAGGCGCGGCCAAGATCATCGCGGTGGACATCGACGAGCGGAAGCTGGCCACCGCGAAGAAGATCGGCGCCACACACACCGTCAACTCCAAGGAGACCGATCCGGTGGAGGCGGTCCGCGAACTGACCGGCGGCTTCGGCGCGGACGTCGTCATCGAGGCCGTCGGCCGTCCGGAGACGTACGAACAGGCCTTCTACGCCCGCGACCTGGCCGGGACCGTCGTCCTGGTAGGGGTGCCGACCCCGCAGATGAAACTGGAGCTGCCACTGCTGGACGTCTTCGGACGCGGCGGAGCGCTCAAGTCGTCCTGGTACGGGGACTGCCTCCCGAGCCGCGACTTCCCGATGCTGATCGACCTCCATCTGCAGGGGCGCCTGGATCTGGAGGCGTTTGTGACCGAGACCATCGCGCTGGACGATGTCGAGAAGGCCTTCGAGCGGATGCATCACGGCGACGTGCTGCGCTCGGTGGTGGTCCTGTGACGTCCGCGCGCATCGAACGACTGGTCACGTCCGGAACGTTCTCCCTGGACGGCGGCACCTGGGACGTGGACAACAACGTGTGGTTGGTCGGCGACGACAGCGAGGCGATCGTCATCGACGCCGCGCACGACGCCGACGCCATCGTGGCCGCGCTCGGGGGCCGGGCGCTTCGCGCGATCGTCTGCACGCACGCCCACAACGACCACATCGACGCCGCCCCGGTGCTCGCCGACCGGACCGGCGCTCCGATCCTGCTGCACCCGGACGACCTGCCGCTGTGGAAGCAGACCCATCCCGAGCGGCTGCCCGACGGTGAACTGGCCCACGGCCGGATCATCACGGTTGCGGGTGTCGATCTGACGGTGCTGCACACCCCCGGCCACGCCCCCGGAGCGGTCTGCCTGTACGCGCCCGCTCTGAACGCCCTTTTCAGCGGTGACACGCTCTTCGCGGGCGGGCCGGGGGCGACGGGACGGTCGTACAGCCACTTCGGCACCATCATCGAGTCGATCCGGGACCGGCTGCTGGCACTGCCGGACGACACCGTCGTGCATACCGGCCACGGGGACACGACCACCATCGCCGCCGAGGCCCCGCATCTTCAGGAGTGGATCGACCGCGGATTCTGACCGCGGGTTCTGATTGCGGGTTCTGGCCGCCTCGCGGCGGCCTCGCGGCGGCATTCCATCGGGTCAGCACTCGATGACGTTGACCGCGAGGCCTCCGCGGGAGGTCTCCTTGTACTTCACCTTCATGTCGGCGCCGGTCTCGCGCATGGTCTTGATGACCTTGTCGAGCGAGACCACATGGGTGCCGTCGCCGCGCAGCGCCATCCGCGCCGCATTGATCGCCTTGACCGAGGCGATCGCGTTCCGCTCGATGCAGGGGATCTGGACCAGTCCTCCGACCGGGTCGCAGGTCAGTCCGAGATTGTGCTCCATGCCGATCTCGGCCGCGTTCTCGACCTGTTCCGGCGTGCCGCCGAGTGCCTCGGCAAGACCGGCGGCTGCCATGGAGCAGGCGGACCCGACCTCGCCCTGGCAGCCCACCTCCGCCCCGGAGATCGAGGCGTTCTCCTTGAACAGCGCTCCCACCGCGCCGGCGGCCAACAGAAAGCGGACGACTCCGTCCTCGTCGGCCCCGGGAACGAAGCGGGTGTAGTAGTGGAGCACCGCAGGCACGATTCCGGCGGCGCCGTTGGTGGGCGCGGTCACGATGCGGCCGCCCGAGGCGTTCTCCTCGTTCACGGCCAGGGCGTAGAGATTGACCCAGTCCATGACCTTCAGCGGGTCCCCGGGCTGGGTGGTGTCCTCGGCGAGGGTGCGCAATAGCCGGGGAGCGCGGCGTGGCACCTTCAGCCGCCCGGGCAGGGTGGTCTCGGTCCGTGAGCAGCCGCGGTCGACGCACTCCCGCATCACGGTCCAGATCCTCAGCAGGCCGGCTCGGACCTCGCTCTCGCTCCGCCAGGACAGTTCGTTGGCGAGCATCACTCCGCTGAGGGGCAGGCCGGACTCGTAGGCGCGCAGCAGCAGTTCGGACGCGGAGCGGAAGGGGAGGCGTACGGGTGTGTCGTCGGCCTTGATCCGGTCGGCTCCTGTCGCGGTCTCGTCGACGACGAAGCCCCCGCCCACCGAGTAGTACGTACCTGTCCTCAGCTCGCCGCCGTCGTGGTCCAGGGCCTGGAACCGCATGCCGTTGGGGTGGAAGGGAAGAGCGCGGCGGCGGTGCAGCACCAGGTGCTCGCGCTCGCGGAAGTCCACGTCCTTGACGCCCAGGAGTCGCAGCCGGCCCGTCTCGCGGATCCGGTGCACCCGGTCGTCCACGGTGTCGGTGTCGACGGTTTCGGGGTCCTCGCCCTCCAGGCCCAGGAGTACCGCCTTGTCACTGCCGTGACCGTGGCCGGTGGCACCGAGGGAGCCGAAGAGCTCTGCCCGCACCGACGCGGCGCGGGACAGCAGGCCGTCCTCGTCCAGCGCGTTGACGAAGAGGCGGGCGGCCTTCATCGGCCCCACGGTGTGCGAGCTGGAGGGGCCGATACCCACTTTGAACAGGTCGAAGACGCTGATCGCCACGTCGTTCCTTCCGGATCGGAAGTTGTGTAGTACGCACAGCGTTGCGTAAAAAGAAACATGGAACAAGGGGTCGGCCTGTCCGGGGGATGCCTTGACACGGGCTTTGGGGGACTTCAAACTGGCGTTGCGCTTACCGCAATCTGTTTCGTTATATGCACCCGAGCACCCGAGGTGTCATGATGATTCCCGCGTGCCGTCTCGCGGATCTGCCGCGAGGCGAGGCCTACCGGCTCGACATCGATCCGCCCGTCTCGGTGTTCCACACCGATGACGGCGAGGTCTTCGCCATCGACGACACTTGCACCCACCAGGACGCGTCGCTCGCCGACGGCTGGCTGGAGGGCCGCGAAGTCGAATGCCCGCTGCACGCCTCGAAGTTCGACCTCCGGACGGGGGCCGTCGACTCACCGCCGGCCAAGCTCCCCGTCCGCACCCATGAGGTCCTGATCGAGGACGGCATGATCTACGTCCAGCCGTCCACGGCGGCCCCGAATCTGCCGCCCTGCATCGCGGCGCGGCTCGCCGGAGGTCTCGCGTGAGGACGGTGGCCGTGGTCGGCGCCTCGCTCGCGGGACTGTCGGCCGCACGCTCCCTGCGGAAACAGGGTTACGACGGACGGCTGGTCGTGATCGGTGACGAGCCGCACCGTCCGTACGACAGGCCGCCGTTGTCCAAGGAGTTCCTCGCCGGCACGATCCGCGAAGCGGATCTCGCGCTGGAGGCGGACGGTGAGGACCTTCAGGCGGAGTGGCTGCTCGGCGTGCGGGCCGCGGGATTCGACCTCGGTGACCGTGCTGTGCGGCTCGCGGACGGCCGGTCCGTCCGTGCCGACGGGGTCGTCATCGCCACCGGTGCGACCGCGCGCATGCTGCCGGGCAGCGACGGCCTGGCCGGGGTGCATACGCTGCGCACCCTGGACGACGCCCGTGCCCTGCGGGCCGACCTGACCCGGGGCGGGCGGCTGGTGGTGATCGGCGGCGGGTTCATCGGCGCCGAGGTCGCCTCGACCGCGTACGGCCTGGGACTTGACGTGACGGTCGTCGAGGCGGCACCGACTCCGCTGGCCGGCCCGCTCGGCGAGGTCATGGGAGGCGTCGTCTCCACGCTCCATGCGGACCACGGCGTACGTCTGCTCTGCGGCGTCGGCGTCAAAGGCCTGAGCGGGGCGGCCCGCGTCGAGGCGGTCCTGCTGGAGGACGGCCGCAGCATCCCGGCCGACACCGTCGTCGTCGGCGTGGGCGCCCGTCCGTGCGTCGAGTGGCTCGACGGCTGTGGCGTCGCCCTGGACGACGGCGTCACGTGCGGCGCGGACGGCCGCACAAGCGTGGCCGCTGTGGTCGCGGTCGGCGACTGCGCCTCCTGGTACGACCCGGTCGCCGGGGTCCACCGGCGCGTCGAGCACTGGACCGGCGCGCGGGAACGGCCCGACGCGGCCGTGGCCGCGCTGCTGTCCGGCGGTGCGGCAACGCCGGGAGTGCCCAAGCCGCCGTACTTCTGGTCGGACCAGTACGGCGTACGGATCCAGTTCGCCGGGCACTCCGCCGGGGCCGACAGTGTGACGGTCGAGGAGGGGCTCCCGGACGACCGCAGCTTCCTGGCGGTCTACAGGCGGTCGGGCCATCCGGTCGCGGTCCTCGGGATGAACCAGCCGCGCCTGTTCACCCGCTGGCGCAAGCAGCTCGCTGCCGCCACGCTCTGACGCCACTCGCGCGGCGTCACCCGCTGTTGCTCAGCACGCCATGTATTGCATATCGCACTACGCCGCTCGGACCACCTCGTCCCCGGCGCGACGACCGATCAACGACGTCACCCCGCGAGGAGTGCACTGTGACCTCGACCAGCCTGCCGGACAGCCTGATCGCCACGCTCCCCGGCTCCTACTACACCGATCCCGGGATCTTCGCCCAGGAGCAGGAGCACATCTTCGAGGAGATGTGGTTCTGCGTCGCGCGCTCCTCCGACCTGGCCAAGCCCGGCGCCTTCCGGACTGTGGAGGTGGGACGCGAGAGCATCCTCGTCACCCGGGCCCGGGACAACTCCGTCCGCGCCTTCTTCAATGTCTGCCGGCACCGTGGCGCCAAGCTCTGTACGGAGGAGACCGGCGAGGTCAAGCGCGCCTTCCAGTGCCCGTACCACGCGTGGACGTACGACCTGACGGGCAAGCTCGTCGCGGCGCCCAACCTCACGAAGATGCCCGACGTCGGCCGTGTCGAGTACGGCCTGGCGAATGTGGCCTCTCGCGAATGGCTGGGCTATGTCTGGGTCTGTCTGGCGGAGACCCCGCCCTCCTTCGAGGAACAGGTCGTCGGTGAGGTCGTCGCACGGCTCGGTGACGTGGAGTCGATCGAGCGCTACGACGTGGAAAGCCTCGAGGTCGGCAGGCGGATCGTCTACGACGTGAAGGCGAACTGGAAGCTGATCATCGAGAACTTCATGGAGTGCTACCACTGCGCAACGATCCACCCGGAACTCACCGAGGTTCTGCCGGAGTTCGCCGACGGCTATGCCGCGCAGTACTACGTCGGCCACGGCGCCGAATTCGGTGCGGAGGTCAAGGGCTTTACCGTGGACGGCTCCGAAGGCCTGGACCGCATCCCCGGGGTCTCCGAGGACCAGGACCGCCGCTACTACGCGATCACCGTCCCGCCGCAGGTATTCATCAATCTCGTCCCCGACCACGTGATCTTCCACCGGATGTACCCGGTTGCTGTCGACCGCACGATCGTCGAGTGCGACTGGCTCTACCTCAAGGACGTGGTGGACAGCGGCAGGGATGTCAGCCGGTCCGTGGAGCTCTTCGACCGGGTCAACCGGCAGGACTTCGACGCCTGCGAGCGCTGCCAGCCCGCGATGAGCTCCCGCCTGTACGCCAAGGGCGGCGTACTCGTACCCAGCGAGCACCACATCGGCGTGTTCCACGACTGGATCCACGAGCGCCTGGGCACCCAGCGGTCGGATTAGCGCCGACGACGGCGGCATTCGGATCGGCAGGAGCGAGACCTGGGCCGCCCGGGAATCCCCGCGGTGACCCACGCCCTGCTCATGACGCTCCGACCGCTCCTGCGGCCGGAGCGGGCGCGCCCGGGTCAGCCCAGGTAGCCCATCCGGTGACTGATCTCTTCCGCACCCTGGATCAGCAATGGGGCGAGCTCGCGCATGCGCTCCTCCGTGAACCGGTACGAGGGCCCCGAGGCGCTGAGTGCCGCGATGACCTCTCCGTCCCTGTTGCGGACCGGCGCGGCCATGGCGTGCAGCCCGAGCTCCAGTTCCTCCTTGGTCCAGGAGTAGCCGTGCTCTCTGACCTCGGCGAGGTTCTTCTCGAGCTTCGTCTTCGCGGTCAGGGTGTGCGGGGTCACCTTCTTCAGGCCTGTCTGCGACAGGAGCTCGGCACGCTCCTTGGCGGGCAGGTGGGCCAGCAGGATTTTGCCGCTGGAGGTGGCGTGCAGCGGGGTCAGCTGGCCGACCCAGTTGTGCGCCGCCACTGCGGCGGGCCCGCGCACCTGGAACAGGTTGATCGCGAAGTGCTCCTGCATGACGGCGATGTTGACGGTCTCGCCGATCTCCTCTGCGAGGCGCTCGCAGACCGGGCGGCCCTGCTGCGTGATGTCGATGCGGCCCGTGACCGCGCCGGCCAGGCGCACGATGCCGAAGCCGAGGCGGTACTTGCCGCGCTCGCCCGCCTGCTCCACCAGACCGCGCGCCTCCAGCGCGCCGAGCAGGCGGAATGCCGTGGATTTGTGGACGTCGATCTCGGCTGCCACGTCACTGACGCCCGCTTCGCCCTGTTGGGCAAGGATTTCCAGCACGCTGATGGCGCGGTCGACGGACTGGACTCCGCCGGGCTGCGAACCGGTCGTTTCGGTATCTGGACTGTAGTTGCTCACAGCGAAACTATACGCGCAGTAAACAACAGCTGGGCAGAGGAACGCACGTCTCGGTAAGTTGCGTGGCTCGCAACCTGGTGCGTATGGCGCTACCCGTACTAGCATGCCCCGCGTATCGAACGGCGCGATCGAGACGAGGTAGCCATGGCTCCCCTGCAGTACGACTTCGTCATCGTCGGCGGCGGATCGGCCGGCAGCGCACTGGCGAACCGGCTCTCCGCCGATCCGGACAACAGCGTTCTGGTGCTGGAGGCCGGACGGTCCGACTATCCGTGGGACGTGTTCATCCACATGCCCGCGGCGCTGACCTACCCCATCGGCAGCCGCTTCTACGACTGGAAGTACGAATCCGAGCCCGAGCCCCATATGGGCGGCCGCCGCGTCTACCACGCCCGCGGCAAAGTGCTCGGCGGTTCCAGCAGCATCAACGGCATGATCTTCCAGCGGGGCAACCCCATGGACTACGAGCGGTGGGCGGCCGACCCGGGGATGGAGACCTGGGACTACGCACACTGCCTGCCGTACTTCCAGCGCATGGAGAACTGCCTGGCGGCCGACCCCGACGACGAGTTCCGCGGCCACGACGGCCCTCTCGTCCTCGAACGCGGCCCGGCCTCCAGCCCGCTCTTCCCCGCCTTCCTCGAGGCCGTCCAGGAGGCCGGCTACCCCCGCACCGACGACGTCAACGGCTACCGGCAGGAAGGCTTCGCCCCGTTCGACCGCAACGTCCACCGCGGACGCCGTCTGTCAGCCGCCAAGGCGTACCTCAAGCCCGTGAAGAGGCGGCCGAATCTTGACGTCAAGACCCGTGCCCTTGTCACCCGCGTGATCTTCGAGGGCAAGCGCGCCGTCGGTGTCGAGTACCGGCGCGGCCGTGGCAAGCCCCAGCAGGTCCGCGCCCGCGAGGTGATCCTCTGCGGCGGTGCGATCAACTCCCCCCAACTGCTGCAGCTTTCCGGCGTCGGCAACGCGGAGGAACTCAAGTCCCTGGGCGTCGACGTCGTCCACCATCTGCCGGGAGTCGGCGAGAATCTGCAGGACCACCTGGAGGTGTACGTCCAGTACGCCTGCAAGCAGCCGGTCTCCATGCAGCCGTACATGGCGAAGTGGCGTGCCCCGTTCATCGGCCTCCAGTGGCTCTTCCGCAAGGGTCCGGCCGCGACCAACCACTTCGAGGCCGGCGGCTTCGCCCGCAGCAACGAGGACGTGGACTACCCCAACCTGATGTTCCACTTCCTGCCCATCGCGGTCCGCTACGACGGCACCTCGCCGGCGGGCGGGCACGGCTACCAAGTGCACGTCGGACCCATGTATTCCGACGCCCTCGGCTCCGTGAAGATCAAGAGCAAGGACCCGCGCGAGCACCCGGCGCTGCGCTTCAACTACCTGTCCACCGAACAGGACCGCCGCGAATGGGTCGAGGCGGTCCGGGTGACGCGCAAGCTCCTCAACCAGCCCGCGCTCGCCCCGTACAACGACGGGGAGATCTCACCCGGACCGTCCGTGGAGAGCGACGAGGAGATCCTCGCCTGGGTCGCGAAGGAGGGCGAGACCGCCCTGCACCCCTCCTGCACCTGCAAAATGGGCACCGATGAGATGGCCGTGGTCGACCCGGAGAGCATGCGGGTGCACGGCGTGGAGGGGCTGCGCGTCGTGGACGCCTCCGTGATGCCGTACGTCACCAACGGCAACATCTACGCACCCGTGATGATGATCGCGGAGAAGGCCGCCGACCTCATCCTCGGCAAGAAGCCGCTTCCGGCCTCCAAGGCCCAGTACTACCGGCACCGCGACCCACGGTGAGAACACTGCTGAAGAGCGTCCGCTACGAGGTCCTGCCGGCGAAGTCCACACAGGACAAGGTGCTCGCCCATGTGCCGCGCGACGTGGTGGTCACGGTCACCGCGTCGCCGGTCAAGGGCCTGGAGCCGACGCTCGACCTCGCCACCCGGCTGGCGGCGCACGGCTACCGCGTCGTCCCGCACGTGCCCGCGCGGCTGCTGCGGGACGACGCGCACCTGGCGGACGTCGTCGGCCGGCTCCGTGCGGCGGGCATCGACGACATCTTCGTCCCGGCCGGGGACGCCGACCCGCCGGCCGGGACGTACCAGGGAGCGCTGCCGGTGCTGCGCAGGCTGAGCGAGCTGGGCAGCCCCTTCACACACATCGGCATCACCGGCTACCCCGAGAGTCATCCGCTCATCGACGACGACGTCATCGTCCAGTCGATGTGGGACAAGCGCGCGCACGCCACGTACATCGTCAGCAATCTGTGCTTCGATCCTCGCGTGCTCGGCGACTGGCTCGTGCGGGTACGCCGGCGCGACATCGTGCTGCCCGTCCATGTGGGCGTCGCCGGCCCCGTTGAGCGGGCGAAGCTGCTCTCCATGGCGACAAAGATCGGGGTGGGGGAGTCGGCGCGGTTCCTGGCCGGGCACGCCTCCTGGTTTCTGCGCTTCGCGGCACCGGGCGGCTACTCGCCCGATCGGCTGCTCAGACGCAGCGCCGACGCGCTCACTGCTCCCTCGGCGGCCGTCGCGGGCCTGCACCTGTTCACCTTCAACCAGCTCGCCGAGACGGAGCGCTGGCGCCGCGGCATGCTGGAGCGCCTCGACGGTTGTTAGTCCCCGGACCCCGGTACGCCCTTCGGGCGTGTCCTCAATCGCCGTACGGGCTCCGATGGAGCCCGTACGGCGATTGAGGCGCGAGGTCCGGGGCGGAGCCCCGGGGTTCAGCGAAAGACCACCGTACGGTTCCCGTCCACCATCACGCGGCTCTCGCTGTGCCACTTCACGGCGTGCGCCAGCACCTGTGCCTCCACGTCCCGCCCAACCGTGACCAGTTCGTCCGGGTCGAGCGAGTGATCCACGCGAACCACGTCCTGCTCGATGATCTGGCCCTCGTCCAGGTCCGGCGTCACATAGTGCGCCGTGGCGCCCACGAGCTTCACGCCGCGGTCGTACGCCTGCCCGTACGGGCGTGCGCCCTTGAAGCTGGGCAGGAAGGAGTGGTGGATGTTGATGGCCCGGCCCTCGAGCTGCTTGCACAGGTCGTCCGAGAGGATCTGCATATAGCGGGCGAGCACCACCAGATCGATGTCCAGCTCGCGCACCAGCTCCAGAAGACGTGCCTCGGCGTCGGCCTTGGTGTCCCTGGTCACCGGGATGTGGTGGAAGGGGATGCCGTAGGTCCCGGCCAACTCCTCGAACTCCTCGTGGTTGGAGACGATGGCCGGGATTTCGATGTTGAGAGCGCCGGTGCGCCGACGGAAGAGGAGGTCATTCAGGCAGTGGCCGAATTTCGACACCATGATCAGCGTGCGCGTCGGCGTCGAGGCGTCCCGCAGGGTCCACGAGATCCGGTAGGCCTCGGCGACGGGGCCGAATCGGTCACGCAGTTGTTTCACGTCGGTGTCGGGGTCGGACACATCGAAGTGGACCCTCATGAAGAAACGGTCCTGAAGCCGGTCGTCGAACTGCTGGCTCTCCAGGATGTTGCCGGAGTTCCTGACCAGGTAGCCGCTCACGGCGTGCACCAGTCCGGCCTGGTCCGGGCACGAGAGGGTGAGGACGTATTCGCGGCCAGGTTGCGGTCGAGGGGACATACGCGGCCTCCGTTGGTGCGTATTGCACAACACGGTGAGTGATACGCAACATGGTCAGCCCCTCGTGGGCCGCGGTCAAGAGAAGCGGGACAACTGGGCTCCAGGGCGGAATCCGCCCGTTTTGCCCTCTTGACGTGGGTCATGCGTTCGGGCCAGGGTGTTCCACCACAAGCAATGCAGTGCATGATGCGCAACGAACTTCGGTCGAAGGGCTCCGCACGTGGCAGACCTGTATCTGGACGGAGAATGGCGCGATCCGGTGGCCGGGGGCCACCGGGAGATCCTCTGCCCCGCAGATGGCACGCTTGCGGCGGTCGTGTCCGAAGGGACCCGGGCCGACAGCGAGGCCGCGATCGCAGCGGCCCGCCGGGCTTTCGACGAAGGCCCCTGGCCGCGAACCCCCGAGCGGGAACGCGGCGCGCTGCTGCTGCGCACCGCCGATCTGATCGAGCGCGACGCCAAGGAGTTCGCCCGCGCCGAATCACTGGACACCGGCAAGCGGTTGGTGGAGAGCGAGTACGACATCGCCGATGTGGTCTCCTGTTTCCGCTACTACGGCGGGATCGCGGGCACCAGCGCCGGCCGGGTGGTCGACACCGGACGCGACGACGCCGTCAGCCGCGTCACCTACGAGCCGGTCGGAGTCTGCGGGTTGATTACCCCGTGGAACTATCCGCTGCTCCAGGCGTCGTGGAAGGTCGCCCCCGCTCTTCTGGCCGGAAACACGGTCGTGCTGAAGCCGAGCGAGCTCACCCCGTCCACATCGATCCTGCTGATGCGGGCACTTGAGGAGGCCGGTCTGCCGGCCGGCGCCGCCAACCTCGTGCTCGGCGCCGGTCCCGAGGTGGGCGCACCGCTGTCCGAAGACCCCGCCGTCGACATGATCTCCTTCACCGGGGGCCTCGACACCGGCCGAAGGATCATGGCCACGGCCGCCGCGACCGTGAAAAAGGTCGCCCTCGAACTGGGTGGCAAGAACCCCAATGTGGTCTTCGCCGACGCCGATTTCGAGGCCGCGGTGGACTTCGCTCTCACGGCCGTCTTCCTGCATTCCGGGCAGGTCTGCTCGGCCGGCGCCCGTCTGATCGTCGAGGACGAGCTCCATGACGCCTTCGTCGACGAGGTCGTACGCCGTGCCGGGCGAATCCGTCTGGGCGGCCCCTTCGATCCCGAGGCCGATACGGGACCGCTGGTCTCCGCACAGCACCGGGAGAAGGTCGAGGCCTACGTCGCCGCGGGCCTCGCCGAGGGCGCCGTACTGCGCTGCGGCGGCAGTCGCCCGGAGGACCCCGAACTCGCGAGCGGCTACTACTACCCGCCGACCGTGCTCGACGAGTGTCGCCAGGACATGCGTGTGGTGCATGAGGAGTCCTTCGGCCCCGTGCTGACCGTCGAGCGCTTCAGCGGCGAGGACGACGCCGTACGCATCGCCAATGACACCGAGTACGGACTCGCCGGAGCCGTATGGACGCAGGACGCCGGCAAGGCCCAGCGGGTCGCGCGACGGCTGCGCCACGGCACCGTGTGGATCAACGACTACCACCCCTATGTACCGCAGGCGGAATGGGGTGGCTTCGGCCACTCGGGCGTGGGCCGGGAACTGGGGCCGACGGGCCTGGACGAATATCGCGAGCCCAAGCACATCTGGCAGAACATCCAACCCCGGCCGCAACACTGGTTCCGCGGCTGAATGCCGAAGAGAGGTCGACCGTGACCCCAACAGAGACTGAACTGCCGCAGCGGCGCGGCACGTCCCAGGACCAGGACAGGCCCCCGGTCATCTCCGTGCGCGGGCTGTGGAAGGTGTTCGGGCCCAAGGCAGACCAGGTGCCGGATTCCGCGGAGCTGTGCGGACTCACGCGCCGCGAGCTCATGGACCGCACGGGATGCACCGCCGCCGTACGGGATGTGAACTTCGACGTGTCGCCCGGCGAGGTCTTCGTCGTGATGGGCCTCTCCGGTTCCGGCAAGTCCACGCTGGTGCGATGTCTCACCCGGCTGATCGAACCCACCGCGGGCGAGGTGAACTTCGAGGGCGAGGACATCCGTGGCGCGGACGCCAAACGGCTGCGCGAGCTACGGCGCCGCAAGTTCTCCATGGTCTTCCAGCACTTCGGGCTGCTGCCGCACCGCCGGGTCGTCGACAACGTCTCGTACGGCCTGGAGATACGTGGCATGGGCAAGGCGGAGCGCGTCAAGCGGGCCATGGAGGTCGTCGAACTGGTCGGCCTGGCCGGATACGAGCACTCCTACCCCGACCAGCTCTCCGGCGGCATGCAGCAGCGCGTCGGTCTCGCCCGTGCGCTCGCCGGCGATCCGGACGTGCTCTTCTTCGACGAGCCGTTCTCCGCGCTCGACCCGCTGATCCGCCGCGACATGCAGAACGAGGTCATCCGCCTGCACCACGAGGTCGGCAAGACCATGGTCTTCATCACCCACGACCTGTCCGAGGCGCTCAAGCTCGGCGATCGCATTCTCATCATGCGCGACGGCAAGATGGTCCAGTGCGGCACAGGTGACGAACTGGTCGGCGCGCCCGCCGACGATTATGTCCGCGAGTTCGTCAAGGACGTGTCCCGCGCCGAAGTCCTGACCCTGCGCTGGATCATGCGCGCCCCGGAGCCCGGCGACGCCCTCGACGGCCCGGAGCTGGGCCCGGACGTCGTGGTGCGCGAGGCGACGCGGGCGGTGCTCGCCGCCGACAGGCCGGTCAAGGTCGTCCAGGACGGCAAGCTGCTGGGCATCGTCGGCGACGAGGAGATCCTCGCGGTCGTCGCCGGACAGGAAGGCGGCGCGTGATGGCTGTCGCCGCCGACGCGGCCGCCCCGGCCCGGGCCGTGCGCCGAGTCAGCCGCCGCGTCGTGGTGGCCGCGATCGTGCTCGCCTGGCTGGTGCTGTTCGCCGCCCTGCGCGGGCGGGAGACCCTGGCGCTGGCGGCGGCCGACCTGACGGACCTGCACCGCTGGTTCAACTCGGTCAACGACAGCATCGGGGCGAACCGCAACAGCAACCCGCTCTTCCTCTACTTCTTCAACGAGATCCGGCTGGTCATCGACAATCTCGTCACCTTCATCCAGTCGCTGATCTCCCAGCCGCAGGGTGGGCGCCCGGTCCCCGTCATCGGCTGGCTGGGCGTCGTCGGCCTCGCCGGATATGTCTCCTGGGCGTTCGGGAACATACGCGTCGCGGCCCTGGCCGTGGCCGGGTTCGTCTTCCTCGGGCTGCAGGGACTGTGGCAGGAGAGCATGGACACGCTGGCCCTGACCCTGTCGGCGGTCTTCGTCTCCCTGCTCATCGGCATCCCGCTCGGCATCTGGGCCGGGCTCTCCGACCGGGTGAACCGAGCCATCACGCCGTTCCTGGACTTCATGCAGACGATGCCGACCTTCGTCTACCTGGCTCCGCTGACGCTGTTCTTCCTCATCGGCCCGGCATCCGCGACGATCGCCACGCTCATCTACGCGGCGCCGCCCGCCATACGCATCACCGCGCACGCCATCCGCTCGGTGCCCGCCACCACGGTCGAGGCCGCAGAGTCGCTGGGATCCACCCGGGGGCAGACGCTCACCAAGGTGCTGCTGCCCATGTCCAAGCGGACCGTGGTGATGGGCGTCAACCAGACCATCATGGCCGCGCTGTCCATGGTCACCATCGCCGCCCTGATCGACGCGCCCGGGCTGGGCAAGACGGTCGTCAAGGCGCTGCAGACCCTGGACGTCGGCGTCGCCTTCAACGCAGGCCTCGCGATCGTCGTCATGGCCATCGTGCTGGACCGGGTGACGACCGCGGCGGGTGACCGTGTGGAGGCCGCGAGGAAGCGCCGCGCCGGCCGCTTCACGAAGTGGCGCCGGCCCCTCCTGCTGGCCGGTGGCGCGGCGGCCGCGGTGTGCGTGTGGCTGTCCCACACCTATGTGTGGGCAGCCCAGTTCCCCGGCGACGCCTCAGTCGGCGGCGCGATCGCCCGCACGGCGGACTCGGTCACCCTGTGGACGCAGGACACCTTCGGCGGACTGACCAACGGAACCAGGGACCTGATCACCACAGCGCTGCTCAACCCCTTCGAGACACTGCTCACCGAGTCCCCCTGGTGGCTGGTCGGCGTCGTCCTCGTCGCCGTCGGTGCCGTGCTCGGCGGGTGGCGCGCGGGTGTCACGGCGGCGGTCTGTGTGGCACTGCTCGTCGGGACCGGGGTGTGGTCGGACAGCATGACGACGCTGGCCTCCACGGCGGTGGCGACTCTGATCGTGATGCTGCTCGGCGTCGTGGTCGGTGTCTGGATGGGCCGCAGTCCGCTGGTCGACCGGCTGATCAGACCCAGCCTCGACGCGGGCCAGACCATGCCCTCCTTCGTGTATCTGGTGCCGTTCCTGGCGCTGTTCGGTGCGACGCGCTTCACGGCGATCATCGCCGCGGTCGTCTTCGCGGCCCCCGTGACGATCAAGATCATCGCGGACGGTGTGCGAGCGGTGCCACAGACCACGGTGGAGGCCGCCACGGCAGCCGGCTCCAGCACCTGGCAGATCATCACCAAGGTGCAGCTCCCCATGTCACGCAGCGCCCTGACACTCGCGACCAACCAGGGACTGATCTACGTCCTGTCCATGGTGGTCGTGGGCGGTCTGGTCGGTGCGGGCGCCCTGGGCTATGACGTCGTAGCCGGTTTCTCCCAGGGCCAGTTGTACGGCAAGGGCCTGGCAGCGGGCCTGGCCATCGTTCTGCTCGGGGTCATGTTCGACCGGATAACCCAGGCAGCGGCACGGCGCACAACGAGGGCGCCCGGCGCCCGCTAGGCCGGCCACAACTCAGCGGCCACAGGAAGAAGCACAGGAGGCAGTAATGATCGGAAACTTCATTGGGCAGTCGCGGCCCGCGAGACGGCGGGCCGCGGTGGCCGGGCTGGCGGCGCTGAGCCTCGCCGCGCTCACCGCCTGCGGCGGCGCCAAGGTCGGCGAGTCGGGATCGGACAAGGCGGGGGGCGCCGGCAAGTGCGGCACGTTCAACCTCGCGATCAACCCCTGGGTCGGTTACGAGGCCAACGCGGCGGTCATCGCGTATGTCGCCGAGAATGACCTCAAGTGTCAGGTGACCAAGAAGGACCTCAAGGAAGAGGTCGCCTGGCAGGGCTTCGGCACCGGCGAGGTGGACGCCGTCGTCGAGAACTGGGGCCACGACGACCTGAAGAAGAAGTACATCAGCGACCAGAAGACCGCCGTGGAGGCCGGCGCGACCGGCAACACGGGCGTCATCGGCTGGTTCGTGCCGCCGTGGCTGGCCAAGGAGCACCCGGACATCACCGACTGGAAGAACCTCAACAAATACGCCGCCAATTTCAAGACGTCGGAGTCGGGTGCCAAGGGCCAGTTCCTCGACGGCGATCCGTCGTTCGTCACGAACGACGCCGCACTGGTGAAGAATCTCAAGCTGGATTACAAGGTCGTCTACGGTGGCAGCGAGGCGGCGCTCATCCAGGCGTTCAGACAGGCCGAGGCCAAGAAGTCCTGGGTGATCGGATACTTCTACGCGCCGCAGTGGTTCATGTCGGAGGTCGAGCTGGTGAAGGTGAATCTGCCGGCGTACAAGGACGGCTGCGACGCCGACGCGGAGAAGGTCGCCTGCGACTACCCCGAATACGAGCTGGACAAGATCGTCAGCAAGAAGTTCGCCGACTCGGGCAGTCCTGCCTATGACCTCGTCAAGAACTTCACCTGGACCAACTCGGACCAGAACCTCGTGGCCAAGTACATCGCCGAGGACAAGATGACGCCGGAGGCGGCGGCCAAGAAGTGGGTGGACGCCAACCGCGACAAGGTTGATTTCTGGCTCAAGAAGAGCTGATCCACAGGAGGGGCCGGGAGCGTTGACCGTGCCCGGCGGGCTGCCGTGACAGCCCGCCGGGCACGGCTGTTTTTTTGCCCCGGTTACGGCCGTGAAGGCCCCTTGACACCCACCCTCGGCGACCGGCATCGTGAGTTGCGCAACCTGAAGCATGTTGCGCTGACAGCAACTTAACTGCTTAAAGGCGGAGGTGCGGCGATGGCGGGACCCCGAGTGGTCATCATCGGAGCGGGCGTCGTGGGAGCGGCGCTCGCGGACGAACTGTCCTTCGCGGGCTGGACCGACATCACGGTCGTCGACCAGGGGCCCCTCCCCGCCACAGGCGGGTCGTCGTCCCATGCGCCGGGGCTGGTCTTCCAGACGAACTCCTCGAAGACCATGACCGAGCTCGCCCGCTACACCGTCGAGAAGTTCTGCAGCCTCGACGTCGACGGAGAGCCCTGCTTCCTGCAGGTGGGCGGACTCGAGGTGGCCACCACCCCGGAACGCCTGATCGAGTTGCACCGCCGCCACGGCTGGGTCACCGCCTGGGGCATCGAGTCCCGGCTGCTGAGCCCCGAGGAGTGCATCGAACTGCACCCGCTGGTGGACCCCGGACGCGTCCTCGGCGGCCTCCTGGTCCCCACCGACGGCCTGGCCAAGGCGGTGCTCGCCGTCGAAGCCCAGATCCGGCGGGCCACCGAGCGCGGCGTACGCTTCCTCGCCCGCCACGAAGTCCTCGACGTCGTACACAGCGAGGGCGAGGTCAGCGCAGTCGTCACCGACCAGGGCGAGATCCCCGCCGACATCGTCGTGTGCTGCGCGGGCATCTGGGGCCCGAAGATCGCCCGCATGGTCGGCATGAACCTGCCCCTCACCCCGCTCGCCCACCAGCTCGCCTGGACCGGTCCCGTTCCCGCACTGGAAGGCCAGGCCGAGGAGGCCGTCCGGCCGATCCTGCGCCACCAGGACGCGGATCTGTACTACCGCGACCGCTTCGACCGCATCGGCATCGGCTACTACGGCCACCGGCCCATGCCGGTCGACCCGGAGGACATCGCCTCGGTGGACGAAGCCGAGCAGATGCCCTCGGTCATGAAGTTCACCGAGGACGACTTCGCCGACGCCTGGGCCGAGACACAGGCACTGCTGCCCGCGACCCGCGACGCCAAGATCGAAGAGGGCATCAACGGTCTCTTCTCCTTCACCACCGACGGCCTGCCGCTGCTGGGCGAATCACCTGACGTCAAGGGCTTCTGGGTCGCCGAGGCCGTGTGGGTCACCCACTCGGCCGGCGTGGCCCGCGCGGTGGCCGAATGGCTCGTGGACGGCCACTGCTCGTCCTTCGATCTGCACGAGTGCGACGTCAACCGCTTCGAGCCGCATCAGCTCTCCCCGGAGTACGTCCTGGCCCGCGACTGCCAGAACTTCGTCGAGGTCTACGACATCCTCCACCCCCTCCAGCCGGCCGGCGCGCCACGCCCCCTGCGCACCAGCCCCTTCTACGCCCGTCAGCAGGAACTCGGCGCCGTCTTCCTGGAGGCCACCGGCTGGGAGCGGCCCCAGTGGTACGAAGCGAACGAACACCTGGCAGCCGGGCGTTCCATCCCCACTCCCAACGACTGGGCGGCGCGCTACTGGTCGCCCATCGTCGGCGCAGAGGCCCAGACCACGCGCGAGACCGTCGCGATGTACGACATGACCGCGCTCAAGCGCCTGGAAGTCACCGGACGTGGCGCGGCCGCGTTCCTCCAGCGGCTGTCCACCGGCAACGTCGACAAGTCGGTCGGCTCGGTGACGTACACCCTGCTCCTGGACGAAGACGGCGGCATCCGCAGCGACATCACCGTCGCCCGTCTCGGCCGCGACCACTTCCAGGTCGGCGCCAACGGCAACCTGGACCTCGACTGGTTTGGCCGGCACCTGCCGGCGGACGGGTCGGTCCAGGTACGCGACATCACCGCCGGCACCTGCTGCGTCGGTCTGTGGGGCCCGCTGGCCCGCGAGGTGCTCCAGCCGCTCGCCGACTCGGACTTCTCCAACGACGGTCTGAAGTACTTCCGCGCCAAGCGCGCCCACATCGGTTCCGTCCCCGTCACCGCGATGCGCCTGTCGTACGTCGGCGAACGCGGCTGGGAGCTGTACACCACCGCCGACATGGGCCAGAAACTCTGGGACACCCTGTGGCAGGCCGCCCAGCCCCTCGGCGGCATCGCCGCCGGCCGTGGCGCCTTCAACAGTCTGCGTCTCGAGAAGGGCTACCGCTCCTTCGGCACCGACATGACCTATGAGCACGACCCCTACGAGGCGGGCGTCGGCTTCGCCGTCAAGCTCGACAAGGACGACTTCATCGGCAAGGCCGCGCTGGAACGGCGCAAGGCCGATGTGCGGCGCCGCCTGACCTGTCTGACCATCGACGACCCACAGGCCGTGGTCATGGGGAAGGAGCCGGTGTACGACGGCGACCGCCCCGTCGGCTATGTCACCAGCGCCGCGTACGGCTACACGATCGGCAAGGGCATCGCCTATGCGTGGCTGCCCGCCGAGCTCGCCACGACCGGCCGCACCATGCACATCGGCTACTTCGACCAGCGCGTCGAAGCGGTCGTCGCCGAAGAGCCGCTGTTCGACCCCTCCATGTCCCGCCTGCGCGGCTGAGCCCCCATCCGTAAGAAGAGGAGCACCGTGAGCGCAAAGGTCCTCGACGGACGCCGTACCGCGGCTGCGATCCGCACCGAACTCGCCGAGCGCGTCGCCAAGCTGGCCGCGCGGGGAATCACGCCGGGCCTCGGCACCGTACTGGTCGGCGACGACCCCGGCAGCCACGCGTACGTCGCCGGTAAGCACCGCGACTGCGAACAGGCCGGGATCGCCTCCATCCGGCGCGAACTGCCCGCCGACGCGACGCAGGAGCAGGTGGAGGCCGTCATCGACGAGCTCAACGCCGACCCCGCCTGCACCGGCTACATCGTCCAACTGCCGCTGCCGCGGGGCCTGGACGCCAACGCGGTACTGGAGCGCATGGACCCGGCCAAGGACGCCGATGGCCTGCACCCCGTCAGCCTCGGACGCCTCGCTCTCGGCATCGAGGCCCCGCTGCCCTGCACCCCGCGCGGCATCGTGGAACTGCTGCGCCGCCACGACGTCCCCCTCGCCGGAGCGCGGGTGTGCGTCATCGGGCGAGGCATCACGGTCGGACGGCCGATCGGGCTGCTGCTCACCCGCAGGTCCGAGAACGCCACCGTGACGCTGTGCCACACCGGGACCAACGGTCTGGCCTGGCATGTACGCGAGGCGGACATCGTCATCGCGGCCGCCGGATCGCCCGGACTGATCACCCCCGAGATGCTTCGGCCCGGTGCCGTCGTCCTCGACGTCGGTATCACCCGCACCGACGAAGGGCTGATCGGGGACGTGCACCCCGATGCCGCCACGGTCGCCGGCTGGGTCGCGCCCATGCCCGGCGGCGTAGGACCCATGACGCGGGCGATGCTGCTCGCCAATGTCGTTGAGGCTGCCGAGAGGAACGCCGCATGAACACGCTGAACGCGCCGCTCGCCGAGCTGGACCCGGAGGTCCACGCCGCCGTCTCCGCGGAGCTGGACCGCCAGCAGTCCACCCTCGAAATGATCGCGTCGGAGAACTTCGCCCCCTCGGCGGTCATGGAGGCCCAGGGTTCGGTCCTGACGAACAAGTACGCCGAGGGCTACCCGGGTCGCCGCTACTACGGCGGCTGTGAACACGTCGACGTGACCGAACGGCTGGCCATCGAGCGGATCAAGTCCCTCTTCGGCGCCGGATTCGCCAATGTGCAGCCGCACTCGGGCGCGCAGGCGAACACCGCCGTCTACTTCGCCCTGCTGAAGCCCGGTGACACCATCCTCGGCCTCGACCTCGCGCACGGCGGTCACCTCACCCACGGCATGCGCATCAACTACAGCGGCAAGATGCTCAATGTCGTGCCCTACCACGTGGACGAGACCGACAACCTGGTCGACATGGACGAGGTGGAGCGGCTCGCCAAGGAGCACAGCCCCAAGATGATCATCGCGGGCTGGTCGGCGTATCCCCGACAACTGGACTTCGAAGCCTTCCGGCGGATCGCCGACGAGGTGGGCGCCTATCTGATGGTCGACATGGCCCACTTCGCGGGCCTCGTGGCCGCCGGACTGCACCCCAGTCCCGTACCGCACGCCCATGTCACCACCACGACCACCCACAAGACGCTCGGCGGCCCGCGCGGCGGCGTCATCCTCACCAATGAGGCCGACATCGCCAAGAAGATCAACTCGGCGGTGTTCCCCGGAATGCAGGGCGGCCCGCTGGAGCACGTCATCGCAGCGAAGGCGGTGTCGTTCAAGGTCGCCGCGTCGCCGGAGTTCGCCGAGCGGCAGGCCCGCACCCTGGCCGGCGCCCGCATCCTCGCCGAACGGCTCACGCAGCCGGACGCGACCGCGGCCGGAGTCAGCGTCCTCACCGGCGGCACCGATGTCCATCTGGTCCTGGTCGACCTCAGGGAGTCGGAACTGGACGGGAAGCAGGCGGAAGACCTGCTCCACGACATCGGTATCACCGTCAACCGCAACGCCGTCCCCTTCGATCCCCGCCCGCCCATGGTCACTTCGGGGCTGCGCATCGGCACCCCCGCTCTGGCCACCCGCGGCTTCACCGAAGAGGACTTCACCGAGGTCGCCGATGTGATCGCGCTCGCCCTCCAGCCCGCGCCCGATGTCGCCGCGCTCCGCGCCCGTACGCAGGCGCTGGCCGCCAAGCACCCGCTGTACCCGCACCTTTCAGGAGACGTCCGATGAGCCCCCGCACCCCGGGCGCCGACCTCCCCGAGCACCCCGACTGGCTGTGGCGCACGCCCGAGCCGAAGCGGTCGTACGACGTGGTGATCGTGGGCGGCGGCGGACACGGTCTCGCGACCGCCCACTACCTGGCGAAGAACCACGGCATCACCAATGTGGCCGTGCTGGAGAAGGGCTGGCTCGCGGGCGGCAACATGGCCCGCAACACCACCATCATCCGTTCCAACTATCTGTGGGACGAGAGCGCCGGAATCTACGAGCACGCCCTCAAGCTGTGGGAGGGGCTGGCGGACGAACTGGACTACCCGATCCTCTTCTCCCAGCGCGGTGTGCTGAACCTCGCCCACAGCCTGCAGGATGTCCGCGACAGCGTGCGCCGTGTCGAGGCCAACCGGCTCAACGGCGTCGATGCCGAATGGCTGGACCCGCAGCAGGTCAAGGACGTCTGCCCCATCGTCAACATCTCACCCGACGTGCGGTATCCGGTGATGGGCGGCACCTACCAGCCGCGGGCCGGTATCGCCAAGCACGATCACGTCGCCTGGGGGCTGGCGCGCTCCGCCGACGCTGCGGGCATCGACATCATCCAGAACTGCGAAGTCACCGGCATCGACATCCAGGGCGGGCGGGTCGTCGGCGTGCAGACCACGCTCGGCCCGATCGCCGCCGGCAAGGTGGCGCTCTGCTCGGCCGGTCACACCTCGATACTGGCAGCCATGGCGGGCTTCGAGCTGCCGCTGCAGAGCCACCCGCTGCAGGCGCTGGTCTCCGAGCTCCTGGAGCCGGTGCACCCCACGGTCGTGATGTCCAATGCGGTGCATGTGTACGTCAGCCAGGCACACAAGGGCGAACTGGTGATGGGCGCGGGCATCGACGCGTACAACGCCTACACCCAGCGCGGCGCCTTCCACATCATCGAGCATCAGATGTCCGCCGCCCTGGAACTCTTCCCGGTCTTCGCCCGTGCCCATGTACTGCGTACCTGGGGCGGCATCGTCGACGTCAGCCCCGACGCCTCGCCGATCGTCGGGCTCAGCCCTGTCGACAACCTCTACCTCAACTGCGGCTGGGGGACCGGCGGTTTCAAAGCCACCCCGGGCGTCGGCTGGGTCTACGCCCACACCATCGCCCACGACACCCCCCACCACCTCAACGCCCCCTTCTCGCTCGACCGATTCACCACCGGCGCGCTCGTCGACGAGCACGGCGCGGCCGCGGTGGCCCACTAGGGAGCCGAATCGATGCTGCTCATCCCATGCCCCTGGTGCGGGCCCCGCGACGAGGCCGAATTCCACTACGGCGGCCAGGCGCACGTGCCCTATCCCGAGGACCCCGCCGCCCTGACCGACCAGGAGTGGGCTCGCTACGTCTTCTTCCGCGACAACCCCAGGGGTCCGTTCGCGGAGCGCTGGAGCCATGCGGCCGGATGCCGTCGCTGGTTCAACGCCGTGCGAAATACGGCGACGAACGAGATCCTGAACGTGTACAGGACGGGCGAGCCGAAGCCGAATCCAGCCCGTCCGACGGAATTTGAGCCCCTCCCGCGTTTGAGAAGCGGGGTCCGGGGCGGAGCCCCGGTCACGGGAAGGGGCGGGGCGGGGGAGAACTCCCTGGCCACCGGCGCGCACCCGGCGACGAAACCTCAGGCACCCGAGGCCGCAGGCACGGGCACCGGCACTCAGCCCCTCCGCCTCACCACGGGCGGTCGCGTAGCCCGGGACGAACCACTCACGTTCACCTTCGACGGGACGACATACGAAGGCTTCCGCGGCGACACCCTCGCCTCCGCCCTGCTCGCCAACGGGATCATCCAGGCAGGCACCAGCATCAAGCTCGGCCGACCGCGCGGCATCTTCTCCGCCGGCGTCGAGGAGCCCAACGCGGTCGTCCAGATCGAGGAGCCGTTCCCCGAGCCCATGCTGCCCGCGACGGCTGTGGAGCTGTACGACGGGCTCGTCGCCGGCAGCCTCCCCGGGCAGGGACGGCTTGCCACCGAGCCCGATCCCGCGCGCTACGACGCCGTCCATGCCCACTGCGACCTGCTCGTTGTCGGCGCGGGTCCGGCCGGACTCGCGGCCGCGGCGGCCGCCGCCGGCAGCGGAGCGCGTGTCATCCTCGCCGACGACCAGCCCGAGCTGGGCGGCAGCCTCCTCGGAACAGGCCAACTCCTGGACTGGGCAACCGAGATGGGCGCGCGGCTCGGTGCCGAGCCCGAGGTTCGCGTGCTGCGCCGCACCACCGTCTTCGGCTACTACGACGACAATCACGTCCTCGCCGTCGAACGCCGCACCAACCACCTCGGCGGCGAAGCCCCCGAGCATGTCTCCCGCGAGCGTGTCTGGCGCATCCGCGCCCGCCGCGTCGTCCTGGCCACCGGAGCCCATGAGCGCTCGCTGGCCTTCGCCGACAACGACCGGCCCGGCGTCATGCTGGCGGGTTCGGCCCGTACGTACGCCAACCGCTACGGCGTCCTGCCGGGCCGTCGCGCCGTCGTCTTCACCACCAACGACAGCGCCTACGCGGCCGCGCTCGACCTGGCGGCGGCGGGCGTGGACATCGCGGCGGTCGTAGACACCCGACCCGAACCGGGGGAGTGGGCGCGCCGCGCCCAGGAGGCCGGGATCGAGGTGCTGGCCGGGCATGCCGTGACGGGTACCGAGGGCGACGCACGCCTCGCCGCGGTGACCGTTGCCCCGTACGGAGAGCCGGCGGGGCGCGAGTTCGCTGCCGACCTGCTGCTGGTCTCCGGTGGGTGGAACCCTGTCGCGCATCTGTTCAGCCAGGCGGGCGGAAAGCTGCGGTACGACGAGACGCTCGGCACCTTCGTCCCCGACTCATGCCCTCAGGCGGTCGAGGCCGCGGGCTCCGTTGCCGGCGTCTTCGATCTGCCCGGCGTTCTCGCTCAGGGCTCTGCGGCGGGCGCCCGCGCGATCGAGGCCGAGGGCTACGGGGTCGGTGCCCCCGGGCTCCCGGTTGCGGCCGGCGAACCGCAGTCCCCGTCCATGCAGGTCTTCGTCGTCCCCGGCGCCGCCGGCGCGCCCCGCTTCGTCGACCTTCAGCGTGATGTCACCGTCGACGACCTGGCCCGCGCGACGGGCGCGGGTATGCGCTCGGTCGAGCACACCAAGCGCTACACCACCGCCGGTACCGCCAACGACCAGGGCAAGACGTCCGGCGTCCTCGCCAGCGGCACCGTCGCCCAGCTCCTGGGCGTGGACATCTCCGCCCTCGGCACGACGACGTTCCGCCCTCCCTACACCCCCGTCTCCTTCGCCACCCTCGCGGGCCGCGACCGCGGCGCGCTCCATGACCCTGTGCGCGTGACCGCCCTGCACGAGTGGCACGTCGAGCATGGCGCGCTCTTCGAGAACGTCGGTCAGTGGAAGCGGCCCTGGTACTACCCCCAGGACGGCGAGGACATGAAGGCCGCCGTGCTCCGTGAGTGCCGCGCTGCCCGCGAGGGCGTCGCCTTCATGGACGCCTCCACCCTCGGCAAGATCGACGTGCAGGGGCCGGACGCCGCCGTTCTTCTCGACCGGCTCTACACCAACATGATGAGCACCCTCAAAGTCGGCATGATCCGCTACGGCGTCATGTGCCGCCTCGACGGCATGGTCTTCGACGACGGCACCGTCATCCGCCTCGCCGCGGACCGTTTCCTCGTCACCACCACGACGGGCAATGCGGCCGCCGTCCTGGACTGGATGGAGGAATGGCTGCAGACCGAGTGGCCCGAACTACGCGTCCACTGCACCTCCGTCACCGAGCAGTGGGCCACCGTCGCCCTCGTCGGCCCCCGCTCCCGCGAGCTGCTGGCCGGCCTCGCCCCTGAACTGGCCGTCGCGAACGACGACTTCCCCTTCATGGCGTGGCGCGACACGACCGTCGCCGAAATCCCGGCCCGCATCTGCCGGATCAGCTTCTCCGGCGAACTGGCCTACGAGATCAACGTGTCGCCGTGGGACGCCCGCGCGCTGTGGGAGGCGCTGTACGCGGCCGGGAGCCCGTTCGGCATCACCCCGTACGGCACCGAGACCATGCACGTGCTGCGCGCCGAGAAGGGCTATCCGATCATCGGCCAGGACACCGACGGCACGGTCACCCCGCAGGACCTCGGCATGAGCTGGGCGGTGTCCAAGAAGAAGCCCGATTTCGTCGGCAAGCGCTCCCACGCACGCGCCGACACCGTACGTGGCGACCGCAAGCACCTCGTCGGCCTGCTCCCCGAGGACCCGGACTCCTTCCTCCCCGAGGGCACCCAGCTGGTCGCCGACAGCGTGCTCCCCGAGCCGCCGGTGCCGATGCTCGGCCATGTCACCTCCAGCTACCACAGCGCGGCGCTCGGCCGGACCTTCGCACTCGCCCTGATCAAGGGCGGCCGGGAGCGCATCGGCGAGCGGTTGTACGCGCCCGTGGGCGACCGTCTGGTTCCGGTGACCGTCGCAAGCCCCGTCCTCTACGACCCCGAGGGAGCCCGCCGCGATGGCTGACACCGCAACCCGCCACAGCCCCTTGGCGCATGCCGCCGGACGCCTCACCGCGGCCACCCGCGCCTCCGGAGGAGCCGTCCGCCTGGCCGAACTGCCCTTCCTGGCCCAGGTCAACGTCCGGCTCGACCCCAAGGGCCAGGCTGCTGACGCCGTCGGGCTTTCTCTGGGTCTCCAACTGCCCCTCGAACCCGACACCGTCGTACACGCCGGTGGCCGCGCCGCCGTCTGGCTCGGCCCCGACGAATGGCTCGTCGTCGGGCCGCCCGGCAGCCAGTCGGGCCTGGAGGACCAGATCAGGGCGGCTACCGGCGACGAACCGGCATCGGTCACCGATGTCTCGGCCCAGCGAACCACCCTGCTCGTCACGGGCCCCCGCGCCCGCGACCTGCTGGCCCACGGCTGCCCGCTGGACCTGCACCCACGTGCTTTCGGCCCCGGACGCTGCGCCCAGACCACCCTGGCCCGCGCGCAGGTAGTGCTGGTCGCACGGGACGAGCCCCGGGCCGGTTTCTGGTTGCTGGTCCGTTCGTCCTTCGCCGGCTACCTGGCGGACTGGCTGCTGGACGCCGCATCGGAGTACGTCTGACGGAGCTGCTTGCCTGAACGTCGCCCGGACCAACCTGCCCGCCCAGCGGCTCTACGCCCGCCTGGGATTCACCCTCCGGGCGGCGACGAGCTGGACCTCTTCCTGCACCGGTCGTGAGAGTTGTACCGCGAACCAAAAGCCGCCGGTTCGGTCATGGCCGAAGCCAGTAGTGCCCCTCGTCTCAGGGTTCACTGGTTGCCCACAGGTTCATCGGCCATACTGCCCGTCGTGGAGCAGCGCGTAGATCCAAACATTCCGCTCGAGTACGCCGTCGGGACAGACCCGGCGTACATCCCTGGCCTCACGGCCCCCCGCTCTGCCGGGACGGCAGAGGTGGAGGAGGCAGAAGAGCCAGTCCCGGAGCAGACCGAGGAGCGAAGGTCTGACGAGGCCGTCAGTGAGGAGGTACCCGCCACCGACGATGAGGGTGTCGTCAGCGAGACGGGAGAGGAAGTGAGCGGCCCCGTCTTCGAGGTCAGAGACCGCCGCGGTTCGGTCAGGGCGGACCGCGACGGGGTCCGGTTCCGACTGGATGATGAGGAGGCCGAGTTCCGGTGGGACGAGATCGGTGCCGTCGAGGTGAAGTCCGCCCGATTTGGGCGTCGATTCACCGTCACGGTCCACTTGACGACGCGCCGTTGGTTCGACGCCGAGGTTGACGCCCCGGCCAGGAGCCTTCTCAAGGAGTGGGCAGCGGAACTCGACGCTGTCCTGGATGCCTACTTCGAGGAGTCCTGACCGGCAGTCAGCGTGCCTGTTGCGTACCGGTTCGCGGCCTGCTCAGGGGCCGCCACCGTGGTCTGCTCGCACAGGGTCGTGCCGTCCCGGGCGAAGCGAGTCTCCTTGGTGATATCCCCGGCCGCCACTGACCATGAGGTCGTGAGTTCGCACCGCTGCGGGTGCTGCCGGGACAACAACTGGATCGGGTGAGGTGGCAGGCGGCGTGATGCGCCTGCCCCTCTTCGGCGATGGCGCATTGTGCAGGGAAGGCTCACGACGGCGTCGCCGGTCCGCAGGCGTACCCAGTCCGTCCCTCAGGTCTCCTCTTCCATACGAATGGCGCTCCTGAGGTTTTCGAGCGCCTGGCCGGGTTTCTTCTCCTGCATCTCCAGCAGCGCGGCAGCGATGGCGTCGAGCTTGCGCTGGATCGCGTGCTCGGCTCTCCGTTCCGAGTTCTTGAGCAGGGCCAGAAGCAGCAGAGTGACGGCGGTCATCGATTCTCCGGCGAGCAGCAGCCACTCGTCCGGAAGTTTCATGGCATGGGCCGTCACGACGACGGCCACCAAGGCCAAGCACACTCCGAAAAAGGCCGGCGAGCTGGTGAAGTTCGAGGCGTGCTCCGCCAACCGGGCGAACCATGTGCGCTTGTCGCCACCGCGATCAGCGGGATGCTGAAGAGTCATACGACTTGCCTACCCGACCACGCGAGGACATGCAGGCCGGCCACAACCGGTGTCGGCGCGCGCCTTTCATGGGGGAAGGCCAAGAAGGCCCGAACCGCCAGGTGGCCGTCGCCATGTTCGCTTTTGGGTGACCCCGTGGCTCGGCGTCGCCATGGCCGGTTCCGTGTATTCGACGATCACAGGCGGCCGGGGAGACGCTGCCGAAGACGTTGACCGCTGGGAGGCCTGTCATGCACATCCTGCTCGTCGCCACCGCGTTCAACAGCCTCACGCAGCGACTCCACGCCGAACTGAGGGATCACGGTCACACCGTGGCGGTGGAACTCGCCCTGCACGGAGCGTCCTTGGCGGATGCCGTACGTCGTCATGAGCCGCAGCTCGTCGTCGCGCCGATACTGAAGACGGCGATCCCACGCGAGGTGTGGTCCGCGCACACGTGTCTCGTCGTCCACCCCGGCCCCGTCGGGGACCGCGGGCCTTCGTCCCTCGACTGGGCGATTCACGAGGACGTCGGCCACTGGGGTGTGACTGTCCTGCAGGCCAACGCGGAGATGGACGCGGGTGACGTGTGGGCCGCTGCCGCCTGCCCGATGCCGCCGGTAGCCAAGAGCGACCTGTACCGCGGCGAGGTGTCCGACGCGGCGGTGACTGCTGTGATGCTGGCGGTGGAACGGTTCGCCACCGGGATGTACGCCCCTCGCGCGCAGACCGGCCAAGGCAGTGGAGGAACCGGCCGAGCCCGGCCGTATCTCGATCAGAGCGTCCGGCGGATCGACTGGGCGTCGGAGTCCACCGAAACGATCGTCCGCAAGCTGCGGGCCGCGGACTCGCAGCCCGGAGTGCTCGACGAACTGCTGGGCGGCGAGTGGTACTTGCACGGGGGCCACCCCGAGGACGAGCTGTGCGGGCATCCAGGCGAACTTCTGGCCACACGAGCCGGAGCTGTCTGCCGTGCGACGACGGACGGCGCCGTGTGGATTCCCGAGCTGCGGGCCCGGCGCAGGCCCGGGCAGCCCCCCACGTTCAAGCTGCCTGCCGTTCAGGCGCTTGCCGGCCGGCTGCCCTCCTTGCCGGAGAGCCCCGCGCCCTTGCGTCTGGACGCGCATCGCCGTACCTGGACCGACATCAGCTACCGGGAGGAGCGCAACGTCGGCTTCCTCTCGTTCTCGTTCGCCGGCGGCGCGATGAGCACCACCCAGTGCCGTCGTCTGCTGGCGGCCTATCAGGAGGCCTGCTCGCGTCCCACGTCAGTGCTGGTGCTCGGCGGCAGCCGGGTCTTCTCCAACGGCATCCACCTCAACGTCATCGAGGCGGCCGAAGACCCCGGTGCGGAGTCCTGGGCCAACATCAACGCCATCGACGACCTGGTCGAGGCCGTCCTGATGACCACGGACCGGCTGGTGGTCGCTGCCGTCGGCGGACATGCCGCCGCGGGCGGGGCGATGCTCGCACTGGCAGCGGACGAGGTGTGGTGCAGATCGGGCACCGTGCTGAATCCGCACTACCGGCTGATGGGCCTGTACGGCTCGGAGTACTGGACGTACACGCTGCCTCGCCGAGTCGGTTCGGCGGTGGCAGGGCGTCTGATGCGTCAGGCCCTGCCTGTGAGCGGGCCGGCCGCGCAGCGGCTGGGCCTCGTCGAGCGACTGGTCGAGTGCACCCCGCAGGACTTCACCACAGAGGTCGCCCGGCTCGCCGGGCACCTCGCTTCCCTCCCCGGGGTGCAGCCGCGGATCGCTGCGAAGAAGGCCGAGCGGGACCACCAGGAGAGTCTCAAGCCGCTCGCTGCCTTCCGGGAGGAGGAGCTGGCCCATATGTGGCGGACTTTCTCCGACCCGGCCGCCCCCTACCACGCTTTGCGCCGCGCGTTCGTCCACAAGCAGAAGCCGCTGCAAACACCGCCGCATCTGGAGGTTCCGGTGTCTGCAGCACGCGTGACGGATCAGCTCCGGTCCCAGGCCCGTGTCACCGGACCGGACGCCGAAAACTCGGCTTCAGCACCGGATGTCTGTTAACAAGAAGGCTGAGGTCAAAATGCCGAATTTCATGACATACCTCCCCAAGGAGGCACGCTGATGAATGCAGCCACGTCGACCGCGGCCCAGGACGCGGACGCCGCCGGGGCACCCGCCGACGACGCGCCCCCGATCCATATCCTCTGGATCAATGCCGGGCTGAGCTGCGACGGTGACTCGGTAGCCCTGACGGCGGCGATGCAGCCGAGTATCGAGGAGATCGTGCTCGGCGTGCTGCCCGGCCTGCCCAAGATCGCTGTGCACTGGCCCCTGATCGACTTCGAATGTGGGCCGGTCGGGGGCGCGGACACGTTCATCGAATGGTTCTTCAAGGGCGAGCGCGGTGAGATCGACCCCTTCGTCCTGGTGATCGAGGGGTCCGTCCCCAACGAGTCGATCAAGCAGGAAGGCTACTGGTGCGGCTTCGGCGACAATCCCGAAACCGGCCAGCCGATCACCACCAGTGAATGGATCGACCGGCTCGCGCCCAAGGCGCTGGCTGTTGTCGCGATCGGAACGTGTGCCACCTATGGCGGGATCCACGCCATGGCGGGCAACCCGACCGGTGCGATGGGTGTGCCGGACTACCTGGGCTGGGACTGGACGTCCAAGGCCGGCATCCCGATCGTGTGCGTGCCCGGCTGTCCGATCCAGCCCGACAACTTCTCGGAGACCCTGACCTACCTGCTCTACCAGGCGGCGGGCGCCGCTCCGATGATCCCGCTGGACGACAAGCTCCGACCGACGTGGTTGTTCGGCGCCACCGTGCACGAGGGGTGCGATCGCGCGGGCTACTACGAACAGGGACAGTTCGCCGACACCTACGACTCGCCCAAGTGCCTCGTCAAGCTCGGCTGCTGGGGCCCCGTCGTCAAGTGCAACGTGCCCAAGCGGGGCTGGATGAACGGAATCGGCGGCTGTCCCAACGTCGGAGGCATCTGCATCGCCTGCACCATGCCGGGCTTCCCGGACAAGTTCATGCCGTTCATGGACGAACCGCCCGGCGCGAAGGTGTCCAGCACCGCCAGCGGAGCGTACGGCGCGGTGATCCGCAAGCTGCGGACCATCACGGCCAGGACCGTGGACAAGGAGCCGAAGTGGCGCCACACGGGACAGAAGCTGACCACCGGCTACCGGCCGCCCTGGTGAACCCCCGCTGAACCGAAGTACCTGCTTACGCCTCACCGCGCGACCCACCTCCAGCTTGAAGAAGGGCACGGCACTCACGATGGCACCGACGACGAAGGCGGCCGGCGACGGCAGTGGCCTGGTGGAAATGGCCTGGGATCCGATCACCCGGATTGTGGGCAGTCTCGGCATCCACACAAAGATCGACTTCAAGCAGAAGCGGGTCGCGGAGTGCTACAGCACCTCGTCGGTCTTCCGTGGCTACAGCGTCTTCATGCGCGGCAAGGACCCCCGGGACGCGCACTTCATCACCAGCCGTATCTGCGGGATCTGCGGCGACAACCACGCCACGTGTTCGGTGTACACCCAGAACATGGCCTACGGGGTGAAGCCTCCGCACCTCGCTGAGTGGATCATCAACCTCGGCGAGTCCGCCGAGTACATGTTCGACCACAACATCTTCCAGGAGAACCTGGTCGGGGTCGACTACTGCGAAAAGATGGTCCGCGAGACCAACCCCGGCGTCCTCGAGCTCGCCGAGCGCACCGAGGCGCCGCACGCCGGGGACCACGGCTACCGCACCATCGCCGACATCATGCGGTCACTCAACCCCATCGAAGGCGAGTTCTACCGGGAAGCCCTCCAGGTGAGCCGCTACACCCGGGAGATGTTCTGCCTCATGGAGGGCCGCCATGTGCACCCCTCCACGCTCTACCCCGGCGGAGTCGGCACGATTGCCTCCGTTCAGCTCTTCACGGACTATCTCAGCCGCCTCATGCGCTACGTGGAGTTCATGAAGCGAGTCGTCCCCCTGCACGACGACCTGTTCGACTTCTTCTACGAGGCTCTGCCCGGGTACGAGGAAGTCGGCCGCCGACGGGTGCTGCTCGGCTGCTGGGGCGCCCTCAACGACCCCGAGTACTGCGACTTCACCTACGCCAATATGACCGACTGGGGACGGAAGATGTTCGTCACCCCCGGCGTCATCGTCGACGGCAAGCTCGTCACCAACGACCTCACCGAGATCAACCTCGGCATCCGCATCCTGCTGGGCAGCTCGTACTACGACGACTGGCAGGGCCAGGAGCAGTTCGTCACCCACGACCCGCTCGGCAACCCCGTCGACCCGCGCCACCCGTGGAACCAGCACACCATCCCGGCCCCTCAGAAGCGGGACTTCAACGACAAGTACAGCTGGGTGATGTCCCCCCGCTGGTTCGACGGCAAGGACTACCTGCCGCTGGACACCGGCGGTGGCCCCATCGCCCGCCTGTGGTCCACGGCGCTGTCCGGGCTCGTCGACGTCGGCTATGTCAAGGCCACCGGCAACAGCGTCGTCATCAACCTGCCGCGCACGATGACCAAGCCCGAGACCACCTTCGAGTGGAAGATCCCGCGCTGGAGCAACGCGCTGGAACGAAACCGCGCCCGCACCTACTTCCAGGCCTACGCCGCGGCCATCGCCCTGCACTGCGCCGAGAAGGGGCTGAACGAAGTGCGTGCCGGCCGCACCCAGACCTGGGAGAAGTTCGAGGTGCCGGACCAGTCCATCGGCTGCGGCTTCACCGAGGCCGTACGCGGTGTCCTCTCCCACCACATGGTCATCCGGGACGGGAAGATCGCCAACTACCACCCGTACCCGCCGACTCCGTGGAACGCCAGCACTCGCGACTCCTACGGCACGCCCGGCCCGTACGAGGACGCCGTGCAGAACACACCGATCTTCGAGGAGAACTCCCCGGAGAACTTCAAGGGCATCGACATCATGCGCACGGTGCGCAGCTTCGACCCCTGCCTGCCCTGCGGCGTTCACATGTACGTCGGCGGCGGAAAGACCGTGAAGTCGATGCACGTGCCCACCGGCCTGAGCGGCCTTTCCGGATGAGCGCGGCAGCCCACACCGCCGCCCCGCCGGCCGATGCTGCCAACCGAGTCATGAACGCGGAGCAGGCAGGACGGCGCGTGGAAGAAGTCCTCGACCGACTGGCCGCCACCGGCGACGAATCGGCGTGTGCCGGGGCCGAGGAACTGGTCAGGGTCCTGATGGACTTCTACGGCGCCGGTCTGGCCCGGATCGTCCGGCTGCTCGATGCCCCCGCCGCCGGCAAATCCCCGGGCAGCCCCCTGGCCGGCCTGCTCGGAGACGAACTGGTCTCGAGCCTGCTGGTCCTGCACGACCTGCACCCCGAGGACACCGCCACGCGCATCGCGCGTGCTCTGGAGGCGGCCGGTGACCATGCCTGGGAGGTGGCGGGCTTCGACGACTCCTCCGCAACGCTGCGCCTGCGGTCTGCCGGTGGTGCGGGCTGCGGCTGCGCCGGCACAGCTGCGTCGGCACAGCAGGCAGTCGAGGACGCTCTCACCTGCTTCGCGCCTGAGGTGACGGCTGTGGAAGTGGAGGCCGGCGCCACCGCCCGGGAGCCGGCGCTGCTCCAGATCGGGAAGCCTCCCACGTCCCGCACGGCGCCCGGACCGGCCGCGGCGAAGACGCGGTGAGCGCGCCCCGGCTCCGGCCACAGCCTCCTGGGCCTGCCGGTGAACTGCGCGGCCTGCGACGGTTTCTGACCGAGCGGCCACCCCAGCAGGAGCGCTGCGAACTGTGCGGAGTGGCGGTGGCCGACAACAGCCACCGCCACCTGGTGGACACGGAGAAACGCGCACTTGCCTGCGCCTGCGTCCCGTGTTCCCTCCTGTTCGAGCGGCCCGGTGCCGCGGGCGGCCGCTTCCGGGCGGTGCCGGACCGCTATCTGGCCGACCCGGACCACCGCCTGGACGACAGCGCGTGGGAAGTTCTGCAGATCCCGGTCGGCGTCGCCTTCTTTTTCCGCAACGCGGCGCTCGACCGCCTGGTCGCGCTCTACCCGAGTCCCGCCGGCGCGACCGAGAGTGAACTCGACCCGTCGGCATGGCAGACCGTGCTGGGCGGCAGTCGGCTGGCCGCGCTCCTCGAACCCGACGTGGAGGCGCTCCTGTTGCGCCGTGTGGAAGGCCGGGCCGAGTGCTACCTCGTCCCGATCGACATCTGTTACGAACTGGTGGGCCGCATGCGCCTGTTGTGGCAGGGCTTTGACGGCGGAGCCGAGGCCCGGGCCGATCTGGAGGCCTTCTTCGCACATGTCGGCGGCCGCGCCCAAGTGGTGCAGGGGGCGGACCGGCCATGACGGAGTTCGCCTTCACGTGTACGGGCGTACGGGCCGACCAGTACGCCGCCGGTCCGACACTCGTCTTCAGGCTGCGCGTCACGGCGTCCGACAACGCCCGCGTGCACGCCCTGGCCCTGCGCTGCCAGATCCGTATCGAACCCGCGCGGCGCGGCTACGCTCCCACGGAGGCCGACGGGCTGGCCGACCTCTTCGGAGAGCGCTCACGCTGGGGCAGCACGCTCCAGCCGGTTCAGTTCGCCCAGGTCTCGCACATGGTTCCCAGCTTCACGGGAGAGACGGAAACCGACCTCGCCGTCCCCTGCACGTACGACATGGACGTCGCCGCCACCCGGTATTTCAACGCCCTCGAGGCGGGCGAGGTGCCGCTGCTCATGCTGTTCTCGGGAACGGCATTCACCGGAGCAGGCGGCTTCCGCGTCGAGCCCGTGCCGTGGGATCGGGAGGCGGCCTTCCGGATGCCGGTAAAGGTGTGGCAGGAGATGGTCGAGCAGCACTTCCCCGGCTGCGGCTGGATCCGGCTGCCGCGCGACACCATGGACGCGCTGCTCGCCTTCCGTTCGCGGCGGGCACATCCCTCCTGGGAGGCGGCCGTCCGGGCCCTGCTGGCCGAGGCCGGCACGCCGGACCCCCAGCCGGTCCACGCCCTGGACCGAGCGCTGCTGCCACGCGCTACCGGAAGGACGGCACGTTGACGACAACTGCCTTCGCACCGGCGACGGAAGCCCGGTTCGCCGTCGCCCGACAGGTGGCCGACGCGGTGCTCTTCGAGGGCTATGTGCTCTACCCGTACCGTGCTTCGGCGGCCAAGAACCGGCTGCGCTGGCAGTTCGGAGTGCTCGTGCCGCCCGCCTGGGGTTCCGAGTGCGAGGAGCACGACTTCCAGCACACGGAATGTCTGATGGAACCGAAGGCGGGCGCGACGCTGGCGGTCGAGGTGCGTTTCCTGCACGCCCGGCGCAGGACCGTGCAACAGGCCCGGCAGGACGGCGGGTTCGAGACGGTGCCCGAACTCCAACTCGAGGACCGCGTCCTGGTGCCCTGGGACGAGGGCGTCGAGGAGCGTGTCGAGGTGCTCGCAGACGTGGCGGAGCTGGCAGGAGACGGTGTCACCGTTCCCTTCACCCGCCCTGCCCGCGAAGAGACCGAGCCCGTCCTGGACGCGACCGGCCGGACGGTGGGCCGGCTGATTCGCCGATGCGAGGAGATCAGTGGCGCCGTGCGGCTGTCCGCACGTGACCTCGACGGTCCCTACCGGGTGATGCGTCTGACCGCTGTCGTGGAGAACACCAGCAGCTGGAGCCCGCCTGACGGCACGGCCGACCGTGACGCGGCGCTGCCCCGCTCGCTGGTGGCCGCACATCTGCTGATGGGCCTCAGCGCCGGGTCGTTCCTGTCGATGACGGATCCGCCCGAGTGGGCCAAGGGCGCGATTGCGTCCTGCCGCAACCTGCACACCTGGCCGGTCCTCGCCGGCGAACCCGGCCGCGCGGACCTGGTGCTGTCTTCCCCGATCATCCTGGAGGACCACCCCGCCATCGCCCCGGAGAGCCCAGGGGCGCTCTACGACGCCACCGAGATCGACGAGATTCTCGCGCTGCGCACCGCAGCCCTCACCGACGAGGAGAAGCGCGAGGCTCGTGGCACCGACGAGCGGGCCGGCGCGGTGATCGACCTGGCCGACTCGATGCCCCCTGAAGTCCTTGAGCGCCTGCACGGTGCGGTGCGTGCGCTACGGGAGGTGACCGGCCCCGACGCGTCGGACGCACCCCCGCCGCCCGCCTGTCGCGGGTTTACCGACGAATACGGCGTGGAGGCGCCGGGCACCCCGTGGTGGGACCCGGCGAGCGACTCCGGCTTCGACCCGGCCCGCGACCGGGTCGTCGTGGACGGCCGGTCGCTGGGGGCCGGGAGCCGCGTGCTGCTGCGCCCGGGCCTGCGGCGCACCGACGCACAGGACCTGTTCCTGCACGGCCGCAGCGCCAGGGTCGAGGCGGTGCTGCACGACGTGGACGGGGCAGTGCATCTGGCAGTGACCGTCGAGGGCGATCCAGGAGCCGACATCCGCCGCGAGCAGGGCCGCTTCCTGTACTTCCAGCCCGACGAGGTCGCCCCCCTGGAGGACGCATGACACGTCCTGAGCGGAACAGCGACCGGATTCTGGTCGCCGGGGTCGGAAACATCTTCCTCGGCGACGACGGCTTCGGCGTCGAGACCGTGCGCAGGCTGGCCGCGGAACAGCTGCCGGAGCACGCCGAGGTCGTGGACATCGGCGTACGGGGCGTACACCTGGCGTATCAGCTTCTCGACGGCTACGACACGCTCGTCCTGGTCGATGCCACGGCGCGCGGCGGCGAACCCGGCACGGTGTATCTGATCGAAGCCGACGGCGCGAACGGCATCGAGCCCCGGAACGCGCTGCTGGACGGTCACCGGATGTCCCCCGACGCGGTCCTGGCTCTCCTGGAGACCCTCTGCGCCGGCACCGGCGCGCGGCCCCCGCGGCGCATCCTGGTAGTGGGATGCGAACCCGCCGGGGTGGAGGAAGGCATCGGTCTCAGTCCGGCCGTGGCCGCCGCGGTGCCGGAGGCCGTACGGCTGATCATGGGCTTGCTGCGGGACGGCGAGCAGGAATCGTCCGCGCCACCGGTTGCGGTCGGCGAGGCTGCGAAGTGAGGAGAAGAGCATGAAGAAGACGATCATCGGTGGCGCGGCCGCCGCTACTGCCGCGACTGCGCTGGCCGCCGTCGTCAGGCTGGCCCTGCCGGACCTCATGCGCTATCTGCGCATCCGCAGGATGTGACGCGACTGAGGTGACCGGGCCTCAGTAGGCGCCGTTCACATTGTCGATCGAGCCGTACCTCGCGGCGGCGTAGTTGCACGCGGCGGTGATGTTGGCGACCGGGTCGTAGCTGTTCATCGACGTGCCGGGCACGTGATAGGCACGGAACGTCGGGTCGATGACCTGGAGGAGCCCCTTGGACGGGGTTCCCTTCACGGCGTTGGAGTCCCAGTTGTTGATGGCCAGCGGGTTGCCCGAGGACTCGCGCATGATGTTCCGGTGGATGCCGTTGTACGAGCCGGGGATGCCGTGCTTGGCCATGACGTCGAGCGACTCCCTGATCCAGCCGTCGAGGTTGTTCGAATAGGTCGCGGGCTTCGCGGCGGTGGCGGCGCTATTGGTGGCCAGCGTGCTCCTCTGCGCGGAGCGGCTGGCCCGATCCTCCGGAGAAGACGTGTTGGGGGTCACCTTGGCCTTTTTGCCGACCGACAGCTTGAGACCCGCGTGAATCAGCGAAGGGTTGCTACCGATTGCCCGCCGGTTGTCCTTGTACAGCCGCATCCAGCCGCCGCTCAGGGAGTGCGCCCGTGCGATCTTGGAGAGGGAGTCGCCCACAACGACGGAATAGGTGGTGGGCAGGGCCTTCTTCACAGCGACGGGCGTGGTGCCCGCGACGGCCGGCGCCACAGCCTTTTCAGCTGTGAAGGGATGCGCCGTCGGCTGCGCCGCGCCGGCAGTGGTCGCGCCGATCACCGGCAGGACGAGTGCGGCACCTCCCGCGCCCGCAGCGGCGAAACCCCGAGTGATCGGGCTGGACTTGGGACGGCGATGCTTACCCTTTGCGGGCATGGCGAGTTCCTCTCCGTCGCCTGCGAGGTCAGCTGTCGGGTTCGGGCTGGAGATGCCCGGCCGCAGTGGGAATGCGACTTCACCCCGAGCCGTTCCGGATTCCGGATCGGCGGCTTACCTGGGTTCCCCGCTCCTGCCGTACGTAAGTGGGTGGGTTTTACCGGACGGCGGCAGGATTCGGCGTTCCGTCCGGATTGCGGTGACCGTAAGCGAAAAGGGCTGGATGGAACAAGCCCTGAATTCACCACTGCAATCCATGCGGCGGATTCTGCGGCGGAAAATCCCGTGATCCACCGAGGGCGGGAAACTCAACTTTCTTTCTGGGACACGGGACTGAGCCAGGCCGGCGCCCTTCGCGCAGCGTCACGGACGTGACCCATATCACGGGCTTCGATGTGGGACCGGTCTGCCCCGCGGCGCCGCGAAAATGCATGACAAGTCGCGCGATTTCCCGCAAAATGGATGTCGGGAGCAATGTCGAGCAAACGCCCATTCCGGACACTTCGAAGCGGGATCGCGCTCCCGGAGTGCGTATTCAATCCCTACATTCGACCTATGCGTGCATTAGTGCCCTATAGATACGTTCTGTCCGTTTAGGTGGTAATCGGGGCCGCCCTTCCGGCCGGGCTGTTCTGTGGCGACGTGCACCCCGAGACCGGTACGGCTTCCGCCGCTGCCCCGAACGGTGTACGCGGCCGGGTGGCGTCGGCGTGCCGGGCTCCCGGCCGCCGTATCCCGGCCTGTAATGGTGCCGAACGGCCCCAGCGCTCAGCTTGCGCGGGCGGGCGACGCCCACCGGGCCCAGAGCGTTCGACGGCGGTCGGCCAGTGCCAGGACGGAGAGCGATGCACGAGATGTCCATCGCGTTGGCTGTCGTCGGCCAGGTGGAGCAGGCGGCGGCCGAAGCAGGCGGTGTCACCGCGGTGACGTCCGTACGGCTCCAGGTCGGCGAGTTGGCCGGAGTGGTCCCCGACGCTCTCTCCTTCTGCTTCGAACTGGCCTGTGCCGGGACCGTTCTGGAAGGTGCCGAGTTGGTCGCGGAGTCCGTGCCCGGTCGTGCCCGCTGCGAACCGTGCGCGGATGAATGGGCGGTCGGAATGCCGCCGCAATTGTGCTGTCCGATGTGCGGAGAGGCGACCGCCGAGCTGCTCTCGGGCCGCGAACTGCAGATCGTCAGCGTGCACTGGGAGGACGGCCAGGAGCACGAACGGGCCCGTGAACCCATTTTCGAGGAGTGCTGAAGCATGTGCCGTGTGGTCGATCTGCAACAGGCGGTCCTCGCCAAGAACGATGCGACCGCGCACACGCTGCGCGCCGAACTTGCCGCACGCGGCACCACGATCGTCAATCTGCTGTCCAGCCCCGGCAGTGGGAAGACCGCGCTGCTGGAGGGCGAGCTGCTGCTGGCACGGGAGCGGGGAGTACGGGTCGCGGCCCTGACCGCCGACCTCGCCACCGAGAACGACGCTGTGCGCCTGGCTCGTTCAGGAGTCCCGGTCAAGCAGGTGCTGACCGACGGTCTGTGCCATCTGGAGGCCGGGATGCTGAGCCGGCACCTGGACGGATGGCTGTCCGAGGACACCCGGCTGCTGTTCGTGGAGAACGTCGGCAACCTGGTCTGTCCGGCCTCGTACGACCTCGGTGAGTCCTTGCGGGTCGTGCTCGCCTCCGTGACGGAGGGGGAGGACAAGCCGCTGAAGTACCCCACCGCCTTCGGTCTGGCGCACCTGGTGGTGGTGACCAAGACCGACATCGCAGAGGCGGTCGAGTTCGACGAGGCGGCGTTCCGGGCGAACGTCGCGCAGGTCAACCCGGGGGTGGAAGTGCTGCTGACCTCCGCGCGTCGGGGCGACGGCGTCGGCGCGTTGCTGGACCGGGCGACGGCGGCAGCGGACGGCGGGCCGGTCCACGCGCCCGTCATGGCCGGTCAGGAGCATCTTCATCACCACGAACACGGTACGCATACCCATACGGCGGCCTCCGGCGCCATGGCGCAGTCCGGCTCGTGAGCGGTCCGCAGTCGGCTGCCGCCGTCGCGGAGGAGGCGGTGCAGCGCAGGCGGGTCACCGTCCGGGGCGTGGTTCAAGGCGTCGGGTTCCGGCCGTTCCTGTACACACTCGCCACCGGGCTCGACCTGGTCGGCCATGTGACCAACACCGGTGAGGGCGTTGTCGCGGAAGTCGAAGGGCCACCCGCTGACGTCGCTCTCTTCTGTGCCCGCATCTCCGCGGACGCGCCGCCTCTCGCGCGGGTGGAGTCCGTCGACCATCAGGAGGTCCCCACCACCGGGGGTGACGGGTTCACCATCGCCGCATCCACCACGGGCGGACCCGCGCGCACCCTGGTGTCGCCGGACATGGCGACTTGCGCCGCCTGCCTCGCGGAACTGGCCGATCCGGCCGACCGGCGTCACCGCCACCCCTTCATCACCTGTACGCACTGCGGCCCCCGCTTCACGATCGTCCGCGGTCTTCCGTACGACCGGGACCACACGACCATGGCCGGCTTCCCGATGTGCGCCGACTGCGCCCGGGAGTACGCCGATCCGGCCGACCGCCGCTTTCATGCGCAGCCGGTCGCCTGCCACGCCTGCGGCCCCCGCCTGCGTCTGCTCGTGGCGCAAGCGAATACGGAAGATGCGCCTCGGCCCGTATCCGCCGAGGACCCCATCACCGAGGCCCGCAGGCTCCTGTCCCAAGGCGCGATCCTCGCCGTGAAGGGCCTCGGCGGCTACCACCTCGCTTGCGACGCCTCCAACTCCCGGGCCGTGGCCACGTTGCGCCACCGCAAGGCCCGGGGGAACAAACCGTTCGCCCTGATGGCCAGGAGCATCGCCGACATCGAGCACCTTGTGCACCTGGGACCCCAGGAGCGAAGCCTGCTGACGGGCGGCCTCAGGCCCATCGTCCTGCTGCGCCGTCGGCCTGACGCTGTGCCGCCGGGACTGCCGAGGCCATCGGAGGAGGTCGCCCCCGGCAGTCCCGATCTCGGCGTGATGCTTGCCTACACACCTCTGCACCATCTGCTTCTCGGCCTGCCCGGCGATACCGACGGGCCGTGCCTGCTCGTGATGACCAGCGGGAATGTGGCGGGGGAGCCGATCGTCACCGAAGACACCGACGCACTGACCCGGCTGGCGCACCTGGCAGACGCCTGGCTCACGCACGACCGCGGGATCCACGTGCCGTGCGACGACTCCGTGGTGCGGGTGTGCGACGGGGAGCCGCTGATGATCCGCCGCGCTCGTGGCTACGCCCCGTTGCCCGTCGTACTGCCCCTACCCGTGCAGGCGGCCCTCGCTGTCGGGGGCGACCTCAAGAACGCGTTCTGTCTCGCGGAAGGGCACAGGGCCTGGCTGTCGGCCCATATCGGAGACATGGACGACCTCGCCACACAGCAGGCGTTCGAGCGCGCCGAAACACAGTTGGAGTCGATCACCGGGGTGAACCCTGAGCTGTTGGCGGCCGACCGGCATCCCGGCTATCGCTCCGGACAGTGGGCCGGCCGGCACGCGGCCGGCCGGCCGGTCGTGCGGGTCCAGCACCATCACGCCCACGTTGCCGCCGCGATGGCGGAGCACGGACTGGACGGGAGCCGCCCCGTGATCGGGGTCGCGTTCGACGGCACTGGCTACGGTGACGACGGGGCGGTGTGGGGCGGGGAGTTCTTGCTGGCGGACTACGACGGGTTCAGCCGCTTCGGACACGTCGCTTATGTCTCCCTGCCGGGCGGCGACGCCGCGGTGCGCCGGCCGTACCGAATGGCACTCGCACATCTGCGCGCAGCCGGCATCGCCTGGTCCCAGGACCTTCCCTGTACTGCCGCCTGCCCTCCCGACGAACTCCGAGTGCTGGAACACCAGTTGGAGCGGAACCTGAACTGTGTGCCTACGTCCAGCATGGGGCGGCTCTTCGATGCCGTCTCCTCGCTCGCGGGCGTCTGCCATCAGTCCGGATACGAAGCCCAGGCAGCCATCGAGCTGGAGGCGGCCGCACTGACGGCGGCGGCCGAGGACGTCGTCGGCTACGCGTTCGCCCTGCGGCCTCCGGGTGATGGTCGGGCTGCGGTGGCCGCTGACCCTGCACCCGTTCTGGCAGCAGTCGTCGACGACGTACGGGCGGGCACACCTCCGGCCCTTGTCGCCGCGCGCTTCCACCGGGCCGTCGCCGATCTCGTACACAAGATCTGCGTCATGGCGCGAGACGAGCGCGGACTGGACACCGTAACCCTGACCGGCGGTGTCTTCGCCAACACTCTGCTCTCCTCGGCGTGCGCACAGACGCTTCGCGAGGACGGCTTCACCGTCCTGCGCCACCACCAAGTCCCGCCGAACGACGGGGGACTGGCGCTCGGTCAACTGATGGTGGCCGCACATGCCGCCGTGGCCCTGCGCGCAGGCGGCGACTGACGACGTGCCCCGGGGAGACCGGGCGACGAAACACCCACAGCGAGGAGAAGGACATGTGCCTGGCGGTACCCGGGAGAGTCCTGGACATCGAGGAACGCGACGGCACCCGTATGGCCCGCGTTGACTTCGGCGGTGTCGTCAAGGAGGTGTGCCTGGAGTATCTGCCGGACCTCCAGGTCGGCGAGTACGCCATCGTGCATGTGGGGTTCGCCCTGCAGCGCCTGGACGAGGAGTCGGCCAAGAAGACCCTCGAGCTCTTTGCCACGCTCGGGTTGCTCCAGGAGGAGTTCGGCGATCCGTGGGAGCCGGTGGCGCAAGCCGGCGGATCCCCGTTGCCCGCCGCCGGCACCGACACACCCCAGGAGGCCAAGAAGTGAAGTACATCGACGAGTTCCAGGACCCGGATCTGGCGCGCCGCCTGCTCGATGACATCCATTCCACCGTGACCAGACCGTGGGCACTGATGGAGGTCTGCGGGGGACAGACGCACACGATCATCCGGCACGGCATCGACCAGTTGCTCCCTGACCAGGTGGAATTGATCCACGGACCCGGCTGTCCCGTGTGTGTCACCCCGCTGGAGGTCATCGACAAGGCGCTGGAGATCGCCTCCCGCCCCGAGGTGATCTTCTGCTCCTTCGGTGACATGCTCCGCGTGCCCGGCACCGGCCGTGACCTGTTCCAGGTCCGTAGCGAAGGCGGCGATGTACGGGTCGTCTACTCGCCGCTCGACGCCCTGAAGATCGCTCAGCAGAACCCGGACCGGGAAGTGGTGTTCTTCGGTATCGGATTCGAGACGACTGCGCCGCCCAATGCCATGACGGTGTATCAGGCGCGCAGGCTCGGCATCCAGAACTTCAGTTTGCTGGTGTCCCATGTCAGGGTGCCTCCTGCGATCGAGGCGATCATGCAGTCCCCGAGCTGCCGGGTGCAGGCCTTTCTCGCGGCCGGGCATGTGTGCAGCGTGATGGGCGTCGCGGAGTATCCCGAGCTGGCCGAGCGGTTCCGTGTCCCGATCGTCGTGACCGGATTCGAACCGCTGGACATCCTGGAGGGGGTGCGCAGGACCGTACAGCAGCTGGAACGCGGTGAGCACACCGTGGACAACGCCTACCCGCGTGCCGTGCGCCCCGAGGGAAACCGCGCCGCTCAAGCGATGCTGGCGGATGTCTTCGAGGTCACCGATCGCGCCTGGCGCGGCATCGGAACGATCCCCGGCAGCGGCTGGCGGCTGTCCTCGCGGTACCGGGAGTACGACGCCGAGTACCGCTTCTCGGTCACCGGTATCCAGACCAGGGAGCCGGCGGAGTGCCGCAGCGGCGAGGTCCTGCAGGGTCTGCTGAAGCCTCATGAATGCGAGGCCTTCGGCACGCTGTGCACGCCGCGGACCCCGCTCGGCGCCACCATGGTCTCCAGTGAGGGCGCGTGCGCCGCGTACTACCTCTACCGGCGGCTGGACATCACGAACGCATCGCTGGAGGCGAGCCCCGTTGTCTGAGACCACAGAAGCGCTCTCGATCGATACGCCGTTGAACGGCTCACCGCAGGCCGCCGGGCCGGGGCTGCCGGACCTCACGGCGTGGACCTGCCCAGCCCCGCTGCGGGGCCAGAGCCGGGTGGTGATGGGGCACGGCGGTGGCGGCGTGCTCTCCGCCGAGCTCGTCCAGCACATTTTCGCGCCGGCCTTCGGGGGAGAGGTGCTCGGCCGGCTGGGCGATTCCGCGGCGCTCTCACTCGGCGGAGTCCGGCTGGCCTTCTCCACGGATTCCTTCGTGGTGCGGCCGCTGTTCTTCCCCGGCGGCAGTATCGGTGACCTGGCTGTCAACGGCACCGTCAATGACCTTGCCATGAGCGGCGCCCAAGCCGCTTATCTCTCCTGCGGATTCATCCTGGAGGAGGGGGTCGAGCTCTCGGTGGTCTCGCGCGTGTCGCAGGCGCTCGGTTCGGCCGCGCGCACCGCGGGGGTCGAAGTGGTGACGGGCGACACCAAGGTGGTCGAAGCCGGCCACGGTGACGGGATCTTCATCAACACCGCGGGGATCGGCATCATCCCGACGGGCGTCGATCTGCGGCCGCAGCGCGTCGTCCCCGGTGATGTTGTGATCGTCAGCGGCGCGATCGGCGTCCATGGCGTCGCGATCATGAGCGTCCGCGAGGGCCTCGAGTTCGGTGTGGAGATCGAAAGCGATTGCGCGGCGCTCGGTGGCCTGGTGGAGACGATGCTCGCTGTCACCCCGGACCTGCATGTGCTGCGCGATCCCACGCGCGGAGGCCTGGCAGCCGCCCTGAACGAGATCGCGGCGGCCTCCGGCGCCGGAGTCGTCATCCAGGAGCGCACCATTCCTGTCCCTCCACCCGTGGCCAATGCCTGTGCCATCCTGGGGCTGGACCCGATGTACGTCGCCAACGAGGGCAAGCTCGTGGCGTTCGTTCCGCGCGAGCACGCGGAGCCGGTCCTGGAAGCGATGCGCTCGCACCCTCTGGGCGCTGACGCGACTGTGATCGGCGAAGCTGTGGAGACGCACCCCGGAATGGTGGTGGCGCGTACCGGACTTGGCGGCACGCGGGTGGTGGACCTGCCGATCGGGGAGCAGTTGCCACGAATCTGCTGATGCCGTCGTTGCGGAACGCGTCACACATCCACGTTCACGCCACCGGGCCAGGCGCTGGTGTCGTGCTGGCGCATCGTCACTGTCTTCCAGGCGGCGGTTGAGCCGATATTGAGACAGGAATCGAATGCGTAGACATACGTGTACACCGGACCGTACTGGCCCTGCCACATGTGCCCGTCATCGGACTCGGCGTACCAGTAGAAGTACTGCTGATTGTTGGGTGCGAGCAGTACGCGCTCATAGGGCTTGATGCGCCACCAGCCCTTGGTCCGGTAGTTTCCGTACGACCCGCATGCCTGCGGGTCGAAGTACATGCCGACCACCTGGATCGTGGAGGAATGATTGTTGCGGAAGTACGGCATGCTCAGCCTCCCTCTTGTCCGGATGCCTCTATGTGTTCCTGCCACCGCGCCGCGAGAGTGGTTCGTGGTATGTCTTCCGCTGACGCGATGGGAGGCTGCGGAACCGCCGACATGTCGCTGTCAGGGACTCTTGTGTCGAGGCCGCTACGGGCCTCCTCCTCCGGTGCCTCGCGGAGCAGGTCAACAGCCGGCTCGAAGTTCTGCAGCGGAGCCGGGGAATCGAACGATATCGGGCCATTGGTCATGGCGAAATACCTCATGACTTTCTTGGATGTGCCTTGGATTCGCGGGATGAGAACGGACCGCGAGGGCTGATCACTGCGCATGGCCCGTGATCTCGAAGTGTTCAGCGGTGCCGCTGGTGGACGGATCCGGATGCACCGAGTCCGCACTTCTTCGATTCTGCTCCCGCTCTTGTCGCTTTGCATCCCGGCGCTCCTGCCAATTTCTTTGAAGGCGCAACCGTGATCCAGCAGCAGACGCGAAGTGTCCGTCCCGTCAGAAGTGCCGCCTTGCCGGGGCGATTGCTCGCCACTAAGAACGGCTCACACAATGAGGTGGATAGTCCCTGATGGCCGTGCCCGTAGCGGGAGTTGAGCGCTCGGCTCGGTGTGGGACCTCGCCGTGGATCGTGTCGGACGAGCAGTGGGACCGGGTCAACCGGCAACTGGGCCGGGCGGTCGCCCCGGACCGCAATTCCGGATGCGGTGCGGCGCCGCCCCGTGATGAGATGCGCGGCGTGAGTGATCTTTCCCTGCGTGCCTGCATCGAGCAGTACTACGCCACCGTGCCGCTGATGTTCGCCGACGCAGAGGAGTTCGGCCCTCTGCGCTTGTTTGTACGAAAAGCAGCAGGCGCCCCGTACTACGGCGGCCCGAACCACGCTCAGCCCACCTCGGCAGGATCGGCGACGGTCACCATCGCCGACATCGCCCGGGTGCGCGCCCGGCAGCGTGAGCTCGGCGTGCCGGAGGCCTTCGAGTGGCTCGCCGAGGTGGCGCCGTCGCTGCGCGCCCGCATCGAGGCCGCGGGCCTCCCGGTGACGGAACGCCCGTTGATGGCCCTCGACCCACACCACCCGCTGCCCCCGCAGTCCCTGCCCGAGGGCGTCACGATCCGCGCCCTGGAAGCCGACGACCCGGCCCTGCCGGCCGCCCTCGCCGTCCCCCGTCTGGCCTTCGCCGAAGAGGGCACCGCGGTCGGTTCTATGGGTCGCCCGGAACTGGCGGTGGCCGCCGAGAGGCTCACGGCGGACGGCACGGTGGCAACGACCCGCCCCACCATCCGCGCCGGTCACAAGACGGTCGTCGCTGCCCTCGCCCCCGACGGCACCCCGCTCGCCGTGGGCCACTATCACCCGGCCAACGGCACTACCGAGATCGGCGGCATCGGCACGCTTCCCACCGCCCGCCGCCAAGGCCTCGGCGCCGCCGTCGCGGCGGCCCTGGCCGCCCATGCCCGCGACCACGGCGTGCGCACCATCTTCCTCGCCTACGCGGAGGAGGCCGTCGCCCGTATCTACGCCCGCCTGGGCTTCCGCCCGGCCGGCACCACTCTGCTGATCGCCAACCAGCCCGCCCGTTCGTAGGGGCGGGGCGGAGGCCTTTGACGTAGGAGTCGCTCTGCCTGTGGTGGTACGTGGCGTTCGCGGTCCGCTGTCCGCTGTCCGTTCACGAACTGACGGATCATGAGGGCGGTTCGACCGTGAAAGAGCCGGGGGCGGGGTGGGATTCGGCCATGACTTCGCCCAGGGCCAATCTGGCCCGAAGACGAATGGTTGCCCCTGGCGCCACGCCCTGCATCAGTTCGTGGAGAACGCCCATTTCCAGGCGCTCTCCGACGCGCTGTGACAACAGGTCGGCGTATCCGGGTACCGGTTCGGCGCCGAGGACGTCCACCACCACCCGGTCCCAGCCCGCCAATCGCGGACAGGGGCCGGATTCGATCAGACGGGTGGTCAGAACCGTGAGGTTTTCGACTGCTTGCACCATCGTTCTCACGTCTCAGTGGAAGTGTGAAGGCGTACGTCGGCGAGCAGGCGCACCAGCGCGGCGGAGATGGGCAACCCTGCCCGTGCTTCGTAGTAACTGTAGGCGGGCATGGTGTTGACCTCGAAACACACCCATGAGCCGTCGGGCCGGCGACGCAGGTCGATGCCGGCGAACGGTAGGCCGAGCATCGCCGCCAGCCGAACGCAGCGCCGAGCGACCGCGTCCGGCAGATCGGCCCTGCTGAGGCTCGTCTGCCCACCGTCGCCCACGGAGTACCGGTAGTCGATGGCGCCACTGGTGACCTGTGCGGCGTAGGTCTGTCGGCCCACGACATGCACGCGTATGTCGTGTCCGGGCACGTAGGCCTGGAACTGCGTGGGGAGGCCTCGGACAAGGTGCAGCCGCGGTTCGTCCGCGGCGGTGAGCTCCCGGACGACGGACCGGATGCCGCTGACGGACTTGTAGACGACCCGGCCGTGGCGTTCACGGAACAACCGGACCTCGTCCGGATCGCTCGTGATCAGAGTGTCGGGGACGAGGAATCCGAATCGGGCGATGAGCTGCGCCTGGTAAGGCTTGGAAGCATTGGATGCCATGCGACATGGCCGATTGACGACAAAGGCGTCGGCCGTGTCCAGCCAGTCGAGCCACTCCTGGTGGACAGCGGCGCACCGGGAGGGTGACGACCTGTCAGCGGATGCCGTGCGCGCGGCCAAGGGGCGCGCATACACGGCCGTGATGTGCGCGGATGGCACCTCTCGCCCGTTCACTCGAAGCCGGCTGCCACAACCGTCGGCGCCCTGGGTCGGATTCAGGTCGAAGTCGTCGAGCCGTTCCTGGTCAATCACGAGGTGGTCGATCCCGGCGTCGTGAGCGGCCTTGACAGCCAGGGCGAGCGGTTCGTCGTCCCGGCGTCCGTAGAACGCGATCAACGGGGACCGCCGGGTGTTGTGCGCTCGGCGAGACCGATCAGCAGATCGGCCACGGCCGAGGCGTGCTCCGGCTGGTCCAGCGGAGGGCGCAGATCGACGTCCGCGGCCACGTGTGACATCTCCGCCTCGGTGAAGCGCACCTCCAGGAGGTCCGTCCCGAGGCGGCCGGCCAGGCGGCGGCAGGCAGTTCCGTAGCGCTCGGCCAGGCTTCCGACGACGTCGGCTCCCACCACCAGCAGGCGCCCGCTTCGGGTGACGTGCAGCGGGCGTGCAGTCGGTCCCTGCGGGGCGGGCACCGCTCCGTGACTGTGCCGGACGACGGGCAGGCCGCACCGCGAAGCGTGCGCCTGCGCTGCCACGGCGGACAGCCGACCGGGCGCGGTGCCGTAGGCGCAGAGGGAGCCGACGACCCGCCCTGCCAGTCCGAGCAACCAGGCGGCAACGAGCGCGTTCAGCTCGGCGCGTGCGTATGCACGGTCCTGCACCCTCGCCATGCGGAACGCGCCGAGGGGCACGCCGGGCAGTCGGTGGAGGACCGCACCAATGCCGTGGTCGTCGAGGATCCGCCCACCGGGCAGGACCACACGTGTGGTCACGGCACCGCACTCGCTGATCCGCTGGCTCCACCGCGCGCGAGCGAGGTCGGCAGGACGGACGGCGAGCACGTGGTGTCCGCCGAGGCGAGCGGCGACGGCGTTGGTGACCGCCGCCGCTCCCTCGTCCTGCACGTCGGCCAGGACGACGACCGTGGCGGTCACCGAGGCGGCAGAGTGTCGTACTGCCGCTTGGTGTGTGCGTCGCCGGCCGTCGTGGCCATCTGCGGTGTTCCCGCCGATTCCACACCGTCCAACTCGGGCCGCAGGCCACCGTTGATGAACGGCTCGATGTTCCTCCAGACATCTCCCGCGAGGGCCTGCTCGACCACGGCAAGCCGTACCTGCAGGTCGTGGATCGTTTCAGGCAGTCCGGCGGCGGCCGTCCCATTGTGCAGGCCCACGCCCGCACGGGCGCGACTCTTGCGCATCTCCTTGACGGGCGCGGCGCGGGTCACATCCACGGTGGCCGTCATCGTGGCGGCGGAGGCGGAGATGTCGGTGATGGACACTCCGGTTGTGGCACCCGCGTAGGACTTGGAGCTGGGCATGCTGGTCGCGGTGAAGGACGTGTTGCCGGTGCTGCCCGGGTAGGGGTCGCCGTTGTCGCCGCGGTTGCCGCTCTCTTCGAGTTCGCATCTGTTGTCGGCCTGGACCAGGCCCACTTTGTAGTGGCTCTCGTCGGAGTTGTCCTGCTGGTGCTCGTCGACGTGCCAGATCAGCAGTCCGTCACCCGGCAGCGAGACGTCGTATCCCGTGCGCTGGCGGTTCTCGACCAGGAAGTACTCAGCTCCGGGCCTGCCGTCCGTCCAGACCCGGTGCACCTGGAAGCCGGTCTTCACGTCCGGGATCGACAACGTTCCGGTGCCCGTGACGTTGGTCGTGGAGGCCCATCCCTGGTTGACCTTGCACCACGCGGATGGATGCACCGGCACATCGCCGCCACCGCCCCACGATCCGGCGCCCATGAGGCACCAGTTGCCGACACCTTCGGAGGTGCCGTCGATGTCGTAGAGGTCGGGGAAACCGAAGAGCAGGTGACCCAGCTCGTGAGCGCAGACACCGATCTTGGCGTCCTCGGGGATGGTGAGATAGGCGAAGATCTTCGCGCCGTCTGCGTTGTAGGCGCTGGGGAGCACCCACTTGTGCGACCAGATGTCGCCGGGGACGCCGGTGGCTTCGCCGCCCGCCCCGGCGTGCACGACGATGAAGGCGTCGACAAAGCCGTTGCCGTCGTTGTCGTACGGGGCGAAGTTGATTGCAGGGTCGGCGCTCATGGCGGCGTCCCGGGCCATGATGTTCGCACGGGCCTCGCCGCCCGGACGGCCGATACCGAAACTGTGGTTGGCGTACCAGGAGAGCTTCTTCGGCATCCGTACCGGCCCGACGACCTCACCCACAATGTCGACCAGACCGTGTGTCACTTCTTTGAAGTATTCCCGCACGCTTCCGTGCGGGAGTACTCCGGTCGAGAAGAACAGCTGCTCGAAGTGCTCCGTGGTGGCCGTCATCTGCTTGTCGGAGAAGTCCGCCAGGACGACCACGACCCGCACAGTCCCACTCAGTGGCTCACGCTCGGCGGCCGCGGCCTTGATGGCGGCGAGAGGCGTGCCGAGAGGGAATTCGTCCGGCGGAAGGATGGTGCCGTCGTCGAAGCCGAGCCGGCGCGGCGTATGGCTCACACCTATCTGGCTTGCGAGATCCGACTCGCTGGAACGGATCCTCTGCAGCTCTTGCTGCACCCGTTCGCGCAGCTCCGGACTGGGTGATACGGCACAGAAGTCGGACCAGACAGCGACGGCATTGCCTCCGTCGACGAAGCGATCAGCCACGGCGAATCCTTCCGAATGAGTTGATTGCGCGATCTTGTCCAGTGACACATGCCGTCACGTCGGCCGCAACCGCTCGATGGCGCGACAAACGGGCCGATCGGGGGAGTGGTTTCGGTGTCGCCGATCTGCTGCCCGGCCGCTCTCTGGAGGCAGCCTGTTGCAGCTCACCGGCGGGCCATCCGCCGGCTGGGGACCGCCGAACCCGTGAGCCTTCCGGGGGACACCACCGAAGCGTGGCGGCCCCCGGGAATGCGGCGGAGTCGTGGTTCGTTACTGCCGTCAGCGCATCGATGAAAACGAAAACCATCCCTCTTATGGGATGGGTCCAGTGGAATCGCCGGGAGGCACCCCATGGCACGAAGCGACACCCGACCGGTCATCACCCTGCGGTCGACTGCCGGGACCGGTCAGACCTATGCCACCCGCAAGAGCCGGCGCAACGACCCCGACCGCCTGCTCCTGCGCAAGTACGACGCCACCGTCGGCCGGCACGTTCTGTTCCGTGAGGAACGCTGACGCCGGAGTCTCTGTCGGACGCCCCGCGGTGGGCGCTCGGTCGAGCGCCGAGCCGAGCCTTGCGCAGATCAGAACTGCTCGGATTCCGGGATCACATGCATCGCCGCCTCCTCCGCCGAGGCGGCGCCGTCAATGCCGACGTCGGTAGCGACCAGCTCCTTCTCCAGGTCGGAGTGGGCCCCCTCGTCAGGGGCCACAAGCCGCCCTGCGCGGTCCGCCCCGACCTCGTCGTCGATCAGCTCGCCGTCGGTATCCGAGGCGTCCCCCAGCCCATCGCCCGTGGGAACAGTGACGTCCGGTGCCTCCTCGGCCAGCCGCTCCTCAAGGCTCTCGCCCCGGTGCTGCTCCGCTGCGGTGGTGCCCACCCGGTCCACGGCCCACGGTCGCTCCGGCGGGGAGTACCCGTCGGAGAGGATCTGCAGCGCCGGATCCTCGAGTGTGTCCTCGGCGTCCAGCAGCCCGGCATCGTCCTGCACCTCGGACCCGTCCGGCTGGTAGACCTCGTCGCCCATGGTGCTCTCGGTCATGTCTCCTCCTCACGGCTCCGTGCTCCCTGCTTTCAGTTTCCGCCAGGCTGCGGTGCCGGGCGCCCTGTGGAGGGCCGTTTCGCAAGCCCCATGTCGGCTTAGAGGTGCGGTGCGGTTCTGAGGAGCTCCTGGAAATCCTCTGAAGCGCGCCGGCTGACACCGACGGTTAGCATGCGAAACGAGGCCCTCAACGGCGACAAGTGGGGATCGCAGGGCCGGCGTCCTTCGACCTTGCATGGAGGCTCCACCGTGCGTACACCCAAGGTAGTCACCCTCACGTTGCTGCAATTGCTTTTGGGTGCTTCGCTGGCGGGTTGCGTCGACGGTGAGGCCGCGAGCGCTGCGAAGGCGTGTCCGTCCGGCCAGATCTCTCAAGGCGGCACGTGCATTCCGGCCGACACCGCCGACTTCACGAAAAAGCAGGTCGAAGAATCCCTGAAGAAGTACAAACTCAGTGCAGCCATGGCAGGGATATGGGTCGACGGCAAGAGAATTTCGAATGCCGCTTCAGGGGAGTCGATGACGGGCGTTCCTGTTTCGACGGACATGCATTTCCGGATTGGCTCGGTTGCGATTCCCTATTTGACGACGGAAATTCTCATGCTCGTCGACGAGGGCAAGGTTGAGCTTGACGACAAGATTTCTCGGTGGCGCCCCGACCTTCCGCACGCGGACGAGATCACACTGAAGATGCTGGCCTCTACCACCTCTGGATACTCGGACTATGTCCGGGATCGTGAGTTCTTGGCCGAGCTCTACAAGAATCCGTTCCGGCAATGGACGGCGGAAGAACTGGTGAAAATCTCCGTCTCCAAGCCGCTCGAGAAAACCCCGGGAACGGGTTTCGTGTACTCGCACGCCAATTGGGTGATCCTTGGTGACATCATCTCGAAAGTGGAGAAGAAGCCCCTGGCGGAAGTGATGCGGAATGACATCCTGAAGCCCCTCGGCTTGACCCAGACCGAAAACCCGTCAACGGCGGAGATCACCGCCCCGGTACTCCATGCCTTCGACAGTGAACGGGGCGTATTCGAGGACTCCACCTACTGGAATCCGTCATGGACGCTGGCCCCGGGAGCGGTCATGACGGGAACGTTGGAAGATATGGGGAAGTCGGTGATGGCGCTGGGCGAGGGGAAGTTGCTGACGCCCGAGTCGCACAAGGTACAGATCACACCCGTATCGAAGCTGTCGCCGACAGTCTCCTATGCCCTTGGGCTGGCCGTGCAGAACACCTGGCTCCTGCAGAATCCGTCATTCGCCGGCTATCAGGGAACGATCGCCTATCTGCCTTCCAAGAAGATCGCGATCGCGACGGTCGCGACACAAGGGATCGGCAGCAACACCGCCAAGAATTTCAGCACCGAGCTCTTGATCTCGGTCGCCAACCATGTCGCCCCGGACACCCCCTTGAGCGGCGGCTGAGGAGTACTCACCGCGGCCGCTCCCTCCAGCCGGCCGTCGGGGAAGCCGAGCAGGGGGTGCGCGTCCTGGGCCGGGGGCTCGCCGCCTGCCCGGACCCAGCCGCTGCCCGCGGCCGGTGCGGATGGCTGCCCGGCTTCATGCCAACGCTGCGGCGAGCTCCGGGAGGTAGCCGGCCAGGAAACCCAGGTCGGTGGCGCGCCCGAAATTCGGGTTACTGCGGTGCTCGGGCAGACGGATCAGTGCCTCGCGGCCGAAGTAGCCGCCGCCGTCGGCCCCCATGGGTGGGGTGGGCTCGCCGATCCACTCAGGGTCGGCTGCGGCGAGGGGCAGGCAGCGCTCGAAGAGGTGGTGGCAGGTTTGTAAACCGCGGCGCAGCACCACGTGGTACGGGTCGTTCGGGCCGATCGGATAGGGCTCGGCGGCCAGCGTACGGCCCGTGTCGATGCCCTCGTCCACCTGGTGGAGTGTCGCGGAGAACTCCCGCTCGCCGCGCAGCATCGCGTACACCAGAGCCACCTCGGGCAGCCCCCGATAGGCAGGTAGCGGGCCGTGGTGGACGTTCAGGATGCGCAGCCCGGTGGAGAGGACCGGAGCGCGGAAGATCATCCGGTTGTTGACCGACCAGACAAGGCCGTCCGTGCTGGCGGCGGCCAGTTCGGCAGCGACGGTGTTGACGTCCGTGGCGGCCAGGAAGGGCACGTCGGGCCGAGCCGTCCGCGCGGCGGCAGGGCCGCAGACCAGGTCCACGGCCAGGCCGCTGTCCAGAGTGTGCTGTACGGCGCGCCAGAGCAGCGCGCCCTCACCGACGAAGATCACGACGTGCTCCGCAGCGCGTCGACGGTCTCGACGACCCGGCCGAGCGTCAGATTCTCGCTCAGGGAACCGAGCTGGGTCAGGAACTGCTGCTCCATGGACTGTCCCAGCAGTTCGTCGCCGAGCGCGGCCAGCATCTCCAGGACGGCGAGAGAGTCGCCGCCCAGTGCATGGAAGTCGGAGGAGGCATCGAGGCGAGTGGCATCGCAGTGCAGGATGCGGGACCAGATCCCGGCGGTCACCGCCGCAGTGCCGCCTCCCGGAGCAGGGAGGGCCCCGGGGGGCCTTGTGTCCGTGGGGTTCGCGGCGGGCGCTCCCGAGGCGACCGGCTTCCCGGGCCCTGCGGCTTCGTCGGCTGCTTCGGCTTCTTCGTCGAAAGGATTCGGCAGCGCGTTGCGGTCGGTCTTGCCGCTGGCCGTCTCCGGCAGCCCGGGCACCGTACACACCACCGAGGGCACCAGGTGGGACGGCAGCGTACGCCCCAACTCCGCCCGTACGGTTGCCTCGTCGAGGGGCGCCGCACCCTCGGCGGGGACCACGTAGGCGCACAGTGCCTGCGGGCCGGTGTGGTGCCTGCGGCGCGCGACCACGGCGGCCTGTGCGATGTCCGGCAGCGCGGTGAGCGCCGCCTCGACCTCGGCCGGCTCGACCCGGTGACCCCGGATCTTGACCTGCGTGTCGATCCGGCCCGCGTACTCGAGCTGCCCGTCCGGCAGTTGCTGCACCAGGTCGCCGGTCCGGTAGGCGCGCCGGCCGTCCGGGAGGTAGACGAAGCGGTCGGCCGTCAGGTCGGGGCGGCCGAGGTAGCCGCGGGCCAGTTGAACACCCGTTACATAGAGCTCGCCCAACTCGCCGTCCCGGACATCGTTCCGCTGCTCGTCCAGCACGGCCACAGAGGTGCGGTGCACCGGCACTCCGATCGGTGTGGAGGCGCGTGTGGCGTCGTCACCGACGACGGCGACCGTACAGGCCACCGTCGCCTCGGTGGGGCCGTAGATATTGACGATCAGACAGTCGGGCCCGAACGACGTGCGTGCCCACTGGCTGCTGGCCGTGGTGAGGTTCTCGCCGCCGAGATGGAGCGCGCGGATGCCGTCCGGTCGGAGGCCGAGCCGGGCGGCGAGCTCGAGGTGGGTCGGGGTCAGCGCCAGGGTGTTGGCTTGCAGCCCCGAGAACATCTCACGCAGTTTGACGGGGTCGAGCTCGCCGGGCACTGGTACGACGGCGCCACCGTGCAGCAGCGGCGGGAAGATCTGCATCATCGAGAGGTCGAAGCCGGGCGAGAAGGAGTACGCGAGCCGGGTCTGCTCGTCGCAGCGCAGAAACGGGGCTATCCAGCCGACCACGTTGACGAGGCTCCGGTGCTCGATCTGGACGCCCTTGGGCTTCCCGGTGGAACCGGAGGTGTAGATCACATACGCCAGATCGTCCGGGTCCGGAGCGGCAGCGGCCAGGACGCCGTGCGCCTGCCCGTCGAGCGTGGTGTGGTCGCTGCCCACTTCCTCGAGGAGGATCGTTGTGCAGTCGGCCCCCTCCGCCGTGTCGGCAGAGGCAGCGTCCGTCAGACAGAAGCGGACCTGAGCGTCGTGCAGCAACTCCTTGACCCGCTGCGCCGGATTGCGGATGTCCATGGGCAAGAACGCGGCGCCTGCCTTGAGGACACCCCAGACCCCGGCCAGGCCGAGCGCCGAGCGGTCGGCCAGCACACCGACCACCTCGCCGCGCTTGACCCCCCGGGCGAGCAGCACGGCCGCGACGGAGTCCGAGCGGCGGTCCAGATCCCCGTACGACCACGAATGGCTGCCGCCGATCACTGCGGGTGCCTCGGGCCGCCGGGCGGCCTGCGCCCGGAACAGCTGCACCACTGTGGTGTCCAGCGGCGGAAGCCCGTCAGGTCCGGGTGCGAGCAGTCGGTCGGCGGCGCCGGGCTCGCGAGGCGGTGCCGCCGGCGGCGCGCACGAGACTGGCACGGCCGTGCCCAGCGCGGTCTCGATCCGGTCCAGCAGCGACTCGCAGCGCTCGCCGACGTCCGCGGCCCCGCGGGCTGAGATCACCAGTTCGGTGTGCTCGGGCAGTTCGAGCAGTGCGATGCTGACAGGAACCAGGGGGGCATGCACCGGCAGGGCGTACACGGTCGCCGCCGTGAACTCCCCAGTGCTGAATTCCTCGAGCGCCAGTCGGCCGGCGTTGGACACGATTGCCGACGCCAGATACCGGTGCCGGGCGTACGCGGCGGCGCGCGAAGCCCCGACCAGTGCTGCGGCTGCGGGCAGCGGCAGCCGGGCGAGCGCCGTCTCCGCCCCGGCCGCCAGTTCCCGGCGCTCGGCCAGAGCGTTGAGCAACCGCCGGTGCACCGCATCCGTGCCTTGGCCGGCCGGGACGTCGAGGAACACCGGCAGCGCCAGGTTGGCCGTCGACGACACGGTCGGGACGTGCCGCCGCAGATCCACCGGGACCATGATCCGGGCCGCGGAACCACCGACGGCACCGGCAACCGCCGCCGCCACCTTCGCGGCCAGCGCCGCGTGTCGGCCCGGAACCGTACGCCGCCGCCACACTGAGCCGCTGCCCGGCCGGCCGGGCAGCGGCGAGCGCTGGTCGAGGCCGAGGCGGGGCCGCTGCCCGGGGCGGCCGAGCGTGTCCAGCAACTGGTAGTCGGCCAGGGAACCGGCGGCGCCGTGCAGCGGTTCACCACGCAGAGCGCGGAAGACCTCGGCGGCCCAGATCGCCGTGCCCTTGAGGTCCATCACGGCGTGGGAGGCGCGGAACACCACGGTGCTGGGTTCGCCGGTGAGTAGCAGAACCTCGCAGCCGGAGCGGCCTTCCGCGTCGGCCAGCTGGCCGGTGAGCTCCGGCAAGCCGGTGAGCGTACTGCGGTCGAAGGCCCGGCCATCGGCGACCACGATCCGGGCCGGCAGGCCGCTGTCGACCCACATCCTGCCGCGGCGTACCAGGCGCGAGCCCGGGCACGACGCCGAGGCCTGCGCCACGGCGCGGCTCAAGGCCAGGGCGTCGATCGGCCCGGTGCCCTCGACCACCAGCTGGAGCACCAGTAGCTCACCCAGACGGGCTGCGGCCAGATAGGACCACTCGGTCGGTGAGACGGGCCGACGGAAGGCGGTGCTGCTCCCAGTACCGGCCCCAGGACCAATGCCCGTGGCGGCATGCTGCGCAGTCATGGCTATTTCACCTTCCGGATGAACTCGTTGACGCCGCCGATGCTGTTGATCCAGGCCTCCAGTTGAGCCATCCCGGCTTCGTGGCCCACCCGCGGCGCCGCCAGATCCCGCCGCGCCGCCGATATGTCATATGTCGCCGAACGGGTCAGCAGCGCCAGCGAGTAGCGGGAGAGCGGAGGCGAGGAGTGCTTGGCGAGCGGCGGCAGTTTCCAGACCATGTCCGCCGTGAAGGCGATTGCGCGTAGGAGGCTGTGGGAGACGCGCTTGGTCGGAGGCCTGCCTCCGAACCGTTCGGCGAGGCCGGCGAGCGTGCTCCAGATCTCCACCGGCTGTCCGTCGGCTATGAAGTACGCCCTGCCGCCAACGCCGTCGGCACGCGCCGCCCGCACACAGGCATCGGCGGCGTTCTCGCAATAGCACAGCGAGGCGTACACCGGCCTGCCCCCGGAGAGGTCGGGCAGGCTGCCCGTCATCATCTTCGCGAGTAGCCGCGGCATGAAACCGGAGTGGTCGCGCGGGCCCCACACGGCGCGCGGGCGCAGCGCGACGGTGGTGAAGTCCGCGCGGTCCGCGGCCAGCACCAGGCGCTCCGCGGCGGCCTTGGTCTCCGAGTAGAGGTTGAGGTGGCGTGCGGGGAAGTGCTCGCTCTCGTCGATGTCGAGCCGGTCGCCGCCCTTGATGCTCATCAGTGCGCTGGGGCTGCTGATGAAGACGAAGCGTTGTGCCCCGGCTTCCTGGGCGGCCGACATGAGGCGCTCCGTGCCCGAGACGTTCTCGTCCCAGAACTGGACGCGGGTGCCCCTGTCGGTGACCCGCGCCGCGCTGTGGTGCACCGCATCGATCCCGACCATCGCCCGGCGTATGGAGGAGGCGTCGCGCAGGTCGCCGTACGCGAACTCGACACCTGCAACGGTGCGCAGATAGCTCAGGTCGCTCTCTTTGCGCACCAGCACCCGCACTTTGTCGCCGGCGCGTACACAGGCGTCGACGATATGGCTGCCGAGGAACCCGGATGCGCCCGTCACCAGCACCTTCATGCGGAAGCGCCCTTCCTCTTGCGGAGCTGTGTCCGCCACCACGTGGCTCCGAAGAGCATCGTGAGCGCGGCTGTCGCCCATGGTTTGCGCCCGGTGGCGAGTTCCTGCTCCGCGCGGAGCGCGGACGGTATCTGGACCGCGTGGACGACAACGCTCAGGAAGGCGTCGACCCACCACAGAGCGGTCAGCGCGACATGGTCCAGGGGCAGCATCGGCCAGGCCGCCAGGTACGCCCACCCGAGCAGCGGGACGGTGCGCAGCGCCCGGTCGGCCGCCGTTGGGCGACGACTTCCGGTGAGCTGGTCGTCGGCCCATCCGGCCAGCAGCTCCCGGCGGATCTTGGCGTTGTGGCGGACGTCGACGGGAAACGCGGGGTGCGGCAGGAAGTCCGCGATCGCCTTGGTCATGGGGCTGCGCGCGCCCAGTTCGAGCAACTCGCCCTCGATCCGGGCCCATTGCTTACGGTCGGTGCCCGGTGCCAGCTCCACGCACAGCACCGGCCGCTGCTCGCCGTGGGGGCCGAAGCCCACCAGCGCCGTGCGCTTCACCTGCGGGTGGGTGTTGAAGACGCTCTCGCAGCGCACCGTGTGCAGGTCGCCGTCGGCGGCGCGGACCCGGTGGCTCTTGCGCCCGCAGAACCAGATCCTTCCCTCACCGTCGATCCACCCGACATCACCGGTGCGATGCCAACGGCGCTCGCCGTCCTGGATCTTGTGCTCGGCGTCGGCTTGGGGCGTTTGGAAATAGCGCGGGCTGACCGCCTCACCGCTGACCACGATTTCGCCCATCTCACCGACTGCCACCGGCAGTTTGCGGGTCCATCGGGGGACCGGCCCGTCGCTGACCGCGATGGTGCGCACCGCTGTGCCAGGTGCGGGCCGGCCGACACAGACACCCAGGCCCTCAGCCGGGCCGGCGGCCGGCCCGGCCAGCGCTTCTCTGCTCTCCACCAGTGCTATCGGCAGCGCCTCGGTCGCCCCGTAGGTGCTGAACACACGTGCCTCGTCGGGCAGTACGGCGCGCAGCGCGCCCATCAGCTCGGGGCTCACCGGTGCGCCACCGGAGACGATCATGTGCAGCGACGGCACGTGGGTGCCGGTCGCTGCCAGATGGGCCGAGAGCGGACCCAGCAGCGCGGGGGAGGCGAACATGGCGTTGACGGAGAAGCGTTGGATCGCGTCGGTCAGCAGCGCCGGGTCGGCGGCGCCGACCCGGCCCATGTTCATCTTCGGCACCACGGCCGTGCGGCCCGCCGCGAGGTCGAACACGCCCATCAGGGGCAGGGTGACCAGGGTGCTTGTCATGTCGGCGGTGAAGTGGCCCTTTTCGACGCCGTACGCCATGCCCCGCAGCATGCCGACGGTCAGCTCGACCGGCTTGGCCGGGCCGGTACTGCCGGTGGTGTAGCCGATCAGTGCGAGGTCGTCGGGCCCGGACTCCAACGGAGGCAACTGCGGCAGGCCCGCACCGAGGGCGGTCAACTCCTCCAGTGCGGTGCCGCTCCCGCCGCCCACCTTGATCAGGCTCCGCACTCCGGCAAAGGCACGCGGGCGCAGGCGCCGCAGGATGTGTGCGGCCGGTACGCCGATGAATGCCTGGACACCCACCCGGTGCAGGCAGTCCAGCATGCGGTTCAGCCCCATGCCGGGATCGACCACCACCGGAACCGCGCCGACGTGCAGCAGAGCGAAGACCAGCGTCAGCAGATCGACGCCCGGAGTCACCAGCAGGGCTGTACGGGTGCCGCGGCGGATGCCGTGCTCTTCCAGTGCGGCGGCGCAGGCGGTGACGCAGGCGGCGAATTCGGCGTAGCCGACCGAGGCGTAGGCAGGTCGGCCGGCCGACTCCATCCGGTCGCCGTCCGGGTGGATGACGGCCGGCTTGTCGGGCGTGCGGACGGCGTGCCAGGCAAGCAGTTCGGTCAGGAACGCGTCCTGGCGCAGTCCGGTTGTGGTGCCAGGCATCAGCGCGCCGCTCCGTCGCTGTCGCCGGCCAGGTGGTAGAGGGAGGCTGCCGAACTCAGCCCGGCGCCAACGGCGAGGAAGAGGATCCGGTCGAAGCCCGCGAGCCTGCCCGCGTCTTGCGCCTGTCGCCAGCCGTAGGCGAGTGCCGAGGTGTGCGGGTCGCCCTGCACCCCTTCGACGGTGACGGCGGCATCGGATGCCACTCCCAGGCGCTTGGCGAGCTGGGCGGGGAAGTCGGGCGACGGCTGGGATGTGATCAGGAGCGTGCGGTCGAGTACCGCTGTCGCTCCGTCGGCGTCGGTGCCCTCCTCGGCCGCGAGGCAGCCGAGTACGGAGTCGACGGCCAGGTCGAGCATCAGCTCCAGGACGCCGCTGTCGCGGTCGACGACGATGGTGTTACGCCCTTCGGAGCCGGCCTCGTGCAGCGGCAGATACCCGTTGACGCCGTGTGCCCCCGGCGCCGATCGGTGGTGCACCCGGCCGAAGCCACGGGCGTCGTCGGTGCGTTCCAGCAGCAGCGCCGCGCCGGTGCTCGCGTACGGGAACTCTGCAGTACCCGCCTTCGACGGGTCCATCGAGGGATGCGTGTCGGCGGAGACCACCAACACCCGGCGGGCGCTCCCGGTTGCCAGCAGGGCACCGGCCGCCTGGACGGCGTTGAGCATGCCGCAGGCGCCGTTCATGAGGTCGAACGAGAACGCGGCCCGCCTGTCGGGGGCGTGCAGGTATTCCAGGTTGATACCGATGCGCTTTTGGATGAGCGCGGCGACGGACGGTTCGGAGATGTTGGAGTCGCGGTAGACACCGACGTTGATCAGGACGTCGACGTCCGCGGCGGTGAGCCCGGCTTGTTCCAGGCAGGCGCTGCCGGCCGATGCCGCGTACCCGATCGCGCTGCCGGTGTCGTCGGCCGGGCTGAGGGCGGTGGAGGTGATGACGGTGGCCATGGTCATACCTCCAGGGAGGAGACGGTCGCGGACAGGAAACCGGTCACCACACCCGAGGCGGCGGGTACCAGGAGGATCTTGGACCCCTTGGGTATTCGGCTTTCCGCCAGTGCCTGGTGGAGTACCAGGTAGTGGGAGGTGGTCGCGGTGTTGGCGAACTTCTCGACGACCGAGAGCGTCTGCGGCATCGGTGTGTCGAAGATGTTCTCGCCCACGTGGTTCATGAAGTCGATGAACCGGCTGCCGACCTGGTGCTGGACGACGAAGTCGTATCCCTCGTCAGCGAATTGGCGACCGTCTTCGGCCAGCTTGTCGCGGTGGAACGTCGGCCACAGCGAGAGCCTGTCCTGGGCGTGCATCTCTTTGTTGTTCGTGTACATGGCCAGATCGCCGGTGTCGTCACTGGGCATGCCCAGGCACAGATGCGAGTACTCCGAGCAGGTCATCAGCTCGATGTCGTGGATCACGTCTGCTTCGTCGGTGGCGCGATCGACCATCACGGCGACGGCCGAGTCGCCCACGGAGAGGGACGCGAACTGGGGGTCCCGGCTGTCCTCCATCTCGCGTGCGGCAGTGAAGGCGATCGGAGTGATGTGCTCCCCACTGAGCACCAGGCCGTTGCGCACTTCACCGGAGCGGATCATCCGGTCCAGCAGGTAGACGCCGGTCATCATGCCCGCGCAGGCGTTGGAGACATCGAAGTGAATGGCGGAGATCGCGCCGATCTCCTTGGCGATGCGGTGGGCGAATGACGGCTCGAACTGGTGGCGCCGGCCGTCCGTCGTGCGGCTGATGGAGCAGGAAATCACGACGTCGATCTCGGCCGGGGCGTAGCGCGAGCGATCCAGGCAGTCGCGGGCTGCCGAGACTGCCATCGTGAGGCAGTCCTCGGGGAGGTCGGCAGTGTCGTTCGCGACGCGGCGCTCGGCCATTCCGGTAATCTTGAAGAGGTCGAATTCCGGAGATTTCTCCATGTGGGTGAGGAGTTCCGGAGTACTCATAACAGCCGAGGGGAGATACGTCCCGATGGACTCTAATCGACTCTTATTCATAAACCTCTCCTGGTGATTCCTTGTTCACGCGACGCGCTGACGGGGTGAAAGCCTCAATTGATTCCGGCTTCATCGCCGAGCCGGGCCTGGTCATGGTTCATGAAATCCCCGACTTCGGTGCGCCGCCCGATGACGTTAGCGCACTGCTCAGGGGGGTCTGGCGCCACGAGCCTGTGATGATCACCACTCTGTGGTTACAGGGGTGTTGCCGAGCGTGATGGCCGAAAACCGGCTGCCGGTATTGCGGCAGGATGCCGGCGAGTTCGGCGCGGAATACCGGAGCGGGCTGGAGGGATGGGACCTTCCTCGGCGGAATCGCGCCGGAGCTGCGGGCCTCGCCGCGCCTGCCGGATGCGGGGAGGTGAACCCGGTTTTCGAGAGCGCTGGTTGTGCGCAATCCGCGCGATGTCTGTCCGGATCTCGATCATACGAATGTGGTGCTCTGCGCCGGCCGCTGCCGCGCAGATTAAGAGTCGCACCTGGGGGCACGGGCCTGTGAGCGTATTGGAACGTCCACGTACGGGTGCCCGGCTGTGACCGGAAAACCGCAACACGCATCTCCAGTCCCGGCTGGACGAGTTGGATGCGGTGGAGGCAATAGGAACGGATACCGTATTCCGCTGACCACCGCACACCTCGGGCCGGAGTGGCGTGGGGCAGCATCACCCGGACATGGTTTGTGACCGGTCAGGTGGTCTTGATCTGGCCGCCGTCGATGACGAATTCGGCACCGGTGATGTTGCCGGCGCGGGGGGAGGCCAGGAAGACAGCGAGGTCGGCCACCTCCTGGGGCTCGGTGATCCGTCCGGTGGAGATGCCCATCTGCCGGGGCACGACCTCGCCCAGGGCCTCCTCGGCGGTACTGCCCGCGCCGGCGGCGACGGCGTCGGCGAATCCGCCGGGGTCGGTCCAGAACGGGATCCGGACCGGCCCCGGAGCGATGGCGTTGACGCGTACGCCGCGCGGGGCGAACTCCTCTGACAAAGCCTTGGTGAGGTTGCTCAACGCGGCTTTGGCCGCTGAGTAATCCACCACCATGGAGAAGGGCAGCCGGGCGTTGATGGAACTGATGTTGACGATTGCCCCGCCGCCGTCGGCGAGTAGATGCGGCAGCGAGGCACGGCTGGCGCGGACCGCACTGAAGAACGTCAGATCGAAGGCCCGTTCCCACTCGGCGTCATCGACGTCCAGGAAGCCGGAGCGGGGGCGGGTCGCGCCGAGGTTGTTGACCAGCAGGTCGATCCTGCCGTGTCGGTCCGCTGCAGCCTGGACCAGCAGGCCCGCACCGTCGGCGGTGGCCAGATCGACGGGGGTGAAGGCGACGTCGTACCTCTCGCGCAGCGCCGCAAGCTCAGGCGTCTCAGTACGGCTGGCCGGCGACAACACGCGCGCCTTCACGGCCGAGCGCCTCGGCGACGGCCAAGCCAATGCCCTTGCTGGCACCAGTGACGACGGCGACCTTGTCAGTGAGGTTCAGATCCATCGGCATGCACTCCTGCGTCGTGAACCCAGCATGAAATCCACCCAAATCGGGCGCGTGGGGTCAGTATCACGCCTTGTACCAGCGCAGATGCCCATCGCCACGAGCTCGTCGGGGGAGGAGTTGACCGTGCGCCGCCTGCAGGGCGGCATCCGTTGTCGCCGGCCTTGGGCGGGGGCCGGAACATGGTTCCGGCCCCCTCCGGGCGACGCTTGTACGGGCACTGCCGGGGCGTGAGGTGTCTCAGGTTCCCGGCTTGCGGCCGTAGACGAAGACGTCGTCGCCGTTACGGAGCAGGCTCCAGTACTTGGCGGCGTCGCTCTTGGTCATGTTCACGCACCCGTGCGAGCCGGGCGGTGCCCAGACGCTGATGCCCACGGAGTGGAAGGCCTGGCCGCCGTCGAAGAACTGGCTGTACGGCATCGGCACGTTGTAGAGGGTGGACACGTGGTCGATGTCGCGCCAGTAGATCTTCTTCAGGCCGGTCCGCGTCTCGTGTCCGTCGCGGCCGGTACGCACCGCGACCGGCCCGTACACCAACTTCTCGCCGTCCTGGATCCAGCTGAGCTGGAGTGTCAGGTCGACGCAGGCGACGCGGCCCTTGTTTGTGGGGCACTTGCCGGACTTGTTCGGGTTCTTCCCGACGGCTTTCTGCTTGTTCATGAGATCCATGACGCCCCAGGTGATGGGTCCCGCCAGTCCGGCGTTCGGGCTGATCGAGTGCTTCGTCTGGAATGCCTGGATCGCCTTACAGTCGGCGGCCGACTGCTTTCCGTCCACCGGGCGGCCGAGGAACTTCTCGACCTGCTTCTGGTACGCCCCGGTCTGCGTTGTGCACGAGGCCGCCTGAGCGGTCGTGCTTCCCATGGCCAGAGTGAGCGGGGCCACCAGCGCGGTGATCCCGAGTGTGACGACTCCTCGTCGGCGTATGTCCCCCACGGCTGTCGACTCCTTATGCGGGCGTGTTGCGAGTTCCGCCTGGTAGACGGCAGCGGGGACGTAGTAGTTGCACGGGGAAAGAAGACGGTTCCGTAACAGCTGCCCAGGCGGGCGACCTGGTGGGCCGGGGGCGCCGAGGCCTCGATGGGCGGCGCTACGTGGTGGGGAGTGCCGCTACGACAATGCCCGGCTCGCCGACGATCACCCTCGCGGGCGAGCCATCGCCCAGCAGCACCCGATGGGCGCTCGGCCTACGGGGACACGACCGGGCCGGGGGTCTGTGACGCGAACCGGACTGGTGGCACGATAGGCGCACAGACCGTACCGGCGGTCGGTACACGTTTTTTGGGGCACCTATGAACATCTGGCTCCCATTCCGACTCTTCGCCGCAACAGCCGTGACCGGCCTGATGCTCACCGCCTGCGGGAGTTCTGGCGGGCCCCCGGACGCGTCGGGATCGCCTTCCGCCGCACCGGGGACGTCCTCGCCGTCGCTGTCGCCCACCACGCCCGTTCCCTCGGCCCCGTCGGCGACCACATTGCCGGACACACAAGCGCCGACCACGCCCGCACCCGGCGGCAGCGCGCCGGCGCTCGGCTCCGGGCGCCTCCAGCCGATGTGGCCGTTCGCCACGCTCGCCGAGGCCCAGGCGTGGCAGCGTGACTATCGCTCCGGGGGACACCAGCCCTGGCATCTCGACCCGGACCGGACCGCACTGTCCTTCACCCAGGGCTACCTCGGCTTCCGGGACATCGGCCGAATCTCCGCGCACACCGTCAAGGGTCCGCACGCCCGCATCGGCGTCGCACTGCTCGGGTCCGAGGGCGGCACCGCGGCGATTGTCCACCTCGTGCGGTACGGCACCGGCCCGGACGCCCCGTGGGAGGTCGTGGGTACCGACGACACGACGTTCTCCATGACCATGCCCGGATACGGGGCGCTCGTGCGTTCCCCGATGCTGGTGGGTGGGCGGATCACCGGCGTGGACGAGAGCATCCGCGTGCAGGTACGCCAACCGTCGTCCGCGGCGCCGTTGGGCACCGCGTGCTGCATCTCGGCGGGCGGCAACGGCCAGCCCTGGAAACACTCGGTGCCCTTCTCCGGCGCCCGCGACCCGGTGCTCACGGTTGTCGCCTCCACCGGCGGGCACATCGCCGAGGTCGAACGCTTCACAGTCACGGCGGTGCGCACCGGCTGACCGGCTCACTTGATGCTCCTGTCCCCGGAGCCCGCCCCACGTCGACAACGCCACCTCACGCGTTCGCCCTTGGGCCCACCGCCTACTGTGGTGCCGCCAGGTCGTGGACGTGAAAGACAGACCAACGACGCGTGACGGAGCGGAACGGGGCGAGGGCGACGACGGGGGATACGAACGGCGGGGAGCTGTTCGGCACGGTCATAGGCGGGCGTTACCGGGTGACCGGGCAGTTGGGCCGGGGCCGGGCCGTACGCGACATGCTCCGACGTGGCACAGACCCAATCAGGAGCAAAGGTCTGGTACCACTGCTACGTCGTCAGCTCCCACGGCCACACCTGGACGTACATGCGGATCGCCGGCACCAACACATCGGGCTGGATGTCCAACGACAACCTCACCAAGCAGAACGGCCCCGCTTTCCGTTGTTGAGCGCCGACCAGAACCCTGCGGCAAGCTCGCCCCAGGGACTGTCGGCTGGGGCTGCGCTGGTTGTCCCGCGCTGCGGCCGCACGGGGGGCAGGGCAGGCGGCCCCGGTGTGTTTCTGTCGGGGTCGCCTGCCCTGCTCGCTGGCACTTGGGGTCAGGAGTGGTCTGCGTTCGAGGAGCCCGGTTGCGGAGCGGGAGGGCAGTCCACCTGGGTGACAGGGGTGTTGTGGATGCCGTCCTTGGCGCTCTGGTGTCCGTTGTACTCGTAGTAGAGGTACGAGTAGAACGAGATGCTGCCGTTGCAGCCGGAGTCGGGGGCGATCTGGAACGTGAGAGTGACGGTGCGGCTGGCGCCCGGGGCGAGGGGGAGGGCGTAGTTCACTCCGAGCCCGGTCGTGCCGGTGCCGGTACACGTGGCGCCCTCGGAGGTGCACGAAGTGAACGAGTACTTCAGATCGCTGCGTTGTGATGTGGCCCAGGTCGGCTGAATCGACTGATAGACGAACGCGACGTCGGTGGCCTGGTTGTTGGTGAGCGTCATCGTCAGGTTCACGGTGGAGCCCGGAGCCGCGACTGGCTGATCGACGGTGAAGGTCAGGTCGGGTGTGTCGGCAGCGGCCGGCTGGGCCAGTCCGAGGAGGGCGACGGCGATGGCGAGGACCGCGGCGAGGGCGATCCGTCTCAGGTGTGTGAGGCGCATGGCGAGGGAGGCTAGGAGACCGCGCGGCGCCCCGTCTGCACCCACTGGGCCCCGTCGGCCGCCCTCCCGGCCGGAACCCTCCGCTCTCCGGGAGCCGCCGTCATTGCCTCCGGCATGGGCGTACACCCCGTGTAACGGGCTGCGGGCGGTCCGTGAGCGCCATCAGGCCGAGGTTCAGAGGGCAGACCGGCAATGGCTCATTCCGCACCGGCAGATGAGGGGCGCGGGAGCCGGCGAGGGAAAGCGGCAGCGTTCTCCGTCGCACCAGGGGCGAAGAACGAGAGAGGGGGCGGACGGTGTCGCGCCACCCCGGTGCCTTCGCCTGGGAAGGTCGTACGCGGCTCGCCCTCCAGCGCGTCACCCCGCTGCTCCGCAAGGGCCGCACACTGTCCGTGTTCCGCGTCCGGCACACCGAAGAGACCACCGGCGACCTGGAAGACACCTGGATCGGCGAATTCGACGAGCTCTGACCGTAAACGATCCGAAAACACAAGCGAGTTGGCGGGTACGTGCCGTCTGGTGAGGCCGGCCCGCGAGCTACGATCAGCAGGCACACGCCTAAGCCGCAGCCTTGATCAATCGACTGCTCGCGCTCGAGATCCGGTACGAGTCCCTGTACGGCGGTGAGAACTTTCAAGTCGTCCTGCATCCGCACCTTGAATGGCTTACCGAAGACGTGGCGTCATACCTGGCTCCCACTTCTGCTGGTACCGGCTCGCCAAGGCCCCGGCGGTGAAGGCGGCTGAGGATGCCTGGGACGTGCCCACGCGCCAGTCGATCTCCTTCACCGCCTGGTACCAGATAATGCCGATGATGTCGCGGTGGCGCGGCAGCGCACGGAACATGCCGGTGATCCACTCTGCTTTCCGCCCGGCGGCGTCCGTGGCGCCGAGTTCGGTGATGACGAGCGGCTTGCGGGTGATGCGGCGCAGTTCGGTCCTCGTCGGAGTGAAGAGGTGGTCGAACGACTGGTAGTTCTCCTTGCCCACGGTGCCGTAGTAGCCGGACAGACCCACCCAGTCCACGTATGCGTCTCCCGGGTAGAGCCGGGTAAGCGGTGTGGAGTTCGTGTAGCTGACGTTGGGGCTCCACACCCACAGGGCATTACGTGCTCCCACCGCGTCAAAGATCTTGTGCACATGACGCCACGCTCGGACGTACTCCCCACGGCGGTTGCTGTTGGACTGCTCGCACCAGGGGTACCAGTAGCCGTTCATCTCGTGAGCGAAGCGGATGGCCACCGGGTAGCTGAGCGACTTGATGCCCAGCGCCCATGAGCGTATGTACGAATCGAAGGAGCCGTGGATGATCCTCGACAGCCGGTACTCGGGCTGCTCTCCACGCAGCGTGGGTTCCTCGGCCTCGGCTCTGTGGTCCCATGGCTCCCAGGCGACCATGGGCAGCATGCCCCGCTTGGCCACACGGTTGATGGCCTCAGCGTCGAAGTGATCGGTCTCCCAGTCGGCCGAGAACTCGTACACCTGCGGGCGGTGCCGGGTCTGCCGGGCGAAATCGGCCGCCTCTGTGAAGTCGTGGGTGCCCGCGGACGTGAAGACGCCGATGAACGCCTTTCCCGCGGAGGGGAAGGAGACCGTGGGCCTCTGCGGGGCGGGGTGGTGCGGCGTGCGATCGTCGTCCGGCAGCACGGTCGTCGGTGGCAGCACCGCGTCGGCGCGCGCGGCTGCCTCGCGACGTTCGCGGTCCGCCAGATCCGGCGCCACCTGGAAGGTGTACCAGGACAGTAGGGCGGCACACAGCAGCGCGAGCACCCGTGGGGTAGTGACCCTCACTTGTCGGCCCTCGCGGTGCGCAAGCGTGTGGAGACACCTTGGGCCAGGGCGAGCAGCGGCGGGGCAGAGCCGGCCGTAAGGGCCAGCAGCGTCCAGATCCGCATGCCGGTGTAGTCATGGTCGTTGAGGAAGCTGATGGTCAGCAGACCCCCGGCCAGCAGGGCCCACATCAGGTGCAGCCGGAAGGTGCGCAGCGACTCCGAACTGCGCAGCTCGCCCTTGGCGGTGACCACATACGCCAGCGGTCGGCGCAGCAGGGCGTTCGCCGCGGCGGCGATGTAGACAGGCCCGGCGAAGAGCGACAGGAGGATCCCCGCCATACCGATCTCCCGTCGCTCATGCTCGGCGAGGTTGAATCGGCGCAGCCAGAGCCACAGGGCGAATGAGCCGCCCATGCCCGCCGACCACAGCAGGAACCAGGGCAGCCCCGGCAGTTGGATGGACGAGACCCCGAGCAGCATGTACAGGGCGGTGGCGAGGGTGCCGAGGGTCAGGCTCATGGCGACGCTCGGGTAGTAGAACTGAACCAGGTCGTACAGCAGCCGCTGGCGGGGCCGGAGCCGGATGCCCTGCCTCAGCCGCGGGTTGAGTTTGATCTCCCAGATGCCATAGGCCCAGCGCCTCTGCTGATTGAAGTAGTCGGTCCAGGTGGTCGGGCCCTCGCCCACGGCAACGACGTCGGGGGTGTAGACCCCTTTCCAGCCGTTTCCGGTGGCGGGATTGAGCGTGCCGTGGACCCTCATGCTCGTCAGATGGTCCTCGATGATGGAGTCCTGATAGCCGCCGATCTGCTGCCATGTGGCGACCCGGTAGAGATGATTGGTGCCGATCAGCAAGGGGGCGTCCAGACCGTTGCCGCCCCGCTCGACGATGCTGCTGAACAGGTACTGCTGCACCGAGGCGCCGTGGGCGACCCAGTTCTCGTAGGCGTTGCCGTACACCTGGGGGGCGACCACGAACGCGGTGTCCGGGTCGTGGAAGTAGCCCAGGGTCCTCTCCAGGAAGCAGGGCAGCGGCACGTGGTCCGGGTCCATCTGGGCGACCACGTCGTACTCGTTCTCGTGCTCGGCGCGCCAGGCGTTGTGGTTTCCCGACTTGGTACGCGCATGGAACGGGCCGGACGGCATGTTGTACTCCGGCCGGTCCTTGCGGCTGAAGTGGTGGATCCCCAGGCGTGCGGCCATCTGCCGTACGGTCGGATCGTTTCCCTCGTCCAGGATCCAGACGTCCACGGTGCAGTCCCAGCGCGCCACCTCCAGCATGGCCCGCAGCGTCCGCTGAACGACGGCAATCGGCTCCTTGGACGGCACAATGGTGGTCAGCATGGCGACCCGCAGTCCGCGCGGCGGCACCATGGGGATGGGGTCCTTCGCCCGGAAGGCGAACACCCAGATCGCCACCGCCTGCACGATTTTGATCGTCTCGACCGCGATGACCAAGCAGAACCCGAGCCGGGCCAGGAACAGCCAGCCGTTACCGACGCCGGTCACCCCGGGCCCGGGCACATGTTCGGGCAGCAGCAGCCAGCCGATGAATACGATGTCGGCCAGGGCGGTGGCGGCGGTCAGAACTGTGAGCGACACCCGATGGCCCGGTCGCAGCACCGAGCGGAACTCCACTTCCCGGCCCGGGTTGGCCAGCGGGCCGCAGGTCCGGGCAGCACGGGCGTAGGCAGCGACGGCTGAAGCGTTGCGGCGATTCCTCCTCTCGGCGCGCCGATCCAGCCGCGATGAATATCTTGACATGTCCCCCCTTGGTAACAAACAGCGTCACTCAGACATGAAAAAGCCATTACCTGCAGTGAGTAGGACTGCTTGCGTCTGCTGCCCGGTTCCCGGTTGGTTCAGATACGAACGGCGTACAGGGTGCTGTCGTCGCTGCCGAAATACACCGTGTCCTGCGCGACTGTCGGCGAGTGCACCGCAGCGGAGGCGGAGTAGGCCCAAAGCTGCTCTCCTGTGGCAGCGTTCACCGCGTAGAGCTTGGTGTCATCGCTCCCCACGTACACCACCGCTCCAGCTGTGGCCGGCGCATGGACGTCTCCTGTGGCCGTGAACTCCCATCTGGGCTTGCCGGTACCGGCGTCCAGCGCGTGCAGCGTCTTGCCGCCTCCCACGTACACCACTCCCTTGGCAATGGCGGGGTTGGACCCGACGGAGGCACCCCCGAATTGCCAGACTTGCTTCCCTGTGTCTGCGTCGACGGCGTAGAAGTTTCCGTCGGTGCTGCCGAAGTAGACGAAACCGCCCGCTACGGACGGGATGCCGGACACTGCCCCGCGTGTGGTGAAGGCCCACCGCTTCTCGCCCGTGTTCGCGTTCACCGCGTAGAGGCTGGTGTCGCTGCTGCCCACGTACACCGTTTCGCCGGACACGGCGGGGGAGTGGGTATCGTTGCCGGCGGCGAAGGCCCACCGACGCTTTCCGCTGGCCGTGTCCACGGCGTAGAGCCGATGGTCCGCGCTGCCGACGTACGCGACGCCCCCTGTCACGACCGGGGTATGGACGATGCCTCCCGTGGTGAACCGCCAACGGACCTTCCCCGAAAGCGCGTCGAAGGCGTACAGGATGCGGTCGTCGCTGCCGAGGTACACGCTGCCGCCCAGCACGGTGGGTGCGGAGCCGATGGCTGCGGCGGTCGTGTACTTCCACCGTCGCAGCCCGTCGGCGGTGGTCAGCGCGTACAGCGTGCCGTCGTTGCTCGCCGCGTAGATCAGATCCCCGGCCACGCTGGGGTAGGACAGGACCGTGCCGGTGGTGGTGAATCGCCAGCGCAGCGATCCGGCGACGGCCGACTTGCCGTCCCGCGTCATCGCCCAGGTGGCGGCTGCCAGCCCGCCGGCTCCCAGGGTGCCGGCTGCGGCGTACAGCAGTCGGCGACGGCTGACCGGCCGCTGTTGCAGGGGCTCCGGCAGACTCTGCGGCTGCTCTGGGGCGGGGGCTGGGAAGGAGGCGGGGGCTGGGAAGGGAACGGGGGTGTGCCGCGCCGCAGTCGAGGTGGGCACGTCCGGGAAAGCGGGCGTCCCCGCCGCGTCTTCGCCCTGCCAGGCCTTCGGCAGCCAGCCCGCGTCGAGCAGTTCCACCGGTGACCGGCCGCCGGTCAGAGCGGGCATCAGAGCCGAAAGCGCCGGACGGTCGGCGGGCTCCTTCGCAAGGCACCAACTGATCAGCGAGCGCAACTCGGCTGGTATTGCTTGGAGATTGGGCTCCTCGTGCACTACGCGAAACAACAGTGCCGGCACAGACGCCTCACCGAAGGGGCCGGCGCCCATCGCGGCGAAGGCCAGAACCGAGCCGAGCGAGAACACGTCGGACGAGGGCTCGATCGGGAGTCCCTGGATCTGCTCGGGCGACATATAGCCCGGAGATCCGATCGTGGTGCCGGTGAGCGTCAGTCCGCTGTGCTCGGCGAGCCGGGAGATCCCGAAGTCGATCACACGTGGCCCGTCCTGGGCCAGGAGCACATTGGCGGGCTTGAGATCCCGGTGGATCAGAGCCGCACCATGAATTGCCGTCAGCGCTTCCACCAGCGCCGCGCCGAGCGCCCGCACGGACCGCTCCGGCAGGGGGCCGCTCTTCTGCACCGCTTGCTGCAGTGAGGGGCCGGGAATGTACGCGGTCGCCAGCCATGGCTGGCGACCTTCGGGGTCTGCATCGACCACCCCGGCTGTGAAGAACCCGCTCACGGCGCGGGAGGCGATCACCTCGCGGGCGAAGCGCTGCCGGAAGGCGGGCTCCTGTACGTACTCCGGACGGATGACCTTGATCGCGACCTGCCGGCCGCTCGGCGAGTACCCGAGGTAGACCCGGCCCATGCCGCCACTGCCCAACTGGGCGGCCAGTCGGTACGGCCCCACGACGGCGGGGTCGTCAGGCCCCAATGGTTCCAAGGTGCCCCCCCGGGTCACATCCTGGACAAACAACCATTTCGCTTGCCGCGGAAGTGTATCGGATACTCATCGAAATCAGATATCGAAGTCGGTCATCTCCATAAGTAGGATGAGATGAACACATGTTGTGTTCGGGTTGTTGGGTATGAGCCTGCGCGACGACTCTGTTGCAGAGCATCACCGTGGGCCGGTTGTGGCGATCCTGCGTGGATGGTCGATGCGAGCCGAGCGCCGTCGGACGGGTGAGCGCACGGGCGGGCCGTACCTGCCAACATGACCTGGGATGTAGTCAGTTCCCCGAAGGCGTCGGCGTGGACCGGTACGTCCTGACGCGGCCAGAGGGGAGCCAGCCATCGTTGGATACGGTTGTCGCGGTACGGCGGGGTTAGCCTGGCTGCCGGTGTGAAGGGGCGGGGGCGGCGGCGTATGGAGATGCTGGACGGGTCGGATCCGGTGGCTGTTGGTGGCTATCCGCTGTTGGCGCGGCTCGGTGAAGGTGGCATGGGGCGGGTGTATCTGTCGCGGACTGTGTCGGGGCGTCCGCTGGCGTTGAAGATGGTGCGTGCCGAGTTCGGGCGGGAGCCGGGGTTCGAGGAGCGGTTCGCCCGCGAGATCCGCAACAGCGACCGGGTGCGATCTCCGTGGACTGTTTCGGTCGTGGACTACAGCCCCGTGGGGCAGCGGCCGCAGTGGCTCGCTACGGAGTACGTTGCCGCGCCCTCGTTGGCGGAGTGGGTGCAGCGGTACGGGCCGCTGCCCGAGCGGTCCGTACTGGCTCTGGCAGTTGAGCTTTCGGCGGCGCTGGGGGCCGTGCATGCGGCAGGGCTCGCGCACCGGGACGTCAAACCGTCCAATGTGCTGTTGAGCCGCCGTGGTCCCCTGCTCATCGATTTCGGAATCGCCCGTGCCGCCGAGGACTCGCGCCACACGCGAACCGGCGGCGTGATCGGCTCTCCCGGCTATCTGTCGCCCGAGCAGGCGAGCGCCGGGGGTTCGGGCGGACCGGGTGACGTCTTCTCGTTGGCTGCGGTGCTGGTGTACGCGGCGACCGGAACCGGCCCGTTTTCCCACTCCGGCGAGGAGGTCTCTGCAGCGGTGCTGCTGTACCGCATCGTGCACGAGGAACCGACTCTCGACGGAGTACCGGCAGCCCTGGCCTCGCTGCTGCGGTCCTGCCTGGCCAAGGACCCGCAGCAGCGGCCCACGGCGAGCACCGTCGGCGCGCTGCTGGAGGGTCTCGGCGGCCGGACCGGGGACTGGCCGCAGCTGCTGCCTGAGGCGTTGGAGACGGATCTCGCCGCGCGGGAGACGCAGACACACGCGCTGGTCTCCGCGCCGGTGCGCCCCCCGTCCCCGGCGTCCGTATCGGGTGAGGCGGCGCGCGGCCCAGATTCTGACGGGGGGAGAGCCGTCGGCCCGTCCGCTACCGGTTCCCCGCGATGGCAGTCGTCCGGCCGTGCCGCCTGGGCGATCGCAGGCGCCATCGCCGCGGCTCTGCTCGCGACGGCGGGTACGCTCGCGCTGCAGCATCGCGAGGCTGACGACGCGACCGGCGGGAAGCCGTCACAGTCTCCCAGCGTCGCTTCCCTGCCCGCGTCCTGGACAGGCACATGGGTGGGCACCAGCCCGGGCACCCCGTCCGCCGACGGGATCACTCAGGCCCGGACCAACCATTTCGCCGTCACCCTGACGCTGCATCCTGCGCAGCGGGGTGAGCTGGCGGGCAAGCAGGTCAGTGAGGTGACCGAAGTGGGCACCGGCCGCGAGCTGGGCTGCACCGAAGCCCTGGAGCTGCAGGAGGTACGCAAGACATCCATGGTCTTCGAGGCGGTCACCAGCCACCCCACCGACCAATCGGCCGTCGCATCCTGCCCCAAGGGCAATATCTACGTGGTCACGATGACCGGCCGCGACACCTTGAGCCTGGGCGACGAGGGCGCGCAGTCGCCCGGCGCGCCATCCGCCCTCACCAGGCGTTGATGGGCGCGGCCGCTGACTGTTGACCGCCGCGATCATGGACGTGAGGGCGGCGTCGCCTGCGCCGAGCTGCGGGGTCGGGTGGCGGCGTCAACCTCTTTGACCACATGCGCTCTTTGCCGAGCCGGTCGCATCCGCGCCTGTCGTGGCTGCCGGAGGACGCCCAGTTGCCGCGACTGCCCTTGAACACCCGGCGATACACGAGGGATTAGGTAGTGGAATCCCCCAAGTGCCCGGCTGTTGATGGTGTGTCACGGCGGGCTCGTTCCGTGATCCCACCCGGCCCATCGGGTCCACCTCGACGGACGGGATCCGGTGACGCGTTCATGATCAGCTAAGTTGACGGACGCCTGGCGCCGAAGCTGGGCTGCCATCACATGTGAACACGTACCGGAGAGCGTAGTTGACTACCCGTCATTCCCTGAACATGCTGGTCAGAGCAGTGCCCAGTCCCATAGCCGCGGCTTCGGCACTGACCAGCCCCTCCCGCCCGGACCGTATTGAAGACCCCGTCATCGCCCGGATGCAGCGCGTCCGCACGGCGCTGGGGCTGGTGGCCATGGCGTGGCTGCTCCTGGCCTATCCGTTGCGCGAAGGGCGCGAGGATTTCGTGCTCGGCAAGCTGGAGGAGCTGCTGATCGGCTGTTGCATCGTTGTGGTGGCCGGTGTCGTCGGCGTCAGCCTCTTCATCTTCTCGGCCCGAGCGCCCCTGGGGCGCATGTATGCGGGCCGCATCGGAGGCCCTCTGTCCGCGTTGGGTGCGGTGCCCCTCGGAGCGGGCGTGGTCTGGCTGACGGTGGCCGCCCTGGGCGGCGACATCGTCTCGACCGCGGATGTGGGTCCTCACGACTTCACCTTCGGGCTGTTCGGTCACACCGTGGGCACGCTGATCAGTGGTTTGGTGATCGCTCTGCTGTTCATCGCGGCCGGGCTCGCCTGCGCTGCCGTTCTCGTCGCGGCGGTGTGCTTCACCCTTGCGGCCGCTGTCACCGGACTGAATTCCTGCTTCCGCACCGGGGACGTTCATAAGCTGCTGCCGGCCCTGCTCTCACCGCTGCTGGTCTGGTCGCTCTTCGGTCTTCAGCTCTTCGACGACGCGGATGTGGCCGCGCCTCCGCTCGTGATCTACGCCTTCTCGCTCGGCGGCCCGCTGTCGGTGTCCGCGCTGTCGCTCTGGGAAGTGCGGCGGCTGCGCACCCGGTATGGCATGACGCTCCGGTCGGTGCTGGGCCGGTAGTTCGGTCAGAGCCCCGGGTGCCTCGGCGAGCCGGGCACTGGCGACGTCCCAGGCCGCATGAGTGCCGGACACCACAGCCGGATCGTGGATGCCGCCGCCCGAAGCTAGACCGAGACTTCCTGGCCCATTCCACGCTCAGGTGCGGCGGCCAGGACCGAGCGCGACTCCACGAACAGCAGCGCGTCGACGACGGTGTGGTCGTCGATCTCCCGGCCTTGCGGGTTGTAGCCGACCGAGGTGATGTGTGTGCCCGGTTTGATCCATTCACGGCGGACGACCGGCACTTGTGCGTACGTTGCCGCGCAGACGACATCGGCATCATCGAGTGCTTCCTCGTACGATCCGACGGCCCGAACCGCCACCCCGGCGGTAGCCGGGTCGTCCGAGACCTCCTCTGCCAGCCTCGGGCGGAGTATGAAAGCGCGGCCCCGGACTCCGTGAACGGGGGATGACACGGAGGCCGGGGCTCGCTGTACTCAACCTAGCGTTCAAGGCGATGCAGAACGTACCTGTGGCGTGAATCGGCCAATCCGGAGCCGTGGCGTCAGGGCGGTTACAGGGTGCCGCCGGTGGCTCCGGCGGCACCCTGTGACGAGAGGAGGGTTGATCCCTCAGATGTCGCTTTCCTGATGCCTCAGGAGTCGGCTCCGCCGAGCGCGCCCCTGTCGATGCCGGGTGTTGTCCTGGCAAGGCGGGCCTTGCCGGCCGGGGCGGGGAGCGTCCAGTTGTCGGCGAGCTGCTTGAGACCAGGCGTCTCGATCGACGTGAACTTGCCTCCGTCGGCCGCCGTGGTGTAGCCGCCGTTCGGCGAGCACATCAGGGGCCGATACTTCTTCGGGGTCAGTACGCATTCGAACTCGGCGACCTTGCCGTCACCGTTGAGGTCCTTGTTCGGGTGGTCCAGGCCGACCAGGTGCCCGATCTCGTGGTTGACGGCGTTCCTGGTTATGGCCGCGTTGATTGCCTTGTTGCTGCTGAACCAGTCGGGCCTCGACCAGTACTCCGTGTCGATCCACGACCACCCGCCCCACACACTGTGGTCACCGGTGTTGTAGCAGTGTCACCGCTATCCAGGTGGGGCAGGGCGGCCCTGCGCATCGTCGGCGTCCACGTCCTGATCGCCGTCGGCGTCAACGCCGTCGGCCAACGCGGGGCCCACGGCGTCGGCTTCGCCACCTGGCGGGGCGCAGCTGACTGGCCGATGAGCCCGCCGGCAGCTGTTGTCTGCCGGAGCATCAGGTCTTCGTCCCCCGGCTCGCTGTCGGCTCCGAGGCCGAGCTGATCACTGGGGCCGCGAGCGGATGTGTTGTCTCTGGCAGGTTGTTGCCACCTTGAGGCGCTCCGAAGGGGTCTGACACAGACTCCGGCCATGACCTCAGAAACGATCACCGCGGCGGCCGCGGGCACCTGGGAACTCGGCGACCTGACAGTCAACCGGATCGGGTTCGGCTCGATGCGCCTGACGCAGAACGGCGGCGCGTTCGGGAACGGCATCCCGAGCGATCGTGACCGGGCAATCAGCGTGCTGCGCCGCGCCGTTGAGCTCGGTGTGAACCACATCGACACCGCCGCGTTCTACTTCTCGCCGCTGCGCTCCGCCAACGAGCTGATCAACCGCGCACTGGCCCCGTACCCGGAAGATCTGGTCATCACCACCAAGGTCGGGCCGGGCCGGGATCCTTCGGGTGAGTGGCTGTGGGCCACGCCCGGGCAGTTGCGCGGCCAGGTCGAGGAGAACCTGCGCCAGCTCGGCCGTGACCACCTCGACGTGGTGAACCTGCGCATCCCACGAAGCCTGGCAACCGGCTCGATCGCCGAGCATTTCGGTGCGCTGGCCGGTCTGCGCGACTCCGGGCTGATCCGCCACCTGGGCATCTCCAACGTCAGGCCCGAACAGCTCGCCGAGGCCCGGACCATCGCGCCGGTGGTTTGCGTGCAGAACTCCTACGGCGTTGGCGCACGGCCCGAGGATCACGAGTTCCTGCGCGCCTGCGGGGACCAGGGCGTCGCGTTCGTACCGTTCTACGCAATCGCCAGTGCCGGGGGTGACGCGGGTGCGAGCGCCACCGACAGCGAAGGGGTACTCGCCGTCGCACGCGCGCACGGCGCGACGGCCGCGCAGGTCCGGCTGGCGTGGACGCTTCAGCAAGGACCGCACGTGCTGGCCATCCCCGGCACCGGCAATCCGGACCACCTCGTCGAGAACGTGGCCGCGAGCGCGCTACGGCTCTCTGCGGACGAACTGGCCCTCCTCGATTCACTCCACACGGGCGGAGAGTGAGGGGAGGCTGACCACGAACTCCACGTCTGCCTGTCGACGTATCTCGCTGCCACTTGGGCGATTTCGATCCAGCAGGGTCTGCGCGCGCGTCTCCTGCAGCGTTGTGACGCAGTGCCCCCTGCGCGGCAACTGGGCCTGGCTTGACCTCTGTTCTTCGAGAGAAGCCGCGCGTAGATTCCAGACGTCGACGTTGTGATCACTGCTGGGGGCAGACGTGGACTGGGGGACGCTCGTTGCGGCGGTGAGTGGTGGCTCTCTTGCCATTTCCGGCACAGTTCTGGCTGACTACCTGCGCCATCGCCACGAAGATGACCGGGGAGTTGGGGCACGGCGGCGGGCTGTGTACATCGAGTTCATCGGAGCCGCTGGGGCGTGCCACGCGCGGTTGCGCCAGATCGCGCAAGCCCCTGGTGCCGAAGTCGACCTGGGCACAGCCACCCGCGCGGCACTGAGCGATGCCGCGATCTATGAAGTACGTGAACGGCTGTTCATCGATGCGACCGCGGCCGTCGCCGGTGCCGGGCAGGTGATGTTCGAGCGGCTCCGTGCTCTTCAACGTGCGGTCGCGGCAGGGGCTTCGCCGCTGTCACCCGCCTTCCATGACGTCTACCACCCCTACATCGGCGCGGTCTGGTCCTATCGGGTCGCCGTACGCAAGGAGCTTGAAGGCCAGTCCCTCTCGCCCGCGGTTTTCGGGTGGGACGGGTGGGACGGCAAGGACCGGTGCCCGATATGCCAAGGGGCGGTCGCTGCGGGAGAGTGAACGACACGGTCCCCCGCCTACGACCGAGACGCTGCACTCGCAGTCCCGACGCCGGCCCCGGCGCCCGCGGCGGGGGAGCGCCCTGGGGACAGGGCCGGGCCCGGGGCTGAAGGCTCCCGCCGGCTGCGAGGTCGAGGTCATGCGGTAGTCGACAGGGGGTGTTGGCAGGGCGAGCGGACGCAGTGTCCGCTGATCAGGTCGTGTGCGTGACGGGCCGGGAAGGCTTCATGGCCCATCGGATCGTCGTGATCAGCGCATGTCCACCCAGTCGTACGCAGGTTTCCTCGATCCCCGGCAGATAAGGCAGCCTCAGCGGCTTGCGGGCCCACAGCGGAAGTGTGGACACCGCGTTGGCGGTGAGGACGGCGTACGGGACTCGGGCGATCCAGGGCAGGGGCGGGTGGAGGAGTATGAAGCGCGCTGCCTCGCGGGCCTCTTGGGTCGCGCGCAGTTCCGGGCGGTAGGCAGCGAGCCGGTCGGCCAGCTCGCCCTGGTCCCGTGGAGGGTCGGTCACACCGAGCGCGGCTGCGACGCGTGCAGTGTCGGCGACGTATTCGTCGCACCCGGTGGCATCCAGGGGATGCGCGCCGTAGCGCTGGTGGGCCTGAAGGAAGCTGTCTACCTCGGCGATGTGCACCCAGGCGAGCAGATGCGGGTCGGCGGCGTGGTAAGTCTCCCCGGTGGGGGTGGTCCCTTTCACGCGGTCGTGCACCGCTCGGACGCGGTCGACCGCTTGCTGGGCGTCGTCGGCGGTGCCGTAGGTCGTCACGGCGAGGAATGTGCTGGTGCGCTGCAGCCGCCCCCACGGGTCACCCTGGTAGCCGGAGTGAGCTGCCACCGCGGCCATGGCCAGCGGGTGCAAGGACTGCAGCAACAGGGCTCTCAGTCCGCCGATGAACATCGAGGCGTCGCCGTGGACGGTACGGATTGGCCTGTCCGGACCGAACCAGCGAGGTCCCGGTGTGTCATGAATGCGGGCACGATTGTCCGGGCCCGCGGGGCCTGCGACGCGGGTGAAGAGGCTGCTGGCAAGTCGCTCCCGCAGGTCGAAGGCCCCGGGCACTGACACGTTCACCCAACAAGTATCCGCCTGGACACGAGCGCGATGGCCGGGCGCCGACGAGTGCGCCTTGAAGATCGCCGACTGGTCCTGGTCCAGCTGGCCAGCCCTGACATCGGCTGATTCGAGGACCACGCGGGAGACGTTGATCGGACCCGTGGTCGTCGAGGTGGTGCAGCACTGCCGCGTGTAGCCGGCCCCACACACCGGCCCGTGACCACATCATGAACCGACGGTGGACCGTCGACTTCCCCGAGCCATGAACAATCCAACGAGCGGTCACCGCATGGGAGGCAGCCCTATTTGTCCAATTCCACGTCGAGCCGGTCAACGAGGACCATCGCCACATCGTCCGCCAGGTGGCCCTGGGTGTGGCGGACCAATCCCTGGTGCAGTTGTTCCAGGAACTCGGGCGGGGTGCGGTCGTTCAGCGCTTCCATGGCCTCGGGCAGAGCGAAGAAGTTGTTCTCGCTGTTGCGGGCTTCTGTCACGCCGTCGGTGTACAGCAGCAGGCGGTCGCCGCATGCGAACGGATGGCTCTCCGCCTTGGCCGGAGGGCCGGTGATGAACTCTTCCAGACCAAGGGGCGGCAGTGGTGAAGCGGGCATCACGGCCCGAACCTTGCCCTCACTCAGCACCAGGGGAGGCAGATGGCCACGGTTGACGAACTCCACTACGGGCCCGTCCGGCACCTGAGCCACGAGCGCGGTGACGAACGATTCCGACTGATCTTCATCAGCGTCCTGATCGATCCCGCGCGGCATGGCGCGCTCCCGTCGCAGCGCAGCCGCACAGTGATTGATGACCTCCACAAGGTCATCTTCATAGTGCACGGCCTCCCGGAAGGCGCCCAGCACGGCTGCGGCCGAGCGCACAGCAGGAAGCCCCTTGCCGCGGACGTCTCCGACGATCATCCGGACCCCGTACCGGGTCTGCACAACCTCGTACAGATCACCGCCGATCTGCGCCCCCGTCTCCGCCGCGATATACATGCTCGCCGCCCGCACTGGGCCGAGTCGGTCGGGTACGGGCCGCAGCAGCACCCGTTGGGCCGCCACGGCAATCCGGCGAATCTGGTTGAGCTCGTTCTGCCTGTGAGTGTGCACCGCGCTACTGGTCGTGACACTGGCCGCGGAGACCAGGAAGAGAGCCAGAAAGTTGGTGTAGACCTGCTGGCTACCCCACGCCTGGTTGTAGGTGGCGGTGGTAACACTGATGGCCAAAGCGAAAGCCGCTGCCGCGAAGGTGCCTTTGGGGCCCATCGCTACCGCGGCCAACGCCGGAGTCGCGGTGAGGAGGGGACCGGTGTACAGAAAGTGCGCAGGTGAGAGCTCGATAACCACCACCAGCACTGCGATCGCGAAGGGCACACACTCCGCCAGTGTGTAGAGGGCCCGGCTATGGCCGCCCGCCCCTGGTCGGGGAGAGGGGCGGAAGAGCAACCGCATGGATACAGCGTGCCTCGTCGCAGCTCCATGCTCCACTCGGCGGCGCCCATAGCACCCGCCAACTCACGTGCCGACTCGCTGTGGCGTCGTAGTGCCCGCGGTGACCTGGGCTGGTCGCGCCGCGCGATCCCGCCGCTGCACAACCATCCGATGGAACCGCACGCCGCCGCCGCGGAGTGGCAGGACGGGCGGCTGACCGTCGATTCCAGCCAGGGGCCGACCAAGGTCCGCGAACTCCTGGCCGGGCTGTTCGCTGCCGGAAACAGGCGGCGGTGCCCGGGCGCGTCATGTATGCGTCGCCGCACAGCCGCACCAGCCACCGCGTTGTGGCGCTCGCACCCTGTCGTGATGCGCGAGCACGCCCGCCGGCCGGTGGCTGTGCCCGCATGGAACGAGCCGAGCGGGGTGGTCAGTTCCAGCGGATGTTCCGCCAGGGGCTGCCCTCGTTCTCCATCAGGATCCGGTGGGACGACAGCGCGTCCTCGTAGTAGGGGCCGTACTCCTCGTCGTCGAAGCGCAGCACCCTGCCCAGCACATAGCCGGCGCAGAAGTCCTGCCACGACCCGTACGCCGCCTTGGCGAGCGCGCCCGCGTGCACGATGGCCTGCTCCGCCTCGTGGGGTGTGCAGAACCGGGCGGCCAGCCCCCAGCGGGCCACGGAGGGCGCCCGTCCGTAGTCGTACGCGGCGGCTGTGGCAACCCTGCCGTCATCGGGCAGCAGTCCGTCGGCCCGGAATCTGGCCTCGTACCGCAAGATGCGGCGCACCAGCTCCTCCATCTCCGTGACGACGGACTGCGGCGCGCCCTGGTCGTGCAGCGTTCCGGCAGCGGTCTCGCGCCACAGGTTCGCGGGCGGGAGCTCGCCCATTCCCCTGCGCAGGTGCTCGCGCACACGTAGCGCGAACTCGGGCTCTGGCGGGCTGTTGGAGTAGTCCAGCAGGGCCGTCATCTGCTTGTGCCAGCTCGCGTTGTCGCTGATCGCCCAGGATTTGCGCAGCATGCACCGCTGGGAGTAGTAGTCGAGATAGACCGTGCCGGCCTCGTTCCAGGGCACGCCGTTGGCCACGGCGAGGTGCGCCCCGCAGGCGAGCCCGAAGGCGAGCGGCCCGAACAGCGGTCCGGTGTGCAGGGCATTCAGCCGGTTCTGCGTCGTGCGGTCGTTCTCCGCGTGGTAGCGGCGCCACAGGGCGCGGTCCTGCGGCGAGGCCGGCAGACTCACGGCGGCGGGCGTTCCCGGGTTGACCGCGAGCCACACTGTGGGATCCGGCCATTGATAGTCGGCGATCCAGTCCAGATCCACCTCATGGAAGATCCAGTCCGGGTGCCATGGCGGCAGCATGCCTCGGGTGAGCAGAAGCTTGCAGGGTGACCCGGTCACCGGGTGTGCGACCGGCCGCCAGCGGACGATGCCCGGCTCGGCGTCGACTTCGGCCCGGTGCTGCCCGATGTACAGCTCCTCCGCCGCCAGCACCTTCAGCTGCGCATCCACGTCGCCGCGCAGGCCGGCCTCGTACAGCAGACGCTCGACCTGTGTCGGTGGTGTCCAGTTCATGACCACGGCAGGATCCGGTAGGGAGTCTGGGGGGCCTGGGTCAGAATGCGGTGCTGGACCACCGACTCCTGGTAGGTCCGCCCGAACTCCTCGTTGTCGAAGGCGAGTACACGAGCGAGCGAGTACGCGGCGGAGAACGCCTCCCACGAGGCATAGGTCTCCCGGCTCAGCCTGCCGGCCTTGAGGACGGCCTCTTCCGCTTCCCCGGGATCGGTCAGGCGAGCTCCGAGGCCCATCCGTACGAAAATGATGATTCGCCCGTAGTCGAAGGCGTTCAGTGAGTCGACGCGTTCATCTGCGCCGAGTACCCCGTCGGCGCGGAACTGCTCCTCGTAGCGGGCGATCCGCCCCGCGGTCCGCCGGACCTCCTCGACGGTTTCCTCGTCGGCCCTGCGCAGGACCGCGGACCGGATTACGGCATCCAGCCACTCTCCCCCGGAGGGCGTTCTGCCCAGGCGTTCGGCCAGCCCGGCACGCGCGCTCAGGGCGATGGCCTCCTCCCAGCCGGAGAGCTGGGCCCCGTACAGGGCGGCGAGCGTGCGGAGATACTGGCCGCGGTTCGTCACCTTCCAGGTGTTGCGCAGTGTGCCGACGTCCCTGCGGTAGTCGAAGTACGTCGTGCCGAGTTCGTTCCACGCGATGCTGTTGTGCACCGACAGATGCGCACCGCAGGCCAGACCGTGGGCCAAGGCGCCCTGCAGCGGGCCGCCCGCGTGCGTGACCAGCAGCCCGCGGGGTGGGCCGCCGTTCTCGGAGGTCGCCTTCAGCCATGCCTGACGGTGGGACCGCTTGGCCTCGAGGCTGACGGCACACGGCGTACCCGTGTTGACCGAGAGCCGCCATTTGTCGTTCGGCCAGATCTGGGCGAGCTCCGCAAGAGTGGTGGACCAGTGCACCCACTCCGGATGCCAGGGCGGCAGCATGCCCGCCGTGTGGACCGAGATGCTCCACTTGCCGGTCTGGAGGTCCTTGGCCGGAACGAACGGGACGGTGGAGCCGGGGGTGTCCGCGTAGAGCCGACCGACCGGCAGGAAGAGCGTGGCGCGGGCGAGCACACCCAGTTCCGCCTCGACGGCGCCCGCCGCCCTTGCTTCGTACAGCAGTTGCTCGGTCTCTGTCGGCGGGACCCACCCCGTTGTCCTCGTTGTCACGGGCTCGATCTTATGAACTGCCCCCACGCTGCCGGGTCAGGGGGTCACTGCACGTATTCGTCCGGCTCCTGCTTTCCCGCTCGGCTGACCGGTCAAAGCGCGGTGGTGGCGCGAGTCAGGGACCGCAGGATGAGCCACCGGTCGACACCACAGATCCTCGCCGTCACACGATCGGGGCGGCAGAGCGAATCGTCCGCACTCCGGCAGGACAAAGGTCACCGCGGGCCGCACAACCCGCTCAAGGGGAAACCTGGGCCCAGACGCGACGGTTTGGGCAAGCTCCCCGACGAAGTCCAGCGAGTCATCCCGCTGTTCCACCATGACTTCGGTGCCCTGTGAATCCGGGAGGCAACCTCTACGGCCCGCCGACCATCCTCCATACGCGACGACTTGCAGAGTTACGCAGCCGGCCCACACCTCAGCACCATGGAGAGAGATGACAACGGTTCATACTTCGGTCGTCGTACCCTGCTTCAACGAGAGTGAAGTGATCGACGCCTTTCACACGGCGCTGGTCGCCGCTCTCGAGTCGACTGGTACCGCCTTCGAGATCTGTTACGTCGACGACGGCAGCAGCGACCACACCCGTATCCACCTCCGGGACCTTGCGACAGCGGACCCCCGCGTGCGCTACACCTCCTTCAGCCGTAACTTCGGCAAGGAGTCGGCGATGCTCGCCGGGCTGAGGATGTCCGACGGTGAAGTGGTCGTCCTCATGGACGCCGATCTGCAGCACCCTCCGGAGCTTGTGCCCCGCATGCTGGAGCTGCATCGGCACGGCTTCGACCAAGTCGTCGCCCGGCGCGACCGTGTCGGAGAAGGCGCGGTTCGCAGGACGCTCAGCCGCGCGTACTACGGTCTGGTGCGCCGCTTCATGGAGGTCGAAGTCGTCGACGGGGCAGGCGACTTCCGGCTGCTCTCGCGCCGTGCTGTCGACGCCGTCCTCTCTCTCCCGGAGAGCAACCGCTTCTCCAAGGGGCTCTTCTCCTGGATCGGCTTCGACACCGTCAGCTTCACCTACCAGAATGTGGAGCGGGCGGCCGGGCAGTCCAAGTGGGGCGGCCGGCGCCTGCTCAACTACGGCATCGACGGGCTGCTCTCCTTCAACAGCCGCCCACTGCGCATGGCGATACACACCGGACTCTGGCTCTTCCTGTCCGCCCTCGGCTATGCGCTGTGGATCATCGCGAACGTCCTGCTCGACGGGGTGGACACGCCCGGTTACGCGACCCTGATCACTGCCATCGTCGCACTCAGCGGCATACAGCTCGCCACGCTCGGTGTCATCGGCGAGTACGTGGGACGTATCTACCACGAGGCGAAGCGGCGGCCGCACTACGTAGTCCGGGAGACAAACGTCTCCCACGCGGCGGCCACCTCCGCATCCGAGCTCAGGGACGCTTTGTCGAGTAACGGTGTCACCCGCAATTGAGTTCGGGGCGTGCCGGCATGGTGGTTCGTCGTTCGGCGGGTGGTCAGCAGGCGATGGCCGCAGCTCGGCGTTGGTGTGCTCGACGCAGATCCGGGCTGATGACTGCCGGCGCCGCGCTTCGCGCCAGGCGTGCTTGTCGGTAGGAGAAGGGCGCGATGGCCTTCCAGCTGTCCTCCGTGGCCAATGCCGGCCCCGATGGTTTCAAGGGCTGCGTAGGCCGCCGGGAACCAAGGCTCGTCCTTGCGGAGCCGCGCGGTCTCGCGCCGGGTCTCCCCGGTGATCGCGATGCCGACGGCCCTGGTCAACGGCATGCCACTTCGGACGCCACAACACAGCCACCCCACGATCAATCGTGGGTGCGACCGTAAGTGACCTTGTCCAGGTGGTAGTAGTCGGCGACACACTGCGCCGGCCAGATCCTGCGGCCCTGGTTGCTGAACGGCTCCAGCATCCTGGCGACCGAAACGGGTGTGTACGGCGCAACCTTGGCACCGTCCGCCGCCTGCTCGCGCAGATTCCGGTCCTGACGGTCCCACTTCGTGGCCCGTACCTCCATCGCGTCCCCGAGTCCGTTCAGCGGGCCGACCAGTCCCAGCACGGCCGTGGCGCAAACCGCTGCGGCCGCCGCGGTCGCCACCCCCGTGCGGCGCCCACGCAGCCGAAGTGAGCGCCCGATGAAGGCACCGACGCCGACCAGCAGCATGACGTAGAGCAGGAGGTAGTCGTTCCAAGTGCGTTCCGTCGTCACCACGTCTGCTCCGAAGACGGGGTAGGTGATGACGGTGCACAGGTAGCCGGAGACCAGGAAAGCGGCCGCGCCGAGAGTGGTGAGCAGCAGCGGGCGGCAGGGGAGCAGGACGGCGGGCCGCCGAGCCTGGCCGCGTGCCAGCAGACCGAGGAGTACGCCGGCCGCGACAGCTCCGGCGTACTGCCAGGTGGTGAGGATCGTCTCGAGGATCTGCGCATATCCCCGCAGGGAGCCCAGCAGCGACTCGGGGGCGAACATGGATGCACGGTCGGCGCCGTAGTGCTCGCGGCGATTGCGCGAACCAGGAGATGTCACCAGCACGACCGTGCCGATGGCGATGCCGGCCATCCCGAGCAGCGACCAGCGGCGTGCGAAGGCCTTTACCCGCACGGCGAAGACGCGGTGCGCGAACAGCACCACACATGACAGCACCACCAGGGCGACGACCGACGCCTCTTCGGAGAGCGTGCCCATGAAGACGCCTGCCGTGAACACGATGGTCAGGGCGGCAATACGGCTGCGGCGGCCACCTGCGCGCAGCAGCGGGATGGCGACAGCGCAGGCGAGCACCGGTGCGACTGTGTGCGAGACGGAGGCCGCGGGCCAGTAGAACGTCTTGTACGTATTGGGGGTTGCGAAGAGGAACACCGCGGTGATCATGGACGTCACGAGCAGCGGGAGACCGCGCGGCACCTCCAGATCGGCCCTGCGCAGGAGTTGAACGGTCAGCGCCCACAGCAGCGCCAGCATGAGCACGCCGCTGATCAGCCCGAACCACTGGTGCCCGGCGACGGGGAACTGCGCGTACAGCCCGACCAGCAGGCCGTTGCCGACCCGTCCGTTGTCGGTGAAATAGAACTTCCCGATCAGCCCGGAGATGCCGTGGTCACGCACGCTCGGCAGGAAGCACCACTCGTCCGCGCTCGGGCGCACGTGCCTGCCGATCCACGACGCCACGACGAGCAGACCGAGCGGCAGCAGCGACAGAGCCAGAGGCCAGGCGGTCCGCCATGACGACGAGTCTTGCACGCCGTTCCATCGCTCATCACCGGACTCCTGGTCATGCTCTCGTGCGACGCTCGATGCGTCGACCGCCATATCAACACTGCCTTTCGGGAAAGTACTGGTGCGTCACCCTAGAGGTGAATCTTGGGTGTGCCGTTCCATCTTCGGCGCGGCAGGATTGACGAGTCGCTGCCCGTGCCGACCATCTGGCGGCCGCCTGGCAGGGGGCGTAGGGCGTCAGCCGGACCCGCCAACTTCGGCACGCTGGGCGTGGTCCGGGCCTTCGCGCCCGTCCTGGCCGTCAACGGCGGCGGAGCGATCCTCAACGTCCGGTCGGCGACGTCGTGGCTGTCCTACGACGCGGCCAATGCCTACAGCGCGGCGAAGTCGGCCGAGTGGAGCTTCACCAAGGGCATTCGCCTCGAACTGGCCGGTCAGGGAACCACAGTGACAGGCCTGCACCTGGCCAGCCCCGACACCGACATGATGGCCGGCTGGGATGTGGAGAAGAACGACCCCGCCGACGTTGTGCGCACCGCACCTGACGGCCTTGAGGCCGGCAGGGTCGAGATCCTCGCCGACGAAGGCAGCGCCCGGATTCATCAGCATGATCGTCTGCACCGAGCTGTTTCACGCTTCCAGTGGCTTCGACTTTTCTCTACCGCGTGACGCTGCGCGACCGCACCCGGCGGGCGGCAGTCCGGTGGAGCCGCTCGGAGCGCGTGAGGGGCCAGCCCTGGCAGGTCAGGTGCCGCTACGCCTCGCAGATCCGATACTCACTGGTAAGTACCCGATGGGCAGCTCGATCGAGGTCGTCCAGGTCGGCGCGTGCTTGCTTCAGCACGTCCCGCAGCTGGGCCCGTTCGAACGCGACCGTGGCTCCCTCGGGTTCGCGCTCGTCGGCGTTGGAAGTCTGTCTGTGCTGGTCAGGGGCGCCTGTTTTTGAGTGTGATCCGCGCGCATCAGCACGGCGCCGGGGCCCGCAACAGAAGGGCCCCGGCAGGCGAGCCCACCTGGCCGCCGACAGCCGGTACCGGACGGGTCAGCCGTGATGCACAGCCCTGCGGTCACCTGGGCCTCGCCGTTGAAAGTGCATCACCGGGCATGCGTCGGCCAGACATGCCGCGAGGTCCGCGGTGTCCGCGGAGTCGGCGGCGGGGAAGAGCGCCCGGACTTCCTTGCCGCGCGCGGGCACCCTGCGTACCTGCAACGCGCCGCCTGCCTCGCGGGCGAGGCTGTCGACGATCATCAGGCCCCGTCCGCATTCCTGTCCGGAATCGGCCGTGGGCAGGGGCTGCGGCAGAAAGGGGTGTTCGTCGTGCACCGCCAGCGCCAGCGTCGTCCCGGTTCTGGTGAGCATCACCGTGGTTCTGGCCGAGTGCGGGATGGCGTGCCGTGCGGCATTGCCGACCAGCTCGGAGATCACTAGCGCGGCCGTGTTCAGCCCGTCCTCGTGGAGCCCCCAGCCCCGCAGGACGCAGGTCGCCCTCTTCCGGGCGACGGGGACCTCGGCGGGTACCGCTGGCACGGTGAAGGTGTAAACGGAAACGGCGTTGCCCGGCCCGCGACGAGAGGCCGCGACACGGTGTGCGATGGTGCCGCGCCGCGCCGTGGACGGATTCAAGACGGTGGTTCGCATGGCGATTTCCCGGTGGATTTGCTCGGCAGGGTTTCCTGCGGCTGTTCAACCGCGCCCTCGGGCGTGCTCTGACCAGCGGCGCGCCACGCTGCGTCGACCGCTGCACACGATCGGCTCCACGAAGTGCCCCGACCGTTGTTCGACATTGCCGAACCCTAATCGCGTTCCGCCTACGGGACAAGGGTCAGTTCGACGTATATGCGGCAGCCCGCGCCTCGCGCGACGGAGGCGGAGACGGCGTCACCGCCGCCCTGAACCGCCGCGCCACCTCACCGTCACCGCAGGCGGTGGCCGATCTGGTCGCGGGGCTGCGGGGTGACAGCGAGGCTGCCGCGGCGGCGGAGATGCCCGCGGACCGCACGGGACGAATACATGAAGACTTCGAAGACCGGCGCGTCACCGACCTGGCCTGCGGTGACGAAGAGGGCGAGAGGCCGCGTTTTGCCGTCACTGGCCAGATGCACCTTGGTGCTCAGCCCTCCACGAGAGCGTCCGAGCGCGTGATCGGACGGGGGCGGTCGGCGCGGTGCGTCCGCAAGGACCTCAGCAAGTGGTGCCGGGGGCAGCCGCGCCGCACTCCGGGCCGGCGTGGTTGTCGCGGAAGAGGGGGGTGCGCCAGTCCGGCGAGCGGCCGAGAGCCGCCAGGATCTTCTCCAGTGTGCCCGTGTCGTCGTCCGCGGCCAGCCCCGGCCGGAAGGCGCTGCCTGGGGCGAGCCGGGAGTCGCCGTCCGGGACGGCGCGGGCTATCGGCAGTGCGGCCTGCAGGAGTTCGGAGCCGGGTGCGTACGTGATGCCCAGGGTGCGGGCGACGTCCCAGCTGTGCACCACGTAGTCGATGAGGTGGAAGCCAATCGCGCGGGCGGCGGGGAAGGTCTGAGCTTGGGTGAATTCGGGGAGGGCGAACTCGTGGTCGGGGCTCTCCAGGGTCGTGAACGCGGCGATGACGTTCTGGGCTGCGTCGCCGTATTGCGTGACGGGATCCTCGCCGAGCGGGCGGACCGACCAGTGCGACAGGTCCTGCCCGTGCCCGAGCGCCGCCGCCGCGAATCCGTGGTGCTGGGCCGTCATGTGGGCGAGCAGATCGGTCAGTGTCCACGCCGAGCAGGGGGTTGGCCTGAGGAGATCGCCGGGGGTCATCCGGCGTATCAGGTTCACGCTGTCCCGGACCGCCTGGGCGTTGAGGCGCCGGAGGCGTGCGAAGTCCGCGTGCGATGCGGGCGCATCCGCATGATTCATAGGCATGTGCTTACGATCTGTGTGAGCACATGAATTGTCAACGGGTATTTTCTTGACCATGGCCGACAACGCAGCCGACAGTGGCACCACATCCGGGGGGCGGCCGACCCGTCCCGATCTGGCGGCGATGATCGTGCCCCTGGGCCGTGCGCTCATGGCAGCCGAGCAGCCGATCCTCGACGCGCACGGTCTGACGATGTGGGCATACTCGGTACTGCTGCACCTCGACGAGTCACCGATCCGCACTCAAGCGGCGCTGGCCGAGGCCATCCGGGCGGACAAGACCCGCATCATCGCCGTCCTCGACGACCTGGAGGCACGGGAGCTGATCCGCCGTCAGCCGGATCCCAAGGACCGACGGGTACGTCTGCTGTCGCTCACCGCCGCGGGCCAACGGCTGCGGGATGCGGTACAGGCTGCGATCCAGCAAGGCGAGGAGCAACTGCTCACCCAGCTGCCGGCCGCCGACCGTGCCGGCTTCCTGAAGGGGCTGCAGGCCCTGTCCGCGCTGCCGGAACTGACGTCGCGGAAGCCTGGACGGGGCTCGCTGCAATCCTCGGCTGGACCCGGCGCCGACCATCCCACTTGAGGTGGAAAAGCTCATGTGCTCGGACTGGCTGGGAATGTGCGGCGTCAAGGACTGCCGGCCGCGGTGCTGCTTCTTCACCAGTGACGCGGTCCATTGTCGGAGGGGGATGGCATCGTGGGTTCCGCTGACTGATCAAGGGGGACTGAAGGGCGATGGGTGACTTCTTCGAGCGGATCGTCGATGTCGAGGTGACGGCCGAGGAGGCCGGGGTGCTCGCGGAGCGGATGGTCGACTGGATGGTTGCCGAAAGCCTACTCACGCGCGAGATGTCCAGTGACGCGATGTACAGCCTGAACGTGGACGAGGGCTACGTGCCGGGCCCCAACTGGAAGCGGACTGCGGAAGATTGGGGTTCGGACTGGATACCGGGCCCGGTGGCCGTCATCGTCGGGCGGGATGACCACATCGGGGGGCAGGGGGAAAGCGAGCCGGAATCCGCCACGTGCCCACGCTGCCGGACGAAGACCGTGATCATCAACTATCCGGAGGAGTGGGAGGCGGACGAGGAGGCCTGGCAGCCTTTCCAGGACGGCATCGACGCATGGCGGGAAACGGGGGAGGGGAGGGCCGTCTGTTCCTCCTGCAGTGTGCCCGTCCCGGTCACCGAGTGGGAGTGGCCGACCGGCTTCGCCCTCGGGGCGCTCGCCTTCGACTTCTGGGGGTGGCCGCCGCTCACCGACAGCTTTTTCGCGGAGTTCCGTGAGCAGTTGGGGCACCGCACTGAAGAGCACATGGGCAAGTTCTGATACACGCCGTCGGTGCCTGTGGCTGTGTCTGTTTCGTCAGGTTCTGGCTCAACTCCTTCGGGACGTTGCACGAAAACAGGCCCGACCTGTCGGGGGAGGCTGACAGCCAGGTATCTGCCGGAGCGGCGCCACTTCCGGGGCTGCCAGGCAGTCAGGTCCAGGGGAGGGCCGAGCCCACCACGATGAGCGTGGCTATGGCGCCGGCCCGCCGCTGATGTCCCGTCGGCGACCGTTCAGTAGCCGATCGTGAAGCGGCGCTGGACGAAGCGGGGCAGTTCCGCCTCGTCGACAAGCGCGACGGCGGCGTCCTCCATGGAGATGCTGCTGCGCCCGTCGGCGTCGAGGACCGGCTGGTCGCCGCCGATCCGGAACCGGCCCGTGCGCTCGCCGGGAGCGATGTTCTCCGCGGGGCTGAAGTAGGTCCATAGCCGGTTGGACATGCGCAGGACATTCAGGGCATCCCGATGACCGCGTACTGCGGCGGCGTACTCTCTCGGAAGTCCGAGCAGATCGAGGCTCTCGTGCAGGTGCTCGTCGGAGTCCGCCCGTACTGATCCGGGTTCGACCTCCAGGCTGCCGGCGCCGCCGATAACTATCAGCCGGGTCCGGGGGTGGCTCTCCAACGCCTTCAACAGCGCCTGCGCGGCGGTGGCGTAGACCGTGGGATCGGCGATCGAACGCTCCACGGTATCCGCGATGTTCCTGGCACCGTTGCCGGGCTGGAATCCGCTGATCAGTACGTCCAGGCCGGGGACGACCGCGGCGACACTGCCGGCGTCGAGGACGTCGACGCTCTTCCAGGCGACGTTCTCCCGGTCCTCGCTGATCTGCGTGGCGTCCCGGGTGAACGCTGTGACGTGGTGCCCGCGGCCGAGGGCTTCGGTGACGACGCGACTGCCGATGCTGCCCGTGGCTCCGATGACTCCGATGTGCATGGTTCTCCCTTGCTGTGACGGCGTGCGAAAACTATACGCCGTGAAGTTAAGATACGGCAATCAATCTTGAGACGCTGTAGAGTGGTGCCGTGGAAAGCGCGACTGTGGGAAGCACAAGGGGACGCCGCGAGCGGCTGCGGGCCGAGACGACGGCGGAAATCAAGCAGGTCGCACTCGAGTTGATGGCTTCGGGTGGGCCCGACGCCATCACGCTGCGGGCCATCGCCCGCGAGATGGGCATGACCGCCAACGCCATCTACGGCTACTTCGCCACCCGCGACGACCTGGTCACCACGCTGATCAACGACGTGTACACCTCGCTGGCCGACGCCGTGGACGCCGCCTGGGACACGGCCCCCGCCAAGGACCCGGCCCGCCGGATCCAGGCATGGGCGTCCGCCTTCCGGGACTGGGCCCTGGCCAACCCGGAGGGCTTCCGCCTCATCTACGGCGATCCCGTACCCGGCTACCGAGCCCCAGAGGGCGGCGCCGCACCGGACGCCGCGCACCGGGTCTGCACCGGCCTCACCGCCCTCGCGGCTGCCGCCTGGCCGCACGCCGGACACCTCTACGCGGACAGCGATTTCCAGTGGTCCGACTTCGATGCCGGCCTGCTCGGCAAGGTCCGCCCGGCATTCCCTGACCTCCCCCCAGCCGCCGTGGCACTCGCCCTGCGCATGTGGGGCCACCTGCACGGCCTGGTGTCACTGGAGGTCTACGGCCATCTGCATACCCAGACAATCAGCCCGGACAAGCTCTTCCGAGAGGAACTGGCCCAGCTCGTCCGCTCGTTGGGTATCGTGCCGAAGGGCTGACGGCCCTTCCCAACAGGCGAACCTGTGACTGTGGACCGAGCCTCCGCGACACCAGTGGTGGCTCGACCTCGCCCGCATGTTCTTCTACATGGCTGTGCGCCACGACGCCGGCGGCGGGTTCGCAGACCTCGAGCCCAACGACAGCCTGTACACGGCTCCCTGGCCACATTCTGTGCAACCTCCGCAAGATGGGCGGCAAGAGCCCGCGCCAAAGCCGGAAGTACCCGCAGCTGCTGAGCCACCGACAACGCCGAGGAGAAGTGCGAAACCTAAACGCCCTGGACAGGGGACAGGTTCTCCTCCGCGCCCGCGCTCGTGGCAGCGGTACTCCTGTCCGTGCGGGTCGCCGAGCGGCAGGCGGCAGCCGCGCGCGTGCGCAGAGCGGCCCTGCGCGCGGTAGCCTCCCGCCCGCGCAGTGCATATCTGCCGCATCCGCGCCACTGCGAAGGTGACACGCGTGCTCGCTGCCCGCTGTGGGCGATCATCGCGTTGACCGATGTCAGCGGGTCCGAGCCCATAGCCTTGGCCAGCAGCATGCCGGCCGCCAGTGGCAGCAGGACAACGGCCAGCGCCGTGCCGGTGTTGGTGACGTGCTGCATGCGGGGGTGGCGCGCTGTGTCAGGAGTCATGGTTCTCATTCGACCAGCAGCGGCGCCGGTGGGAATCGGCCGACGTACTCAGCCCGTCCGGGCTGACGTACTCACACTCGGCCGGACAGTACTGGGTGACAGCAGTCGACTCCCTGGGGGCGCGATGCAGCTCGGTCTACCCCGATGACCGAATCTTGGACGCCGGCGTCCTTGCACACTGCCTCACGTCCGGTCCGCCGGCTCATTGCCACGGCAGAGCCCAGTTACGAAGTTTGCGGACCAGACCGGCACGGCCAAGCTGTCGAGCCGCGCCCACCGCTCCTCACGTGACCCGTTCCGGCCGCATCAGCACACACTCGGACTCGCAGCTGACAGCATCGGAGAAATACCGTCAGAAGAGTCCATCCGGCATGCGGCACATTCGCTTTCCGTAGCCTCGAAAGCCAGCTGAACGAGGCCAAAACGCGCTGCGTGAGGCGTACGAGTGCGGCCTGTGCGAGTGCTGCCGAGGATGGGAAAGCCATGTCTGATCTGCTGGCAGCTGCAGCCGCCGTTACCCCGTTCGTGACCGCAGCAGCGGGCACCTTCGCCGGCACGCTGGCCCAGTCGGTACAGAACCGACTCGCGGACAGTGCCGTGGAGCGCGGCCGCGCCCTTCTCGGCGGACTACTGCGCAGGCAGGCCGACGCCTCGGCGGGGAGCCCGGAGGAAGCAGCTGCCGTCGAAGCCGTCGCCAACCTGACAGCAGGCGACCGGCTGGTACTGGAGACGGCGATCGGTCGGTGGCTGGCGGAGGGTTCGCTGACGGGCGAAGCCCTGCTCACTCACGTACGACGGGCCATGGAGTCGAACCGGCCCGGTGACACCATCACGGTGACGTCCCACGGTGAAAACTCACCGGCTATCGGCCGGATCACGCACGCTGACTTCCACTTCGGCCGTCGCCCGGACGGTGGAGCCGCTTGGTGACTCCCCACCGCTCCACCGACACCTATCACGTGAACTCAACAGGCTCTGGATCGCTGACGATCGGCAAGGTCGGCAGGGTGGTCCTCACCCTCTTCACAGGTGATGTCAGCGAGGTCTCCGGCAGAGCCAAGCGCTGGAGCGGCTGGAACTGGCCACCCTTCTTTCTGGTACTGGCACTGGGCGCCACAGCGCTGATCGCGGGGCCGGCCGGACCGGCTCGTCAGTTCTCCTGGGTGTACGCCGCCATCGGTACGGCCGTGGTGCTGTCCTTCTGCCGGGTCGTGGGCGTGGTGGGCAACAGCCGCTCGCCCGTACCGCGTGCGCTCGTGCAAGGCTTCGCCCTGCTGCTCGCGGTCCTGGGGCTCGTGGGAATGGATCATCTCGCCGAGCACGGCGAGATCGACGTCACCGGACGCACGCACCTTTCCCCCTCGGGTCCGATGACGCACACGTCCGCCGCGCGGATCGTCGTCGACGGCTCCGTGAAACGTTCCTGGCTGCGCCTGACGATGGCGGTCGAGGACGCCGATCCGCTGCAGCAGTCCTGCACGCCCGAGAGTGAACTCACGCTGCAACTCATCGGGGGGAGCAAGACAGGCCGGGTCGAGGGGGTGCGCGCGGGGACGCCCGTCGACCTCCCACTCGGCGGCTCACGCACCGAGGTTCGCGTTCAGGTCACCCTGTCCGCCGAAGAGGGCTGCCTGCTAGCTGTTTCCGTCGCCAGTGCGGCGTTCCACGACTGAGGGGGAGACCATGTCTCGCACACCGCGCCCACGGCCGGCCGGCCAACCGCCACGACGGCCGTCGGCCTGCGTCGCGGCCGCGCTTGCCGTGGCGGTCACCGCTGCCCTTACGGCCTGCGGCCCGCCGTCGGGCGAGCCACACTTCCTCGGTGCCGAGAGGGTCACCGTTGCCACGCACAACGATCTGCCGGGGATCTCCTATTCCGAGAACTATGACCGTTCGGGCATGGACTATCTGCTCTTCGAGCGCGTGAAGGAGGAATTGGGGGTCCCGTTCAGCCAGCCGGTCGACGTTTCGTCGGGGGACCGAATCGCTCAACTGGAGGACGGCACGGCGGACATGGTGATCGCCTCGTTCTCCATCACGCCGGAACGGATGCGCAAGGTTGATTTCGTCGGTCCCTATTTCAAGACTCGCCAGGGATTTCTCGTGGGCTCAAACGGCTGGGACATCACGGCACTTGAGGATCTGCGAGGCAAGCGGGTCTGCACCTGGGACGGCACCACGTCGCAGGAGGCGCTGACCAACCTCAAGGGGATGGGCGTGGTCGTGCAGGTCCTCGACGACGCCTCCGACTGCATTGAGGCTCTGGTGGACGGTCAGGTCGCCGCCGTCTCGACCGACCAGGCAATCCTTTACGGATTTGCCCAGCAGCACGCTGCGGACAACCTGCGCGTGCTCCCCGGGCTCACCATCGGCGCGCCTCAGCTCTACGGAATCGGGCTGCCCAAGGGGCATCGTGCAGACTGCCGGAGACTGGCCACCTGGCTGAAGAGGTTCGTGGGCACCAGCGAGTGGATCGGGGACATCGTGACGTCCCTGCCCGGGTTGCCCATCGCGGACCCCGGCTGGATCAGCACCCACAAGCCGAGCGGCCCCTCGATCGACGCCCGCTCCTGCCGCGACAAGCCGAGTCCTTGAGGGGGCTCGACCGTCCCCACTCCGCCTTCGGACACGCCCTTGGCGCACCCTTGCTGATGCTGTCGAGTTACCTCGGGTGAGCGAACTGGGACACTGGACCGGTGATCCATACTGCGCCCGCGATTCGCTTCCGCTTCGGACTGACTCCGCTGGAGTTGGTCAGGCCGTGGGGCGGGGAGCGTCCCGAACTTCACTGGTTCGCGCTGACCGACGGCTGGTACTGCATCGACCTGGGCGGCCATGAAGTGCTGCGTTACTCGGAGCGCACTGTCCAGGAACTGCGGAACGACAGTGACGCCGAGCCACCCAACCCTTATGTGGACTACTACGTCGTCCGACTGTGGGAAGACGTGATCGCGCTCGTGTCGGAGGCGATGCAACCGGTGCCACAGGATTTGGTGGACGTCGCGGCTGACATCTCGCCGGACTGGGCCTGGCTGGACACGCCGGAGGCTGAGGCGGCGTTGACCTGGCACAGCGCGGGCTACTTGTACGCCAGCTATCTGCGCATCGCCCCGCACGTACGTTGCTGGCGCACCATCGTCGGCGAGGACGACGCCGTGACCGTCACTTGGGAGCACCGGGCGGACCCTGAAGGCGTGATCGAGTTCGTCGGCCCGCAGACGGGTCGGGTGACCATGCCGACGAGCGAGTTCCTCGCCGCGGTGACCGAACTCGACCGGGCGCTGTTCGCCGCGATGGACCAGCGCATCAGCGAGCTGGAGGATGCAGGCCCTCCGCCCGGTGTCCAACTGGACATGGAGCAGTTGCGCCATGAGCACAGGGACCGGGCGACCTGGCTGCAGCGTGCGCGGGACCGTGACCCGGGCACTGACTGGGACGTCGTACGGGTCGGTGCGCGCATGCTCCTTGCCCCGAGGGCAGCGGAGGAGGACTAAGAGTACACAGATGTCACTCCGATGAGTGACAAGCAGTGCGCGAAGCGTAATCGATATGGCGTGAACATCCCTTGAATCGGCTGGGGAGTGGAAAAAGACTGCTCCTGTGCCAAGGCGGACATGCCCCCAGAAGGGGCTCCGCGGCACACCAATCACGTTCGCCTATGTGAGGAGAGCGCCGCATGCCCGACGCCGGCCCTCGAGGCCCCGCACACCCGATCACGCTGACCGACGGCACCACCACCCGGACCCGGGAGGTGACACCCGCCGACCTCGGGCCCATCCAGGCCCTGCACCGCCGTTGCTCGCCGGGTAGCCGAGCCTTGCGTTACCACGCGGGTAAACCTGAGATGTCTGCGGCCGGATGGCGGCTGCTGTCCGACCCGGAGCGCGGCACCACCTTGGTCACCACCACCGCCCAGCGCACGGACCGCATCATCGCCATGACCAACGTCATGCGCACCGATCAGCAAGGGGTCGGCGAACTCGCCGTGCTGATCGAGGACGAATGGCAGTCCAAGGGGCTCGGCACCGCATTGGCCGCACACGCGGCCGACGTGGCCCGCCGGGCCGGACACCACACCCTGACCGCGACTGTCTCCGCGGTCAACAAGCCGATGCTCCACGTCCTGGAGAGTCTGGACGCGCCACCAGCCCGCGCCGGCGGTGCCGTCCTCGATATCCACATCCCCATCGCGAGGTACCCCTGAGAGGAGCACGTGACCACTGGGGCGTAGGTCCAGGTGCTTCCAGCACGGGATCCAGGAATCAGCACGCGGGTCACACGCACGGCGTCCGTCCTGTATGCGAGCGGACTGCGACCACCAGCCCCAAAGTTGGACCCTTGCGGTGCCGCGCTGCGGCGGCATCGCAAGGGCCGGCGGCACCACGCTCGCACCGCAACCGCTGGCCGCACGGCCCAGCCCGCGCCGACTGTCGGGCAGGAGGAACCGACACAGTGGTCCCGGTACCGCCCACGCGGTCTGGAGTGCACCAGGTCAGCTCGCTGAGGACGGGCGGATGTTCTGATTGAGCCGGAACAGGTTCGTGGGGTCGTACTCATCCTTCACCTGCACGAGCCGGTCGTGCACCGCGCCCGGATACGAGGCGCGCACCTTGTCCTCTGCCGCGTCACCGGTGAAGTTGACGTACATGGCACCGTCGCCGTGGCGCGCGATCTCCTCCCGTGCCGCGCGTGCCCACGCGGCGTGCCCGTCGAAGCCTGCCGGCTTGTCGGAGCGCGCGATCACGTTGCACAGGACGCCTGCGTCGCGTTGGCTGAACGCGGTCGCGTCCGCGGGGATGCGACCGTACGCGCCACCGAGATGGTGCAGGTGCAGCTCGCTGGAGGGCGTCGGCGTGGTGAGGTGCAGGCGCATCAGCGCATCGATCGCCGTGTCGGATGGCTCGATGAATGCCGAGGTGAAGTAGTTGTACGCGCCGGGCGTCCACAGCGGGTCCAGCAGCGACTGCATTCCGACGTAGGGCATGGGCCCCATGAGGTCGGCGATCGGGGTACCGAGCATGCGCAACGGACGGACCGCTGCCTCACCGGCCTCGATGGCACCGGCGTACATGCCGGCGACGACCACGACCCGGGTGCCGTGCACCGCCTCCGGCAGGAACGGCAGCGGGGGCGCTGTGGTCAGGTTGACCAGTGTCGTCAGTTCGTCGGGCATCTCGGCGGTCAGGTCGCGCCACCGGGTGAGGACTTGGCGTGCCTCGGTGAGGGGGTAGAAGATCAGGCCTGCGAGGACCTGCGGGCCGACCGGGTGCAGCCGGTACTCGAGCGATGTGGCCACACCGAAGTTGCCGCCGCCGCCCCGGAGCGCCCAGAACAGGTCGGGGTTCTCCTCCGCACTGGCGTGCACGAGCCGGCCGTCCGCGGTGACGACATCGGCTGCCACCAGATTGTCGGAGGCCAGGCCGTAGCGGCGGACAAGCCAGCCCACCCCACCACCCAGGGTGAAACCGGAGATACCGGTCGTCGAGACCAGGCCGCCGGTCATGGCAAGGCCGAACGCCTGGGTCTCGTGGTCGAATTCGCCCCATGTCAGCCCGGGCTGTGCGACGACCCGGCGTCCCACGGGGTCGACACGCGCCCCCTTCATGGCGGACAGGTCGATGACGATCCCGTCGTCGCAGGTCGAGAACCCGGCGATGCTGTGTGCGCCGCCCCGCACCGCGACAGGCAGGTCCTGGCTGCGCGCGAACTCGACCGCCCGGATCACATCGGCGGTCCCGGCGCAGCGCACTATCAGGGCCGGCCGCCGATCGTGCGCGGCGTTCCAAATCGACCGGGCCTCGTCGTACGACGCGTCGCCCGGCCTTACTACCGTCCCACGCAGAGCCGCTTCCAGCTCACCGATGGTGGCGTCCCCCAGGACACCCCTTGCTGTCTCGATCGACATCGTCGGCCTCCTTGGTGTGGTCTTCGCTCCGACATCAAGGACCGTAGGAGGTGCCGCTTAGCACCGGGTTAGCGTCGGCTTTGCGCCCGTGTCCCGGCGCGACGCAGGTGAGCCAGGCCCCTCATGTCGCCCACTCGCGTGAAGAGGCCCAGCGCACGGGCGGTGAAAGCGTCCGCGCCGGTACGGTCGCCCGCTTCCTCCGCCAGCCGGGACAGCATGGCCGCCACCCACCCGGCGGCGCACGTCGAACCGGCCACGTGTTCCAGGTCCAGGGCGCGGGTGAGCAGATCCCGCGCCGTGGCGGCGTCGCCCGCAGCCCGGGCGACGAGCCCGAGGTGGAGCAGGCTGTTCGTCGTCCCCGGGATGTCGTCGGTCTCCTCGAAACCCGCGAGGGCCCGGCCGATCGCCGCCCGTGCGCCGTCGACGTCGCCGACGGCCATGGCCAGCAGGCCGAGGTTGCCGAGTGTGATCCCGACCTCGCGGCGGTCGCCGAGCCGGCGTCTGATCCGGAGGCTGGCGTCGAGGTACTGCCGCGCTGCGTCGTACTCCCGATGGGTGCGGCAGATGTTTCCGAGGGTGTTGAGGGCCAGCGACTCCCCGTGGGGGTCGCCGAGCACGCGGAAGCAGTCCACGCTCTGTTCGGCCGCTGTTCTGGCCTCCTGCGCATCGCCGTTCAGCCGGGTGGCCCACGCGAGATTGGACAACGCGTACCCGCGAGCCTGTGCCGCGCCCACCAGCCGCCCGACCATCACGGTCTCCTCGAAGAACACCGACATCCTGCGCTCGGCGTCCTCCTCCGCCATGTACCCGGGTGTCATGACGGGGAAGAACGGCCGGGTCCCGTTGGCGAGGCCGGCGAGCAGACGCAGACTCTCGGCGAAGGCCTCGCGGGCCGCTCTCCCGTCATCCCGGCAGACGGCCCAGATTCCCCGCTGGTGCGCGGCGGCCGCGAGAACGGACGACTCGCCGCCGGCGAGCGCACATGCCTCGTCGAGTGCCGTCCGTGCCTCGTCCCAGGTGCCGCGCATCCACAACAGGACCGCCTGCTGGTAGCAGGCGTACGCCAGTGCCGCCGGGTCTCCTTGCGCCCGGTGGATCGCCACGATCTCCGCACCGATCGACGCAAGCCGGGAGCCGTCACCGAGTCGTACCGCGAGCACGCCCTGACCGGTGAGCGCCCGCGCCCGTAGCGGGGTCGGCGCCCGCGCGGCGGCGAGGGCGTCGTCCAGCCAGCGCCGCCCCTCGGCGAAGTAGCCTCGCTCGGACCAGAACAGCCGCAACGCGACCGCCAGCCGTAGCGCGGTGTCCGGGTCACTCTCAAGGGCCGATCTCAGTGCGGCGCGGAGGTTGTCGTGGTCGACTTCGAGCTGGAGCGACGTCTCGCCGGAGATCCGGGTCGTCAGCTCGGGGTCATGCGATTCGGCGAGTGCGAGATAGAAGCCGCGATGGCGGCTCTCGGTCTCCAGCAGTTCCCCGGTCTCGCGCAGCCGCTCCCGCGCGTACTGCCGGATCGCTTCCAGCAGTCGATACTGCGCCTCGTCGCCGTGGCGTTCCACCAGGACGAGCGACTTGTCGACGAGTCGGCCGAGCAGATCCAGCACGGATGCGGGGTCGATGTCCTTGGTGCACACCTCCTCCACCGCGGCCAGGGAGAAGCCGCCGGCGAAGACCGCGAGCCGACGAAAGAGCAGTCGCTCCTCGGGGTCGAGCAGCTGGTGACTCCACTGCAGGGTGGCGAGCAGCGTCTGCTGCCGAGTCACCGTATGCCTGCTGCCCTGCCCGAGGAGGCTGAGCGCGTCGTCGAGCCGCTCGGCGATCTGTCGCGGTGTCAGCATGCGTACCCGCGCGGCCGCGAGTTCCAAGGCCAGGGGCATCCCGTCGAGCCGGAAGCAAATCTGCGCGATGGCGGCCGCATTGTCCGCGTCCAGTTGGAAACGCGGGACGGCCTCCGTGGCCCGCTCCACGAACAGCCGCACGGATGAGACACGGCCGAGCTCGGCCGGCGGTGGCAGCCGACGCACGTCCGGCAGCCCGAGTGAAGGCACCCTCCATGTGCGTTCGCCGTAGGCCTGCAGCGGCTCGCGGCTGGTGGCCAGCACAACGACTCCCCGACAGTGGGCCAGAACGTCCGCGACCAGGGCGGCGCAAGAGTCGACCAGGTGCTCACAGTTGTCGAGCACGAGCAGCAGCTCCCGCCCGGCGAGCTGCGTGACCAGCGCCGCTTGCGTCCTGTTGCTCGGCGAGAGCTGGATGTCGAGCACCGCGGCGACCGCGTCCGGAACGGACCTGGGGTCTGTGAGCGCGGCGAGGTCGACAAACCACACACCATCGCGGACAGCCTCGACGTGGTGGGCTGCGACGGCCACGGCGAGTCGCGTCTTGCCGCAACCGCCAGGGCCGGTCAGGGTCAGCAGCCGGCTTCGCGCGAGGAGTTCCTCCACTTCGACGATCTCGCGTTCCCGGCCGATGAAGCTGGTCATCTGCGCCGGCAGGTTGTGACGATGGACGGGACGGCGACCGGCCGGCTCCTCGACCGAACCGACCAGCAGAGTGCGGTAGAACTCGCGGGTCTGCGGGTCCGGGTCGGATCCGGCGTCACCACGGAGCGCGTCGCGCAGCTGCTCGTACACCGCCAGCGACTCCCGCCGTCGCCCCGCAGCTGCAAGGACCCGCATGAGTGCCCGGTGGCCTGGCTCGTTCAATTCATCGTCGGCGATCAGAGACCGCAGCACCTCGACCGCCTCGGCGGCGCGGCCCTCCCGCTCGAGCGTCTCGGCGAGAGCCAGTCTCAGCCCGGTGCGCCGCACACCTATGGCACTGCGCACCTCCTGCGTCCATGGCTCGAAGGTGTCCTCGGGCAACAGTTCATGCTCGGCCAGGGCAAGCGCGGCGCGGTAATCCGCCGGCCTGCCGCCGGCCGATGCCCGTCGTGTCGCCTCCTCCAGCTCGTCGAGGTCGACTCGGACGCCGCCGTCCGGGCCGAGTACGACCATGTCGTCTCGAAGGACGACGACATCGCCGGGTGTCCCGGCCGTCGCCAACGCGCGCCGGACAGCATGCAACACCTGGTGCAGGTTGTTGGAAGCGGCTTCGGGATCCAGGTCGGGCCACAGCAGGTCGTACAACCGGTCCCGGTGCAGCCTGTGGCCTGGTGCCAAGGCCAGCAGTTTCAGTACGCTCCTGGCCTTGCGCAGCCGCCACGCCCCGGCGGCGACACGGCGGTCTCCGACCGCCACGTCCAAGCCACCGAGCAGACCGATGCGCACCTCGTCGGCCACGTCCGCCCCTATGGCCGGCTACCGAGGGCGGCTGGATCCATCGGCGGTCGGTCCGGTCGGTGACGCGATCCTTCAGTAGCTGCTCCCAGGGCCACTGACCCTGGGCCCTGGCACAGATACAGACCAGGCCCACCGCCAGCTGCACGGCGGCACCGTCGAGGCCGAGCACTGCGGGACTGGTTCCACGTGACCATGCGCATCACCGTCACGACCCAGATGGCCATTTCCCTGCGCTCACCAGCGGGTTCGACAGCCAGGGGCACACAGGAGTTACACCGGTCACTTTACAGCCGAGGGGAGGATGCGCGGCAGGTTCGGGCCGCGCCCGCGGGGGCAGCGGCAGCCCGGGCATCACGCCGCCAGGGGCCGGTCCTTTGCAGTGATGGGGGCCGGGAGCACGGTGGAGCCGGTCAGATAGCGGTCCGTGGCCGCCGCGACGGCACGTCCCTCCGCGATGGCCCACACCACGAGGGACTGGCCGCGTCCCGCGTCGCCCGCGACGAAGATCCCGTCCGTCTTGGTGCGGACGGTCCGCTCGGCCTGCTCCGCCGTCTCGGCCGTCTCGGCCGCGAAGGCGGCGTCCCGCGCGAAGTTTCCGCGCTCGTCCAGCGTGAGCCCGAGCTGCTTCATCAGGCCGGTGCCCCGTTCGGGACCGGAGAAGCCAAGGGCGAGCAGGACCAGCTCCGCCGGGATCACCCGCTCGGTGCCCGACAGCGGCCTTCTGGCCTCGGGTTCCACTTCCGTCAGGCGCAGCGTGTGCACGTGGCCGGCCGGGCCCCCTTCGAAGCGGAGGGTGGCGGAGGAGAAGACCCTCGGATCCGTGCCCTCCCGCCCCCGGGCCTCTTGGTGGGCATGGGAGATCCGGTAGACCTTCGGATACGTGGGCCAGGGGTCGGTGTCCGGCCGGGCATCGCCGGGCTCCGGGTTGATGTCCAGCTGCACCACGGAGGCGGCGCCCTGGCGGAGGGCGGTGCCCAGACAGTCCGAGCCGGTGTCCCCGCCACCGACTATCACCACATGCTTGCCCTCGGCGGTGACGGGGGGCGAGGCGTAGTCGCCTTCCCTGACCCGGTCGGCGAGGGTCAGGTAGTCCACGGCCTGATGGATGCCGTACAGCTCGCGGCCGGGGACGGGGAGCTCCCGGCGCTCCATGGCTCCGACGGCGACGACGATCGCGTCGTAACGCCTCCTGAGCTCGGTGGCGTCGAGATCGCTGCCGACGTCCACTTCCGTGCGGAACTTGGTGCCCTCCGCCCGCATCTGCTCGAGGCGGCGGTCCAGGTGCCGTTTCTCCAGCTTGAAGGCGGGGATGCCGTAGCGCAGCAGTCCGCCGACTCGGTCCGCGCGCTCGTACACCGCGACCGTGTGGCCCGCCCGGGTCAGCTGCTGGGCCGCTGCCAGTCCCGCGGGTCCGGAGCCGATGATGGCGACGGTCTTGCCGCTGAGCCGCTCGGGCGGCTGCGGTGGCGCGTACCCGCGTTCCCAGATCTGGTCGGCGATGGCCTGCTCGACGTTCTTGATCGTCACGGGATCGGCATTGATGGCCAGCACACAGGCGTCCTCACACGGCGCCGGGCACAGGCGCCCGGTGAACTCGGGGAAGTTGTTTGTCGCGTGCAGCCGCTCGGCCGCGGCTCGCCAGTCGCCCTGCGTCGCGTACGCGTTCCACTCGGGGATGAGATTCCCCAGCGGGCAGCCGCTGTGGCAGAACGGTAGGCCGCAGTCCATGCAGCGCCCGGCCTGCTCGGACACGAGCGGAAGCAGCGCCTGGCCCGCGTAGACCTCGTTCCAGTCGCTCAGCCGTTCCTCGACGGGGCGCGGCGGAACGGGCCGACGGGGAATCTTGAGGAAGCCGTGAGGGTCGGTCATGCGCCGCCTCCAGCGTTCACTCGCGGTGCAATACGGCGTTCTGCCAGCGTACGCCTGCTTTGTGCTGCTTTTTCGGTTCGGCGGGCTCAAGCATCTGGCGCTCGAGCATCTTGATCCGGTTGACGTGTCCTTCGACGAAACCCGAGTTCGAGGGCAGGGTCAGGCCCGCGATCACAGTGCCGCGGTCGCCCCACTCTCCGCCACCTCGATGGCCGCAGCGCACAGCACCGGCAAGGTGGCACTCCGCCTGCGCCGAACTCGCGGAGGAATCGCCTGCCGCTCCTGACCACGCCGGCACCGCGGACTCCTGGAGGAGATCACCATGGGCACCTGGGGCATCGGCCCCTTCGACAACGACGACGCCGCAGACTTCGCCGTCGAGCCAACACCGCGGACTCACTGGACGCCTCCGACGTCATGGCGGTGCGTATCCGGCGGACAATTCGTGACCATTGCGCAGGTCGGGCGTTGCCCATCACGTGATCATTGGGGCTGACGAATGGCGCCGTGAACTGGCCGTCCCCAGACGCGGACCCGCGCCGCGGAGGAACCTCCTGAGACTCAGGGTCCTGCGGCGCTCCACTGGCATGCGCACCGCCATCGTTGTCGCTTCCGTCGCCCTCGGCATCGCCGGACCGGCAATGGGCGAAGCCGTAGTCAGGCCCGGCCTGACAACCACGACGACCGTTTCGGTCAACGGCACTACCGGCACATGGGCGGCCCGCAATCCCCACGCCACGCCAGCAGCCAACGGCGCACCTGTACCCCCCTCCAGCTTGTCGGCCGCGAGGCTTCATCCCGATGTAAAGGAACCCCCATGCGCCTCAACACGAAAATCCGCACCGTGCTCGGCGTCACCGTCGTCGGCACAATCCTCGGGATCGGCGGATTCGCCATCGCTGCGTTCATCCAGCAGAGCACATCGGACGCCGTGACAGGCTCCGCCGAGTCCTTCGCCCCCATCACGGTCACCGGCGGGCAAACCGGCAAGATGCTGCCCGGCGAAACCGCAGACGTCACCCTCACGTTCACCAACCCGAATAGCAACGTAAGGGCCAAGCTGATCTCCATCGCCGCCGACGACGTCGTTGTCGACACCGTTGCGAACGCCGACGACATGACCTACTGCCACGATCAGATCGAACTGTCCGCAACCGGCGTGGGCACGCTGCCCACGCTTGACCTCAGCCAGGCCAACCTGCCATTCGTGCTGGCTGACGCTGTGAAGTTGAAGGAAGACACCGACATTCGCTGTCAAGGGATGACGTTTCACACCACGTGGACGGTCCAGTCCGAGGCTGTCCGCTGAGCGCGGTCCTCGCGACCTACGCATGAACCCTGCTGCCCGTTGACCGTTGTCGGTACCCCACACCAGGGGCCAACGTAAGATCAACTATTTGGCCCCTGGTGCCACGGTTCTTACCAACACCCCAGTACCGCGAGGACTCTTGATCGTGTGGGCTGGAGATGCAGCCGGCCGCCGACCCGGTGCGATCGGGAAGCACCAGCAACCACGGGGTGACCACCCTGGCCGGGCTGTCGCCCCGGACGCACCGCCACCGACGGAAGCGATCTTCAGCATCGCACGGTGGGCGAAATGTCTACGGGGAGTCGGAAACAAGTAAGGAAGCCTATTGCCGTTGGCCATTGATACGCACGCTTGATCGACGCTAGCTTGCTTCGTCACGTACCTCGCCCGTGCGTACACAATTCGGGCAGCCCTTTGATGATGTGGAGTACCTCCATGGCTCATCTGCGCTCCAGACGCCTGCGTGCCGCCCTCGCGGTACCGGCCGGACTGGCGCTCACCGCGTCGCTCGGCTTTCTGCCGGGCGTCGCCTCCGCCCAGGCCGCCGTGCAGGACACCCCTGCCACAGCGACCACGGACGGCCCCAAGCTCTCGTACGTGGTCAACACCAAGGCGAACCACGGCAAAATCAAGGCCGTTGAGAAGGCGATAGCCGAAGCCGGCGGCACCGTTGTCATAACTTACGAGAAGATCGGCGTCATCGTCGTCCACTCGGCGAACCCCGACTTCGCCAAGCAGATACGCACGGTCAAGGGCGTGCAGAGCGCGGGTGCCACGCGTACCGCCGCACTCGCCCCTGCGAGCACCACCGAGATGGGCGCCCCGGAGTACGTGGACAGCGCCAAGGCCCAGGCCCGTACGGCCGCCACCGATGGCACCGAGCCGCTCGAGGCCGACCAGTGGGACCTGCGCGCCATCGGCGCGGACAAGGCAGCCAAGGTCAACCCGGGCAGCAGGAACGTCACCGTCGCCGTGATCGACACGGGTGTGGACGACACCCACCCCGACCTCGCCGCGAACTTCTCCAAGCGTCAGTCCGCCAACTGCGTGGGCGGCGTCGCGGACACCAGCGAGGGTGCCTGGCGTCCCTACGACCCGGCGGAGGACTACCACGGCACGCACGTCGCCGGTGAGATAGCCGCCGCCCGCAACGGCATCGGCGTGGCCGGCGTTGCTCCGGGCGTCAAGGTCGCATCGATCAAGGTGAGCGACCCGAAGACCAGCCTCTTCTTCCCGGAGAGTGTCGTCTGCGCGTTCGTGTTCGCCGCCGACCATGGCGTCGAGATCACCAACAACAGCTACTACATCGACCCGTGGCTCTACAACTGCCTCGACGACCCGGACCAGAAGGCCATCGTCGACGCGGTCAACCGGGCTTCGTTGTACGCACAGAGCAAGGGCACGCTGCACGTCGCGTCCGCGGGCAACTCGAACCACGACCTCGACTCCGACGCGATCGTCGACGAATCCAGCCCCGACGACACCACCCCGGCCCCGCGGACCGTAGACCCGCACAAGTGCTTCGACATCCCCACCCAGCTGCCGGGTGTCGTCACGGTCTCCGCGACCGGCGTGCAGAACCTGAAGTCCTACTACTCCAGCTACGGACTCGGCGTCGTCGACGTCGCGGCCCCGGGCGGCGACAAGTACCAGATCCCGGACACCCCGTCGAAGAACGGCCGGATCCTGGCCACCATGCCCAACAACGGGTACGCCTTCCTGCAGGGCACCTCGATGGCCGGCCCGCACGTGGCCGGTGTCGCGGCTCTCCTCAAGAGCACCCACCCGTGGGCCGGCCCGCAGGCTCTGCAGGCGCTGCTCAAGGCCCAGGCGGACAACCCCGGTTGCCCGACCGGACTGTACGACCCCGACGGCAACGGCATCGAAGACTCGACCTGCAAAGGCCACAGGCGGGTGAACGGCTTCTACGGCTACGGCATCGTCAACGCACTCGACGCCGTCACGAAGCACTGACACTCCGCGCCCTGAGGTCTGCATCATCTGCAGGCCTCAGGGCGTCGGCCCGGTGCCGACCGCACCGGGCCGCTCTCTCCGCAGGGAACTGCGGGCCGTCTGACGGGAACTGGCACGACGAGAAATGGGGTCGGCCGTCTGACGCCGGATCCCCAAAAGAGAGCGGCGTCCAACCCGGTTGCACCGTCCGAAACCCTGAGCGAAGCGGGCGCCGGTGACCTCGAAGCAGTCGGGGCGGCATCGGCCTCCATTGATCCTCAGGGGACAGGATCGATCGTCCGAACGGTCCATGGACAGCTGCTGCTGATGCTGCGTCGTAGGGTGACGGTGTGACGACGAATGCTGGGACGAGCGGTGGGCGGCTGCTGTACGGGTGTATGGGGCTCGGCGGCAGTTGGGATACCGAGCCCTACGGCGCGCCGGAGATTGCAGATGCCGAGGCAGCAATCGAGGCGGCGCTGGACTGCGGGATCAGCACGTTCGACCACGCCGACATCTACCGGCACGGGAAGGCTGAAGCAGTCTTCGGTGAGGTTCTCGCCCGCACCCCAGGACTGCGTGAGCGCATCGTGGTGCAGACCAAGTGCGGTATCCGTCTTGCAGACGGCGAGCGGCCCGGCATCTACGACCTCCGCGGGCAGAGCATCGCCCGGCGGGTCGAGGAGAGCCTGGCTCGTCTGCGTACCGACGTCATCGATGTACTGCTATTGCACCGGCCGGATCCCTTGGCAGACCCGGACGAGATCACCGAGGCACTGACATCGCTGCACCGGCAGGGCATTGTGCGACGGTTCGGTGTGTCGAACATGGGCGCCGTGCAGATGGCCCCTCTCCAGGCACGTCTCGACGTCCCGCTGGTCGCCAATCAGCTGGAGATGAGCCTGCAGCGGCGGGACTGGCTCGAAGCCGGTGTCCTCGTGAACACCCCGGAAGCCGCTGCAATCGGCTTCCCGTTCGGGACGGTCGAGTTCTGCCGGGCGAACGGCATTTCCCTGCAGGCATGGGGGGCACTCGCGCAGGGCCGTTTCACGGGTCGGCAGCAGACGCCGGACGAGTACGCGACCGCGCAGCTCATCACGTCCTTGGCCGACAAGAAAGGCACGACGCCGGAGACGATTCTGCTGTGGTGGCTCCAGCGGCATCCGGCCGGGATCGTGCCGGTGATCGGAAGCGCGCGTCCTGAACGTATCCGCGCCTGCCGTGACGCCGCGCAGCAGGAACCAGACCTCACCCGAGAAGAGTGGTACGAACTCTGGCTCACTGCCCGCGGCGCTCCTCTTCCCTGATCTTCCCTGATCGGCTCAAGGGCGTCCCGCGCGGATGCCTTTCCGATCAGTACGAACCGGGAGTCACCCACCGGGTCGAACAGCGCCTCGTCGCCCGGCACCCCGTCCTCGACGGGTATCGCCGCGGCCCGTAGGACGGCAACGTCGGTCGGGCCCTCGGCGCCGGACGCGGCGGTGGCATGGGGATCGGCCGTTGGCTTCCGTTCGGTTGGGAGTCCGGGAACGGTGAAGCGACGGCAGGAAGGGCCGCTCTCAGGCGACCCAGTGCGGTCGTCGGGTAGTGGACGGGAGCGAGCGGCCATCGGCGAGGGCGGCGGCCATGCGGTGTACAGCTTCGCGCAGGGTTTCTGGGGGTGTGGTGTAGGGGATGCGGAGCCGTTGTTCGAAAATGCCCGGGTCGGTGGCGAAGTAGGCGCCGCTCTCGATGCGTACCCCGTTGTCCAATGCCCGCTCGGCCAGCGCCGAGGCGACGGGCTCGCCCAGGTCGACCCACAGCGACAGCCCGCCTGGCGGCAGTTGCCAGGTCCACCGCGGGATGTGCTCGGCCAGGGCCGCGGCCAGAGCAGCGCGCTGCTGGCGCATCTGTTCCAGGCGGGGCGGCATTAGTTCCCCGGCCCTAGCCAGCAGGGCGAGGGCCAGGAGTTGGTCCAGGACTGAGCCGCCCATATCGGTGGCGACCCGCTGGCCGGCAAGTTCGGTGACCAGCCGCGCGGGGGCACGCAGCCAGCCGATGCGCAGACCGCCCCAGTGCGTCTTGCTCATCGAGCCGATGGTGATGACCTGGCCGGTTCCACCGGGCGTGGTGTGGGAGGCGAAGGGCGGCGGGGCGGGGACGTCGAGGGCGAGGTCGGCCAGGGTCTCGTCGACGACCAGCCAGGTGCCGGAGCGCGCCGCGGCGCTCAGGATGCGAACGCGCTCGTGCTCGGGCATGAGGCAGCCCGTCGGATTGTGGAAGTCGGGGATCAGATAGGCCAGTTGGGGCACCACCTGGCGGAAGGTCGATTCGATGATCTCGATATCCCAGCCGGTATCGGTCACGGGGACCGACACGGTGCGCAGCCGAGCGCGGCGCATGGCCTCCAGAGCGTTGGGGTAGGACGGGTTCTCGACCATGACCCGGTCGCCAGGGCGGCACAGCAGCCCTATGACGAGCGTGAGTGCGTGCTGAGCGCCGGAGGTCACCAGGATCTGTTCGGGCACGGTGAGCAGGCCCCGTTGGGTGAATCGCTCGGCGATGGCGGCGCGCAGTTCCGGCAGGCCGTAGGGGTGGTAGCCGGGAGTGTGCGCGTGCTCGGCCAGCCGAGGGGTGACTTGGACGAGTGCATCGATGAGCGTCTGCTCCGGCAGTCCGGGTGCGGCTCTGGCCAGGTCGATCGCGGTGTCCTCGGGTCCGAGGAGCCGTGTAATGCCGCTGGGAGTACGGCCTTCGGGCAGGGTCGTCCAGGTACCGGAGCCCTGGCGGCTGTGCGCGTAGCCGCTCTCGCGCAGCAGGTCGTACATGGCGGTGATGGTGGTCCTGCTGGTGTTGAGGGCGGCGGCCAGTTCCCGTTCGGCGGGGAGTTTGACGTGCAACGCGATGCGTCCGTCCAGGATCAGTGCGCTGATCGCCTGGGCCAAGTGACGGTAGGCGGGCCTCGTTCCTGCCGGGTCGGGCAGCATCGCGGCAAGCTTTCGGCTCCCCAGGGTGCGGTCCGTGCGGCCGACCCTGCCCACGAGCGGGAACGGATTCGTGTCAGCCACACCATTCTCCCAAGATTGGCCATGTTATCTGGGCCAATCACTCTACAGAGTTGCCCCATTGGCCTTGAAGGCGCACGAGCACATTATGGAGGCAACCAGGCATGCACCAGGACATCACGGACCGCTCCGAGCCCGAACTCCAGGGCGGTCACGAGGATCGCACCGCGACTCCGCTCAGGTCCCGTATGGGCCCGCCCCCGCCCCCACTCACCTACGTCCCTCTCGGTGAGCGTCCGCTGCGACGCCTGCCCCAACTGTTCACCGGCCTCGCTCTGTACGGATTCAGCCTCGCGGTCATGGTCCGGGCCTCGCTGGGCGTCACCCCCTGGACCGTCCTGTCCGAGGGTCTGGAGCACCACACCTTCCTGAGCTTCGGCACGATCACCGCCGTCGTGGGTGTTCTCGTGCTGCTGTTGTGGATCCCCCTCAAGCAGAGGCCGAAGTTCGGCACCGTCGCCAACATCATCGTCCTGGCGTACTCGGCCGATCTCGGTCTCTCGCTCATCCCCGAGCACCTCGGATTTCCCGCCCGGGTCGGTCTGCTCGGCGGTGGTGTCCTCCTCAACGGATTGTCTGTCGCCGTCTACGTCGGCGCGCGCTTCGGACCCGGGCCCCGGGACGGGCTGATGACCGGCGCGTCCGCCGCAACGGGGCGTTCCATCCGGCTCATCCGCACCCTGATCGAAATCACCGTGCTCGCCGTGGGCTGGCTGCTCGGTGGGAGCGTGGGTGTCGGCACCGTGCTGTACGCACTGGCGGTCGGCCCGACCACCCAGTTCTTCATGCCCTGGTTCGCGTACAGGAGGACTGCCGAGAGCATGGGTGACGCAGCGCTGTCCGAGGAGGCGAATCCAACGGAATGATCAAGGACTGAGGCCTGGTTGGCAAGCTCGGCGTCCATCGTGGCAGGAGCTCTGGGCTCGGAGTTCGAAAGCGATGAGCCACCGTGCGGCCTACGGACGGTCACGGACCTCGTGACGGGTGCGGTCGTGCGTAACTTTCCTGACAGGGAACGAAGTTGGCGCCTCACGCTTCCGTGCGGCGTACATGCGCATGAAACCGGGTTGCCGGGCTCGTGGGCGTCGAGGACGTCGATCCGCTCGACGGCGAGACCGTGAGCGTGGAGGAGTAACTCCCAGAGCTCCATGGTGAGGACCCACATGTGGACCGTGAGGCCGCCGCCGGCCGGCGGGAGAATCTCGGGGCGCGCCGCGAGAGTGCTGGAGAGCGGCGCTCCGGCGCCCTCCGCCTGCACAGAGGACCCGCCTGGTCGTAGCCGTCGGCGGCGGGTGGGGCATCACCGCGGAGCGGGCTGAAGTCGACGTCCAGGCGTGGGTCGTACGCCTGGGGCTGGATGCCGAGTTCGTGGGTGGAGTATTCGCCGAAGCGGCGGATGGATCGTCCGCTTGCCGCTCGGATCGGCGTCGAGGGGCGGCTTTCGAAAGGCAGCGGTGGGGGTCTCATGCGGCCGGGAGAGCCGGTTGGCGGCCGCTGGGCTTGCCGGTGCGGCCGGACCAGGTGGCGGCTCATGAGCGTGATGGTGGCTCAACGGATGTGCGCCGGCCGCATGGGGGTCATGCGCTCGTAGGCCCTCGCGTTGCGGCGGGCCCGCATGGCTCGCGAACTGCTCCTCTCCACACCATGCACACGTGTCATGCAGTATCCACGTCGGTGAGACGGCGTCAGCGCCGTCGGCTATGGTGCCGGGCACAAGTACCGGGGAGGGTGGGAGCAGCGATGGAGTCCGAGGGCCCGATCGACCTGATCAGTCTGGAGGGCGAGGGCACCAGCGTGATCGTACGGATCACCGGGAAGAAGTCCGCCCAGGACCAGCCCCGCACCGACGCGTTGGTCGGAGAAATCATCGTCGACACCGCTTTCGTACGCGGAAGTATCGCGACGTGGATCTTCCCAGAGGACCTGACGGAATGGCAGGGAGTGCTGGACGCGCTCGATGGCGGGGCGGACGTCGCGTGGCCTGAGGGCAAGCGCGCGACCGAGATGCTCATCGAGCTCGATCCGGACGGTGAGCGGGCCCACGTCACCATCGCGGACGGCTCGATGTCGCTCACTACCGTGACGGTCACTGTCGTTCTGACCGACGCCTGGTTCGACGACGCATATCACCGCCTGGACCAGGTTCTGCAGACCTGGCCGTTGGAAGGCGCCTGAATCCGCATGCGCGCCCGCGAGTTGTATCGCCGGTCCAATCCAGCCCCCTTGGCTGCTACCACCCTGCTACCCTCGGTTGTATGAGCAGCGCGAAGAAGCAGACGCAGGTGCGACTCGAGCCCGGCGTACTCGCCGCCGGAAAGGACGCCGCAGCCGCCCGCGGGCTCGATTTCAACCGGTATATCGAGCGTCTCATCGCCGAGGACACCTCCGGTGCCCGGGCGGCAGGCATGGCCGCCGCCCAGCGCCTCATCGACACTCACGGTGCCTTCCTCGACGATCTGGAAGCCGGCATGGACGCCCAGTACGCCACCGCCCCCAGTCCGCGGGGCGCCGCTGCGTGAGCATGTCCCTGCACGTCGATCTGTCCTGGATCCTGGAGGTGGCCGAGCGTGCCGGCCACCGCGATCCCGCCCCTGACGACCTCGGCGTGCCCATCAGTGCAGTCGCCCGCCACCGCGCCGAGCTCCTGGAGCAACCCGTCTACGGCGGCCCCTTCGCGCGCGCCGCTGCTCTGGTCCACACGCTGGGCCGCTGCCGGTGGCTGGAGCGCTCCAACCTCACGGTCGCCTGCGCCGTCGCCGTCATGTACCTCGAGGCCAGTGGCATCCCCGTCACTCCCACCCGAGAGGAGCTCACCGCCCTGGCTCGCGACCTGTACGACCCGCGCTGCACTGCCGGCCGCGTCGCCGAGCACCTGCGCACCTGGCGGCCCTAAGCGCCTGTGACGAGCCCGGGAGGGGCCCGTGGGTGACGCATGCGATTCCCTTCCGCCGGCGGCGACTGCCACCCCCGGAAGGCCCGAAATGCATCGGCGGGCCGCGTGGGCGCCGCGTTTTCGAGCGCCCGCCGGCCGCTTCGCGGTGACCCTGGGTGGCTGTACCGGCATGGCGCGCCGCCGGGGCTGCGGCCGACGCGAGCTCGATGTGATCCACGCGGACCGAGTCACAGGAAATTCGTTGCATAATTATGCGCACTATGTCATAGTTTTGCTGTGTATAGCCCTCTACCCGAGGAGCACGACCTGATGACCACTGGAGCCCACCCCAACGCTCCTGCCCCCCGCGCGAACAGCGCCCTGGCTCGCGACTGCGACGAGTGCCGCGGCTGGGGGAGCGTGGTGAACGATGGCCGCTACGAACTCTGCCCCGCCTGCCAGACTCTGGGTGCTTGACCGACGGATCGCCGGAGGGTCAGTTGTGGCCGAACTTCCGCTGCTGCTTATGGGAGACCGGCTCCGAGATCGGGCGCACCGTCTCATGTGTGGCCGATGTCTTCGCTTGCTCCTTCGCCTCCACGGTGGCGCTGCGCTCATGGCCGCCGGTGCGGGCGCCGCGGTTCTGCCGGCTCTGTTTCTTGCCCACGATCGTGCCTCCTGTAGCGGATGTCGGACGATGGGCTGCTACCAGACTTGCATGCGAATACGAAGAGCGCATTTCGGGTATGCGTCGCAGCCGACCGCTGCCGGCGCCCCCGCTGTCGAGATCTTCGGCGGCTCCGAAGACAAAGTCCGGCACCCGCCCGCGCCGACGCGCGCAATGCAATTGACCAGGAGATGGGCGGCGGGACAAGCATCTGCTTCTGTAGGGCAACGTCGCAGGTCAGTTGCCGCTTAGGGCGCCTGGGACAGAAGTCGCCGCTGCGTGAATGCGTTGCGGTGACGGCAAGCCGAAACGGCGATCAACCCCGATATGGGATTCATTGCCGTTGGGCATCGAAATGTCAGCGGATTTGGAAATCTAGGCGGCCTCAGCCGGCTCTCCATCTGGCCGGTCGGGCAGCACTTGCTCGCTGCATTCTGCCGTCAGCCACTGTCGCCAGACGTGACGCGTATGGGGAACTTCGGGGCGATCGAGAAGCCAGAGAATGTAGCCGGCGTGGCGTCGCGCCCATGGATTGTCCGTGCGGGCGGCCGTGTTGAGCCTGCCGCGCAGGTCATCGCTGTCCACGGCCCGGGCAACGCGTACATACTCGTGATCCTTGCAGCGGTAGGGACGCTGTACGACGATCTCGATCAGGTCGGCGAGCTTGGCCCGGGTGGTCTCGTCGTGGTGAGTGACAGCCAGGTCTCGGATCATGTGCTCCTTCGTGCCCCATGCCTTGGCATGCTGTGTCCACTCACGCGGATATCTCGCCTCCCACTCCAGGTACAGAAGCGCGTAAGGGAGTCCGGGCCACGCGGCGATGTCTGTGCCGGGTGGGCGGTCCCACAAAGCCCCGGGCAGCGAATGCTTCAGGGCCTCGTAGTAGTTTCCGGCGGCCCTGTTCCTGCCCAGGGGCAACCTTCGTCGCCACGCTTCGTGCATCCGGTCGTGAGCGTCAGAGATCTTCCTGTGGCTGTTGGACAACTGGGTCAGCGCCGCCGCCCGCTCTCCCGGATCGTCGGCTACGAGACCGTATGCCCAACTCAGCCGCTCATCCCACCGTCCGGCTTCGTTGTCGAGACTCGCTCCCGATCCCGCACTCGCTTTCTCTGCCACGGCGGAGATCATCCCTGACTCAGGCCAAGGACCCAACTTCATTTCGGTCAGCCTCACCCCGCACACGCGGGGACGTTCCCCCCCACCCACACCAGCCGCTTCGCTCCCGCGCCGCTTCCCTGGCGGGGGAGCGAAGCGGCTGGTGTGGGCGCGGGCTCAGACGGCGATGCTGTGACCTCCGCCTGTCCAGACGGCGCGGACGCCGGCGAGCCCGGTGACCGGGACGGGCGTTTGACGATCGGTGACGGTGCCGTCGCCCAGCTGCCCGGTGTCGTTGTGCCCCCAGCCCTTGACGGTGCCGTCGCACAGCAGGGCGATGCTGTGGAACATTCCCCCGGCGATGGTGCGGACGCCGGTGAGCCCGGTGACGGTGACCGGGGCCCGGCGGTCGGTGAAGGTTCCGTCGCCGAGCTGGCCGTAGGCGTTCCATCCCCACGCCTTGGCCGTGCCGTCCGCCCGCACAGCGAGGCTGTGGGCCCAGCCGCCGCCGATCGCGCGCACGTCCTTGAGCCCGGTGACCTGGACCGGGGGCACCGCCCTCCCGGCGCGCTCGCGCAGCGGCCCGTTGCCGAGCTGGCCGAGCTCGTTGTTTCCCCAGGCGATGACGGTGCCTCCCGTGCAGGAACCGCACCCCACGCGGGGGGCGATCAGAGCGAGGCTGTGATAGCCGCCGGCGGCTACGGCGCGGACCCGGGTGACGCCGGGGACGGCGACGGGCGTGAGGCGGTCGATCTCGGTGCCGTCGCCGACCTGACCGGAGTCGTTGAACCCCCAGGCCTTGACGGTGCCGTCGGAGAGCAGGGCAAGGTTGTGGTTCGCCCCGGCCGAGATGGCGCGGACGCGGGTGAGGCCGGTGACGGTGACGGGTGTGAGGCGGTCGGTCGTGGTGCCGTCGCCCAGCTGCCCGGTCGCGTTGCGGCCCCAGGCCTTGACGGTGCCGTCATCCAGCAGGGCGAGGCTGTGGTGCAGGCCCGCCGCCACAGCTCGGACGTGCGACAGCCCGGGGACGGTGACGGGCGTGAGGCGGTCGGTCGTGGTGCCGTCACCGAGCTGCCCGGTCAGATTGAGCCCCCACGCCTTCACGGTGCCGTCGGAGAGCGCGGCGAGGCTGTGATGCACGCCGCCCGCGGCGGCGCGGACCCGGGTGAGCCCGGGGACGGTGACGGGTGTGAGGCGGTCGGTGGTGGTGCCGTCACCGACCTGGCCGTACGGGTTCCATCCCCAGGCCTTGGTGGTCCGCTGCGAGGCGGCGACGTGGCCCGACTGCGGGTCGGCGACAGCCTGCGGGGTGGGCGCCAGCCATGCCGTCAGGCCCAGCAGCAGGGCGGGCAGCAGGACCCGCCGTCCGGCGGGCGCGGGGCCGGTGCGCGCGGGACCGGCGGACTTCCCGCCGACACGCAGCCGTGTGGGCAGCAGCTTCCTCATGTGCGTTCCTCGCAAGGTAGGGCCCCGCCGCGCCGCCTCCCACGACGCCTGGGTGAACCGATCACCTGCCATTAGTGACGGAGCCTCGTGCCCATGTCCCCCGGACACGCCGGACGCCCCGCACAATGCGCCGAGCGGGTCGCCGTCCCGCCCTCACCCACCGGTCCTCACGACCCGGCGGCTGCTTGGCCGACAGGACGATCAGCGGCGTCACTCCTTCGTATTTCAAGTACGCCGGCCTCTCAGGAAGCAGGAGTGGCTGCAGTCGCGCTCGACGTGCCCCGCGCCCCAGTCACCCGTCGCGTGCCGGCAGTCGATGACCGGTTGGTTCTGCGCAGGGTCAGTGCCGCCAGGGCCTCCGGAGCACCGGCCTGACCCCGGACTCCGGGGAAGGCGTTGATGTCCACAATCAGCGGGGCGCCATCGCCCGTGTCGATGACGTCCACGCCGTAGACGTCGAGTTCGAAAACCTCGCCGACCCGGCGCGCGAAGGCGGGCCAGCCTGGCGGCAGATCATCGAGGGCGAGCGGGCGTGCGGAGCCCCGCCCTGCGGGCGATAGTTCGGAACGGCGCAGGGCGGCGAAGAGCTGGTCTCCGATCACCCACAGTTTGTGGTCCCAGCCGCTGTTCGGTGCGAACTCCTGGACCACGACCGGCTCCTGTGGGTATGCGGCGGCGAGCTCCCGCAGTTGTCTGTCGTTGTCGATGCGGGCCACCAGGTCGTGCTTTCGGCTGTGGCGGCTCTTGACCACGACCGGGCCGGGGAGCCGTGGGCCGGACGCCAGTTGAGCGAGCGCGGTGAAGGTGCGGGTAGCGGCGAACGGAAGGCCGGCCCGCCGGGCCTGTTCCGCCATCGCCGTACGGTCCTGGCACAGCGCGGTCGCCGCAGCCGAGTTCACCACTGGGGCGCCCCGCTGCTCCAGGTCGCGGGCGAGGGCCAGGGCACGTGGCGTACGCGACTTCAGCAGGTAGACGTCGGCGAGCGGCTCGAGGACGTCGACCACCGTTTTCGGGTCCAGCGTCTCCACCACATGGTCGGGGGTGAGCAGGGCGGCGGTGGCGGCCAGCAGGGGATGGTCGGGCTCGGGCGTGATCAGACCAATCCTCATGCGCTCTCACCCGCCGCCGCAGGAACCTGCACCGGAGTCGGGACCTGAACCGGGACCTGCGCAGGGTGCGGGCGCGGTGTCAACGACGACCGGCCGACCTCGCTGTGCTGTTCCGGCGGACGGGGGTGGGGCAGCGTGGCCGCGCCGGACGCCTGGCCTGTGCGGGCCAGCCCGAGCACGGCTCGTGCCACCCGGGCCGCCGCGTCCGGGACCTGACGGAAACTCGGGAAATCGTTCACATCGACGACCACAGGACCGTCGGGTCCCAGCAGCACGTCCACGCCGTACAGATCCAGGCCGTAGACCGCCCCGACCTGGGCGACTATCCCGGCCACCTCGGCCGACAGCGGGACGCGGCGTTCTTTCACCGAGCGGTCCGGGTGGAGCGGGGAGCAGCGCTCGGTCGCGTACAGCTCGCCGCCGACGCAGTACACCTTGACGTCGATGCCCGGGTTGGTCACATACGGCTGGGCGATGAGCATGCCCTCCCTCGCCAGTTCGGGGAGCATTGCGGCGAGTCGATCCGGTGACGACACCAGGTGCACGGCCCGCCCCGAGCTTCCGTCGGCGGGTTTGACCACCAGCGGGTACTCCGACGCCGGTATTTCCGCCAGCAGCTCGGGCCGCGCAGCCGCGTAGGTCTGTGGCAGAGGAAGCCCGCGGCTGCGACCGATCGCCGCGGCCAGTGCCTTGTCCCGTACACCTCGTATCGACCGGGCGTCGTTGACTGTCGTCATCCCGGCCGCGGCCGCGGCTTCGAGCAAGGTGAGCCCTGGGCCGCCGGAGACGGTCTTGAGAACCCAAGCGTCATGGGTGCCCGCTTGCACCGTCTCGGTCATGCTCAACAGGGAACCGCCCGGCCGCACCACGTCCACCTGGTGTCCCCAAGATGTCAGTTGACGGATCACCTCAATCGGCATGCCGTCGTGACGGTAGTGCTCCTCCACCAGGAAGCAGAGCCTCATCGACCTTCCCCGTAACCCCCGGACGTCCGCCGATCCAGCCCCGGCGAGTTGTGATGTCACAGGATGTCATGAACACCGTGCGGCGATCTCCCGGGTGCCAGGCTGATCTTCCTGCGCCCAACCGACGGTCAGACGGCCGTCGTCGCGCATCAGGTACCAGAGGGAGACGGGCCCGGACGGGCCTCGGCCCCGCCGCGCCCGCACGGGCTCGGCGGGGCCGACCAGCGTTCAGGGCGCCACGGGTTCGGTACCGCCGGTCAGGGACCGGTCGAGGAGGAGCGGGTCATAAGCGTGCTCCCAGTGCTCGACGATCCTGCCGCCCTTGAAGCGCCAGAGTCCGCAGAAGGGCATCGCGATGTCCCGGCGGTTGCGATGTGCTCGCAGTGTTCCGAGCACCGCCCCGAATTCGTCGTTGGCCGTGACGTGCTCCACGTCCATGACCAGGGTGTGGCCCGTCAGGCGGATGAGGTCGCGTTCATGCGCCAGGACGGCTTCCTTGCCGTGTACCTTCGACGGCCGGCCGACGATCCCTCGCTGCGCGGTGTGCAGCACCACGTCGTCATCGACGTAGTCGGCGATGCGGGCGAGGTCTGCGTACAAGGAGCGCAGAACGGTGGCATTGGGGTGCACGTATGAGGTGTCCATGAGTCCTCCGTCGTCGCGTGGTTGACGCTCACCGCACCGGCACGGGGGCGATGCCGACGGACCGGCTGCGGTCGACCTCGTAGGTGATGGTGTTCCAGTCGTCGTCGCTCAGCCGGATGTCGGCCGCGCGCATGTTCTCTTCCAGGTGGGTGAGGGAAGCGGTGCCCGGGATCAGCAGGGTGGCCGGTGAGCAGTGCAGCAGCCAGGCCAGGGCGAGCTGCGAGGCCGTCACGCCGTACCGCGCGGCGATCGGGGTGAGCAGACCGTCGGGCCCGACGAGCTCTCCGTGCCCCATGGGAAACCATGGGATGAAGGCGATACGGTGCTCCTCCGCGTAGCGCAGGGCGTCTTCGCCGACGCGGTCGGCGACGTTGTAGCGGTTCTCCACTGCGACGAGGGCCGCGGTCTTGCGAGCCTGCTCGAGTTGCTCCACGGTGACTCCGGGCTGTCCGGAGATGCCGATGTGGCGGATCTTGCCCTGCTCCTGGAGCCTGACCAGTTCGCCGAGCTGGTCGGCCAGAGGGACGGCCGGATCGATGCTGTGCAGCTGGTACAGGTCGATGCGTTCCACGCCGAGGTTGCGCAAACTCATCTCGACCTGCTGGCGGAGGTATTCCGGACGGCCCAGGGGGACGATGTACAGCTCGCCCTCGTCCGGCCAGTCATCCGGCCCGGAGCGCAGCATGCCGCCCTTCGTACAGATCACCAGTTCGCCGGGGTAGGGATGCAGAGCTTCACGGATGATGCGTTCGTTGTCGCCGGGCCCATAGGCGTCGGCGGTGTCGATGAAGGTGACGCCCAGGTCCACGGCGCGGCGGAGCACGGCGATGGCGTTGTCGGGGTCCTCCGGCGGGCCCCACATGCCGGGGCCGGTGAGGTGCATCGCGCCGAAGCCGAGGCGGTTGATTGTCAGGTCGCCTCCGATGGTCAGCTGCTTGTTGTTCTCCGGGGGTGCTGCTGGCGTCATGTGGGGGTCCTTCCGGGCCGGACAGCGCGATGGGGAGGGTGGGCGTACCAGTGGTGGTCCACATGCCGAGGCAGATGCCGGCGGTGCCGCCGGTCCCCGGCGATCAGACAGCGCCCGTTGTCGGCGCCTGCGCCCGTCCAGTGGCGGCATGGAGCGCACAGGACGGCTGCGGAGGTCGAACGAATCCACCGTCCACTTCAACCGACCGGCTGGCCGATGACCAGCCGCAATGCTCCGAACGGGTGACCCTCGCGTCGGATGCGAACCGCTGCCGCGGTCGGCATGCACGCTCCACCCGCCTGGCGTAGCGTTGTGGGTCGTTGGCCAACCGCGTGGCGGATGCGGATCCAGTCATATGGCGAGCGCTCTGCTCGCGACGGTCCACCTGTCTGCGCCGTCTCAGGATTGTCGGCCTCAACGCCGCCGGAACCACTGGGCGCTCTTAGCCCTCCGCGCGCATCAAGCCGCGCGTGCGTCACCTGATGAATGACCCCAAATCCGGCCAAGGCTATGCCGTATGGACCATCAGACGCTGGGAGGATATCCATGGCGGTTCTGTGCAAACCGGCAGTAACGGTACCCGACAACGTCATCACCAACGAGGAAACTCTCGAACTGGCAACGCGATTGCATGCAGACCATCCGCAACTCCCTCTGATCCTCAGTCTGATCGAGCACACTGGGGTACAGAAGCGACATCTGATCCAGCCGATAGAAAAGGTGCTGCAGCACCCGGGGTTCGATGCCCGCAGCGCCGTCTACGAAGCGGAATCCAAAGCCCGAGTGCCCGCGGTGGTGCGCCAGGCGCTCGATCATGCGGAACTGGAGCCGCAGGAGATCGATCTGATCATCTATGTCTCCTGCACGGGATTCATGATGCCGTCGCTGACCGCATGGCTCATCAACACGATGGGTTTCCGCCCGGAAACACGGCAGTTGCCCATCGCGCAACTCGGATGCGCCGGAGGCGGTGCGGCCGTCAACCGCGCCCACGACTTCTGTACGGCGTATCCCGACGCCAATGTGCTCGTCGTCGCCTGCGAGTTCTGCTCGTTGTGCTACCAGCCCAGCGACCTGGGCGTGGGATCGCTGCTGTCCAATGGCCTGTTCGGCGACGGGATCGCCGCCGCGGCGGTCCGAGGCAACGGTGGCACCGGGATCCGACTGGAATTCAACGGCTCGTACCTCATCCCTCACACCGAGGACTGGATCTCCTACGCGGTCCGGCCGACGGGGTTCCACTTCCAGCTCGACAAGCGCGTGCCCGGGACCATGGAGCCGCTCGCCCCGGCGCTGCGTGCTGTTGCCGAACAGCACCAGTGGAACGCCTCCAAGCTGGACTTCTACATCATCCACGCGGGCGGTCCGCGGATACTGGACGACCTCAGCCGCTTCCTGGACGTACGCCCCGAAGCGTTCCGCTTCAGTCGCGCCACGCTCACCGAGTACGGCAACATCGCCAGCGCCGTGGTGCTCGATGCCCTGGCCCGCATGTTCGACGAGGCATCAGCCCTTGAGGGGCAAAAAGGTCTGCTGGCCGGTTTCGGGCCCGGCATCACTGCCGAGATGAGTCTCGGCACCTGGTCCGGCTAGGGTCCGTCTTCAAGTGATCTTGCAGGTGAGGGGATCATCTGCCGGTGCGTCGACATGAACTGACCGATGAATGCCGCATCATCGTTGGGCTCGGTGAGAAGGTGACAGTGACGCGGTCACAAGATCCGCCATGGCTGCGGCCATGCGCTGGTGAAAGCGCCACAGGAAGGGGTCACGGGGGCTGGGTGCACCGAAGAATCCCTGCGGTGTCACCCGGCGGGCGTGCTCGCCTCCCTTCCGCCATTCTGTGAGGTCATCGGGGCTCAGGCCCGTCGGCTTCAGTGCGGCCATGGCGTCGTAGTCGACAAGTTCGGGGAACCAGCGCATCATCAGGGCGCTTTCGATCTCTTCGGCGTGAACGCCGAGTTCGCCCGTCAGTTCCAGGCCCTCAAACAGCGGCTGCATGGCGAAGGAGGCCAGAGCGGGGGTCGGCGAGCAACCGAGCCGGTCGGCGATAAAGTCGGGTTCCAGCAGCACGACCCCGGCGCGTCCTTGCTCGTGCTGGCGCTGCACCACGTCCAGCAGCATCTGGTTGTGTGCGATGTCCCCCTGATGATTGATCACGAAGATCCGGTCGAACCCGTCCGTGGCCAGGGAGTCCAGGATGTCGGTGTGCAGAGCTACGGCGGTCTCGGGGCGGGTACGGAAGGTTCCGGCGAACGCCGACGACACCTGGTTGATCCCCCAGAAGACCGGCGGGGCGATCAGAGCCTCCACCCCGCGCTGCTCCAGCTCTGCCATCACGAGTCGGCAGAGTTGGTAGGCACCGTAGGCATCGGTGCCCAGTGGCAGGTGAGGGCCGTGCTGTTCGATGACCCCGGTGGGCAGTAGAACGCATGCTCCCCGCTCGGCTGCCGCCTCTACCTCTGGGTACGTAAGGTCAGCGATCGTCCGAGCGAAAATCGAGTACCCGTCGTTCATGAAGCTCCCCCTTGACTGGCTTTGCGTCGAGTGGTGTTCACCTGCCGGGCCATCCTTTCGGGGAGCGAGTGTTGTGCGCGAACCAGAGCCCCGCCAGGCTTCTGACCGGCATGTTGTAGAAAGATCACAAATGGCACCTGGTCCGCATACCGCCCCGACGCCATCAGCTCCGCGGCGGTGAACTTCACTGGTTCTCACCACAGTTCGCTCGCTCTTCGCAACTCCTGGATCGGACACGGCTCACCGCACTGGCGGAGATTGCCCGGCCCTTGCCGGTCCGGACCGGTGAATTAGTGTCTGCCCGATGAGCGACGATCACGTGACATTGCGGCCCATAGGCGAGCCCGATCTCCCGCTGCTCGAACGGTTCCTGACCGAACCGGAGGCGGCCGGGTCGTTCCAGTGGCACGGCTGGTCCGACCCGGGAGTCTGGCGGCGCCGCTGGGCGGAGAACGGCCTGCTCGGCGAGGACGGTGGCCAGCTTCTGGTGGTGACCGGCGCCGAACGGCACGGCTTCGTCGCCTGGCGGAAGATGGTGGCCTCCCGCACCTCCTACTACTGGAACATCGGCGCCCAACTACTGCCCGACTCCCGGGGCCGCGGCATCGGCACCCAAGCCCAACGGGCCCTGGTCCACTACCTGTTTACGTACACCCAGGTGGTCAGGCTTGAGGCGGACACGGAGGCGGAGAACATCGGTGAGCAGCGCGCGCTGGAGAAGTGCGGCTTCACTCGGGAGGGCGTGCTGCGCAGCGTCGTGTTCCGGGCCGGACGCTGGCGGGACGGGGTCCGCTACAGCATGCTGCGCGACGACATCGCCCTGGATGACGCCCTCAACAGCTCGGCGCCATGACGGCACTCCCAAAGGACGGGCGACCGCGTCGGCCGGCAGCACCGGGTCGCCCCCCGGCGACTTGCACGGCCACGACGCACCTCCGATGTCAGAGGGCGCCGTCACCCGTGTCGATGACATCAGGTCCGGCAGCCCGCGCTGCGGCACGACGCGGAATTGCATAAGCGGCTTACATAAGTCAGTGATACATTCGGGTTCATGGCAGGACACCGCAACCCGGACTTCGACGCCGACGAACTCGCCTCGGCCATAGAGGAGTTCACCCGCAGCAACATCCGGCTCCCGGCCAGCGACAAGCACAGCTTCACCACGCTGTCCGTCCTGCACACCCTGACCCGCAAAGGCCCCATGCGGCTGACCGCGTTGACAGCGACCGAGCAGATCACCCAGCCGGCCGTCACCCAGCTCGTCACCCGCCTGGAACGCGAGGGACTGGTCGAACGCCATCCCGACCCGGACGACCGCCGCGCCGTCCTGGTCCGGGTGACGGAGGCCGGCGCGCGGGTCATCCACGGCCGCCGCCAGGAACGGGTCCTCCGCTTCTCCCAACTGGCCGACCAACTCACCCCCGAGGAACGGCACTCCATCGCCGCCGCCCTTCCCGCGCTGACCCGCATGGCCGCGCTCATGGACAGCGGGCTCTGACACCCGGCGGCGCCGCTCCTCCCGCACAGGAAGGAATCCACCGTGGCAGACACACCGCGCTTCCCGCTGGACCCCACGCCCGTCCACGTGCCCGACGCCGTACTGGACGACCTCAGGAGGCGACTGGAGCTCACCCGCTGGCCCGACGACGCCGGAAACAGCGACTGGTTCTACGGCGTTGGCCGCGCCTACCTCCAGGAACTGGCCGAGTACTGGCTCCACCACTACGACTGGCGCAAGGCCGAAGCCGCCATCAACGCCTACCAGCACTACCAGGTGCGTGTGAACGGCGTACCGGTCCACTTCATGCGCAAGCCCGGAGTCGGCCCCGCCCCGATCCCGCTCATCCTCACCCACGGCTGGCCCTGGACCTTCTGGCACTGGTCCAAGGTCATCGACCCCCTCGCCTACCCCGCCGCCTTCGGCGGCGACCCGGCCGACGCCTTCGACGTCATCGTCCCCTCCTTGCCCGGCTTCGGCTTCTCCACCCCGCTGCCCGATCACCCGGACATGAACTTCTGGAAGGTCGCCGACATCTGGCACACCCTCATGACCGACACCCTCGGCCACACCCGGTACGCCGCCGGCGGCTGCGACATCGGCGCCCTGGTCACCGGCCAACTCGGCCACAAGTACGCGGACGAGCTCCACGGCATCCACATCGGCTCCGGTCTGAACCTCACCTTCTTCAACGGCGACCGCGCCTGGGACCTCAGCGGAGGCCGGCCCATCCCCGACGGACTGCCCGACGACATCCACGCCCGGATCATCGCCTTCGACCGCCGCTTCGCCGTCCACCTGGCCGCTCACGTCCTCGATCCCAGCACGCTCTCGTACGGTCTGAGCGACTCTCCCGTCGGCCTGCTCGCCTGGATCCTGGAACGCTGGGTCAACTGGAGCGACAACCACGGCGACATCGAGACCGTCTTCACCAAGGACGACCTCCTCACCCACGCCATGATCTTCTGGGCCAACAACGCCATCGGCACCTCGATGCGCTACTACGCCAATGCCAACCGCTACCCCTGGACCCCCGCGCACCCCCGCACCCCTGCCATCGAAGCCCCCACCGGCATCACCTTCGTCGGCTACGAGAACCCGCCCGGCGTCACCACCCCACAGCAGCGCGTCGACAACTGGCTCGCCGGCGACCGTGCCGACTGGTACAACCACGTCAATCTCACCGCCCACGACGAAGGCGGCCACTTCATCCCCTGGGAAGTCCCCGGCGCCTGGATCGACGACATGCGCCGAACCTTCCGAAGCCGCCGCTGAGGCACGGACCGCATGTGGGATGCGGACCCCACCGAGGCGGCCCTGTCGGATCCTCGTCGGCTGGAAGGCAGTGGACCGCGGCAGTCGAGCGGTTCACGGCGAAAGCCGCCCGGACCGCCGGCTCGAAAATCCGGTGCACGGGCTCATCCTGGCTTACTACACTCGCCTCGCGCGCTGCCACAACATCGCAGTGCGCGCTTCGACGAGTGAGGGGAGCCGACCGTGCGTTACCGCACCGCTGTCGTCGTTCCCCGTTCACGGTACGACGTGATCCTGATGTCTATGTGTGCCCGGTGCCGGCTGCGCGGCCGCCACTGGACGTCCGTGACGAACGCCTGATCCCTGCCTGCCCGGTGAGCCGACTGGCCGAGTACGTCCCGATGCCGTCGTGCTGCACCAGCGGATGATGCTGGATCAGGGGACGCCGCCGGCTTGACCCCAGGCCGTTTCGTCCGGGAATCGCGCTGCCTTGATCTCGATCATCCTGAAAGGCCTTGGGCCGTGCGTACCAACCTGCAACGTCATCTCACCAGTCCGCTGACCGATGTCCGAAATCTGGGCATCCTCGCCCACGTTGATGCCGGCAAGACCACCATCACCGAACGGATCCTGTACGTCACCGGGGCCACCCACAAGCGGGGCGAGGTCCATGACGGGACGACCGTCACCGACTTCGACTCACAGGAGCGCGATCGTGGGATCACCATCTTCGCCGCGGCGGTGAGCTGCGACTGGGACGGTCACCGGATCAATCTGATCGACACACCGGGCCACGTCGACTTCTCCGACGAGGTGGAGCGCTCGCTGCGGGTGCTTGATGGCGCGATAGCGGTGTTCGACGGTGTCGCGGGGGTCGAACCGCAGAGCGAGTCGGTGTGGCGACAGGCCGACCGGCACCAAGTGCCGCGGATCGCCTTCGTCAACAAGCTGGACCGTGCCGGTGCCGACCTCGACACGGCGGTCGAGTCGATCCGAGCGCGGCTGCACACGGTCCCGATGGTGGTCCAGCTGCCGATCGGGCAGGAGGACGGGTTCACCGGGGTGGTTGATCTGCTGCGTATGCGCTCGCTGGTGTGGGGCGCCGGCCGCGACACGTTCGAGGAGGGCCCGGTTCCCGACGCCCTGCGGGAGGAGGCGCACCGCCGCCGCCGACTGCTCGAGGAGGCTGTGGCGGAACTCCATCCGGTCGTGTTGGAGGAGTTCTGCACGGAGTCGACGGTCTCCGCACAGACTCTGGCCGCAGCACTGCGCGACCTGACGCGTAGTGGTGAGTGCGTGGTGGTGTTGTGCGGATCGGCTTACCGCAACTGCGGGATCGAGCCGCTGCTGGAGGCTGTCGGGGCCTACCTCCCGTCGCCTCTGGACGTGCCGGCGGTACGCGGCACCTTGCGCGGCACGGTGCAGGAGCGGGTCGCCGACCCGGCGGCGCCGTTCGCTGCACTGGTCTTCAAGGTGAATTCGACCGCCACGGGGCGGCTGACCTACCTGCGCGTGTATTCAGGAACGATCCAGAAGGGAGACGCGGTGCTCGACGTGGGCGCGGACCGCACCGAGCGGGTCGGCCGCATCCTGCGCGTGCAGGCCGACCGCCACGCGGAGGTGGACCGGGCGGTGGCCGGGGACATCGTCGCCGTGGTCGGCCTGAAGGCCGCCCGTGCCGGGGCCACCCTGTGCACACCCGCAGCGCCATTGCTCTTCGAATCGGCCACCGTGGCCGATCCGGTCGTCTCCGTGGCGGTCGAGGCCCGCAGCAGCCTCGAAACCGGCCGGCTGGCGTCGGCGTTGGCACGGCTGGTCGAGGAGGATCCTTCACTGGCGGTCCGGACCGACCCCGAGACCGGCCAGACGGTGCTGTCCGGGATGGGCGAGCTGCATCTGGAGGTCGCGGTGGAGAAGATCCGGCGCGCCCAAGGGCTGGATGTCGGCGTCGGCCGACCGCAGGTGGCCTACCGTGAGACGGTCGCCCGCGGGGTGTCCGGGCTGGTGTACCGGCACGTCAAGCAGGACGGAGGCGCCGGCCAGTTCGCCCACGTCGTCCTTGACGTGGAGGCTCTGGAAATTGCGGCCGACGCCGCCGGTGACAACGCCGGTGGCGGTGCAGGGGACTTCGTGTTCCGGTCGACCATTGTTGGTGGACGGGTGCCGCAGGAGTACATCCGCGCGGTGGAAGCCGGTTGTCGCGATGCTCTGGCCGAGGGCCCGCTCGGCGGCCACCCGGTGACCGGACTGCGGGTCACACTGACCGACGGGGCCACCCATTCCAAGGACTCCTCGGAGATGGCGTTCCGGACAGCAGGCCGGCTCGCACTTCGGGAGGCACTGCGGGCCAGCGTGATGGCGCTCCTGGAACCGGTGGTTGAGCTCACGGCCACCGTGCCCGACGACGCCGTGGGCGGGGTGCTCGGCGACCTGGCGGCACGACGCGGCCGGGTCTCGGGCCAGGCCGCGCGGGCCGGCACAGCGGTTGTCACCGCGACCGTGCCGCTGGCCGAGTTGTTCGGCTATGCGTCCCGGCTGCGCAGTCGGACCCAGGGCCGGGGAACCTTCACCACCCGGGCCACCGGCTACGCCCCTGTGCCGGCCGCGGTGTCCAACGGGATGCTGTCCCGGTAGATCCCAATGATGGCCCCGCCCGTACCCGGGCGGGGCCATCCGGCCGGCGTCCGCAGGCGCGCTGATGGGCGTGACGATGCTGGTGGGACGCGGGGCGGTTGCATTGATCCGGCATTGTCACCGATGTGTCACAGACGATCAATGGCCGAAACCTGATGTCGGCGGGCGCTGTCTGTAGTGACGAGTGCCGGCGAGAGGCCGGTACCTGTCCACTTCTCAATCGGGGGGCGTCATGAAGTACGGAAAGAGCATCCGCAGAGCCGGGATGGCGATGGTCGCGGCGTCGGCGGCCACACTGCTGGTGACAGGGTGTCAGCCTGGCGGCGGCGATGCAGCGGAGTCCGGGTCGCCGACGGCGGGAGGCTCTTCGGGGGCGCCGGACTCTGCTGCCTCAAAGCCGGCCGAGGGGGGCACATCGGCGGTGCCGGCGGCGAGCGCTTCTCCCTCGACGCCGGGTTCGGGGACCGGATCGGCGGGCGACGAGGCCCGAACCTGTCCGGGGACGGGGCTGAAGGCGACCGCGTATCAGGCCGCTGTTCGCCCTGAGGGCACGGGCATCGGTGCGGCGGTCGTCGAGTTCGCCAACACCTCTGGGCACGCTTGCACTCTGCAGGGCCACCCGACGGTGGCGGGGGCGGGCAATGGTTCCCCGCAGAAAAACGCTCCGCTGACGGTGACGCGCACGGGATCGGCGTCTCCGGTGCGGCTGGCACCGGGCGGCAAGGCATGGGTGAAGCTGACCTTCGTCCAGGTCCAGGGCGAGGCGGACGGCTACTGCAAGTCCGGCTCCGAGCCCGTCGTGTACCCGACGCTGGTGGTCGGTCTGCCGGGGTCGGGGGCGCACCAAGTCGCCCTGGAGGACGGGCTTTTCGCCGAGTGCGACAACAAGGTGACCGTCACCGCCGTGACGGCGGTGAAGCCTTCCTGACGCCTGAGTTCACAACTTGCCCGCTTCGGATTGGTGAGTGCCCGAGAGCCCAGTCAAGGGCGCCTTCGGCGTCGCGACGACGCGGCTCCGGGGCGCTCGACTGGGCCGGGGACGACGCGACATGCTGACCGAACCACGGGGCCCGCAACATGCGTATCGCGGGACACCCGAGGGAGTCTGACGAGGTGCCTGCCGCCCTGTCGGGCGGTGCCGCAGATTGTCTACGGCACGTAGGCCAGCGCGTACGTTCCAATTCCGCCGGCGACGCAGAGCAACGCGGCGCCGGGGTGCCAGGCGATCCCGGTCAGGTCGCTGGCAACACGCAGGGCGCAGTGGCGGCGACCGGTGGGCACCTGCCACAGCCGCACCGTTTGATCGCGGCCGATTGTTGCGAGCAGCGTGCCGTCCGGGGAGAACGCGCAATTCTCCACCCAACTGGAATGGCCGGTCATCACCGCCTGTTCGGTGCCGTCGGAGACTCGCCACAGCCGCACCGTTCGGTCGTCGCTGGTGGTGGCGACCAGAGTGCCGTCCGGGGAGAAGGCACAGCCGGTTAGCCCGTCGGTGTGGCCGATGAGGACCGCCTGTGCGGTGCCGCCGGCGATCTGCCAGAGCCGCACGGTGCGGTCATTACCGGCGGTGGCGAGCAGAGTGCCGTCGGGAGAGAAGGCTCTGCCAGGTCCGCGCCGTGGATCTCCTGGCCCAGAGTCACCCACAGCAGACCGCCCGGATAGCGTTCCGCGATCTCGGGGCGGTGGCACACCCAAGCCGCCGGGGTCGTCCTGCCGAACCCTCCCGCCCCCCGAAGCCCGGTGGTCATGCCCACCCTGCTCGGTTCCGGTGCCGTCAGCTCAGCCACCAGTCGACCAGCCAGCTCGGGTCGCTCGATCATCCGGTCCAGCGGGGGAGCCATCCACGGTTGCTCATGGCTTCCCTCCGCACGCCCACGTCTGTGGCCGACGCCGCGGCCACCACCAGGACTGCGTTGAGGCGCCGCATGCGGCTCCTGGCTCGCACGCCATGCCTCGAACCCGACCCACACCGCGACCCACACCAGTAGACCGGCACCAACAGACCGGCACCAACAGACCAGGTCCACTGGGACGTCGCCACGTTGGCCAGTACCCCCGAGCCGAAGCCGAGCAGCGTCGACGCCGCGGCCGCCGCGCCCTGCGTGGGTCCCGAATTGCGGACTTTCATCGACTGCTTGGCGGTGAGAGGCAGTTGCCCGGCCACTGCGGTCGTACAAGCGTCGCGCCGGCCGCAGGGAATCTCTTCGTATGCGTCGGGGCGACGCATACGTGCGGAGACGCTCGCCCCACCGTGGCGGGCAGTTTCCACGCGGCGGGTTCGAGAGGCGAGATGCCGCTGCCTCGGCAGTTGCTTCAGAGACAGTCGGTCGGCGCCGGAGTCACCAGAAGACAACCGCAATGAATGCCATCAATTCTTGACATTCGGGTCTACTGTTCGGCGTTGGGCGGTGGCCAGCCGTTCCGTGAACCGCACAAGGGATCCAATGGGCGACACGCACGGTAAGGACGAGCCGTCCAAGGCGGATGAGCCGACCGCGAGCGCCGGCGGGTTGGGTCGTCGTGGCGCTGACGACACGTCAGCGCAACAAGGGGATGCGACGAACGAGCATCCGGGCGGGGTGAGCGGCACCGAGTCGTCGGCGGGAGACGAGGAATCTGGCGGCCGGGGTCGCGGCACATCCTCGGGCGAGCCGCCCGAGGGGCGCGAAAGAGGCGACCGCCCTCCGGGTACTTCAACGGCCGGTTCAAGCCCAAAGGCGTCGAGGGAACGCCTTGCGGACATGCTGCGGGAGGGCCCACCGGCCGGTCCGTCCCGGCCGGGTTTTTGGCGTAGTCCTTTGCGGGGGCCGTGGCTGACGTCGGTTTTCGCCTCGGTTCTGCTCGTCGGTGTCCCGGTGTTGTTCGTGACCGGACTGCTCTCCTACGCCGCCTACAACCCGGATCTTGCGGGCAACGACCAGACCCCCGAGAGGGGGTGGCTGGGCTTCTATCTGTTCGCCTGGCCCACCGATCCGTACTGGCTGTACCGCCTCAACCAGGGCGTCCATGTCACGCTCGGCATCGTGCTGATCCCGGTGCTGCTTGCGAAGCTGTGGTCGGTGATTCCCCGGCTGTTCGGCTGGCCGCCTGTGAGATCGGTCAGCCAGGCGCTCGAACGACTGTCTCTGCTGCTGCTTGTGGGCGGGGTGTTGTTCGAGTTCGCCACCGGTGTGCTCAATATCCAGTTGGACTACATCTTTCCCGGCTCCTTCTACGTCCTGCACTTCTACGGGGCGTGGGTGTTCATCGGCGCCTTCGTTGTGCATATCGCCTTCCGTATTCCCCTGGTGATCCGGACACTGCGCAGCGGCGCCCTCGGTGACGAGCTGCGCACGCCGATCGGCCGCAAGCAAGCAGCACCCGCGGACGAGACCGGCCTGGTGACCCCGAACCCGGCTCCGCCGACGATGTCGCGGCGGGGTGCTCTGGGCATGGTGGGGGCGGGCTCGCTGGTACTGCTCGCGGTGACGGCCGGACAGAGCATCGGCGGTTCCCTCAGAACCACCGCCCTGCTCGCCCCGCACGGCCAGGAGCCAGGGCAAGGACCGAACGGTTTCCAGATCAACAAGACCGCGGCAGGTGTGGGAATCCGTGCCCGCGATATCGGCCCCGGCTGGCGGCTGGTCGTGCGGGGCGGGGGCCGCGAGAGCATCCTCACCCGCGACCAGGTGCTGGCGTTGCCGCAACACAGTGCGGCGCTGCCCATCGCCTGCGTGGAAGGGTGGTCCACCGACGATCAGGAGTGGAGCGGGGTGCGGCTGGCAGACCTCGCCGCACTCGTCGGCTTCGCGGATCGAGCGCCGGGTGTGTTCGTCGAATCCGCCCAGCGCAGCGGGGCCTTCCGCTCGGCCATGCTGCGCGACAACCAGGTCCGCGACGCGCGCTCGCTGCTGGCGTTGCGGGTCAACGGAACTGACTTGTCGTTGGATCACGGGTATCCGGCTCGCGTCATCGTCCCGGCCAACCCGGGGGTCCACAACACCAAATGGGTCACCCGGCTGACTTTCGGGGAGGGCGCGTGAGGGGCTTCCGGGCGCGTTACGGGGCTTCGCCGCTGCACCTGCTTCTGGTGCTGTGCTCCTTTGCCCTGGCCGGGTATGCGGGTATCCGGCTGCTGGACGGAGAGGAACCGTGGATGGTCGTCGTGTGGTTCGTCGGAGCGGCCCTCCTGCACGACCTGGTCTTTCTCCCCCTCTATACGCTCACCGACCGGGCCGCCCTGACCGTACTGGGCCGACGTCGAGAACCTGCCGCTGAGGGCAACCCGCCGATGTGGGGATGGACCAACTACGTCCGGGTGCCCGTCTACCTCTCCGGCGTCCTGCTCCTGACCTACTTTCCCCTGATCCTGGGACAGGTGGACAACTTCACGGCTTACACCGGCCTCCCCGATGACGTGTTCCTCGGCCGCTGGTTACTGATCACCGCCGTACTGTTCGGCCTCTCCGCTCTCCTGCTGCTGGCACGCATGTGGTCTTCCCGCCCGGCCAAGCGGGCACCGGAGCCTGCTCCAGGGCCTGGGTCGGGCAGGGAATCCGCTCCGTGACCAACGAGCGGGTAGGCGGCCGCGGGGAACGCAGCGTGGGCATGTGCTCGTCGGTCGGCGCGACGCAATTTGCTGTTCCGCCAGGCCAGGTACGGCAGCGAGCACGCGTCCGACGCTGGAACGCCGGGTCCACCGCTGGGAGGCCGATTGAATGTCGGGTATTTCCCGGTTCTGCTGGACCGCCGCATGTCAGACTGGCGCAGGGGGGAAGCGGCACCGGAGACGCGGGGCCACGCGTCTGATGCCCGGACCGCCGCGCGCACTGTGCTCGGGAGGACCGCCGAAACATCCGCACTGGCCCGGTTGCTCCGTGACACGGCATCAGGGCGTGGCGGTGCGCTGTTCATCATAGGAGAACCGGGGCTGGGACGGACCACGCTGCTCCGCAACCTCCTCACCCTCGACGACACCTTCCGATCGGTGTCCCTCGCGGGCACCGCAGCCGAATCGGGACTGCCCTACGCGGGCCTGCACCAGGTCGTCCAGGCGCACCGCTGCTATCTGCCGCAGCTCCCCACGCCCCAGCGCGATCTGCTCGGCCACCTCTTGGCCACCGGGCACCAACGGCCCGGGGACACCGGTCTTGCGGTCGGCGCCGCGGCCCTCGGTCTGCTCGGCGCCGCGGCCGCCCGGCGTCCGCTGCTACTCGCGATCGACGATGCGCATCTGCTGGACGCCCCGTCCCTGGACGTGCTGCTCTTCGTGGCCCGGCGCATCGCGGGCGAGCCGATCGCCATGCTCCTCACGGCCGAACACCGCTGCTCCGCCGCCATGTCCGCCATCCGCCCGGCAATCACCGGCGTACCGGAGCTGCGACTGGGACCGCTGGACGCGGCCGACGCGCGGACCCTGCTCCAGCAGTCCGCCCCGCACCCGCTGCGGCGTTACGTCGCCGAGCGGCTGCTCGCCGTCGCGGAGGGTAATCCGCTCGCACTCACCGAACTGCCGGCCGCCCTCACGCCGGGCCAGTGCGCGGGAAACCTGCCGCTCGACGACCCGCTCACCCCCGGTGAACGGCTGCGCGACTCCCATCTGCCGACGCTTGCCCGGCTCCCGGATACCGCCCGCGCCGCTCTGCTGGTGCCCGCCGCGGCCGGAGACGGCCGCAGTGGCGACGTACAGCGCGCACTGGCGCTGCTCCGCCATGAGCCCGATGCGCTGCTGCCCGCCGAAGAGGACGGCGTCATCGAGCTGCGCCGGGGGCGGCTGGTCTTCACCGACCGGCGGCTGCGCCTGGTCGCGTACCACGACGCCTGTACATCGCGGCGGCGCGCCGTCCACCGGGCGCTCGCGCAGGTCCAGCACGGCACGGCCGCGGCACGCCACCTGGCCGCCGCGCACATCGGCCCGAGCCCGGCTGTGGCGCAAGCCATCGAGGCGGCGGCGAGCGCGGCCGCGGAGGCGGACCCGGACACGTGCGCCGAACTGTACGAGCGCGCCGCGGGGTTCGCCGACGATGGCGACCACGCGGCCCGGCTGCTGGGCCTGGCAGCGGGCTGCCGGCAGCGGGCCGGAGCTGCGGAGCATGTGGCGGTGCTGCTGGGAAAGGCGATGGCGCTCGCCCGCGAGCCGGCGCTGCGCCGGGAACTGGGCGTCCTCCAGGCACGCCAGCGCGGTGCGACCGGGCATCCGCGGACGGCGCACCGGGTGCTGCGCGATGCGGCCGGGCGGCTGGCGGGTGAGCCCTCCCGGGCGGCCGAACTGCTGCTGGAGGCGGCCGATTCCGCGGTCCGTGCGGCGGACAGTCGTGCCGCGTTGGGCAGCGCGTGGCAGGCGTATGGGCTCACCCGGCTGTGCGGCGGGGACCTGGCGGAGGCCGCGGCCGTCCATCTCGCGCAGGTGTTGGCCCTGCGGGGGGAACGCGCGCAGGCCGGTGAACTGCTGTTGGCGCAGATGGCGGGCGAGGCGGCGGGGACGCTCGTGGGGCGGGCGGAAGTGCTGGGCTGGCTGGAGGAGTACGAGGCGGCCTGCGTGCTCCTGGACCGGGTACTGGGGGAGCAGCCCGGCGCCGAGCGAGGGGCGGACGCGGTGCGGAGGGCGGCCGCGCTCGGCTGCCGGGCCTGGATCCGGCTGTGGACCGGGGACTGGCATGGCGCCCGCTCTGACGCGATGGAAGCGGTCGAGTGCGCGGAGCGGCGGCTGGAGACCGCTTCGCTGGCCCAGGGACTGGTGGCGCTGGGGCGGCTCGAAGCCGCGCAGGGCCGGGTCACCGAGTGCGGAGCGGTGCTGGCCCGCGCCGCCGGAGTGGCGCGGGCGCACGGCCTCGAACTCGTCATGGGCCAGGTAGCGGTGGCCGAGGGTCTGTTGGCTCTCGGCGCGGGCAAGTACGAGGAGGCGGTGGCCGGTTACGAGCGGGCCGGCGCCCTGGCGCGGAGCGCGGGAATCGCGGACCCGTCGGTGGCCCCGTGGGCGGCGAACCTGATCGAGGCCTACGTGCGCAGCGGGCGGATCGGGGAAGCGGTGCACGAGCACGCCCGTTTCGACGCCGAAATGCGGCGCTCGGGCCCCTCCTGGGCGCTTGCGGTGAGCGCCCGCTGCCGCGCCCTGCTGCTGGAGGCCGACGGTCGGGGCACGCCCGGTGCCGTCGAGGCGGCCTTCCATGAGGCCCTGGAATGGCATGCGCGCGGCGCCGTCGTCTTCGAGCGGGCGCGGACCGTGTTCTGCTACGGGCAGTGGCTGCGCCGTACGGGGCGCTGCCCGCAGGCGCGCGACGCCCTGGAGGAGGCGCTGTCGGTCTTCGGGGCGCTCGGCGCGGTCCCGTGGGAGGAGGCGGTCCGCAGCGAACTGCGCGCGGCGGGTGGGCGCGCCGCACGGGCCTGCGGGCAACTCACGGAGCAGGAAGGCCGTATCGCAGCGCTGGTGGCGGGTGGCGCCACCAACAAGGAGACGGCAGCGGCTCTTTTCCTCAGCCCGAAGACGGTGGAGTTCCATCTCGGCAATGTGTATCGGAAGTTGGGGGTGCGGTCGCGGAGTGAATTGGCGCGGACGTACGACACGGTCGCTGGGGCGTGACGTCAGCTCCGCTTGTTGGGTACGTTGGTCTCAAAGAGTTTCTTGTTGTTCTTTCCCCAAGTAGCTTTCATCTCCATCGAAATGGGTCGGAGGGTAGCCTTGGTGACCCGCTGGAAGTCCTTTTTGTATATGGCCTCGACGCGGTACGTCAATACCTGGCCTGACTCCAGCGCCTTGTTCTTCACCATGCGTTCGAATTTGCTCATTCCGGGATGGTTGGCGCGAGCGTACAGGGAGACGAAATTCTTCCGGTGCGAGTTGGAGCCGCCGAGGTTGGCGGCGATCAAATGGGACCTCTGGAGGCCCTTTTTACTTTCCCAGCCGGGAGGATTGAAGCTTGGCTTGGTGTGTCCGCCTAGCGTATCCACGGAAATCTTTGCCTTTGCCCACGTTGGGCGTTCCATATCCAGTTGACCGTATTGGGTCTCGGCGGCACGCTCGGCCGACGCCTTTTTGGACTTCTTCGTGGTCTTCTTTTTGGACTTCGGATTCAGGCTTCCTTCCACGCTCCACACGCCGTCGTCCTCCACCGGCTCAAGGGACTTGAGCCGGTACCGGATCCGGATGGCGAGGAGAGCGGCTTTGAGGATCTTCCCGTCGAGGAAGGTTCCTTTGACCTTGTTGATTGTCGTGACACCGAGCTTGACGGCGGCCTGAACATCGCGCCGCTTCTCCTCCGTCGTTCGCCGGTCCGCCTTGCCGACCAGTTTGCCGAGGGCCTTCTTTCCGCCTGCCATGAGTTTCTTGCCATAGGCGGCGGCCTTGGCGATCATCTTGGAGATGAAGCCCCGGACGGGGGCGCCGACCTTCTCCAGCACGCTCTTGATCTTGGCGGGGATAGCGCCGAGCTTGAGCACCCGGGCGAGCAGGTCGATCGCGAGCGGGAGGGTCCGGGCGAGAGAGTCCTCGATCTTCGTGGCGACCTTCTGGGACACGCCGTTGCAGACCTCTTCGAGCGTGTCGAGGATGCCGTTGACGAACTCGGCGAGTGCGCGTGCCTTTTCCACCAGGAAGGTGACGAAGTCGTAGACGGCCATGACTGCCTTGACCAGGGCGCCCGCCGGAGTGATCAGGGACAGCAGCCAGGTGATGCCCGCCTTGAGAACGGTCTCGACGACAAAGCCCTTGATCATCTCGAAGGCCTGCTGCTTGAGGTCCCCGATCTTCCCCTTGATCTCCTCCCACAGGCCCCCGATGCCCTTGTCCCTGATCACCCCGATGATCTTGATGGCGCCGATCACGGCGTTCAGTACCGGCTCGGGCATGTGCTTGAGCAGCTCGGCGCGGATGAAGGCCCAGCTGATCCCGAAGAGTGACAGCACCATCTTGACGATGCCGCGCAGATCCCACTGCTCCGGCAGTTCCACCCCGGCCGCGGCCAGATTGCCGAACAGCCATTCCTGCAACGCCGCCTTGAGGTGTTTGACGATGTTCGACAGGAACTGCATCAGCCCGGCCTTGACTGAGGCGCCCAGATTGCTGAGGAAGCGGATCGGGTCCTTGATGATCCGTTCGGCCACACCGGCCGCCCGTTTCACCACACCGACCAGCAGGTTCTTCAGATCGATCAGGATCTTGATCGCGCCGACCACGGCGTCGCGGGCACGCTCCCACAGGCCCTTGTTGGACTCCTTCACCTCGGCCAGCGCCGCGTTCGTCGCCTCCTGCGCCTGCGCGTAGGACTCGGCGAGCTGGTCGACGACCGCGTCGGCCTTCTCGTCGATGGACGCTTCCAACTCGTCAAACTTCGCGGCGAATCCGGCGGCCGTCTGCTCCCCGAACCCGCGCATCGCGGGCTCGAGGCCCGCGACGAAATCGGCCATCCGGCGGCGGCCGTCCGCGGCCTTCTGCCGGGCGTCGTTGACGCGCTTCTCCACGACGGTGGCGACTTCGTCGACCACGCCCCGGATTTCGGCGGTGTAGGCGGCCGAGTGCTTCGCATAGTCGGGGTCGCCGGAGAAGAAGTCCCACCAACTCTTCTCGCACGCGGCGAGGAAACGCTTGCGCGCCTGCCCGGCCCGGTCGTCGAAGAGCGTGCGGACCGTGTCGTCCAGGCCCGCGAGCGCGGCCTCGACGTTGCGTTTGGTCTCCTCGTAGATCCCGGTCAGCTGTGCCGTGATCTCAGCGCGGCGTGCCTCGGTACGTGCCTGGGCAGCCTGTTTGCCGCCCGCCACAGACTTGCCCGTAGCGGCACGCACACCGGCCATGGCGGCCATCGCCGTCTTGCCAGCGGCGGCCGCCCGTTGCTCGGCTGTGGCCCGCTGCTCCGCCTCCTTGGCCCGGAAGGAGCCCGGCGCCGCGGCGGAGTTCTTCTCCGCGGCCTTCTTGGACTGCAGGGCGGTTGAGAACGTGGGTTCGTTGGCGCGCCGCAGGGTCTCGTCGGTGAGCCCCGCCTTGTTCATTTCGGCCGTCGTCCCGCTCGCATGGGCGGAGAGGTCCACCGTGGCGGCAGGTACCGGCGCCGGTACGGCGTCCGCCGCTTTGGGCGGGGCCGGGACGGGCGGCGGGCGGTCGGGCGAGAGGGGTACGGCGGGACGCTCGGGTACGCGCGCCGGGTCCGGCGGGGCCGCCGCGGTCGCCCGCACCTCACTCGATGAGGCGTCTGCGGCGGCGTGTACCTCGCCGGAGAGCTGAGGGGTGAGGGTGTCGGGACGGGCCGGGTCCGCGAGTGCCTTGGCCTCGTCCGCGGTGGCCGGCTGCTGCTCCTTGATGCGCTTCTCGAACTTCGCGATGAATTCGGCCCGGGCGAAGGGCTTTGCCTGTGCTGAGGCGATCGCGGCCGCCTGGTCCTGCCCGGCGAACGCGGCACGCTCACCGGGCGGCGCCACTGCCGCGCGTTGGGCGGCCGTAGCCTCGGCGGCGGGCGCGGGGTGCCGGGTCAGGAGGCGCTTGCCCGCGGTGACCTGGGCGGCGATCCGGCGCAGCCCCGGCGCGGCGGCCTTCTTGCCGGCGGCGGCACGTCCAGGGGGCTTGCCCTGGGCGTGGCCGGTCGGCGCCTTGGCGCCGCGGGCGGCGAGCGCCGCGGTGGCGGCGTTGCCGACGGCGGGCCGCGCCCGGCCGGGGCGCTTGGTGGGGGAGACGGTGGCGGTCCCGCGCTCCTTCGCCGGAGCGGCTGCCACCTGGGCCGGTCGTTTCCGTACCGTCTTGAGCTTGCCGGGTGAGGGCCGCGCGGGCCGGGCGCCTGCCTGTGCCACGGCGGGAGGTGGCGTCGAGGGGGTCCGCGCGAGGGCGCTCATGGCAGCACGCAAGGGGTCATTGCCGCCACCGGTGCTGAGTCCCGTACGGGCACCGGGCCGAGCGCCAGCTCCAGTTCGCCGGACCGCGGCAGCCGCGACTCCTGCCGGAACTGGCGCGCGACCGCCTCGGCGAGATGCTCCCGGCCGATGACCGCGCTTCCGCTCTCCGCCGCCAGTAGCGCGGCGCCGCGCGCGGCGGCCATGATGCCCGCGCCGGTGAGATCGAGCCGTGCGAGCCCCTCCAGAGTCAACTGAGGGTCCAGGGGGGCGTTTTGGGGGAATGCCATCCGCCACAGCCGGTATCGCTCCCGGTCGCCGGGCCGGGTGAAGTGCACCACGAACTGGAATCGGCGGGTGAAAGCCTCATCCAGATTGCCCTGGAGGTTGGTGGTGAGGACGACCAACGCGGGGCTGCGCTCGAGGCGTTGCAGCAGATAGCCGACCTCGAGATTGGCGTATCGGTCGGTGCCGCGGCTCACCGTGCCGCGCTTGCCGAAGACGGCGTCCGCCTCGTCGAAGAGCAGCAGTGCGTTGGCGGCCTCCGCGTGGCTGAAGGCCTCATCGAGGTTCTTCTCGGTCTCGCCGACCCACTTGGAGACGGTCTGAGCGAGATCGACCCTGATCAGGTCGACTCCGAGCGTGGCGGCGACCACCTCGGCGGCGAGGCTCTTGCCGGTGCCGGGCTCGCCGGTGAACAGGGCCTTGAGGCCGGGGCCGCCGTGCCGCCCGCCGAAACCCCACTCCTGGGAGACCTTGGGCCAGGCCCGGAACGCGGCGGCGAGCTCGCCGATCTGCTGCGCCTGTTCGGCGGGGAGTACGAGGTTCGAAACGTCGCGGGTGGGCGTACGGACATCGGCGAGGCGGCCGGGAGTTGCGGCCAGGACGCGGGGCACTGCCGTATCCAGCGACATGCCGCCGGACTCGGCGAGCCGTACGGCTGACCGCAGTTGGGCGGGCGACAGCCGGAAGCGGGCGGCCAGGTCGTCGAGGACGCGGGGATCCGCGCCCGCCTCGGCGGTGGCGGTGCTCCAGAGCGTGCGGCGTTCCCGGTAGCCGGGTTCGTCCGCGGATTGCTCCGCGTAGCGGCCTGAGGAGAGCAGTTCGAGTGGGCGCCACGGCGCCTGCCCGGTGAGGACGACCGGGACGCCGGCCCGTGTCAGCACGTCGGCGGCCGACGCCGTGCCCCATCGTGCGTCGGGGTCATGGAAACGGTCGACGGGCAGCCACAGTGCCGTTCCGAGCACGGCCGCCGCGGCCAGGGCCCGGCCGGTGACAGCCCGCACCTCGTCGGGGGTTCGGCACATCTCCAGGTCAGGAGCGCGGCGCAGCGCGAGCCCCGCTTGCTCCGCTACGGCGTATGCCGCGTCGAGCTGGCTGCCCTCCGGCAGCCCCCAAAGGGCGGCGATTCCGGCTGGGTGCGCCCGCAGGTGGGCGGCCAGTCGTGCGGTGCGGCCGCGCGTCGGCCCGTCCAGCAGTGCAGGGCGCGGTGCGGGCACCTGGCCGGGGTCGTACGCGAGGAGTCCGGGGTCCCCGAGGCCGTGCAGAAGGAAGGCGGGCAGTTCGGGGCGGATGTGCAGCGGGCGCAGCAGGTCGGCGCCGGAGGCTTCCGGTCCGCCGTACGCGTCCGGATCGCCGTCCTGGATCAGCAGCCCGAAGCGGCGCAGCCGCCCGTACGCCCCCAGCGCGGGCAGCCGGTCGTACCGCTCGCTGGGGGAGGGCGCCAGGACGGTGAGGATCAACTCGGCGGTGGGACGGCGCTGGTCGAGGTCGTCGACGAGATAGCCGAACAGCAGGGCGTGCTCGGGGGCCAGCGCGGGTGCCAGGCAGAGCAGCAGCGCGTCGCACTCGAAAGGATCAAGGTCTGCGGCGGAGGCCAACGCATCGAGCGGCAGCGAGCCGTCCTCTGCGGCGGCCTGGCGGCGGAGGTCGCGTTCCGCGTGGGTCTGTGCGGCCGGCGGCTCGCCGGGTCGGGGGGCCGGGTGCACGACGGCGGGGTCGGTGAGGTCGAGCAGCATTCCGGCCTGCTGGTCGGTGACGTAGTACGGGGACAGTTCCGCCCTGGCGAGCAGCGCGGAACGCTTCGCGCGGCCAGCCGCGGCTGCCCGCAGCGCGCGGTGGATCGCGCCGTAGCGAAGGGTCAAGTGGGCCGCGGCTGCGGCTGATCGGGTCGGCATCTCACCCTCCTGTGAACACGACGGTGCGGCCGCCGAACCACGGCACGTCCGGTACGTCGGCGAGCAGCCGGTGGCGGTAGAGGTCGGCGTGGCGGGCGCCCAGCGGAAGGCGCACCTCGACGGTGCTGTCGTGGAACGCCACGCGGGCCCCTAGATCGGCGAAGCGGTCAAGCGCGCACAGCGGGTCGGTGGGCTCCAGCTCGGACCAGAGTTTCCAGGAGAGATCGGCCAGGGCGACCGCGGCGGCCAGCGTCACTGTGCGTTCGACCGCAGGGGCCTGGTCCGCTCGGACGGCGGGGCGCAGCTCGACCAGCGCCTCGGTGAACCGGGCGGCGCGGGACGCCTCGTACGTCAGCCGCTGTGCGACACCGACCAGCGCGTCGTCCGGGGCGGAGCGGGAGGGGAGCCGTGCTCCGGTGTTGGTCCAGCAGCGGCGCGGAGCGGGCACCCGGCTCAACTGCTCGCCGCGGGTGGGGGGCAGGTCGGTCACGAAGCCGATGCCCAGGGCGTCCAGAGCGAGCGTCAGCCCGGCAGCCGCGGGGACATCGGGCTGGGAGGGAAGCATGACGAGGGGCGTCCCGGCCACTTCCCACGGCCGGAGCAGTTCTGCCGGCTGCGTCGCGTCCCACACCGGGTACAGGCCGTCGACGTCCAGCAGGAGCAGCCGGCCCGGGGCCACCGCGCGCAGCAGAAGGGGGCTTGTGGCGGTATGTTCTTCGGCTGCTTGGAGTCCGAGCCGGGCGTCGAGCAGGGCCAGGAGGGGGCCCAGATGGCGTTCGAGATCCAACGCGGAGATGACGGGCGCGCCGTGGCCCGTCGGCGTCGTGCCTGCGAAGACGGCGACCGCGTGCGTGTCCTGCGGTGAGCGCAGCCAGCCGTGCGCGGGCGGCGGTAGCACCTTGTGCGCGAGGCAGGCGGCGAAGGCCGCACCGTCGTGGGCCTGTGCGCCACCACCGGTCAGGACGGCGGCCACCGCTTCCAGATAGCCGCGGTCGTGCAGTGGAGGCAGCAGCAGGAAGGGGAGTACGCGGTCGATATCGGTCACCGTGCCGGACGCATGACCCGCGTGGTGCTGCTCTGACCGGCGGGGGGCCGGGGGGACCTGCGGGTGGAGGCCGGGCAGTGCGGTGCCGGGGGCGGGCTCGGGGCCGGTGGCAGCGAGCGGGGTGTCCGTCCGCACGGTTGGCTCTGACCGCAGCGCCGCCAAGAGGGCGGCGGCGAGGGCGCCGGGGTCGGGGTCCCCGGCTTCGCCGGGGACTGCTCCGGCCCTACCGGGGACCGGAGTTGCCGGGCCGGTCGCCGAGCCGGGGTCGGACGCCGTACGGCTCCCCGCCGCATCGAGGGCGCGCAACAGGAGCAGCAGCGCATCGTGTGGAAGCCCCGCCAGTACGGTGTCGAACGCCCCGCACGCGGAGGCTTCGTTGAGGAGGCCGACCAGCACCCGATCACGGTCGAAGGCCGACGCGGGCGGCACCGGTTGGCCGGGTCCCCGGAGGGCTTCGGCGCCGGCTTCGGCACCGGATTCGAGATCGGATCCGGCATCACGGGGAAGCGCCGTCGTGCCCGGAGCTGATGGGTCCGCGTGACCGCGGTGGGGGAGCGCTGCCGCGTCAGGACCGGATCCGGCCGCGCTAGTCCGGTCCGCCGTGTGGGCGGCACCCGCCAGCTCGTCGAGAGTGGCACAGGACCTTATGTGCACGGGGACGGTCACCTCCATGTCCTGCGGGATGAGGCCTGAGTGCGGGGCGTGTCCTGCGACGGACGGGGGCAGCGGCATACCGATGCGGTGAAGTGCACCGGCGAGGTACCTCTCCACCACGTGGGGGAGCATCGCGACCGCGCCGAGGGCCAGTTCGGAGGGATCGGGTCCCCAGCTCCAGCCGTCGGTCCTGACCACGCGCACCCGGCATTCGAGCACGGTGCAGCCGCCGAGGGCGGCGATCAGACCGCCGTCGGTCGTCGAATCCATGTGAACCGTCACCATGCCTGTCACACCTGCGTCCTGGCCTTGTCCGTGCCCGGGTCTCCGTCAGCCGATCCGGACCGGGATGTACACGGTCACCGGCCGCCCCCGGACGAAGGCCAGGGCTTCGTCGGAATCGTTGACGGCGCCACTGCCCAGCAGAGCCGCTCCGTTCGTGCCGAGGGCATCGCGGATCTGGAGGCTGACGGCGCTACCGGCGCCCCACTGGGCGGTCGGATGGACCAGCGCGAGGACGGGGGCCGCGCCGTCGCCGGCGGAGGTGATGTCGAGCGATCCGGCGTTGAGATCGACGGAGGGTGCGTCGCCGGAGACCGGCTTGAGCCGTGGTGTTGCTGGGGTGGCGGCCTGCGGGCCGCCGGTGTCCACATACCAGCGCCAGGGCGCGGCCAGGATGTCCCGGGGCGCGCTGAGTTCCTCGGTCGTGAGGAGTTCGGCCGGCACCAGGACGAGCCCGGAGGCGCCCGGGACGGCCAGTGGGAAGGCGCTTTGCGTCAGCTGCCGTACGGCGGGCGGGGGACCGGCAGTGGCGCGGGTGAGTGCGGCGACCACATGGCCGGTGTGTTCGAGGCGGACGACCGTGACGGTCAACTCCGTTGTCTGCGCCACCGATCGGTCCCGCTCGGTGATCGTCATGGTTGCTCTCCCTCGTCGCTGGCGTGCGGATGGATCAGGTGGTCGGGCGGGCCGTGACCAGTACGAAGTAGTCGGCGGCGCCCGGCAGTACGGAGGGAAGGCCGAGTTCCCGGCCGGGGCCGAACCCGCCGTACCACGCGATCAGACAGCTCAGCCGGCGCTGGGCGTCCACCTCGCAGCGCAGTACCACAGGCAGTGCGCCGAAGCCGGATCCGTCGACACCGCCTTCGGACGGGCCGCCGTACGTCTGGAGCCGCGGCGTCACCTGGAGGTGCAGAACAACCTCGCCCGACTCCACCTGATCCGCCGTCACCGACGGGGGCAGCGGCAGGATGACGCCATGTGTCGCGGTGCCGGACTGGACGAGGACGCTACCGGTGACGAGCGGGCTGTCCACGGCGCCGGTGACGGTCAGCCCGCCGGTGATCTTCACATCGCCGTGGATCCGGGTGCTGCCGTCGCCGAGGACGCGTAGCGCCGGGGCGAGCGCGCCGGCCGCGTTGAACCGGCCGATGTCCAGGCTGCCGTCCTCACCGCCGATCCGGACGCCCACCTTTCCGGCCACCGGGCGCGGCTCGGCCGCGAGTTCCAGCGTGCCGCCGCGCGCGGACACCCGGTCGGCGAGAACGCCCGCGTACCGGCGGCCGACCCCGTTCGCCCGGGGCAGTATCGAGGTGAAGCCGCCGCCGTCTTCGCCGTCGGCCCAGGTCACGAACGAGAGCAGCACCCGGCCCCGGTCGCCGCCGCCGAGCCGGTCGGGTCCCGCGTCGGGCGGGGGCGGCTGCTGGTCGCCGAGGTCGAGTTCGTCGCCGGGGGCGCCGACCACGAGGACGAAGCCCTCCGAGGTTCGCGCTGCGGCGCCGTTCGCGGAGCAGCCGCCCGAGGACACGGTCGCGCCGCCGGTGGAGGGCCGGTCGCTCCACATGAGCATGAGCGGGCGGGGAGAGGTGTCGTCGGGGTCGGTGATCACGAAACCCTGGTCCGGGGTGGAGAGTTCCACCGGCGCCGGCACCACGATCTCCCGCCCCGACGGGTCGACAAGGGTGCCGCTGCCGACGATGACTGTCTTGTAGAGGTCCGAGCCGGTCCGCGCGCGGACCGTCACCTCCAGGCCCGAGGCGATCCCCCAGGTGTGCAGGTGCCGGTGGTGGCGCGCGGTGGCCTCACGGTCGTAACGCACCACGGCCGACAGGTCGTCGGCGGCCAGGATCTGGCCCTCGTGGAATTCTGGCCGCTGGGGTGCCGGCATGGTCTGCGCTCCTTCTAGGTCTCGGTCGGCTGCAGGAGGCAGCCGGTGAGGTCGAGGAGGTCCAGCAGGAACCCCAGCAACTCCGCCGTGCTGACCTCGTGTTCGAAGAGCCGGGCCAGTTGGATTCGCCACTGCTGTTCCACCGGATCGGGCAGCTGGGCGCCACGCCGTCCGGCCGGCACGGCCCGTACGACATCGCAGCCGTCCAGCGTCACCTCGGCGATCAGCACTTCCGGGGCGCAGCCGCTGGGGCAGGGAATGACGAGGAGCGAGCGGACAGCGGCGCGCAGATACGCCTCGAAGGCGCGGCAAGCGCCCACCTTGCGGAGCAGGTTGTGTTGAACGTCGTTGCCGGACGGTTTGGGCGGCACGTCGCACAGCAGCGCCAGGGGAGTGCGGTCGCACAGGTCGCCGTTGACGTCGAGGCGGGAGGTGAGCCAGTCCGTGAGATCGTCCGACGACGGCCGGCTCTTCTCGCTCCGGCAGGACTCCAGGAACTCCCGGTCGTCACCGAACCGGCGGCGCAGCAGTGCGCAGAGCCGGTCGGAAGGCTGGGCGGGCACGCAGCCCACGGAGTAGCGGTGGCCCTCCCGTACTCGCGTGGGTACGCAGCCGACCGGCGTGCAGCCGTCGCCGGGATCGTAGGGGACGACGGGCTCGGCGAACTCCTCCTCGTAGCGCAGGAAGAGGCCGTAGGTGCGCTCGGGCCCGGGCGGGCAGGGGTCGGGGCAGCCGCCGCCACTGGCACGGAACTCCCGTACCAGGGCGACGACATCCACATCCTCGACGCAGATCACCGGGATGTCGTTGCCCGCGCCGTCCACTGCGTGGCCATCGCCGATGCGCACCACACCGCGGGCGCATGAGTCGCAGCTGACGGCGAGCCCGCACAGGACCGCGCCCTGTCCTTCGGGCGATACGTAACGCAGCCGGTTGTGGAGGCGGATGCGCCCGGTGGTCCAGGAGGCGAGCTGTCCGAGGTCGTCCTCGGTGAGCAGCTGGCCCGCGAAAAAGACCGGGCGGACCGGTCCGCCCGTGCGGAATCCGGCAGTTGAGGCGATCGCCACGGTGCTGCCGCTGCTGCTGCCGCCTCCGCCGCAACCGCAGCCGCAGTCACGTGGGCCGGCGGTGTGGGTGCCGGACGTGGTCATGGCCGCCCCTCAGTGGTGTCGCTGTCGTTGGTCCCGCTGTCGTCGGCCGCGTCCTCCGGCCGGTCGGCGGGTTCCGCCTCGGCCTCGGCGTCGGCGTCGTGGTCCGGCCGGTGGTTGTCGATGAAGATCCAGCTCTCGAAGACGCCGGCCGCGCCTGCGGGCGTCCCGGAGGTGCGGGGGCCGGAGCCGTCGGGCGGCAGTAGCCCCGGCCGGTGGGCGACCGGGCCGCCGGGCTGCGGTACGAGCCCGCCGGAGTGGGTGCCGTCCACGGGGTCGCCGCAGATGTCGAGGATGAACGGGGTGCGCAGCACCAGGTGGATCCGGTCGCCGTCGTTGAGGTACTCGCAGTCCGTCTGCCGGATCGTGATACGGCCCGTGGTCTCGTCGTCCTGCCGGTCCGAGTCGATCCGGGTCTCCAGGCGCATGACGGTGCCGTGGACGCCCCGCCCGCCCGTGACCTGGAACAGGTCGGCGATACCCGGGTCCTGGAGGGTCACCGCGCGCACCGGCCGCGAGAAGCGGATCCGCAGGCCTCGTTCGCCCAGCAGCACGCGGGCCTGCTGGGTGGTCAGCCGGCTGCCGTGCGGCCAGGAGATGCCGGTGATCACGGTCGCGGGACGCCGGGAGAGGGGTCGGCGGACTTCGGGATGGATCTGCCCGGGGGCCAGCGCGCGGTCGGGGTGTACGTGGTCCACGCGGGCGAGCAGCAGCCCGGGTCCGAAGATCTTGCCGTCACCGCATCCGTGCTCGTCCGGCGCGCCCTCGGCGGGCGGCTCGCAGGGGCATGGGGGGTCGCAGGAGTCCGGCTCGGGCCGCCGGGTCGTCGCCCGCAGAGCGAAGCCTTCGCGGATACGGGCGTAGGCGGTGCGCGGGAGGCCGTCGCAGGCCCCGGTGTAGACGGCGCGGACGCTGTCGACCGGCTCCTCGCAGTGGTGGATCGTCAGATAGACGGTGACGCCCTCGCAGCCGGAGCGGAGCTCCTCCAGGGCGCGGCACCGTTCATCCTCGTCGAGCAGCTGCCACAGATCGTGCCTGGGCAGGACGCCGCACGGCACGATCAATTCGTCACCGTGCCGGTCGACGGCCACGCCGTCGGTCACCTCGAGCCAGGGGGCCGCGCGCTGGGGGTCGGGGCACTCGCCGACGGGTGGTGGCACCGGGCGCGTCCACAGCCCGTAGGCCACGCCGTAGCCGTGCAGGGCGAGGTTGTGCAGGCGCAGCCGTGCGAGGAACTGCCCCTGCTCCTGGCGGAGATCCTGGGCGGACAGCAACTGGCCGTGGAAGTACGTCAGCCGCCGCCGGCCGGTCCGCGGGGCGCTGTCACGCCCGGTCGGGGGAGCCGTCATGGGGTCCTGCCTCTCTTCTCGTCGGGGTGTCCGCCGGTGCCGCCGTCCTCGAGGGCCACCGTGCGGATGCCCGCACCTGACGTTCCGTCCAACCGGATGCCGCGCCGCCCCGAACGGTCCGCCCCGAGCACGGTGTCCGCGCCGAGGACGGCCACGCCGGCCGGGGACGGCGCTGGGCTGACGAGGAGGGTGTCCACGCCGACCGCGCTGCGCTCGCCGACGGTGAAGCCGAGCCCGCCGATGGACACAGTCGCCGTGGTGTGGGCGGGGGAGAGCCGTTCGACCAGGTCGGCAGCGGCCCTGGCCATGCCGTCGATCGACGCGGGACGCCCGGTGCGTCGCGGCGGGCCCGGGGGGACGAGTACGCGGAAGCGGAACGCGGTACCGGACAGTGGATCGTCGTCCGGGTCGCCGAGCGAACGCATAGGCGCTCCGCCCCGGCGGGCGCCGGATCCTGCCAGCCGCGAACCGAGGACCGCGGGGCCGCCGAGCCGCACCCGCACCGCCGACCGCCCGAACAGCCGCACCTCACCCAGGCGCGTGTCCCGGCCCACCGCGCCCCACGGCGCAGCGGCCGGTTCCAGGATCGCCGGGCGCACCCCCAGCACGATCTCCAGCGCGAGGGCGAGCCCGCAGGGAGTGCCCCGCCGTCTGCGCAACTCGGGCGCCGCGGCGATGAGTCGGCGCAGTACGGCAGGCGGGAGCTGCGCGGTCCCCGGGTCCGGCGCGCCGGGGTTCGTGCTGCTCGCGGAGCCGCCGCCGGAACTCGCGCCCGGCGCCGGGTCGGAGTCGGGCCCCAGATCGATGCCGAGCAGACCCGCGATCCAGGGCAGCACGCCGTCCGGCACGCCGTCCGGGTCGAGCAGTGCGGGGGCCCGTTCCGTGGCCCGGTCGAGGGTCTCGACCACCGAGTCGAACAGGGCGAGGAACCGCTCGGTGAAGTCGTCGGCGGTCGGATCCTCGCGGTAGACGGCCGGGAGGAGGTCGGCGGAGGTGGCGCGGGGAAGGTCCAGGCGCAGCTGCCGTACAGCGGGCCCCCGCGCGGAGGCGTCTGTACGGCCGAGCAGCAGCCGCACGACGAGGTACCGGCCCGGCGGCTGGTCCACCAGGACGTCGTAGGTCGGTCCTGCGGCCGTCTGCCAGTCGTCGGGTCCCGGCACGCCGTCGGGATCGTCGCCGGTGGTGGCCAGTTGGACGACCAGTGCGCTGCCCGACGGCACATCGGCGTCGATACGGATTCGGTGCCAGCGGCACCGGGAGATGCCGCTGTCGAGCGGGACGGTGACCAGTGCCGCCTCTCTCACGCCGGGCGGCAGGACCAGCGCGTCGCGGTCCTGGACGGGTTCGGGGAGGGGATCTGCCGCTCCGGCAGCCGGGCGCCAGCCCGAGGCGGAGTCCAGCAGCAGGTGCGCGGGTGCGTCGGTGCGGATGTCCATGGGTCACCTCCCCTTCTGTGCCGTGGTGTTGGCGACGACGGAGGCCGTCACCCGTCCGGCGCGGATCAGCGCGTGCGGCGGCAGCGGCGTATCGGTGCAGGGCGGCACCGGCAGGCCGTCCACCGTGAGCGTCAGCAGCGGTACGGCCGCCACCTCGTCGTCGGCGAGCAGCCGGCGCAGCAGCGCGGTGTGGACGAGTGGTCCGCCGAAGGGCCAGCCGTCGCCATCGGCGCCTCCGTCGAGTGGGTGCAGGAAGCGGCGCAGCCCGTCCTCGGCGCGGCGTACGGCTGCGGCACGGTCGGCGCCCGTGGCGAGGGCAAGTACGATCCGGGCGTCGACGCGGACATACCGGGGTGCCGCGGCCACGACGGTGATACCGGTCGGGGCGAGGCTGCGCGTCAGGTGATCCGCGACGGCTTCGAGGTCGCCGGGTGTGGGGAGCGGCGCACCGGTCGTGGCGGGGTCCTCGTCGGGCGGCACCAGGTAGACGCCGACGATGCCGGGCAGCCGGGCGCCGGGATGGTCCGGGTGGTGCCCGGGTACGGCGTGGGCGCGGGCGATGCGCGCACCCGGGACGCGCAGCGCGAGCAGCGCGTGGTCCGCGGGGGTGACGGCGCGCCCGGCGGTGCGGATCTCGGCGGCGCCCCGCCGTACGGTCGCGCCGAACGGTTCGGTGTCCGTTCCGCCCGTCCCGGGCAGTGGGTTGGTCACCGAAGCGACCCCGGGCACTGCGGTGCGCAGCACGTTGGCCGCGTCCGCCGCGACGGCGCCCTGCCTGCCGCCTCCGGTGCGGTAGCCGACGGCCCGTACGTTGCCCACGCCGGGCTGCAGCGCGACCCCGTGCACACCGTCGCCGAAGGTGAGGACGCCGGTGTCGGGGTCGAGCGCGAACACGCGGTCGGCGGGGCCCGCGAGGGCCAGATCGGGTACCTCCCGCCACACGGTCGGCGGGCTTTGCGCGGTGGGGGCCGCGCCTTCGACGGGGAAGAGCGGCGCGGCGGGGTCGTCGGCGACGGTGACGGTCAGAGATCCCGGGACGACGGGCGTTGTCGCCACCCGCAGCCGTACGCCCGCGCCGCCGTCCTGCTCCCGGGGATCCGCGGGCGCCGGGCTCAACACCTCGTCGCGCACGGTACGTACGGCGCCGGCCAGCACCGTGTGCGGCAGGACGGCGACGAGCCGCGGCGGCTCGGCGTACGTCCCTGCGGTGAGCCGCACCCACAGCCAGCGGGCCTCGGGCAGCTGGGCCCCACCCGGCGGCCGGCCCGGCCGCCAGCCCGCCGGCAGCCGCAGCTGTACGGTCCCGGTCTCGGTGAGACCGCCGGTGTGGTCCACCACCACGTCGGCCGCCCGGAAGGCGTCCCCGTCCAGGACGGACCATCGCAGTTGCGGCGGGGCCGCCTCGGGCGGAGCGACGGCTCCCCGCGCGGCGGCGGCCGGACCGTCGGGCCGCGGGGCCGCGACGAAGGCGAGCGAGAGACCGCCCTCCAGTGCCTGGGGGGCGGTGAACCCCAGCCACAGGGCCGAGCCGGGCGCGCCCTGGGCGCCGAACGGGAGGAAGCCGTCGGCATGGAGATCCTGACCCGGCGTCACCTCATCCACGGGGCCCGGCAGAATGCCGGTCGCCGGGCGGCCCACGGCCAGGGAAGTGAGCTCGGCGGGAGACACCCACATGTCGTCCACGGTCTCCATCACCACTTCGGACCCGTCTTCGCCGGGTGCGCCGGCCTGGAAGCCCGCGGGCACCTGAACTCCCGCTCCTGCGGCGGCCGTTGCCGTGAGGCGCAGCAGCACCTGGGCGGGCGAGGCGGGCAGCGGGGAGACCCCGGCGATCCGCAGATGCTCGACGAGCAGCTTGTCGGGCAGCCGGTCGACACGTGCGGCCACCGCCTCGGCCATCAGCGCGAACAGCCGCAGCAGCGCGTCCCCCGCGTCGTCAGGGCCGCTCCCGGTCCAGTCGGGGGTGAAGCCGCCGACCCGGGCGCGCAGCGCGGCGACCAGGTCGTCCCGCGCGGCACCCAGCAGCACCGGGCGGCCGTCCGCGTCGAGCAGCGCCGTCCGCGCGGCTCCGGCGGACAGCGTCCACCACGGTTCGTCCGCCCCGGGGGCGAGCCTCGCGGAGGGATCGACAGCGGCGGAACGGTCGGGGCCGTGGGCGTTCATGCGCGCACCTCCCGTGGAGCGGCACCGGAAGGCTCCGTGCTGCACACGAGGACCCCGACGGGGCCGGGAAGTTCACCGGGGCGCAGCGACAGATCGCCACAGGATTCGTAGGGGCCGTCGTCCAGGGCCGCGGCGATCGCCTGCACCGGGGTGCGGTCGCCCGCCGCTTCCAGTGCCCGTTCGGCCGCGCGCAGCAGTGCCGAGGGGCGCAGGACGCCGCCGAAGGGCCAGCCGGTGCCGTCGTCGCCGCCGGTGAGGGGGTCGAGGAAGCGACGCAGTGCCGCATCGAGGAGCTGTCGGCGGGCGGTGTCCGCGGGGAGGGTGATGCGGACGCGGACCGGGCGGTAGCGCGGGGGCGCGGCGAACACCCCGGCGCCGAGCAGGCGTGCGACCTCCAGCCGGGCGCGTACGGCGGTCAGCGCGCCGGGGTCGGGAACGGGCATGGGTACGGCGTCGGGCGCCGTGCTGTCGCCGGGGGCGCGTGGCACCCGGGGGACGACGATGGTGGTCACGGCGCCCGGCACGTTCCGCGCCGGGTGCGACGGGTGGGCGCCGACCAGTGCGTAAGCGCGGGCGACGGCGACCCCGGGGGTGGACAGGGCGAGTTCCTCGTGGTCGGCGGCGATCACGGCCCGGGTGACGACGGCGAGCGCGGTGGCGGCCCGGCGGCGGGCGGCGGCCGGGGTCTCGGGCTCGGCCCCGCCCACGGAGGGGACGAGGGCGCGCGCGGTGCACGGGGCGTCGGGTGGTTCGGTGTCCGAGGATCCGCCGGTGAACAGCCAGTCCCCGGGCGGCGATTCCTCCTCGGCCGCGCGCGGCTGCGGGCGGGCGAATCCAGCCAGCGCGGGGAAGGCCAGCAGCGCTGCCGGTTCGGCAGCGCGGGCGGGGACGCTCACTGCCGGGTCCGCGCCGCCATTGCCGGACGGCCCGCCGCCCAGCCGGTACTCCGCCCGCAGCACGGTGCCCGGCCCGGTGACGTCGGGCCGGGGGACCCGCCCGGTCTGGCCGTCGCCGAAGCGCAGCGCCCCGAAGGCCCGGTCCACGGTGAACACCCGGTCCAGCGGCCCGCTGAAAGCCAGATCCGGCACGGCTGTCCAGTCGTGGGCGCGACCGCTCCCGGCGTCGTCCGTTTCGCGCAGTGTGAAGTGCCCGACGTCGATCAGCCGTCCGGCTGCGTCGCCGGGCAGCACGACGGTGAGGCCGGGAAGCGGCGGGTGATCGGCGAGTTGGGCCACCACCGGCCCGTCGGGGCCCTCCTCCAGGCGGACGCGCTGCGCGTGGTGCGCGGGGACGGAGTTGGGTGACAGCCGCAGCAGTCGCGGCGGCGCGGCGTAGGTGGCGGCGGGCGTGGCCAGCACCAGCTCCATCTCGGCCCCGGCGGCCGTCGCCGGCAGGGTCAGCCGGACCAGGCCGGACCGGCGCAGCCCGCCGGTGCCGTCCGCCACAGCCCCCTCGGGCAGCGGCGCCGGATCCCCAACGGGCCCGTAGGACCAGCTGAGTTGAGCCGGGGAAGGCACGTCGGGCACGGCCCCCGCGGCCCAGCCGTCAGCCGTCCGGTTCCCGGTCCACGGTCCCGGCGGCTGCTCCAGTACGAGCAGCAGCGAAAGGGTTCCGCCGTCCGGAAAACCGTCGCCGGAAACGGTCAGCCGTACCCGGACCCGTGCGGGACGGCCGTAGGCGCCGGCCAGGGGCACCGGGCGTCCGGCGGCGAGGTCGGCGGTGCGGTCCCGGTCGCCCGTCGTGTCCCGCACCGACAACCCGGCCACGCGCACCGGCAGTACGTCCAGGTCCCGCTCGAGGTGGAAGTCCCTCCCGCGCCCCGGTTCACGGCTGAACGACGCGCCCTCCCGGATCCGCAGCCGGGTGCCGGGCGCCGCCGGGAGGATCTGCAGCACCGTCACTGCGGCCGTCGCCGGTGCCGGTCCCGGCACGCCCAGCAGCCGGAGCACCGCGTGCACGACCGCGTCCGGGACCTGGTCGAGCCGGTAGACCTGCTGCTCCAGCAGATAGGCCTGGAGGTCCAGCAGCGTCATGCCCGGGTCGACGGGGGCGTGCAGGGTCCAGCGGCCCGAGGATTCGGCGGGGATCCGGGAGCGGACCGCGTCCACCAGATCGGCCCAGGACAGATCGTCCAGCCGCAGCGGCGCCAGGGTCATGACGCTTCACCCCCGCCTGCCGGTCCGGCTGCCCCGAACGCGCCCGCGCCGCCCACCAGTCCCGAGCCGCCGTCGAGGTAGTAGGGGAAGACCAGCGTCTCGTGCCGACCGGTCGCCCTGACCCGGTAGTCGACGAAGACCGTCACCCGCCACTCCTCGCCCGGCTGCGCCTGCGCCCGTACGTCGTCCACCGCCGCCCGCGGCTCGAAGTCGCGGATGGCGATCCGTACCGAGTCCTCGAGCTCGCGCAGTGAGCGCGAACTGCCGGGCGCGAAGACCAGCTCCGGGGCGCGGGTGCCCAGCGTGGGGCGCATCACCCGCTCGCCCAGCGCGGTGCGCACCAGCACCAGCAGGCAGTCGCGGACGCTGTCCTCGCCGGCCGTGTATGCCAGCTGCCCCGAGGCGTCCGGCAGCAGCGGGAAGCGCCAGCCCTGCCCGAGGAAGGCCTCCGCGCCGCCGCACGCGCCGCCGTTCACAGCGCCACCTGCACTGTCGTCGACATCGGCGCGGGGCCGGTGTAGGTCACGGGACCAGTGGCCACGGGCGAAACGACCGGGTGGGTGTGGGTGCGGAACCAGTCCTCGAAGGTGGTTCCCGGAAGCACAGGCTCCGAGGTGCCGGTGCCCAGCTTCACCTGCGGTGCGTCCAGCGTCACCGAGCCGCCGGTTACCGTCACGGGACCGGAACCGGCGCTGATCTCCACCGAACCGTCGGCGGTCACCGTCACCTTGCCGCCGGACGCGGTGCGCACCACCACCGAGCTGCCCGCGTCGTCCAGTTCGATGCGGTGCCCGGCGGACGACGTGAGCCGTACGGCTTCCTTGCCGGAGCTGTCGTCGAGAGCCAGTTCGTGGCCGTGCTTGGTCCGTAGCAGCTTCTCGTCCCGGCTGCCGGAACGGTGCGTGGGCGGTTTGTCGACGCCGTTGTAGAGGCAGCCGATGACGATGGGGAACCGCATATCGCCCTGGTCGAAGGCGACGAGCACCTCATCGCCCTTCTCCGGCACGAAGCTCGCCCCGTACCCGTTGCCCGCGTAGGGCTGTGCCACCCTGCACCACTCGGTGATCGTGGCGCCGTCGAACCACGGCAGACTCAACTGCACCCGGCACTCCTTCTCCGGGTCGTCCTCCACCCGCTCCACCACACCCGTCATCACACCGAAGTACCGCTTGTCGACGGCCGGTCCCGGCATTCCCGTCATCGCTCCGTCACCGCCCCTCGGAAGTACGCCGTGCCTCGAACGAGGTCAAGAATCCGGATGAGTTGAAGGAGTGCGTCACCTTGGTCGTGTAGTAGGTGCCGCCGAACCTGCTCCCCACCCCGCCGATCCGGAGCGAATCGCTCGGCACCAGATCGGGGAGGCCGGCCAACTGGCCCGCACAGGTGACGAATTCATACGACTTGCCGCGCAGCACGCTCACCGCCAGCGCCCGCGCCTCCTGCTCCGAGCTCACCGGGCGGTCCACGATGACCTCTTCCCTCTCGCCCATCTCCTGTGCGGCGGCCGCGGGACCGCTGCGCCCGGCGTCGCGCTCCGCCTGCAGATCCGCCCGTGTCGCACTGCCGACGATCGCCTTCTTCGTCCGGGGATCCCAGCCGCGCACCGTGACCTTGGCGACCTGCCCCGACAGGGTCAGGGTCGGGCGGAACGAGATCAGGTTGGGTGCGGGGGAGGTCCTGGACGCCTCGCCCTGTTCCGGGCGTCCGGAGCGGGCGCCACGGGCCAGTACCGCGTACCAGAGGTCGAAGGTGCGCGGTCGGCGGGCCGTCGAGCCGGCCCTGCCGTCGGCGGGGGAGACGAAGTACAGCTGCTCCACCCCGCTCTTCGGGTCGGGCGCCACGTAGCACTCCCGGTCGACGCCTTTCGCCCGTTCCAGCAGGAAGGCGACATCGTCCTGGTTCTTCTGCATCACCAGCGGATGCACCACGCCCTCCTTCTCGGCCACCAGCTCCAGCCCGTGCCGCTCCGCGACCTTCTGCGCGATCTGCCAGTCGGCGAGGCCCAGATACTTCTTCACCTCGTCGGCCCGTGGCTTACGGGCCTTCATCTGCGCCGTGCGGTCCTGGCAGGAGACCTGCAGCGTCGGCGGCCCCGACGAGGGGAAGTCCGGCTGGATCGTGGTGACCTGGCCCTTGGCCACCACCGGCGGCCGGGGCTGTGAGGTGTAGCCGAGCCGGACCTCCACCAGCTGGCCGGGGGCGAAGTGCTTCGGGTCGTCGAAACGCAGCCGCAGATGCAGCTCGTCCCAGTTGCTCAGCGCCAGCGAGAACGTGCCGGTCTTGTCCAGCTCACGGACCACCTGGATGTCGAGCACGCAACTGCGCATCTGCTCGGCGATCTCGGAGCCGTCCAAGGCGACCTCGAAACACGGGGCGTAGGTATCGGCCGGCAGCGGTGTCGCGGTCGTGTTCCCCAGTAGCGCCATCACCCCTCACCCCCGGTCCAGCGCGGGGACGACGAGCGCCATCCCCGGGGCGAGCGCCCGCGGATCGGCGAGGGCGTTGGCGGCCGCCAGTTCCCGCCAGCGCCCGGAGTCCCGGTACACCGCGGCCGCGATGGAGGAGAGCGTGTCGCCGCGCCGCACCGTCCAGACCTTCTGCACGGTCGGAGAACTCAAGGGCGTGGTGAGCTTCTGCTCCTCCGCCGTCTTGAACTCCTTGAGCGACAGCGACACTTTGGCCCGGGTCGGTGTGCCGTCCCGGTCGAAGAGCACGTAGGTGATGGAGAGGCTGTCCACCACGCCGGTGAACGAGGGATTGGCGCCCCAGGCGAAGGTCACCACCGGCGGTGCGTGGGTAGTGCCTTGACGGACGGTCAGGGTCTGGAAGCCATTGAGCCACCGCTTCTGTACGTTGCGGAGCCCGCGCACCGGCTCCTCGGCCGCGTCGACCAGCGCGTCCAGTTTGAGGGTCCGCGCGCCGCCCCGTACGAACTGCAGCGGGGGCGCGTCCAGGCCCGGGACGCCGATCTCGGCGAACGTCACCGCCTTGGAAACGGCGTACTCCGTCGGATTGACCGGCAGCGTCAGCAGCGGGGTCGTGGGCCCGGACACGGAACCGGGCGGGTGCACGGTCAGGGTCGCCGGCGTCGGAGCGGCGTCCCGTCCCGACGGGAGGCCGGGCAGCGAAAGCATCAGGCACCCCCGCAGCAGCCGGCCCCGGAGCCGCCGGAGGAGTTCTGGCCCGGCTCGTCACCGGTCAGGGACGCCTCCCGGGCCAGTAGCCGGCCGCGGGCCCTGACGTCCTCCTGCCGCTGCGACCACTCCCGGATGTGTTCCGCGAAGAGCCGGGCGAAGACCGCCGTGTCATCGCCGCCGACCTCGAAGTCGACGGAAAGGTGATGGATCGTCAGCATTGCTCTCTCCCGAACCGTGATCACGACATGCGGTGCTCATCCCTGCGGTCGTTCCTCCGTACGTCAGCCCAGCCCCGGCACCGCCTGCTCCACCGCCACCAGACCCTCGTGCGCGATCTCCAGCTGCTCCACGGCCACTTCGCTGCGCTCCGCGTGCAGATCGGGGCCCGTCCACTTCGAGGCCAGGCCGCCCCGGAACGCCCACACCGCGCCGGGCAGTCCTGCCCCGTCCAGCAGCAGCACCGCGCCGCTGCGGCGCGCGCCCAGCGGATTGCTGAGCCCGGCCTGGTACCAGGCCCACAGGCCCGTGCCCCGGGCCACCCCGCGGTGCAGCACGATCCGGTTCCAGGAGTGGCGCACCGGGAACTGCCGAACCCGGTCGTTGACCCCGCCCTCCGGATACGCCGTGACCTCCAGCTGCGCGCCGAGCCCGGTGACCTGCTGGAAAGCGCCCTGGGCAGTGAGCGGCAGCAACGCCGTCTGCGCGGGCGGCAGATGGGCGGCGGCCGGGCCGAGCACCACCAGGAACCGGTACTTCGGCAGCGGCTCGGCGAAGAACTCCAGCGCCTGCTCGGTCATCCCTCCACCACCTCCAACCGGTCCCGCCCGCCCATCAGCAGCCGGATCGCGATGAATTCCATGGGTGCGGCCGGAGCCACTTCCACCTGGCAGACCACCTGCCCGAGCGTTGCCCGCTCCGGAGGGTTCAGCCCTTCGTCGCACCGCACCCGGAAGGCCTCCGCGGGCCGGTCCCCGGCCAGCGCGCCCGCCTCGAACAGGCCGAGCAGTACTTCGGTCAACCCCTGGACGAGCAGCAGCCGCAGACCGGGTGTGTCGGGCTCGAAGAGCAGCGGCTCGGCCACCTCGCGGGCCGCCCGCACCAGCCGGTGGACGAGCCTGCGGTGGGCGATGAACCAGCCGTGGCCCACGCCCTGGGCCTGCAGTTGCGGCACCGCCGTACGGCCGCCCCACACAAGCGGGCCTCTGCCGGGCGGGCAGCGCAGCAGATTGGCGCCTGACGCGTAGACCGCCACTTCCTGATCGGGGCGCAGTACGTGGGCGAGGTCGACGACGTCCTCGAGCGAGGCGTTGGCCGGGGTCGCGAACACGCCTCGCTCGCCGTCCAACCGCGCCGCCGTTCCGGCGACATGGCCGGAGGCGGGCACCGTACGCAGCGCCGGGAGCGTGGTCGCCAGCGGGTCGGGCACCCGCAGCGGCGGCCAGTGGACGGCGCAGGCCTGCAGGCCCGGTATGTCGTGACGCTGCCGCAGGGCGTCCATCCAGCCGGTGGCCTGCCGGGCGGCCGCGGCGGGGTCGAAGGTCCTGGCGCCCGTGAGAGGCGGGTCGAGCAGTGCCAGCCGGTCGAGCGCGTCCGCGCACCGCTCGACCAGCAGATCGGCCAGGTCTTCGCGGTGGGTCTCCCCGACCCCGGAGCGGTCCAGGTCGGGCAGTGCCAGCAGGGCGGGTTCCGGTAGTTCCGTCATGGCTCGTACGGCCTCGGCGTAGGCGTCGGCGAGGGTACCGCTGTCATCGGGGCTGCCGGGGGCGGGAGTTCCTCCGGTGAGGGTGGCGGTGTGCGTTCCCGCGTGCGCGGCCGCTGTGTGGCCGGCGGGTGCGGGACCGTCGGGGATCAGCCGGATGAGCCGGGAGATGGCTTCTACGGCGTCGGGTAGTTCGGCGGGGTGCAACCAGCCGAACGACTCGGGGGACTCCCCGGGCGCGTCGACCCGCACCAGCACCTGGGGGTGCCCGGCGGATCCGGCCAGGCGATGACGGACCGTCAACCGGGTGCCGTCGGCCCAGCCGCCCGGGGACGCGGCCTCGATCCGGCAGCCCGCCGCGGGTGCGAAGGGTGAGTGTGCCCCGGCCGGCCAGGCGGCCGTGGCGGCGGTCGCGCCCGCCGGTTCTGTCCGCAGCACCCACAGTGCGGTGCCGCCGTTGGCGAAGAATCCGCGGACCGCGTAGGGCAGATCGAGTGCGGCGTCAAGACCGCCGAAGGCCGCGGTGTAGGCCGCCCAGTCCGTGACGCGGACCGGGGCGGCCACCGGGCCGCGCCGGGTGCGGCCCGCGAAGCAGGCCACATCGGTGCGCAGCGGCTGGACGGGATCGGCCGCCGCGGCTGCCGTCGCGGTCAGTCCCGGCAGCAACGGCTCGGCGGGCAGAGATGGTTCGAGGGCGGATGCGGACACGGCGGTCTCCCGGTCAGACGTCGATCTGGAGGTCTTCGACGCAGAGTTCGAGCGTCTCCATCGCGATCTCGTTCTTGGTCGCGCCGAGCGAGGGCCCGGTGTACTTCACCGGCCAGCCGCGGTCGAAGTTCCAGCGCATGACTTCCTGCCGGTTCTCGTCGAGGAGGAGGATCGCCCCCGGAGCGCGCTGGGTCTGGCCGTTCATCGACTTCTTGATCCAGTTCCAGAACTCCGGATGGCCGGTGATGCCGCGCTTCAGCGTCAGGTTGGAGAATTTCTTGAGGCCGGGGATCTTGCGTACCCGGATGTCCTCGCTGCCGTTGCGGTAGTCGATCGGCTGGATGTCCACGGTGAGCCCGGAGACCTCGGTGAAGGACGCCTGGACGTCCTGGCCGTTGGCGGCGACGCCGGTGACCTGCACGAGGAAGTTATAGGCGCCGTACGGATCGTCACGCTGAACGGGTGGCACAGCCGTCCCCTTTCTTTTGCGGCGGTTGAAGCGTTTTCAGTGGTCGCGGCGATCTGGGTGTTCAGGACGTGATCGACTCGCGGGTCGCCTGCTGGATCCGCACGATCACGAACTCGGCGGGGAAGACGGGGGCGACCCCGACCTGGCAGACCAGGCGACCCTGCGCGAGGTCGTCCTCGGTCATCGTGGTCCGGTCGCAGACGACGTAGAACGCTTCTTCCGGTGTGGTGCCGGCCAGCGCGCCGGCCCGCCAGACCTCGGTCAGGAAGCTGCTGATGCTCTGCCGGACCGAGGCCCACAGCTGCTCGGCGTTGGGCTCGAAGACGACCCACTGCAGTCCCTCGTCGAGCGACTCCTCGATGAAGAGGAAGAGCCGCCGGACGTTGACGTACCGCCACCGGGTGTCGTCGGACAGGGTCCGCGCGCCCCACACCCGCTGGCCCAGATTGGGGAAGGCCCGCAGCACGTTGATCCCGACGGGATTGAGGGTGTCCTGCTCGCGCCGGGTGACGTCGGAGGCCAGACCCGCGCCGGGGACGATACCGCGCAGCACCGTGTTGGCCGGTGCCTTGTGGACTCCCCGCTCCACATCCGTACGGGCATAGACGCCGATCATGTGCCCCGACGGCGGCGCCTTCGCCGTACCGGCACCCGCCGGATTCGGCACCTGGAGCCAGGGGTAGTACAGGGCCGCCCGGTCGGTGGACAGCGGTGCGCGGAAGTCCCTGATGGCTTCGAGGTCGGCCGCCGGAGGCCCGTCGAACACGGCGAACCGGTCGCCGAGGATCTCGCAGTGCGTGTTGAGTCCGTCGAGGACGGACGGCTCCCAGACGCCGGGCACGGCGCAGATCGCCACCTCGTCGATGTCCTCGAGCGCCTGGATGCCCGTACGGTTCCCGCTTCCTCCGTCCACGCCGATGTAGTCGGCGGGCGTGAGACCGCCCGCGCCGCTGGCGCCGCCGGCCGGATCGAGTGTGGCGAGCGGCCGGCCCGGGTCGGTCCTGGAGATGTCGCTGCCCAGGAACGGCAGCGGATCGGCGCCGATCGTGAACGAGAGCAGCGCGTCCGGGTCCGCGCCGACAGCCGTAGCGAGCGTCGCCAGATCGGCGGCTGGTGGGTTGAGCGCCGAGGGGACCGTCCGGGTCTGCCGCGGGACGCCGGGCGGCGCGTCGACGATCTCCAGCCGGAAGCCGGCCAGAACGAGGGTGTCGCCCGCGACGGCCGCGGCTGCGGGCGGGCGGTCCAGGGTGAGCGTGACGTTGACGCCGTCGGGGGCGTGACTCAGGACCGTGTGCAGACTGGGTTGCTGGGTACGGTCGGCGGGGACGAGGAGGACCGTGCTGCCGGTATCGATCGCGCCCAGACCGGCGATCGTCACGGTGGCCGGGAGATCGCCCGCGGGTGGCGCGGTCGGCGCCACCACGGCGGAGGTGGCAGACCGCGCGAGCCGCAGCACGGCATGCAGGCTGTTGCCGCCCTCGCCCGCCTGCACAGCCTCCGCGGCGAGGACCGGCACCGGCGGGGCGGCCTGGTCCACAAGAGTCGCGGAGGCCTTGGTGCTGCCTGCGGCCGGGGGCACGATCCGCTTGACGTAGAGCCGTTGTCCGCCGTTGTCGAAGAACCCCTTCACCGCCAGCGGTAGCAGCCACCACCGGATGCCGTTCGCGTCGGCGGCGGCGACGTCGGCGTCGCTCGGCCGGGGCAGGAAGCCGCCGAAGAGCCGGTGGAAGTCCAACAGGCTGGTCACCAGCTTGGGTTTGCCCGAGTCCGGACCCCGGGCGGTCACCCCGACCATGCCGGCGGTGCTGGTGGCCACCCCGGTGATGGGCCGCGGGCCGGTGGAGATCTCCTCGACAAAGACGCCTGGGCTGAGATATTCGGGCATCGGGACTTCCTCCGCTACGGGATCTCGATGAGCTGCTCGGTACCGCTGATGTCCTGCGCGGTCAGATGGATCGACGCCTCGGGGCCGCCGGCCTGGCCGGGAGCCGCGAGCGCCGTGACCGTGAACCACTCGGCCTCGGGCGCGGCGGGATCCGGGCCGGGCAGTTGCGGCTTGCTGCCGGGACGCCGCAGCGGCAGCCGGAAGGCGCCGTCCCATGCCGTCGCCGCGTACTCCGCCCACTCGGCGACCCGCGGGAGAGAGCCCGCGTCCGCACGGGCCCGGCCGGTGACCGCCGCTCCGGCCACGGCCGCACCCGTGGGCCCGCCACGCCGTACCCGCCCGCGCAGCAGCCGGGTTCCGGGTGGGAACGGGTAGGCGGGCAGCGGATACAGCCGTACCCGCGTCACCGCGGGCGCCGCCGATACCGGGGCGTCGAACTCCACGCCGCCCGGGTGCTCCGCGTCCAGCAGATACGGCGAGACGAGCCGGATCCGCAGCCGCTGTACGCCGCCCGGCGCGGGAGCCGGATGCGCACTCGCCAGGGACGGCAGCACGATCGCGCCGCCCGGAGTCGTCACCACGGGTACGTCGTCCTCGGCGGCCCACTGCCCGCCTGCCAGGCGCCGCTCGACCACGGCGGTGACCCGCAGGACGGGCGCGCGCCCGGTGAAGGCGTCCAGCGGCAGCAGGCAGACTGGTCCCGGTGCGATCCGTACGGTGTCCACCGCCGCGCCGCCGGCCGTCACGGGCGGGCTCCCGCGCGCTGTCCGACGCCGACGCCGCCGCTGGTGACGGCCGTCTCCGCGGTGATGTCGCGGGAGGCCAGATTGACCACCCGCACCTCGTAGTTGAGGGAGAGCCGGTACGGCTGCGAGATCGCCCACCACACCTTCGCCCGCTCGTCGAGCGACAGCGGGGCCAGGCGTAACTTCAGCGACTCCCCGGCCTCGGCCACGCTGTTGCTCTCCGCGGCCGGCACCAGCAACGGGCCCTGCAGGATGGCGTCGTCGTACAGCGCCCGCATCGCCCGGCCGAGCATCCGCTGCTGGGCATCGGGGGTGCCGCCGGTCGGGACGAGCAGATAGCGCAGCAACAGGGCCATGTCGGCCCTGCGGCGTTCCTTGCGGACCGCGCCGGTGACCGGGTCCTCCACCACTGTGTGGCGGGGGCCGCGGTTGCGTGCGCTGGGGTCCTCGGCGACCTCGTAGAGGAAGAGCTCGAGACCGAGCCCCCCGTTGCCGTCCGGCCGTTGTCCGATGAGGTCGACGAGACGCACCTGGGGCTGGGAGCCGGGCTCGCGCACCGAGTCGGTCAGTACCTTCAGCAGGATGTCGGACACATCGCCGATCACGTCGGGACTGCCCACCGCGATCACCCCCCTGATCGTGCGGATGCGGCTCGGATGCTGCCCGACAGCTGTGTGCCGGACCGGTCAACCACCTGCGAGGCTAGGGCCGGGTGACACCCTGGCTCTTCCGGGAAATCCCTGGTTCACTCCCTGGATCCGCAGGCCACTGCCGGGCCGGAGGCGGCGCCGGGACACCAGGGCCTGATACAGCCGCTCTCCTGACAACGGCACATGGTCCGTCAGACACCCGGCCTCATCTCGCGCCGGTACGTCCCGAACCTCCGTGGGTTCACCAAATCTGAAGGGTCCACAGTTCGGGCCTCGGTGACCTCGCGCTCCATGCCAGAGCTCACAACCGCATGGGGCTAAGGAACAAGCTCAGCCCTGGGCGTGCTGTGGCGAGAGGGGTCAGTGCACGAGATGGAGGGTGAAGGCGCCGCCCGACTCAGCGGTGCGGGCGATGTGAGCGTAGCCGCGGACAGTGGCGTACGCACCGGTGCCGCCGGTGATGGCGATGTCGAAGTCGCTGGGCGGGGTGCCGATGGGGGTGGTCTTCAGGTGTTGCCATGACACCTGTCCACGGGGAAGGCTGAAGGTGCCCGAGCAGAGGGTGGTGTCTGTTGCCACTCGAGTGCACACCGCCCCCTCGGTGCCATAGTCGGCACCGTTGCGGAAGAGGTTCGCGCTGATGATGATCTGATCGCCGATCCCGGGTCCGGATGTACCGTTGTCGACCACCGTGGTTCCCGTACTCGTCGACGTCAGTCGGATGGCCTCTGTGCGCACTCTTCCCATGCCCCTGTCCAGGGAGTACGGGTCATGGAATGCAGAGGCAGAACCCGCGAGAGCTGCCAGCGAGGCCGCCGTTGTCGCCACCACACCCCACTTTGAAACGGAAAGCATTCTTCCTCCCCTCATGAAAATGGATCCTTGAGTGCGCCTCAGAATTGCCATTGTGTGATGTAGCGTCAATTACCAAACACATCAAAAATGCCTGGTTCATCCATTCGGCCGTCTCTCGCCGCCTCGCCTGCCGGCGGCGGAGGCTCCCGGCCCCGCACGGGTAAGCCGAGGTATCTGGTGGCGTCTCGATCGGCGTGGCGTCCGGCCGCGAAAAGGACCGTGACCGCATCAGTCACGTCCGTCGACAACCGCCGATCGGGTTGAGTCGCTGCTCGCCGCCGCGGCGAAAGGGGCTGTGCTGCGGACATGAGGCTTTGCTGCTTGAGGCTCAGGAAGTCGGGCCTGCGGGCGGGTCGCCGGCGATCGCGGCGCGGTAGAGGGCATGAGTGGCGGCGCCGAAGTAGGAGCTGTAGGAGACCTGGGGGGTGTTGCCGCCGGTGTGGTAGCCGCCGATGACCCCGATCACCGCCCAGCCGCCTGGCCACGGCACCAGCATCGGCCCGCCGCTGGTCCCGCCGACGAAGGCGTCGCAGGCGATGCGCGGGAAAGTGCCCGGGTCGGCCGGGTCGTCGCTGGCCCACTTGGTGGTCCAGCTCCAGCACTCCAGCGGCTTCTGCGCCTTCGCCGGATACCCGATCATCCGCACCGGGGCGTGGAAGTACCCCGTCCCGGTGAGCAGCCGCACCCCACCGACCGCGTCCTGGAGCCGCGTCCCGTCCTGGTTGGGCTCGGTGACCGCGAAGGCGAAGTCGTACTCGGCCCCGGCGTGCTCGCCCCGGTCGTAGTACTGCTGCGGGACGTAGACGCCGTTGTTCCTGATCGGGAAGATGCCGAAGGGCTTGAGGCCGTCGTGGTACTGCGGCACGAAGCCCAGGTTGCGCTTGGGGGAAGTGCCGGAGTAGCCCTTCAGGCAGTGCCCGGCGCTGAGCACCAGGTCGTGGCCGGGGCTGCGCACCACAGAGCCGCTGCAGGTGCGCCCGGTGCCGGTGGCGTCGGTCCAGAAGAAGGTGCCGGCCTGGGGGATCCCGTCGAAGCTCTTGCTGGGCGGGATGTACTCGCCCGGCCGAGGCCCGTCCACCGTGGGGGAGGCGGCTGGGGTCGTCAGTCCGGTCTCGGAGCCTTTGCCGGTGTCGCCGGGCAGTGCGCCCGCCATCCGGGCTGGGTCCAGTAGACGTTGAGCTGGACGGCGACCGGATTCGGCCCGGCCGGGGGGCCGTCGGCGGAGGCTGCCGGGGCGAGCCCGGCGGAGAGCAGCAGGGCTGCCGCGAACGCTGCGGCGTGTCGGATCGGCGAGTGCATGGTTCGCAGCCGGGCGGGTGCTCCGGCCGGTGGAGGCCATCCGGATGAGGTTCTCCGAGCTGAGCGCTCACCACCTCGACCGGCGCGTTCCAGTCCCCGGCGCGGAGAACGAGATCAGCCGGCTGGCCCGGACCATGAACGCGACGCTTGACCGCTTGCAGGGCGCAGTCAACCAGCAGCACCGTTTCACAGCCGACGCCTCTCATGAACTGCGCACACCTCTGGCGGCCTTACGCGCCGAGCTCGAGATCGCTCTGGCCCTGCCGGAGCATGCCGACTGGCCGCGCGTCGTGAACGACGCGCTGGGAGACACGATGCGCCTGCAGCGTCTCACCACGGACCTGCTGCTCCTCGCGCGTCTGGACGCCCACGCCACCTTCCGGCATTCCTGCCAGCCGGTCGATCTCCACCAGCCTGTACGCGCGGAAACCGCCGGCCGCCGTCCACCCGCCCACCTCACATTGACCACCACCACCGGCCCGGACGCATCCGTCGTCGACGGCCACGCCACCCTTATCGCGCGCGTGCTGGGCAACCTCCTCGACAACGCCGAGCGCCACGCCGCCCGCTCCATCACCGTCAGCGTCAGCCACGACGCCGAGCACCACCTCGCCGTTCTCGAGGTTCTCGACGACGGTCCAGGCATCCCGCCCGAAGACCGCGCCCGCGTCTTCGAACGCTTCACACGCGTCGATGAAGCCCGCACGCAGCAGACCGGCGGGGCCGGCCTGGGCCTCGCAATTGCCCAGCACATCACCGTGCTCCACCACGGCACGGTCGAAATCGCCGACAGCGACCGTGGAGCACGCCTGGTCGCCCGATTCCCCACCATCGACTGCGGCGCTGTCTGATCCTGGTGTGTGACAGGTGTTGCGAGACGCAGAGCGCGGCGGCCGTCCTTGTGGTGCAAGAACCGTGCGCCTTCGCCGGTCTCCTCAGTGTCGCGGTAGGCGGTCCACGTCCGCCGGAGCAGTGCGGGACATCGGGAGAGACACAGGTCCCGTGAGACTTCCTGCGCAGGGCGACACTCCGTATCGGAGGAATGTGGCGCCCAGGGCCGTGGTCGGCAAAGACGACGGTGATCGCTGATGGCGGCTGTCCAGGGACCGGGCGGATCATGCCGCACCGCCGCTCCCCGGGTGAGGAGTTGCTCGACGGGAGGCAGGAGCACAACCGCTCGCCCAAGCGGGTTCGTGCCCGGGCCGAGCACACCCGCGCGCACAGTGTTGGAAGACCTCGACGACTGTCGACTCACGGTGTTCCTCGAAGTCGCGTTCTTCGGCAGGCCAGTTGCAGCCGATGAGATTGGCCGGGGTTGTCAGGACCTCGCCCAAGGGAGCCCACTCCGGGTAGTGGTCGAGGCCAGGGCGGTCGTGACCCAGGGCGGTGAGGAGGGCAGCGGCGCGTGCCGCATAGCCCCTGAAGCCGTGCGAGGTCAGAGAGGAAGGAGCCCGAAGCCCGGCCACACGAAGTAGGTTGACAAGCATCACACACGAGCAAAAGGTGCAAAACGGACAATTCTGCATCTTCTTCGTGTTGTTCTCGCCCCCGCCCCTGTAAGGTCACCGGTGTTCGGGGACCGGGACGCTCGTCAGGCTGCCCGCCGGTGAACCGGCCCGGGGCTCCTGCACCGCGTCCCGTTCTGCGCTCTGCCGCGCCGGCCTCGCGGGGTGGCATCCACGTCCTGCGACGAGACAGCGGCCAAAGCCCGTCGGCACTTGCAGGGCGTCGAACTCGTAAAACCGATCGCGGCCGGGCTGCCGACGTGATCGCAGACACGGAGCGGGACGGAATTTTCATGCTCGGAACGCATATATCGCGCCGCGCGCGGCGAGGCCTGGCCACGGTCCTGGTTGCCGGGACAACGCTCGCTGCGCTCGCGACGGCCGCCCCGGCCGAGGCGGGCACCGCCAGCGCAACGGTCGGCGGCGCGCAGGTCACGTGCACTTCGCGGCTGCCGGGGCTGGCGGGCCGACTGTCGAAGGACATCGCCGGCGCACTCCACGGGCGCCAGGGCTCCTCCGCGCTCGCGCTCTACGACCGGCCCACGGCAACCTCCTGCACGTACAAAGCCGACGCGACATTCGATTCGGCAAGTGTGGTAAAGGTCACGGTGCTCGGAGCTCTGTTGCGGCTGGCCATGGAGGAGCACCGCAGCCTCACACCGCACGAGGTGGACCTGACCACCGCCATGATCACCAAGTCGGACAACGACGCGACGTCCGCTCTGTGGCGACAGATCGGCCGCAAGGGCATCCAGCACTTCCTGACCCTGGCGGGAATGCGGGACACCGTTGCGGGGCCGAAGGGATATTGGGGGCGCACCCAGATCACTGCGAGTGACGAGCTCAAACTGCTGCGGCTGCTCACCTCGGACAACTCGGTCCTCGACCGGAACACACGCGCCTACGCCCTCGGCCTGATGAACCGAGTCGTCCCCGACCAGCGGTGGGGGGTGTCGGCCGGGGTACCCGGCTCGGCGACGGTCCATCTGAAGAACGGCTGGTTGCCGCGTGCGACCAAGGGCTGGCGGGTGCACAGCATCGGCGCGTTCACCGGCGGAGGTCACGAGTACGGGATCGTCGTGCTTTCCCACGGCAACCGCTCGATGAACGACGGCATCGCCACCATCGAAGGCGCTGCACGCATCATCAACCGCGACCTGACCTCGCCGACGGTCCCGACGGCTTCCTAGGCTCCGCAGCGGCAAGTGGAGAGGGCGCTGCTCGCATCTGCTCGCCCAGGTAGTACGCCGCCGCCCGACAGGCTCTCTGTGACCGCCGCCACGACTCGAGCCTGGATGAGAGGGGATCGTCGACGCGGCGCTGCGCCGGCACTGCGCGGAGATCACCCCGCCGCCCCCGCGCCAGAGGACCGCACCTGCGGCGCCGACTGACATCGTGGACGCTTAAGAAGAACCACCTCGGAGTGCTGGCCGACACGTGGGAAGAACGGGAACCCCGTGGCGTCGGCGCGACCGGGTCGATCAAAGCGAGCGCGCGGTCGAGGCGCCGGCGCCAACCACGCACGAGCCCGTTAGGTGCGGCGCAGCACCCGTCCCGCGCCGGCTGCGACCGTGGTCGCGAGGAGCCAGCCCGTGCCGATCAATACGACGGCCGCCCACTGCAGGGCGCCGTCCGGGGCGTAGGAGCGTTCTTGGCCCAGGTCCACAAGGGGCAGCAGCAGGTCGAGTGTGTAGATGGCCGCCTGGAAGTGCGGTGCCTTGCCGTCCCCCACCACCGTCGGGGGCCATGCAGTGAACAGTGCCGTTCCCAGGGTCAGGAAGCCCAGCAGGAGCACCACTGCACGCATGGGGCGGTAGCCGTAGCCGACCGTCGCGTCCTGGAGGAGACTCCACAGCCGGGCCGGCGGCGTCAGCGTGGGGCGCATGCTGCGGTGCTTTGCGACGAGTACGGTGCGGGCCTCGGCGTCCTGGCCCTGGCGTTGGCAGGTGGCGGCGAGCTGCTCGTAGGGCTGAGGGACGAAGCCGGCAGGGTCGCGGCCGAGCCAGGGCAGACGAGTGCGGGCCGGAAGAGCGGGCTGGACGCTGTCGTAGACGGCTCCGTCGAGGACAAGTCCGGCGGGCCAGGCGGCGGGATCGTCGCGCAGCATCCCGAATCTGCTCTGCCGCAGATCGATGATGCCGGCCGATGCCTCACGGGTGTGCAGCGACAGCGTGGCCGCGGATGATCCTCGGCAGGACAGCGCCGTTCCGCCGGCGGGTACGTCGAGGGCGGCGTCGTCGAAGCAGATGCGGCTGCGGACCGTGACACTGTTGAGGGAGATCCTGCCGTGCGCCGTGAATCCGTCGCACAGATTGAGCACGCCGCCGGTCTCGATTCCGTTGCCGCGCAAGGCGGGCTGACTGTCGTGGGCTGTGAGGTCGGCGCCCTCAAGGAGAACGGAACCGCCGACGCGGGCGTCGCAGAGGTCGATTGTGCCGTACGCGACGAGACCGCCCCGGAGGTCGAGGTCGCCGCCGACGCGCAGACGGGCCGCGTTGAGCGCGAGACCCGATTCGGAGGGGTTGTGGAACCGGGCGCCCCTGAGGACGACGCTGCCCCGTACCGAGGTATCCCGGAGGTCGACGGGACCGTGCACGGTCAGGCCGCCCCCGACCGACTCGATATCGCCTCCTATCTCCGCGCACGCCAGGTGCAAAGCCTGCCGACCGGGCACGTGGGGAGCGAGGGTGCTGTCGCCCAGCGAGACCGAGCCGCCCACTGACGCCCCATAGAGATTGACCATGCCGGTGCAGGCGAACCCCCGGCCCAGGTACAGCCCGCCGCCCACGGTGAGTTCGGGTGCCTGAAGGTATGCGCCCGAGCCGTTGATGCGCGCGCCGCCGAGCACCAGGACATCCTGTATCCGCGCACTGTTCAGGTAGACCGGCCCCGTGCACTGCAGGCCGGGGGCATAGAGGTCCTCTCCCACGGCGACGGACTGTGCGTCGATCGCGGCTCGGCCGTCCGGCGGGCGTACCGATGTGTCCTTGAGGGACAGCCAATTGCCGACGGTGAGGGAGCGCAGGTCCAGCGTGTCTGTGACCGTGCAGGCAACGATCTCGCACTCCTGAGTGATGCGGGTGCCGAGCGCGCTCACCCCTGGCAACTCGCAGTTGGTGAGTTCCAGGGCTTCGAGCTGAGCGCCGTCGAGGCAAGGCATCTCGTCGAAACGGCATCCGTGCAGACGGATCGATCCAAGCACGGTGACCTCGGCGAGGTCGACGTCTCCCGTCACGTGCGTGTCGCGCAGCCGGAGGCGGGCCTGGCAGCCGGGGTGGGGCGGAGGCGCGGAAATCAGCAGCCTGCGGAGGCTGTCGCCGCCGACCTCGGGCGCGTCGTCGCACCACGTGCCGCGCCGGTACGCCTCCCACATCCGCCGCTCCTGCGGACTCCATCCGTCCGGCGGATCGTGCTGCGTCACGGTTGCCTTCCTATCCCTTGTTCGGCGGCCGGTTGACAGGAGCAGCTCTTCGTTACCCCCCGACTGCGGCGGTCATGCCTCGCGGGGCGTTGTTGGTCACGTGCACCCTTCAGTTCTTGCGAACTCGTTGGTCCCAGCCACCGCTGCCATCCCCGGGCCAGACACCGGTCGCTCGGTGGACGGCGTAGCTCTCGACCGGTCGGCAGCACTGCATACAACAGCAAAGATCGCGCCCTCCACGGCGGCTGCCGAACGCGAGCTTGATTGCCGCGCCAGGCGTCGGCTCGCGCTCTCATGGCTTCTGACGTATCCAGCGCTGACGAGCCACACTCGGCCCGGCGAAGAGCACGGCCATGCGCGGAATGACGCCTTCAACTGCAGTACGGCGTCGCCGGTCCCTCCCCGCAGGAATAGCGACCCGGGTCAGCGGACAACAGCCACTACGTACACCTTCGCCCGTCTCCGGACAGACCTGCACTCCGCAACTCGACAACGCTGGGAACAACATGACCAATCCTTCTCGCTCCCGTGTACTCCCCGAACGAGACACATCAGACATGGACGAGCCCATCCCTTCGGCCAGAGCCGCGTGGTCTTCCGTTCGTGAACAGGCCACTGGGATGACACACCACGAGGCCAAAGCCGCGCTCCGAGCCATACAGCACTCTCTGGAAGAGAGCTCCGCAGCAGACGAGCAGCGTGAGCGGAGGGAATCCGAGGAAGAGGAATGGCAGCGCATCTTGGAAACCCTGGCGGACCACGACGGGCCCTACGACCCTGCGAGTGACCCGTTCGTGCAAGGCGAGCTGGCCGGCCAACAGGACCGGGAGGCAGCCGACCAGACTTGGTGAACCGCACGAGGCTCTTCCTCGCCGCCGGGCTGCCGTCTGTTCCCGGGCGAGCGCCGCCGCCACCGCGTCATCGATCGGACCAGGTGTATCAGCGTCTGGACTCGGCGGCCGACCGCACCACTGGCTGCCCCGGCCAGTCGCTCCCTCCGGTCCGCGTGTTGCTGTCGTTCGCGTGGCACGGCCTGTCGCCGGGACGGCGCGACAAGTGCGGCAGCACCGGCGGGGTTCGCATGGGGGAGTCTCGGGAGCTTCGCAGTCGACGTCAGCAACTTGCTGACGGTTCGGGGGGATCGTGGAGCTGTGCTGAAGCCTGAGCCGGTGGGCCCAGTCACGTGTGACTCACAGTGCGACTACAACTTGCCTGCAAATGCCCACTAATGCCGCATCAGGCTACGTTTGCCGGGTCCTCATCTGGAGGCGTTTCCGGTCAACTGGTTCGTGATCTCATCGGCGGTGAGCACCAGTGCGAAGCCTTTGCGTAGTACGGCGAGTTCTGACTCCTGCCGGGACTCGTCGTCGGTGGCTGTGACGTCGGATCCGAACACGACTTTGTAACCGCGTTCGTATGCCTGTCGGGCTGTGGTGCCGCAGCAGTAGTTGGTGAGCGTTCCCGTGACGATCACTGTGTCGCGGCCGAGGTTTCGCAGCGTTGTGTCGAGCGGGGTGTCGTAGAACGCGCCATAGGAGGGCTTTCGGATCAGGACCTCGTCGGCGCGGTGGTCCATCTCCTCCCACACCTCGGCGGGGCCCGGCCTGTGCCAGACGGTGTCGGCGTGCGGGAGGTATCGCAGGGCGTGCGGCCGGTCCAGTCCGAGGTGCGTGTCGTCGAAGATGGTCCAGATCACCGGGACCGAGACGGCCCGGCATGCCTCAACCAGCCGGCGCAGCCTTGGCGCCATCCGGGTGGCCGCCGGCACCCAGTAGGGGCTCCAACCGGGCCGGGTGAATTCGTCCTGCATGTCGATGACCAGCAGAGCTGAGCACTCGGGCCGCACTTCGAACGATGCCCGGCCGTGCTCGTAGGCGTCACGCGCCCGCGCGGTCACCCATTCCTCGGTATACGTCATTCCCACCCCATGCATCGATTCGAGGTACCTCGTTTCGATGTGCGAGAGTAGCAGTATGCTCGAACTCGCGATCCTGGGATTTCTGGCCGACGGGCCACTGCACGGATACCAACTGCGCCGCCGGATAGCGCACTTGTCCGGCCACTCCCGACCGGTCAGCGACGGCAGCCTCTATCCGGCGATCAACCGCCTTGTCAACGCCGGGCTGTTGGACCGGCGGACCGAGCCAGGCGTCTCGGCCGCTCAGCGGCACACCCTGAGCCTGACCGCCGTCGGCCGCACCGAGCTGCTGCGCCGGCTTCGAGAGCCCGACACACTGGACATCAGCGACAGCACCCGGTACTTCACGATCCTGGCCTTCCTCTCCCAGCTTCCCGACGCCGCCGACCAGCACGCGGTGCTGCGCCGACGGCTGGAATTCCTGGAACAGCCTGCGAGCTTCTTCCACGATGGTGACCGCCCACTGGGCGCTGATGACACGGACGACCCGTACCGCCGGGGCATGCTCGTCATCGCCCGCGCCACCAGCCGCGCGGAACGGTCCTGGCTACGGGAGACGCTGGCATGATGTCGCCTCAGAAGACCGCCCGGTCCGGGCTCCGGACGCTCCCCCTTTCCGCGAAGGTGTGCGGTTGGCAGAGCGAGTGCGTGTCCGTGAGATCGACGATGACGAGGGACGGCGCCTGCTGCGGATCATCCGCAGGGGCACCGGGGCGGTCCGCGGTCAGGTCCGCCTGGCACGCGACTACGAAGCCCTGCCTCAGCGGTCCCGGGCAATGATCCAGTGCGCCGTTCGAGCCGCTGCTGCCGAAGCGGGAGCACCGGTCTCGGCCGTTGGACCGGCCAGAGGCATCGGACCGCCGGAGTGCCACGCCGTCGCAGTCGCCCGTGACGCCGCCCGTGAGAAGATCCCTTCGCGTCGTGTGTGCTGGTTCCGACCGTGGAAGGGTGACGATGTACGCGATATCCCTGGGCGACGACGGGGCCGAGCTGCGCCCGCTCGAACCGTGGCGGGCCGAGGAGTTCCTGACCCACGTGGACCGAGGTCGGGAGTTCATCGGGCAGCACAACGCGCTACCGGACGTCGTAACGGACCTGGAGTCGAGCCGGGCGTTCCTCCAGGCGTACGCGGAGAAGGCCGCAGCCGACGCCGGGCGGCTCTACGGCATCTGGACGGACGGCAAGCTGGTCGGCGCGGTCCTCTTCCGGAGGATGGACGTCGAGCAGGGCACCGCCGAGGCGGGCTGCTGGCTGGAGCCGTCGGCGGTGGGCAAGGGGCTGGTGACCCGGGCCGCGCGCGTGATCATCGATTGGGCCGTCGAGGAGCGGGGCATCCACCGCGTGGAGTGGTGGGTCTCGGCGGCGAACGAGGCCAGCATCGCCGTGGCGGGGCGGCTCGGGATGACGAAAGACGGCGTGCTGCGGGAGAGTTACCTGTACCGGGGGAAGCGGCACGACGAGGAGGTCTGGTCGGTGCTTGCACCGGAGTGGCGGGCGGGCAAGCGGGCGTCTTGAGCTCCTGACGCAATGTGGGGCGCAGGGGCGTCAAGCTCGTCGAGGGTCGCGAACACCGCCTCATATGCAACTGCTCGTGCCGGTGGGACGAGATCATCTCTGTTCGCTCCAACGGCAAGAAGCTGCTGGGCGGACGGCAGTTGATCGCCCACCAGGTCCTCCTTCTCCGCAAGCAGGGGATGCGGCCTCGGGCCGGCTGGGCTGAGGTCAGCGGATGATCGGGGACACAGGAGGGGGCGTGCTGCAAAGGACATGTACGGCCGACTGCGCTGCCTGCTCCACGGCGGAGATGCCCTGGGACATGCTCGGGCTGCCGTGAGAGAGGATCACGAGGTAGAACGTGCTCCCGTGTGCCTTGACCCGCCCCATGCTGTTGATTTCCCAGCGTTGGGAGTGGGGGCGCGGCAGCCAGCCGTTCTTGAGTTGCCAACGGCTGCCTGCCGCGGACACCCCCCAGTCCTGGTCGGCGTCTATCTGGCCCATGAAGGACTGGATCAGGTCGCGTGAGGCTCGATTCAGCGGTGAATGGTCGTCGAACACGGCGGACAGCAGGGCCAGCTGGTCTGCCGCGGTGGTCTGGGTGAGGCCCCACTGTGGGCCTGGCCCCGCTTGGGTGGAGGTCAACCCCAGGGTCCTGTTGGCCTCAGTGAGTCCGTGGCCGCCGCCGATACGCTGCCACAGGGCATTGGCGGCGGCGTTGTCGCTGCTCTGGATCATCGAAGCGGCGGTCGATACCTCCCACCGGGTGAGCGACCGTCTCTCGCGCTGGGCACTCAGCAGCAGGGTCGCCAGAATATCCACCTTCACCAGGCTCGCGGTGACGTGCCCTTGTGAGCCGTACACCGCCCGCCGACCGTTCCGGGGCTCCAGAACAGCGACCGACACCTGAGCGCCGCTTCGCGTTCGGACCGGTTCGAGAGAGCGGGCGAGCACACTGTTCACATCCGTCGGGGCCGGCGCCCGTGTGCCGGGGCTGCTTGGCGGCGCTTTGGCCGGCTTCCCGTTCCCCGACGTCACCGGCGTCTGGTGCTGCGCCGTGGGGCGTCCACCCCGGTCACCGGCTGCGTTCTGACCGGCAGCGAAGCAGCCCGTGAGCAGTATGCCCGCAGCTGAGCATGCCAGCGACCGCGGTATCCGCCCCCGGCCCGCGCAGGCCTCGCCGTGTCTGCCCGGGGCGGGCGGGACAGGCTCCTGTTCTATCCCCTGGGACGAACAGGCAGCACCAAGCGGATTCATTGGGAACCTCAATCGCACAAGCGGGCGGCAACTGACACTGAAAATCTGCCCATAGTCTTTTCCGGGGTGAGGTGCGCCGCATCCCGGCGAGGTCTCTCCCAAAGGCGCAAAAGCGCTCACCGCAGACCTCCACCTGACGACCTTTGGGACGAAACGAAGGCCGATCGCTGCCCGGCCCTCTGCACCTGCCCCGCGCCGCTATGTCGTGCAAGGTGAGGACTGTTCTGCAGGTGGGGCAGATGTTGCCGCAGCTTGGGCCGTTGCGGTGCATGGGGGTCGCGCACAGGGTGCAGGGGCCGATTTCTCAAGGCGGGCAGCGTAGCTCGACACGGCGCGGGTCGTGGCGGTTGCGGGTGCGGACGGGAAGGTGTTCACCGTCCGCGCTGGTGACGACGAGTTGATCCAGCGCGGTGGCGCGTTCCTGGGGAATGCGCAGGGCTGGAAGGGGCCAGCCGCTGTGGAACTTGCCGCACGTGCTGCCGGTCTCGGGGCAGGCACGTTCCCTTGGAGTTCTCAGGCCACGGGCGGCTCTGTGCCATCGCGGCTGAGCACGGAGGGCAGGACTCGGGCGATGAGCAGCGCGACGTCGTCGTGGTCGCCGGGGTGGCGCAGTGTGTGCAGGAGCAGCTCGCAGGTTGCGTCCAAGGAGCGATGGGGGTCGTCCAGGAGGGCGAGCAGGGTGTCCAGGCATGCGTCGATGGGCTGGTCGCGCCTCTCGACCAGCCCATCGGTGTACAGGACGAGCTGATCGCCCGGATGCAGGGCCAGTGTGGTGGTGCGGAAGTCGACGTCGCCGACGCCCAGCGGGGTTCCGGTGGGCAGCTTGAGCAGTTCGTGCTCTCCGTCCAGGCGGAGGAGAGCAGGGGGCAGGTGGCCGGCGAGGGAGATGCGGCACTGCGCGCTGTGCGGGTCGTAGACGGCGTAGACGCAAGTGGCGATCGTGTCCTGCTCCAGGTCCTCGGTAATGTGGTCGAGTTGCTGGAGGACCTGGGCGGGGTCGAGGTCGAGGCCGGCCAAGGTGCGGGTGGCGGTGCGGAGCTGGCCCATGCTGGCGGCGGCGCTGACGCCGCTGCCCATGACATCACCGACGACGAGGGCGGTCTTGTCGCCACCGAGCGCAATGACGTCGAACCAGTCGCCGCCGATCTCGCTGGCCGCCAGGGCCGGCTGGTACCGGGAGGCGACAGCCAGCCCCGGCCGCTGCGGTGGCGAGCGGGGTAGCAGGCTGTGCTGGAGGGTGAGCACGGTGCGGCGTTGTTCCTGGACGGCACGGTGCCGCTCGGTGACGTCCACGCTGGAGGTCACCACCCCCAGCACCTTCCCGTTGGGCGCTTCGAGCCGGTGGAAAGAGATCGACCAGGCATGCTCGTTGTCCGGGTCGGCTGGAGTGCGGCCGACTGTGTACTGGTCCACGACCGGGGTGCCAGTATCCAAAACCGCGCGCATCGTCGCTTCGAAGGACTCGTCCAAGAAGGGAAGCACCTCATGGACGTGCCGGCCCACATGCTCGGCGGCAGGCACGCCGTTCATCCGCTCCTCCGCCGGGTTGACCGAGACGTACCGAAGGTCAGTGTCCAGTACACCCAGTCCGATCGGCGACTGGGACACCAGTCGGGCGGACAATGCCAGGTCCCGTTCGACCTGCCGTAGCGTTGCCTGATCCGTGGCCAGCCCCAGGGCGTAGTAGTCCCCCTGGTCGTCCAGCAGCCGCATGTTGCGGAACTCCACCAGCCGCGTGCTGCCGTCCTTGTGCCGGACGGGGAAGACTCCGGCCCAGCTGCCACCACCCGCCATGACCTGGGCGAACAGCTCCAGCACCGCCTCCAGGTGCTCCTCATGGATCAGCAGGCGGCCCGCGAACTCGCCGAGGGCCTCCTCGGCGCTGTAGCCGAACAGGTCCTCCGCCTGCGGGCTCCAGAGATCGATCCTGCCCTCGGCGTCAATGAGAACGGCCGCCACGCTGAGCACATCGAGGAGGCCACCAGACGCGGTCGGAGCGACGCCCGCCGTGTCGGGACCGCTCCGCAAGGACTCGGCTGCACACATCCCAGGCTCTCCTCACTGCACACGCCGCCACCCAGTGGTGTCAGGGCGCTACCCGAGCCCGCGGCTCGGCTTGCGTGGCCCTGCCTCCCCCCATCGTCTCCGCTAGGGGCTGCTCCCGCAGCTATGGCAGTCGCGAGCCCGGCAGCCGGGCGACTCGGCTGCCCGAGAGGGCCCCGCGTAGCGGCCTCCGGCCGCCGCAGGGTGCTGCGGCCGTCTGAAGCATCGTGCCTGCTCTGGCATGGCGAGCTCGCCCGCTCAGCTGTGACAAGGTCCTCGAGCGTTGCCGCGATCTCGCAGGCCGTCCCGGTCTCCTGGAGGCGGCGCGCCGGCGAGTAGCCGCCGGGGAGTGTCCGCGGCCGACTGCGTGGTCCTGGACGCCGCCGCCCCGGCTGCTGCCACAGCACACGCGGCCGGGATGCGCTGCATCGCGATCCCCGTACGTCTGCCGTAGGCCGAGGCGCCCCGGCGTGCGCCACAGCGGGCTGCAGCTGCTGCGCGGTGGCCAGGACGAGTACGGCTCAGGCCGTGTGGCTGGCTGGCGGACTCGGCTCCGGGTTCCCGACCGCCCGAGGGGGTCTGAGCTGCCTCTCGGCCACCCACGACGTGGACTTCAGCGGCCCTGAGCAGGGCGAGGCCGACCACGGTTTCTCGGACTCCGCGACGCCTTCCATCCGAACCGGGTCACGCCGCGGCTCGGGAGCGGCCCTCGCCCTCCTCCCTCCCGTCCACGTCATGGTGAATGGGAGTCCCTGAACCGGTCAGCGGAACCCCCGTCCCGCCCCGGCGCGCCGCGACGATCTCCGCCGCGATGGACAGGGCGGTCTCCTCGGGGGTGCGGGCGCCGAGGTCGAGGCCGATCGGGGAGCGCAGGCGGGCCAACTCGCGGTCGGTGACGCCGACTTCGCGCAGGCGCCGGTTGCGGTCCTCATGGGTGCGGCGCGAGCCCATCGCGCCGACGAACGCGACCGGCAGCCGCAGGGCCGTCTCCAGCAGAGGAACGTCGAATTTGGCGTCATGGGTGAGCACGCACAGGACGGTTCGTTCGTCGGTTGCGGTGCGCCGGAGGTAGCGGTGCGGCCAGTCGACCACGACGTCGTCGGCCTCGGGGAACCGGACGCGGGTGGCGAAGACCGGCCGGGCGTCGCACACGGTCACGTGGTAGCCGAGGAACTTGCCCGCCCGTACGAGCGCCGTCGCGAAGTCCACGGCGCCGAAGACGATCATCCGGGGCGGCGGCACCCTCGACTCCACGAACAGCGTCACGCCGCCCGGGCATCGCGACCCGTCCTCCGTGATCTCGATGGTGCCCGTGCGGCCGGTGTCCAGCATCGCGCGGGCCTCCTCCGCCGCCGTCCGGTCCAGTTCCGGATGTCCGTCGAGGCTGCCCTCGTACGATCCGTCGGGGTAGACGAGCAGCGCCCCGCCGAGCAGTTCTCCCGGGCCCCGGGCCACCCGGGCGAGGGCCGCCGCCTCTCCTCGGTCCGCGGCCGCGACCCCTGCCTGGAACACCGGCGCGTCCGCGCGCACCGCCGTGACCAGGACTTCGATGACGCCGCCGCAGGTAAGTCCCACCGCGAAGGCGTCCTCGTCGCTGTATCCGAACCGCTCGCGCACCGTCCGGCCGTCCTGGAGCGCCTGGACGCACAGGTCGTACACCGCCCCTTCCACGCAACCGCCGGAGACGGAACCGATGGCGGTGCCGTGACTGTCGACGGCCAGGGCGGCGCCGGGACCGCGCGGCGCGCTGCCGCGGGCGGCCACGACGGTGGCGACGGCGAAGTCCCGGCCCTGATCGAACCAGCGGTTCAACTCCTCGGCAATGTCAAGCACTCCGGGCTCCCTCCGCCGCCCGACGTCGGGCTTCGTCCGCCGCCCGCAGGACGCGGTCCGGTCGGATCGGCAGGTCCCGGTGGCGTACGCCGGTCGCGTGCCACACCGCGTTGGCGATCGCGGCGGCGACGCCCACGACGCCGATCTCGCCGATGCCCTTGATCCCGACCGGGTCGTCCGGGGCGGGGTCGTCCACCCAGTCCGCCTCGATGAGCGGCACGTCGGCGTGCGCGGCGAAGTGATAGCCGGCGAGGTCGGCGCCGACGTGGCCGCCGGAGGCCTGGTCCCTGATCGCCTCCTCGTGGAGGGCCATGGACAGCCCCCAGGTCATTCCGCCGATGAACTGGCTGCGGGCGGTGAGCGGGTTGACGATGGTACCCGCGGCGTAGATGCCGAGCAGCCGTCGCACGCGCACCTCACCGGTGGTGACATCCACCGCGACCTCCGCGAAGTGTGCTCCGAAGGAGTGCCGTTCCTTCTGCGCGAGGGCGCCGATGGCCTCGGCGGTGTTCGACCGGGCGGTGATCCCCTCCGGCGGAATGCCGCCTCCCACGGCCAGTCGCTCCCGCAGTTCGTCCGCCGCGACCGTCACCGCCCACGCCCAGGAGCGGGTGCCCATCGAGCCGCCGGCGAACATCGCCGGGCCGAGGTCGCTGTCCGCGATGCGCACACGGATGCGGTCCGGATCCACCTCCAACGCGTCCGCGGCGACCAAGGTCATCGCGGTCCGTGCCCCGGTCCCGATGTCCGCCGCGTTGATCCGCACGGTGAAGGTTCCGTCCGAGTCCGCGGTCACGGCCGCCGTGGACGGGCCGACTCCCGAGGGGTAGGTGGCCGCCGCCGTCCCGGTCCCGAGCAGCCAGCGCCCCTCACGGCGCAGCCCGGGACGCGGGTCCCGGTCCGTCCAGCCGAACCTGCGAGCGCCCTCCTCGAAGCAGGCGAGCACATTGCGGCTGCTGAACGGCAGCCCGGACACGGGACCCGTCTCGGGTTCGTTGCGTGCGCGCAGCGCGATCGGGTCCATGCCGCACTTCTCGGCCAGTTCGTCGAGGGCGGATTCGAGGGCGAAGGATCCCGGTGCCTCGCCCGGTGCGCGCATCCAGGCCGGGGTCGGCACGTCGAGCCGTACGAGCCGGTGAAGGGTGTGATGCGCGTCGGCGTCGTACATCACGCGCCCCATCGCGGCGCTCGTCTCGACGAATTCATGCACGGTCGACGTAAGACTCTGCGCCTGGTGGTCGAGCGCGCGCAGCCGGCCGTCGGCGTCGGCGCCGAGCCTGATCCGCTGCGCCGTGGGGCTGCGGAAACCGACGAGGGAGAACATTTGACGGCGGGTCAGTACGACGCGGACCGGGCGATGGAGGACGGTCGTGGCCATCACGGCGGCCACTTGGTGCGGGCTCAGACCCTTCGATCCGAAGCCGCCGCCGACGTGTTCGGACCGCACCCGTACGGAGGCCGGATCGAGGGAGAAGAGCTGCGCGAGTTCGCTCGCCACCCAGGTGCTGCCCTGGTTGGAGTCGACGACGTCGAGCCGGCCGCCGTCCCAGCGAGCCGTCGCCGCATGTGGCTCCATCGCGTTGTGGTGTTCCTCCGGTGTGGTGTACTCCTCGTCCACGACGACGGCGGAAGCGTCGAGTTGGGCCTCTACGTCCCCCTTCTCCGTCTCGGCCTGGACCATCGGGGTGTTCTCCGGCGTGTACGCACCGGAACGTCCGGCGAAGAACGCGACGTCGTGCGGCTCCTCGTCGTATCGGACCACCAGCGCCTCGGCGGCCTCCCTGGCCTGCTCGGACGTCTCGGCCACGACCAAAGCCACCGGCCAGCCCACGAAGGGCACCCGGTCGTGCTGGAAGATCCCGAGGACCGGGTTCGGCCGCCCCAGCATGCCTACATACTCGGTGTCGACGCGCGGCGCGTTCTGGTGGTGCAGCACGGTCAGGACGCCGGGCATGGCCAGGACGGGGGCGTCCTCCACGGAGCGGATACGGCCACGGGCCACGGTCGACAACACCAGCCAGCCGTGGGCGAGTTCGGCGAAGGGTATCTCTCCGGCGTAGCGGGCCGCCCCGGTGACCTTGTCGCGGCCCTCCACCCGGGCGTGGGCGGAGCCGACGGCTCCCGTCACGGCGGCGATTTTGGTCGTCGTGGTCGGCGTCGTCGGCGTCGTCATCGGGTTGCCTCCTCGGTGAGTTCGGTCAGCACGGCCACGACGAGGTTGCGTATCAGCGTCACCTTGTATCCGTTCTCGGGAAGCGCCTCGGCGGCCGCCAGTTCGGCATCCGCCGCGGCGGCGAACGACTCCGCGCTCGCCGGGCCGCCGATCAGCACCCGCTCGGCCGCACGGGCCCGCCACGGCCGGGATGCGACCGCCCCGAACGCGAGGCGCACTTCGCGTACGACATCGTCCTGGAGGTCGAGCGCGGCGGCGATCGAGCCGATCGCGAACGCGTACGAGGCGCGCTCGCGCACCTTCCGGTACCGCGAGTGGGCGGCGACCGGGGCCGGCGGCAGCGTGACGCCGGTGATCAGCGCGCCGGGCGGAAGGGCGGTCTCGATGTGCGGGGTGTCGCCCACGGGCAGATAGAACTGGGCTATCGGCAACTCGCCCGGCCCGTCCGCCGTTTCGTACGAGATGACGGCGTCGAAGGCGGCGAGCGCGACCGCCATGTCCGAGGGATGGGTGGCGACGCAGTGATCGGAGGCACCGAGGATCGCGTGGTTGTGGTGCTCGCCCGTGAGGGCGGGGCAACCGCTGCCGGGGACACGCTTGTTGCACGGTTTGCTGAGGTCGGTGAAGTAGCCGCAGCGGGTCCGCTGGAGCAGATTCCCGCCGACCGTGGCCATGTTGCGCAGCTGTCCCGAGGCCCCGGCCAGGACGGCCTGCGCCAACGCCGGGTAGCGACGCCGTACTTCGGGGTGCGCCGCGAGATCGCTGTTGGTGACGGTCGCGCCGATGCGCAGCCCACCGTCGTGAGTGAACTCCACTCCGTCGAGAGGAAGTTCGGTCACGTCGATGAGCAGCGCGGGCCTTTCCACGCCGGCCTTCATCAGGTCGACGAGGTTGGTGCCGCCGCCGAGGAAGCGGGCATCGGGGTCGGCGCCGAGCAGGGCGACCGCTCCGGAGATGTCGAAGGCGCGTTCGTAGCCGAATTCCCTCATGCCGCCGCCTCCTTGACCTCGGCCTCTGCCGCCTCTGCCGCCCGCGCGACCGCCTGCACGATCGACACATAGGCGCCACAGCGGCACAGGTTGCCGCTCATCCGCTCGCGGATCTCTTCGGCGGTGAGCGCAGGCACTCCCGCTTCGGGCCGGACATCGTCGGTCACGGCGCTCGGCCAGCCCGCCGCGTGTTCCTCGATCACGGCGATGGCCGAACAGATCTGTCCCGGTGTGCAGTACCCGCACTGATAGCCGTCGAGGTCGAGAAAGGCCTGCTGCACCGGATGCAGCCGCTCACCATCGGCCACGCCTTCGATGGTGGTGATCGCGCGCCCCTCGGCCGCGACCGCGAGCTGAAGGCAGGAAACGGCCCGGCGCCCGTCGATCAGCACCGTACAGGCGCCGCATTGGCCCTGGTCACAGCCCTTCTTGGTACCGGTCAGATCGAGATGCTCGCGCAGGGCGTCGAGCAGGGTGGTGCGGTGGTCGACGGGCAGCGTGTACTTCTCGCCATTGATGTTCAGGGTGATGGCGCTGGACGTCGATGGGGCCATGATCAGCCTTCTTTCGCATTGCTGATGCGCGTCGAACGAGACGATCCCGGCAGACAGTCCGGGAGGGCGAGGGCGATGCTGGTGAATGAACCAGTGACGAGGGGCACCGGTCCGCCGCACTGGTCGGATCTGCCGCTATGGTGGACCTAACCGGACAGCTGTCCGGTAGTCATCGAACTTAGCGGACAGTTGTCCGGTTAGCAAGGCTGGGCTTGGCTGTGATTCCGAAAGGAGGACGAGTGCAGGAAGAGGAGAGCGTGACTCTGCGCTCGGACGCGCAACGGAATCGCGAGCGCATCCTGGAAGTCGCGCTGGCCGAGCTGACACGGGCTGCGGACGCCCCGCTGAGCGCGATCGCGAAGAAGGCGGGCGTCGGGCAGGGGACGTTCTACCGCAACTTCCCCAACCGCGAGGCCCTCGTCCTGGAGGTCTACCGCTACGAGATGCAGCAGGTCGCCGACACCGCTGCCCAGCTGCTCCAGACGCGCGCACCTGACCAGGCCCTGAGGGAGTGGATGGACCGCCTGGCCCAGTACGCCATGGCCAAGGCCGGCCTGGCCGACGCGCTGCGCAAGACCACCAGCACGTACGGCAGTCTGGCCCAGCTGGGTCACGGCCCGGTGACCCAGGCGGTCACGCTCCTGCTGAACGCGAACGAGGAGGCCGGCACCATCCGCCCGGGGCTGACCCCCGACGACTTCGTGCTCGCCATTGCCGGGCTCTGGCAGATCGACCCGCACAGCGACTGGCAGCCGCGTGCGATGCGTCTGCTGGACCTCGTGATGGACGGGCTGCGGGCGGGGGCGTCCAGAGTGGGCGGTCCTGCGACGGATGAGTCTGAGGCGGACGAGGCGGAGGTGCCGGGGGACGGACGGACCTGAGGTGGGCGGACCTGGGTGGCCCGGATGGACCTGGGCCGGGCGAACCTGGGGCCGGACGAACCCGGGCCGGACGGAACTTGGGCGGGCAAGACGCGGACCGGTCCTGCCCGAGAACGGTCCGCTGAACGTCATCGCGCACCTCCCAGGGCGAGGAGGGCGGCGAGCTCGCTGCCGTCGAGATCGCCGAGGGCGCTCTCTTGCGCTCCAGCAGAGCAGCGACGGTGGGCTTCCACGGTGCCCTCGGTGTCACGAGGTGGTGGACGTTGACGGCGTCTGGCCGATGCGGCAAGCGCCCGCCGCTCAACCCGTGGGCGTTTCACTGAAGCCAAGGGGGTCATCGAGCGCAAGGGGCGCTGGAACAAGTCGCTGCCGGTGGCGCCGGCCCAAGGGGCTGGTTCTGTTCACCGCGATGCGGACCGAGTGTGCGTGGCCGCCCCACAGAAGCTGAGCCAGAACCCGAGATCGGGAGGCACCCGTCCGGCCGGGATGCTTTTGGCGCGGGCAGGAACGTCGGAACGCGTGAGACAGGACCGTCCAGAGCCGTGTTGCTGAAGCGGCAAGAAGACTCGCTGTGCCAGCACCGTTCGCCACATGATCGGTATTGAAGCGTTGCGGGCCGGCACGGGCTCGGCGCATGGCAGGTCGAGAGCCCCGGAGGTTTCATGCCACAGCAAGCCACGGACGTCACTCACCGGCTGGTCTCCTCGCCCGCAGGCCGGATCCACCTGGTGGAACAGGGTACCGGGCCGCTGGTGCTGCTCGTGCACGGCTTCCCGGAATCTTGGTACTCCTGGCGCCACCAGCTGCCTGAGCTGGCCGCGGCCGGGTACCGCGCGGTCGCCATCGATGTACGCGGCTACGGCCGTTCCTCCAAGCCCGGCGACACAGACGCGTACCGGATGCTCAACCTGGTGGAGGACAACGCCGCAGTCGTGCACGCCCTGGGCGAACAGTCCGCAGTGATCGTCGGCCACGACTGGGGGGCGACCATCGCCGCCAACTCCGCCCTGGCCAGACCGGACATCTTCCGCGCGGTAGGGCTGCTCAGTGTTCCGTACATCCCGCGCACCGGACCGAGGCCCAGCGAGGTCTTCGCGCAGATGGGCGGGGACGAGGAGTTCTACGTCTCCTACTTCCAGGAGCCCGGTCGGGCCGAGGGCGAGATCGAGCCCGACGTCCGCGGCTGGCTCGCGGGCTTCTACGCCGCCCTGTCCGCCGACACCATGCCCGCCCCTGACGCACCCGGCCCGCACTTCGTCAGTCGGGGCGGGATGCTGCGCGACCGGTTCCCCGTCGGTCGGCGGCCCGCCTGGCTCAGCGAGGACGACCTCGATGTCTACGCCGGGGAGTTCGAGCGAACCGGCATGGGCGGCGCACTCAACCGCTACCGGAACATGGATCGGGACTGGGAAGACCTCGCCGACTTCGACGGCGCGCCCATCACCCAGCCGTCCCTGTTCATCGGCGGCAGTCTGGACGCCTCCACCACCTGGCTGGCCGACGCGATCAAGGCATACCCCGTCACGCTGCCCGGCCTGGTCTCCACCCACATCCTCGACGGCTGCGGCCACTGGATCCAGCAAGAGCGCCCCGCCGAGATCAACCGGCTCCTGACCGACTGGCTGACCTCTCTACCCGCCTGAAGCCTTCCTGGGAGCCTGGATACGTTTCCGGGCTCCCAGGCCCGATGCGGCAGTGTCTGCCTCCTGCAAGCCTGCCTGCCCCGGTCGCCGGGATTACTCAGTGCTGTCGTAACTCGTCAACATCTGAATCGTCCGACGGCGCTCGACTGCCTCCCGAACCGCTGTCGAAGTGCTGCTCATCAGCGGGTTCTGGCTCCTGCTCAGAGCCGGGCTGCCAGGCCGCACCAGCGGTGCGGCCTGGCAGCCCTTGGCCCTGCGCGGGGTCACCAGGTGTGCGCGACGTCCACGATCAGCTGGTCGCCGGACTGGAGCACCCGGAACGGCAGCTTGGCGCGAACGCCCAGGCCGACCTGGGTCTGCCCCTCGAAGCTCGCCCCGAACTTGGTGTCCTTGAACGTCTTGTATCCGGTGATGTTCACACCCGGCAGCGGCTGCCCAGCCTTGCCGGCGTAGGTCTGCCTACCGGTCGCCGGGTCGTAGCTCGGCGCGGACACATAGACCTGCAGGATGGCGCCGCCGTTGACCGGTATCTGCTCACCGGAGCCGTCCTGGTGGAACTTGTCGACGTAACCGACGTGGTAGCCGAGTTTGCCTGTCGCACCACTGACGTCGAAGACCATGCGGTCGTAGCATGTGTTCTGGCTGGTCTTGATGTTCTTCAGCGGCCTGGAGTCCGAGTCCGTGGCCGACTTGCCGCCGCTGCCCCAGACGGTCGAGCAGGCGGTGGCCGAGGCGGCCTTCCCCACCTGGCCGGTCGCGGCGCCGGCCACCCCGGCCGTGGCCACCAGCCCGGCGCCCGCCAGCGCGAGCGCCGCGGCCGCTGTCGTCAACCTTCGCATGCCTACCTCCAACTAAGAGCTGAGTACGAGTACTTGCGGTAGGACGGCCGGGCTTGTGGCGGCGTTGCGTGTCGGTCGGCTTTTCGCCAACGATGGGGCAAAGCTGTCTCGAAGGCGGCGCTATTGATCACCGGGTGCCTTCAGCGGAGCCGCGCGATGCACTCGAGCGCGACTCCGGGCAACCAGTGAATTACTCAAGAACCGGCCACCCGGGAGGGCGGCAGTCGGTGGGGCGATCAGACGGGCCCACTGTCGGCAGCGTCAGCCTGGAGGGACGCAGCAGCGCGTCGACGGCGCGGGCGAGTTCTTCCTCATGTTCGGCCCGGCTGCCGTGCCGCTCGACGACGCCGCGGATTGGCCGCCAGGTCGTGTCGGTGAGCGGCTGGGAGACCACGGTGCGGTGGATCCAGCCCACATCCGCCCACCCCTCGGGCAGGCGTACCTGGACGCGGGTCGATCCGTAGGGGGCCGTCGGCGGCCGGGCTGGTCTTTTGGCAGAAGGGTGTCCGGGGTGTGGTGGGTGGGTCGGCCTTGAGATCGGGGTTGATCATTCAAGCAGTTGTGTGGATCACTGGATAGAATTTGGGTATGGGTGAGCGGCCTGTCGGTTCGGCTGCGCCGGGACTTGTCTTCGAGGCCGGTTCCGGTTCCGTGGTGATGGGTCGGAGTCGGCACCGCGGGGTGGGTGTGTGGGGTGTGGGTCTGGGCAGGGGCGTCTGCCTCGGTGACCCAGCTGGTGGTCCGTGTGTATGTCTCGCGGCTGTCGCACGGTTGGGTGATGGCGTGTAATGGGTGCGGCGTCGGATGGGATGGGTCTGTATTCGGGTCGGGCTTCGGGTCTGATCGGGGCGCAGATTGCGGGTTACCGGGTGGAGCGTGAGATCGGTCGCGGGGGAATGGCCGTTGTGTACTGTGCCAGGGATTTGCGTCTGGACCGCACGGTTGCGCTGAAGCTGCTTGCCCCGGAGCTGGCCCGCAATGACACCTTCCGTCGCCGTTTCACGCACGAGTCGCGTGTGGCTGCTGCGATCGACCATCCTCATATTGTGCCGATCTTTGAGGCCGGCGAGATGGATGGTGTCTTGTATATCGCCATGCGTTATGTCTCGGGGCTGGATCTGCGGGCTTTGCTCGACCGGGACGGCCCGTTGCCGGTTGCGACTGCGCTGCGTATCGCCGCTCAGGTGGCGTCGGCACTTGATGCGGCCCATGAGCATGATTTGGTGCACCGGGATGTCAAGCCCGGCAATATTCTGGTTGCCGGGGGCACTGACAGCGATCACCCTGAGCATGTCTATCTCACGGATTTCGGGCTGACGAAGAAATCGCTGTCGCTGACCGGGTTCACTGAGGTGGGCGAGTTCGTCGGCACGCTCGACTATGTGGCACCGGAGCAGATTTCAGGACGCCCGGTGGATGGCAGGTGCGATCTGTACAGCCTTGCCTGCGTTGTCTACGAAACCCTCGCGGGTGGGCCGCCTTTCCAGCGGGATGAGGACATGGCGCTGCTGTGGGCGCATCAGTACGATCAGCCACCTCCCCTGAGCGAGAAACGGCCGGGGATCCCGTCGGCGGCGGACGACGTTCTGGCAAAGGCCCTGGCGAAGACTCCCGAGGACCGTTACGGCTCCTGCCTGGAGTTCGTGGCGGCTCTGCGTGCCACTGCGATCGGCGTGGGCAAGGGTGCGCATCCGCCGACACAGGTGGATCCCGGGGTTGTCGAAGCCGCGCAGCACCCCGGGCCGGCCCCGGATCCGCCTGTCTGGGCCCGGCCGGTCTTTGGCCGTCCGCCCGGTTAGGTTCTGTCCTCGGACCATGCTGGGTGGACCATGCTGGGTCTCGTCGTGTTGCCCTGCCTGTATGCACTTCTCTCGGGGTTTGGTGCAGATCTTGGGGAGCGGCAGCGGGGCCTGTCGGGAGTGAGCCCAGATCATCGAGTCCATGTCCCCTTGGCGCGGGGTGTGGAGTGTGGGAACGCGGTCTTGCCCTGGGCCCGGAGTGTGTGGTGTCGGGCCAGTGTTATGAGCAGGTGGTGTCGGGTGCCGGGACTTTGCCGTCCAGCAGGTAGCGATCCACGGCCTTCTTCAGGCAACTGTTGCCGCTGTCGTAGCCGCCGTGGCCCTGGCCGGCAAGGGTGATTTCGACGCCCACGCCGTCGCCCAGCTCCTGTGCCATCTTCTGTGCTCCCTCGTAGGGGGTGGCCGGGTCGCCGGTGTTGCCGATGACGAGGATCGGCGCCGAGCCCTTGGCGCTGACTTGTGGTTTGTCGGTCTTGCCGGTGACCGGCCAGCCGGTGCAGCTGGTGATGCTCCCGGCCATGGCCTCGCCGAAGAAGGGCGAGGCTTTGCGGAACTGCGGCAGCTTTGCCTGCACGTCGCCGTCGGTGTAGCGCTGCTTCTGGTCCGCGCAGCTGATGGCGATGCTCGCGTTGTCGGCGTTGGTGTAGTGGCCCTGTTCGTCGCGGCCGTTGTAGGCGTCGGCGAGCGCCAGCAGCCCGTTGCCCTGGCCGAGGACCAGCGCCTCGTCCAGCGCGGTCGTCAGCGTGGGCCAGTACGCCGTGGAGTAGAGCGCTGACATGATGCCGGTGAACGCCAGGTCCGAGGTGAGCTTGCGGCCGTCCTGGGTGGGCAGCGGCTGCTTGTCGATCTTCTTCAGCAGTGCGGCGAGCTTCTGACTGCCCTCGTCCCCGCCCTTGCCGGTCGGACATGCGGGGCCCTTGGTGGCGGCGCAGTCCTTCATGTAGTTGTTCAGCGCGAGCTGGAAGCCCTTCGCTTGGCCGAGCGTTTCCTGCAGCGGGTCCTGGGTCGGGTCGACCACGGCGTCCAGGACTGAACGGCCCACGTTCTTGGGGAAGAGGTGTGCGTACACGCCGCCCAGCTTGGTGCCGTACGACATGCCGAAGTAGTACAGCTTCTTGTCGCCGAGGACCTCACGCATGAGGTCCATGTCACGCGCGGCGCTCACGGTGTCCACGTGCGGAAGGACCTTGCCGGAGTTCCGCTCGCAGCCCTGGATGTACTTCTTGTCGAAATCGGCTGCGTCCTTCAGCCTGGTGGCGTCGTTTGGCGAGCCGTCACCCGCGTAGTAGGCGTCGATCTCCTTGTCGCTGAGGCATGTCACGCCCGAGCTCTCGCCGACGCCGCGCGGGTCAAAGCTGACCAGGTCATAGCGCGAGTTCAGCGTCTGGAATTCCTTGCCGAGGCTGGGGAGTATGGAGACGCCGGAGGCGCCGGGGCCGCCGAAGTTGAATAGCAGCGAGCCGATGCGCTGGTCCTGGTCCTTTGCCTTGGCTCGGATCAGTGCGACGTTGATCGTCTCGCCGTCCGGCTTGGCGTAGTCCAGCGGCGCCTTGAGGGTGGCGCACTGCCACGCGCCGCCCGGGGCCTCGTTTGTGCCCTGTGCCGGGGTCGGTGCGGCGCACGTGTGCCAGCTGAGCTTCTGTGCGGTCAGCGAACTTGGCGGTTTGCTCGTGGCCGGGGCGGAATCCGACGGCGTTGAGGACGCGTTACCGGCACCCCCGGCGACTGCGGTGGCGATCACTACGATGGTGGCGCTCAGCGCGCCGGCGCCTAGGACCTTGGAGGTTTTGGAGGACATGAGGCAGTTCCGATCTTTCGCACCGGGCGCGAGGAGCGCAGGGCGCGGACTCCTCGGGCGGCCCAGGACGGTATGGCGGGTAACGGGCGGTCCGGTGAGAGGGAGAATCCTCGCTGAGGTTTTCCGCCCTGCCATCCGGCCCCGGGCTCGTTCCGGTGAGGCCCGTACTCGAGTAGGGCCCGAGCGGCACCGCCTCGTCACGCTCCGACAACTCGGGGCTTGACGCAGCCGCAGACGTCAGGCAGGAGCCCGGCGGAACTGCCGCAGGGCACCCGTTGGGGGCCCGGCGGCCGCCGAAGGGGTCACGCGAGCCGTGCCCGGCCACGTTCTCGCAGGCAGACGGCCTGCCACGGGTCGGCGCCGACGTGACACCCCAATGGCTGGTGTGACACCCCAAAGACGGAGCGTGCCCGCCCTGTACCCGGGCGGCCTCCCGGCTCCCGCACGCCCGGCGCCGTCGGCACAGCCAAGGGGCCATACGGCAGTCCCCCGGGGCCATCCGGTCACCCGGCCCTTGACCACGCGAGGGCCGCGGTCCGGGGAACGATCACTGGTCGGCTGGGAGCGCTCTTCAATGCCCGGCGCCGGCGCAGGTCCCGGCGACTGCACCGCCCACAGGGCTGAGGGCAGGTACACCGGTCGGCTGTGGGGTCGACAGAGCCCGGTGCGGGGTACTCGAATCCGCTCGGGCAGCCGCTGCGTTCCAGGATCGTGTCGACGACACCGGGACGTTTGAGCCAGTCGCGGATTGCTTTGGAGGAGTAGGCCTGACGTCAGGGATCTGGCCCGGGCGGCTGTGAGGCCGTCAGTGTCCGGTGCGGGGAATGCGGGTGGTCTCCGGCACTGCCACGCAAGGGCGTGAGTCGCTGACGTTGCCGGGGTGAGCTCGATCGGCAGCGACAGCCTGCGGCTGTCGGCCGTGGGATGGGCTTTGCCGGTCAGCCTCCGCGGGGTGGGCCGAGGGCCTGCCGTGCAGCCCAGCGCTGCGGATCCCTGTGACAGGCACGCCGGACAGCGAGACGCGCCGGTGCGAGTCGCATCTCTTCGTACGGGACTGTGCGCACCCGCCGGTCATGCGCCGGCGCCCGCCGGGTGGCCCATGCCTCCTAATCGCGACCGTCGCGGTCTGTCAAGCCCCGACATTCAGCGGCATGACACGGTTTGCTTGCCGGGGCTTAATTGAGGCATGGGTTCACGCAGATCAGGTGGCCCAACCGCATCGTCGGGAACAGCCCTGGCGGCGCGTTTACGGGACATGTTTCCCGGTCGAAAGGCCCGTGAATTTGCAGGGTCGTTCGTTCAGTCCTTTCACCCTTTCCCACCGGAGGAGAAATTCCCATGGCTCGCATATCCTGCACACGTCGTCTCGTAATGCTTACTGCCTCGACCGCGCTGGCTGCAGGAGGTGCGCTGCTGCCTTCCACTAGTGCATTCGCCGCTGCCCCGGCGCACGTCGGCGCCGTCACCGCGACGGCATCCGATCACGGTGGTCACGGCCACCACGACAATCGAGGCAACCACGGTGGCGGGAAGGGAAACAAGCACGGTGGCGGCGGTAAGGGAGGCCGACATGGGGGTGGCGGGAAGGTTGTCGTCATCATCAACAACACCAACACGAATACGAACACCAATACCACCGGCACTGGCACTGGCACTGGCAATGGCAACGGCAATGGCAACGGCAATGGCAACGGGAACGGCAACGGCAACGGGAACGGCAACGGCAACGGGAACGGCAACACCAACACCAACACCAATACGAACACCAACACCAACACCAACGGGAAGTAGGGCCTGACAGTCGCGGCCAGTTTCGAGTGAGGTCGTGGTCTGGCCGGGTGGCAAAGTCAATGGACATGCCACCCGGCCAGATTGGCATGTCCGGGGGAAAGGGGCATGTGCGGGCTGTTTCGCGCGGTTCTGCACCGTGACGGGAGGTCGGCCACCCGAGTATTTGGCATGAATTCACCTCGAAGAGATCGAGGTTCTTCTCATTCCCGGAGGGAATGTGGCGGAGGAGGTGAAATTCTCATGCGCGGCACTATCCGGACGTGTCGTCCGGTCGTTGTCGCCGCCGTCGTCCTCCCCGCTGCCCGGGTCCTGCGCTGGGGCCCGCAGTCGGCGTCGGAAGGAAGCAGCAGTCGGGATATACCTCCACAGAGCCGTCCGCTTCTCCTGGACTGGTCGTTCCTTGGATGTGGCGATCAGTGGCGTGGCGCGGCCGGGTGAACAGCGCCGAAGGAACCGCGACGTGATCGACACCAGCGGCATCGATGTCTACCTCGGCCTGCACATCGGCGAAGCCGAACACCACGCCACCGCACTAAACCCCCACCGGGAAGAAGACCTTCGACCGGCGCCTGCCCAACAGCGAGCCCAAGCTGAGCGAGGTCCTCGCCAAACTGCAGGCCAAGCACGGCGACCATGTTCGTCACCGTCGACCAGGTCACCTTTATCGGCGCCCTCCCCCTGGCGGTTGCACGGGACCTGGGCTGCCCGGTCGCCTATCTGCCCGGTCTGACCATGCGGCGGATCGCCGACCTTTACCCTGGCGAGGCCAAGACCGACGCCCGCGACGCGGCCCGAGCGATGCCCCACACCCTGCAGTCGGTCGACTTCAACGACGAGACCATCGCCGAACTGCAGGTGATCGTCGCCTTCGAGACGACCTCGCCGCCGAGGCAAACCGCCACTCCAACCGACTGCGGGGGGTGTTCAACCAGCCCCCCCGCACCTGGAACGCGTCATCGGCCCCCGCATGCAGCGCCCCGCCGTGCTCAAGTTCCCGGACCAGCTCGGCTCCCCGGCGCAGATCCGCAAGGCCGGACGCCGGCGCCTGGTCACCCTAATTCGCCCCAAGGCGCCCAAGAGGCCGAGCGGCTCATCGACGACATCTTCACCGCGCTCGACGAGCAGACCGTCGTGGCTCCCGGCACCGACGCGGCCGCACTGATCGTCCCAAGCCTGACCGCCGTTCTCGACCAGCACAAACTGCTGGCCGCCCACTGGATTGAGAACTGCTGGAAGCCCAGCCTCTTTCCAAAGTCCTGATGTCCGCGCCCGGCATCGGCATCAGGACCAGCGCCCGCATCCTCATCGACGTCGGCACCAGTTTCCCCAGCGCCGCCCACCTCGCCGCCTACGCCGACCTCGCCCCCGCGACCCGCAGTTCGGGGGGTCCTCGATCCGCAGCGAACAGCCCTCCCGAAGAGGCAACAAGCAACTCAAGCGCGCCCTCTTCCTGTCCGCGTTCGCGGCCCTGGCCGACCCTGCTTCCCGCACCCACTAAGATCGCCCAGGCAAAGCACCACACACCCAAGCCCTCCTCTGCCTCGCCCGACGCCGGACCGATGTGCTCTTCGCGATGCTCCGCGACGGCATCTTCGACCAACCACCAACCACCAACCACCAACCACCAACCACCAACCATCAACCATCAACCCCGATTTGCCCCTTGACCAAAGTCACAAGGCCACCCCCCCGCGTTTCAACCGAACCCACGGACACAAAAAGCTGATGCACACGGCGCGTGCCTCGAGTTCCGCCGAACTCATCGGCGATTTGCTGGACGGCAGCAGTCGCAAGGAGTCGTCACTTACCGCGCCAACTGCACTTGGCGGGGGAGCGGGCTGGGCTGTTTGGCCGCCGGTGCGCCCTGGGCGCGGACGGCTTGGGGACCGTCCATCGTTCTTTGCGGCATGAGGGTGTGCTCGAATTCCGCGTTTACACCCGGAACCTGAAAGAACATGCGCCCGACGGCGGTGGAGGTGTCGATGTCCTGGCCGCGGACGATGAGGTCAACGTCGGCCCGCCTGGAGGTTCTTGAACAGCTCGACAAGCTTCTCCAGGGAGTGGCCGGGGCGGTAGCGCTTGGTGACGGCGATCTGGTCGCCTTCGCCGGAGACGAGGACGGCCCTTGTCGGGTCCGGGGCGGGCGAGTTTTCCGGACGCCTTGCCGGTGAACGTCTTCTCGCAGCCCGCCGCGCATAGGGCGTCCTGCTGGGATTCGGGGCGCTGGTCACGAGTGGACCACCCGCGCTACGCCGATTCTTACGGCTCGGAATGCATCGGATACGTGGTTGTGCGTGACATAGATGCGGACGCGGGAAGCGTTACGCCGACGACCTACGGGTACGCGCTCGCGGCAGGGGTGTAATGCGAACGATCGTTTCCCTGCGCCTGATCGCCGAGCATGCCTCGGGCAGTGTCAACTCACTCCCAAAGCCAGGCGCTTCCCGGACGGGCCGGTGGCCACGTGGACGATCCGGCTCGAACGCTTGGTGTGATCGCTGCGCCCGACCAGGATGCGGATGAACGCGATGGCGCGGGACGCAGGGCCCCTCTTCGTTCCGGCCTGTGCGCTGCCCGACGGTCATGTGCCGCCGCCCGGCCATGCCTCAGCTATCGTGCCCATCTCCGTATGTCAAGTCCCGAAATTCAGGGGCGTGACGCGATTCGCTCGCCGGGTCCTAATTGAGGCATGGGTTCACGCAAATCAGGTGGCCCACCTGCATCGTCCGGCAAAGCCCTGGCGGTGTGATGTGCGGGACATGCGTCCCGCGGCGAATGGCCCATGAATCGACATGGACCATTCGATAACCCCTCACCACTTCTCACCGGAGGAGAAATCCCATGACTCACACTAATAGGACCCGGCGTTTTCTGATGCTTGCCGCCTCGACCACCCTGGCTGCAGGAGGCGTGCTGTTGCCGTCCGCTGCATTCGCCGCCCCGGCGACGCCACACATGGCCGTAGCCGGTCTGGGCCATCACGTCCACCAAGGCAATGGCAACGGCAATGGCAATGGCAATGGCAATGGCAATGGCAATGGCAATGGCAATGGCAATGGCAACGGGAACGGGAACGGGAACGGGAACGGGAACGGGAACGGGAACGGGAACGGGAACGGCAATGGCAACGGCAATGGCAACGGGAACGGGAACGGGAACGGGAACGGGAACGGGAACGGGAACGGGAACGGCAACGGCAACGGCAATGGAAACGGCAATGGAAACGGCAATGGGAACGGCAATGGCAATGGCAACGGGAACGGGAACGGCAATGGCAACGGGAACGGGAACGGCAATGGCAACGGGAACGGGAACGGCAATGGCAACGGTAATGGAAACGGCAACGGGAACGGCAATGGCAATGGAAACGGCAATGGAAACGGCAACGGGAACGGCAATGGCAATGGAAACGGCAATGGAAACGGCAACGGCAACGGAAACGGCAACGGCAACGGCAACGGCAACGGCAATGGCAATGGAAACGGCAACGGCAACGGCAACGGAAACGGGAACGGCAATGGCAATGGCAACTAGGGCTTGACAGTCGCGGACCGCGTCTCTGGCTGGGCGGCAAGTGAACAGACTTGCCGCCCAGCCAGACTGAAGAATGTCTGCGGGTAAAAAGTGGCACGGGCTGTCTCGCGCGGCCCTGCATGGCGAAGTGAAGTGCTCCAGAGCCTTCGGCGCGGCGTCCGTGTAGGGGGTGTTGAACACGACGATGGCATGGAGGACGAATCCCTCCACCCCACCCAGGCGCAACCCCTTCGGCCCGTCCCCGGCCGTCCACGCCGCCGCATCCGCCCAGCCGGTGGACACATTCCCGACCTCGGCGATGTCGCGGTACTCATTACTTTCTGGATCTCACCGGCATGCTCCCGGTGGGAGTACGCCTTGATACACGGCGGGTCCGGCGGCCCCAGCTGTTCGGTGACGTAGTCGACGACCTCGGCTGGCACGTCTGCCGGGCCGCCAGGAACCGGTGGATCATCCGTATGGTCCCGATCTGGACCCTGGGCTCGCCGGCGGGGTGGCATGCTGCTTGGCTTGCACTGCTTCCCGGCCCGCGTCGTCTGGCAGAAGTACCGCTCCGGCTGCGTACGGGACGGCGCCCCGCGGAACGTGTTCAGCTCCCGGAGAGGGATTGCTCGGCCCAGATGGTCTTGCCGATGGGGAGATGCCGGGTGCCCCAGCGCTGGGCGAGCTGGGCGACCAGCAGCAAGCCCCGCCCTCCTTCGTCGAAGGTCCGGGCACGCCGCAGGTGCGGGGCGGTGTTGCTCGAGTCGAAGACCTCGCAGATCAGGGTGCTGTCCTCGTGGATCAGCCGTAGCTGGATGGGCGGCCGGCCGTAACGGATGGCATTGGTGACCAGTTCGCTGACCATCAGTTCGGTGATGAAGACGGCGTCGTCCAGACCCCAGGCAGCCAGTTGGTCAGTGGCGTTCTTGCGGGCCTGGGCGACGATGGCGGGGTCGGAGGCCAGGTCCCAGGCGGCGACCCGGTCGGCGTGGAGGACCCGGGTGCGGGCGATGAGCAGGGCGATGTCGTCATCGGGGCGATGGGTCAGCATGGCCGTCAGGACCCTGTCGCAGACCGTGTCCAGCGTCGGGGCGGGGTGAGCGAGGGCTGCGAACATCTTGTCCAGGGCTTCGTCGATGTCGTGGTGGCGGGGTTCGAGCAGACCGTCGGTGTAAAGGGCGATGAGGCTGCCCTCGGGCAGTTCGGTCTCCATGGTCTCGAAGGGCAGGCCGCCCAGGCCCAGCGGCGGGCCGGCCGGGACGTCGAGGAAGTAGACGGCGCCGTCCGGGGTGACCACGGCGGGCGGGGGGTGGCCGGCCCGGGCGAGGGTGCAGCGGCGGGAAACCGGGTCGTAGACCGCGTACAGGCAGGTGGTGCCGATGCCTCCGGCGGTTTCGGCGGCGCCTTCCATGTCGGCCTCGTCGGCGGACAGGTGGATGACAAGGTCGTCGAGATGGGTGAGCAGCTCGTCGGGCGGCAGCTCGACGTCGGCCAGGGTGCGCACCGCGGTGCGCAGCCGGCCCATGGTGGCGGAGGCACGGATGCCGTGGCCCACCACATCGCCCACGACGAGGGCCACCCGCGCGCCGGACAGCGGGATCACGTCGAACCAGTCGCCGCCCACGCCGGCCTGGGTACCGGCGGGCAGGTAGCGGGAGGCGATCTCGAGTGCCGCCTGATCGGGCAGCGTATGCGGGAGCAAGCTGCGCTGCAGAGTCATGGTGGTGGTGCGCTCCCGGGTATACCGGCGGGCGTTGTGGATGCTGACGGCCGCTCTGGCCGTGAGCTCCTCGGCCAGCAGCAGGTCGTCCGGTTCGAAGGGCTCCCGGCGCTGGTGACGGCTGAAGAAGGCCACGCCGAGCGTGATGCCGCGGGCGCGCATCGGCACCACAATCACCGAGTGTGTGCCCACCTCGCGGATCCAGGCGGCTCCGGGGTCCTGGGCCGCCCACCGGGCGATGGTGGGGTCGGCCACCTCGTACAGGGCGCCACGGCCTTGGGCCAGGCATTCGGCCACAGGTGAGAGCGCCGGGTAGGTGGTCGTCTCGCCCATCGCAGCCAGGGACTCCGGGCTCCCTTCGAGGACCGACCGCACAGCGGTGCGGCACATGGTGATGAGCCCTGCCGGAGGGGCGGAGGGTGGCTGGTCGCCGTGCTGGGGCAAGTCGAGCAGGTCGACGGCTGCGAAGTCCGCGAGCCGGGGGACTGCGACGTCGGCCAGTTCCTGCGCGGTGCGTGCGATGTCCAGGGTCGTGCCGATGCGGGCGCCGGCTTCGTTCAGCAGGAGCATCTGCTGCCGGGCGACGTACTCCGCGGACCTGGAGTGCGCCGCCAGGCACACGGCGCGTACCCGGCCGTCCGGGTCCTTCAGCGGGCCGAGGGAGGTCGACCAGCCGCGGTCCGGGCTGACACCCGTGGGGCGGATGTAGGCCTCCACGTACTGCGGCTCGCCGGTCTCCAGCGCCAGGCGCATCTTGTTCTCGGCCTCGTTGCTCACGGGATAGGGCGCGATTTCCGGCAGGTGCAGCCCGAGCATCTCGGCCTCCGTGAGGGAAAGCGCGCGCTCCATGCCGGTGTTCGCCCTTACCAGCCGCAGGTCTGCATCGAAGATCGCCAGGATGTCGGGGGACTGGGTGAACGTCCATTCCCTCAGCGCTTCGCTCCCGGGCGTGCGGGGCTTGCCAACCACGGCGGACACCAGGAGCCACTCGGTGACCGGGTCGTCCGCCGTCCGGCGATGCGCGAGCAGTCCCAGCTCCAGCCGGTGGCCGTCCCGGTGCCGCAGCGCCACGGTGCCGCTCCACCTCTCCCGCCCGGCCGCATCCCGCCGGGCAGTCTCGCCGACGTCATCGGCGAGCAGCCGGGCGGCGGTCTGCCCCACGACCTCCGAGGGCACGTAGCCCAGCAGCCGCCGGGCACCCTCGCTCCACCCCGTCACGATGCCCTGCTCATTGACGGTGGCCGTGGCCGTGTATGCCGACTCGGGGGAGGCGTCCGACTCGTCCGGCCGCTCACCAGGAGGGGTGGGAAGTCGCTCCATCGCCGCTCATCTCGCCCTTCGGGAACCTGCACGGCCGGGGCCCTCCTGACAAGCATGATCCTGAGGGGCACGGAGCACCAATCCAGCGCTGTCACGAGGTGCCCTGCCCCAGGCCCCGGCCGCCAGCGATGCCAGAGGAGGCGACCGGCGGCTCAAATGCCGGCCCGGCCCGCCCGTCTCCGCCGCCCCCCCCGCCGGCGGAGACGGAAAAGGGGTCTTCGGAGAGTGATCGTGCACGGCGCGCCTGTGGGCGTGCCCTGTGACAGGCCTGTGACAGTCGGCGGACACCGTCATGAAGTTGCCCGGGCACGCTTTTTGAAAGCGGACAAATAGCCGTATTCAGGCACATGTCCCCTGCTTCCGAGGGTGTGAGCAGTGATGACCGAGCCGATCCGTCGGAGGAAATCCCATGAGCCTCACACTCACCACGCCGTACATCGAAGCCCCCGCACCTACGCTGGCCCCGCGTGAGCGGGAGACACTGCGACATATCGCCGCAGGGCGCACCTACCTGCAAACGGCCCGCCACATGGGGCTCTCCAAGCACACGGTCGACGCCTATCTCCGCCGTATCCGGGCCAAGCTCAACATCAACAGCACGGCCGAACTCACCCGACTGGCCATCTCCCTGGGACTGTGACGCCCGGCTGCCCGAGCGGGAATCCGCAAAGAAGGCGACCCGGCGCCTGTGCTCGTCCCCGGCACACGCCGCGCTGCACGACCGCTGCTCAATGGGCCGGGCCGAGTCCCCATCTCGGCCCGGCCCGTGTCTGCTGCTCGGGCAGGCCGGCGGTGGCGGGCCCGGTCGGCGCCGGCGGCACCGCATGCAGGCCGGGGGGCTGGGGCAGGGCGTCGCCGTCGTGGTCGGCGCCTGGTTCGGTGACGGCCGGGGGCAGGCTGCCCGGGATGCGGTGGTCAGCGTCTGGGAGCCGAGGACGTCCTCGCCGTGCAGACCCTGCACTCAGTTGGTCCGGCAGGTGGTCTCCCGGTACCGCTCACTCAGATCCGGGGGCCGATGGTCACCGCGGTCAGCTCCCGCCCGGTTCGCGCGGGATCTCGGCGAGCTCCGGGACGAACAGACCCTCATCGGTAAGCTCCCGTCCGCACCGCTCACTCGCCTGTGACCGGCTTGTTACTGGAAGTATGGCTTCCGTCACGGCCTGGCGTGGTCTAGCCCTGATCGACTTGGCGAATGCGTAGCGACTCCCTCACCCTTCCCATCGTCGTCGCCGGCGTCCTGCTGCTCTCGGCTTGCGGATCGCAGAAGGGCGATTCGCAGAGCGCCGGCTTGACGCAGACGCAGGGGTCTGACGCGCCGGATCTTCCCGGCAAGTCCTCCTGCGGGGCTCAGCCCTCCGACACGCCGGGCGCGCCCAGCACTTCGGCCCTGCCTGGAGACTCTTCCGGTCTGGAGAAGGACGGAGTAAAGATCACCGGCTCGAGCGGCGGCGCCCGTGCCTGCGCCGAGTTCAAGGTGACCAACCAGGAGACCGAACCCTTCACCTACACGATCACCTTCGAGTTCCTGTCGGATTCCGGAGAGGCGCTGACAGGCACGAAGCAGACAGTGCCGTCCGTCAAGCCCGGTCAGACCGTGAAGCGCACCGTCGCCATGGGCGGACTTCCCTCGAGCCCAGGCGGCAAGGTGCGCGTGCAGATCGCCGAGGTGAGGAGCGTCCCCGCCGACGAAGCACCCTCCGAAGGGGGCCCCTGCCCGCCCTCGGGAGTGCGCGTGTACGCCGATGATGGCGATGCCGCCATGGGACTCCGCGTCGTGAGTCTCCACCTGGAGAACTGCGGCACCCGAACCAACCGGCTCAACGGCTACCCGCAGCTCCAGCTCCTCGACGAGGGCCACAAGCCCGTCAACAGCGTGAAGATCCTCCATGGCGGCAGCGCTGTCGCCACCGGCACCGGAGCCGACGGCGTGCCCCAGCCGCTGGACTTGAAGCCCGGCGAGCGCGCCTACGCCGGTCTGGTCTGGCGCAATACCGTAGAAGCCGGTGTCGGCAATCCCGTGAACGCCCCCTACGTGAGGGTGTGGGAGAAGCCCGGTGCCGTTCCGGTGATGGTGATCCCGGAGCTCGACCTGGGCACGACGGGGAAGGTCGGTGTCGGCCCCTGGAAGAAGGACGAGACGAATGGGCCGGTCACCGGCGGCGCGTCCGGCAGGCAGTCGCCTGAACCTCCATCCCTGTCCGCCGTCCCCGCACAACCGTGAAGGGCCCGCGACTCGCCTGCTCACGACGCGACTGCGTCCACGAGCGGGCTTGCTCGGCGGGACCGAGACGGACCGCGTCGAGCAGTTGGCACCACGAGGTGCGACCGGTCTCCAGGGTGGCGACGAACGAGTAGGGCCAGCCCGGGATCATCAGGTGCTGGTCCCGACCGCGGCCGAAGGTGCGGCAGAACAACCGCTCCGGCCTGCACGGCGCGTCGGGACGCAGCCAGTTGCTCGACATCCACCGTCATGACGAGCCGCACGTCGGCGGCCTTGGGCGGAGGCAGCGCAGCGCATCGGTGAGCTCGAACAGCTCGTCCCGATGCGCGTGCAGACACGCAAAGAATTCGTCCCGGACATGTGACGCGAAAGCGAAGGCTTCCTGCTGGATATCGGGGTGCAGCAGACTCACCTTCGACGGCGGTCTTGGGGCCAGTGAAACCCGCGCTCTGGATCAGCACGAAGGATCACAGCCAAGACCGCCGTCTCCGCCTGCCGAACTCCCGGCTGAGTGACACCATTCGGGACGTTTTTCGAGGTCAGACCGTACAGAACGAGCCTACGCGCTCATACAGAGAGTCGCTCAACACCAGCCGCTGCAGGCATTGGCGAACCGCTTGAACGCGGCCTGGGTCCCCGGTCCCGGGTCCCCGTCGATCGCGCCGGTGTAGCCCCAGCTGTCCTTCAGCAGGCGTTGCAACGCCTTGACCGTGCCGCTTCCGACGATTCCGTCGATCGCGCCGGTGTAGCCCCAGTACGCCCTGAGGTTGCGCTGGAATGCCTTCCAGCTATTGGTGCCCAGCTGGCCGTCGAGCGCGCCGGTGTATTGCCAGTTCGCCTTCAGCCAGCACTGGACGTTCTTGGCCTGCGCAGTACTCAGGCCGAGGTTGACCACCGCGAGCGGGACGACAGCCTCGGAGCTCGCCGCCGTCATCGAGGTCGGCGCGGACGCCGCGAAGCTGGCGCCCGCACTCGCCAGGCTCCCGGCGGCAATCCCGACGACGGCAGTGACACTGACGAGTGTCCTCGTTAAGACTTTCGGTCGCATTCGTCGTTCCCCCTTTGGGTCTGGGGCGGCACCTGGCGCGGCTGGCGCGCAAATCATCGGTCGAGTCGGTGTCGCCCTCTCTTGGTGTGCGCAGAAGCGATCATGGTCGTGGTGGACCTGCCCGCGTCAGCGCGGTACGGACAGAAGCTACCGCTCGGCGAATTGGCTGTCGTCGCCCTCTGCGCTGACGTTCACTCATCCAGGAGCTGACATCCGTCTCCATCAGCTGCAGTAGCGGCAACGGATGTACACCTTCTGCGGAATTCAGCTCAGTCCGCAGTGAGAACTGGCCGATAAAGGCTGCCCGTTAGCAGATCATCGATGCCCATACCCGGCTCCGCCTCGCCCGCCCCCTCGCCGAAGACCTCCGCCGCCCCTGGGATCGGCCCCGACCACCGCACCGGCTCACACCCGCCCAGGTGCGGCGCGGCACGGTAGCCGCATGACCGTTGGTGGTGCGTCTGCGTGCTGCGGCGGCCGAGGTCGCGCTCGGCCTTGGCCAGGTATGTGCCTGCGCAGGGACGGCGCAGGCGCGGTGGTGGCGGGGATCAGGCTGCCTGGGATGCCGTGGTCAGCGTCTGGGAGCCGAGGACGTCCTCGCCGTACAGGTCCTGCACCCAGTTGCTCTGGTAGATGGTCTCCAGATACCGCTCACCCAGATCCGGGGCGATGGCCACCGAGGTCAGCTTTCGTCCCTCCTGCCGGGCCAGCCAGTCCATCGCGCCGCTGACCACTGTGCCGGTGGAACCCCCGAACATAAACCCACGCCTGGCCAGCCGGTGACAGGTCTGGATGGTGTCGGCCTCCGTTACGCACACCACATCGTCGACATAGGACTCGTCCAGCAGCGGCGGGCGCCTGCTGGTGCCCAGGCCGGGAATCATCCGCCGGCCCGGGGCACCCCCGAAGGTCACCGAGCCCACGCTGTCGACGGCCACGATGCGCACCGGCCGGTGCCACTCGCGGAAGTAGCGCGCGCAGCCCATCAGGGTCCCGGTGGTGCCGGCCCCGACGAACAGCACATCCAGGTCCGGGAACTGCCGGGCGATGGCCGGGGCGGTCATGCGGTAGTGGGCCATGCCGTTGCTGGGGTTGGTGTACTGGTTGAGCCACACATAGCGGTCGTCGGAGGCGCACAGAGCGCGGACGTGGTCGATGCGCGCGCCGAGGAAGCCGTCGGCCGGGTCGGCCTCGGTGACGACGTGGACCTGGCTGCCCAGGGCCTCCATCATCAACCTGGTCGCCAGGTTGCAGCGGGAGTCGGTCACACACAGGAACCGGTAGCCCTTGCTGGCTGCGATCATGCTCAGGGCCACACCCAGGTTGCCCGAGGACGACTCGACCAGGACCGAGTCCGGGGTCAGCAGGCCGTCGCGTTCGGCGGCCTCGACCATCTCGGTGGCGGCCTTGAGCTTGATCGAGCCGGCGAAATTGAAGCCCTCGCACTTGAGGAACAGCGGGTGCCCGAAAATCCCCTCAAGGTCGACGTAGAGCTCGTCTTCGTTGAAGTCCTGGGGAACGGATATGACGGGCATGATCGCCTCCTAACCGAAGAATTCGCCGGCGAGATGTCACTCGCCGGAACATCTCCAGTACGCCCGAATCGGAGCGGTTCTGTCATGCCACCGAAATTCGGGACTTGACACACAGCCCCGCTCGTGAATAAGCGGCTGTGGTCGTGCCTGGGTCGGGGGTGAACGATCGCCGGCACCGGTTTCATCTGCGGCTTCCGGTGAGCCGTGGCTACAGCTGTGTCCGGCCCCCCGTGGCCTTCCTTGCCGGTGTACTCCGGCCGGCCCGGCAGATCGCCCGGGCCGGAGGGGCAGTCAGCGTTATCGCTGGGCGATTGTCGCGCGGATGCGACGGCTGCCCGTGTATACGCGGTCGTAAGCCAGGAGACGCGCCGGAACGCAGGGAAACACAAGGCGAAGACCGGCAGCAGGGGCCGCTACCAAGGCCGGTTTGCTGCGTCAAGCCCCGAAATCCAGGGGCAGGACAGGAACTCCCCGGCCGGGCCTACTGGAGAGGCGGGACTCAAGAATCCGTCCGCACTGACCGACGCTGATCGAAACGCACTCAAGGAGCTCACGTGCCAGGGAAAACCATCGAGATCCTGACGGCCGATCCGGCTGAAATCTCGACCATCCACAACGCCGGGTACATCGGCCCGACGACCGGCACCGAGAGCCTCCTGGCCGAGGTGCTGGAAGGCATCGTGCACGTCGAGCAGGTGCCCCTCGACAGTCACTTCTTCCATGACCTGGGCGCTGACTCCCTGGTGATGGCCCAGTTCTGTGCCCGGGTCAGAAAGCGGGCGGACCTGCCCTCGGTGTCGATGAAGGACATCTACCGAAACCCCACAATCCGAACGCTGGCCACCGCGCTCGCCGACGCCGCGCCCACCCCCGTCCCGCCGCCGGCCCCGTCGCCGGCCGAGGTACCGGCACCGGCCGGCACGCTGCGCTATGTCCTCTGCGGAACGCTGCAGCTCCTGATCTTCCTCGGATACTCCTACCTCACCGCCCTTGTCGGCGTCCGAGGCTACGAGTGGATCTCCGCCGGTTCCGGTCTGCTCGACTCCTATCTGCGGTCGGTCCTGTTTGCCGGCGCGAGCTTCCTGGGCATGTGCACCCTTCCAATCCTGGCGAAGTGGGTGCTCATCGGCCGCTGGAAAGCTGGGGAGTTCCCCGTGTGGAGCCTGGGCTACCTGCGCTTCTGGCTCGTCAAGACCCTGATCCGCACCAGCCCCCTGCGCCTGTTCGCCGGTTCACCGCTCTACGTGCTGTACCTGAGGGCACTGGGCGCGCGGATCGGCAAAGGCGTCACCATCCTCTCCCGAGCGATTCCGGTATGCACCGACCTGCTCACCATCGGTGACGGCACGGTCGTCCGCAAGGACGTGCTCTTCTCCTGCTACCGCGCCCACGCCGGCCTGATCCAGACCGGCACGGTCACCCTCGGCAAGGACGTGCTCGTCAGCGAGCACACGGTGCTCGACATCGAGACCTCGATGGGCGACGGGGCCCAGCTGGGCCACGCCTCTTCCCTGCACGCCGGGCAGGCCGTGCCGGACGGCGAGCGCCGGCACGGGTCCCCGGCGCAGCGGACCGAGGTGGACTACCGGGCAGTCGACCCCGTCGACTGCGGCACCTCCAAAAGGGCCGTCTACAGCGTCCTGCAACTGCTGAACACACTGCTTGTGTACCTGCCGCTGGCGATGGGCGGCGTGAGCATACTGCGCGCCGAATTCCCGCAGTTCCATGCGCTGCTGACCCCAGAGCCTGCGGCTTTCACGAGCTGGACGTTCTACCTCGACGCCCTGACCGCCTCCTTCGTGCTCTTCTTCGGCGCTGCGCTCGCCGGCCTCCTCGTCGTGGGCACGGTGCCGCGCGTGCTCAACCTGGCCATCAAAGCGGACAAGGCCTATCCGCTGTACGGCTTCCACTACGGAATCCAGCGGGCGATCGCCCTCATGACCAACAGGAAGTTCTTCGCCACGCTCTTCGGGGACAGCTCCAGCATCGTCCACTATCTGCGCTACCTCGGATACGACCTGTCGCGCGTCGAGCAGACCGGGTCGAACTTCGGCACGGAAGTGCAGCAGGAGAGTCCGTATCTGAGCTCTGTCGGCAGCGGAACCATGGTCGCCGACGGGCTGTCCATCATGAACGCCGACTTCTCGAGCACGTCCTTCCGCGTGTCCCGGGTGTCGATCGGGCCCCGCAACTTCCTCGGGAACCGCGTCGCCTATCCCTCGCAGGGCAAGACCGGCGACAACTGCCTGCTCGCGACGAAGGTCATGGTCCCGATCGACGGACCGGTGCGGGAGGGCGTCGGCCTGCTGGGCTCGCCCAGCTTCGAGATCCCGCGCACGGTCGAGCGTGACAACAAGTTCAACCACCTGGAGAGCGGCGACGAGCTGCACCGCCGCCTCGCCGCGAAGAACAAGCACAATGCCGTCACCACGGGGCTGTACCTGCTGGCGCGGTGGGTCCATCTCTTCGTGATCACCCTCATCGCCATGGGCGCCGCGGACCTCTACCCCTCGCTCGGTGCGTCGGTGATCGCGCTGGCCGGTGTCCTTACCCTTCTGTTCACCGTCGTCTACTTCGCACTGATCGAACGGGCCGCCACGGGATTCAAGGCCTTGAAACCGCTGTACTGCTCGATCTACGAGCCCTCCTTCTGGCGGCATGAACGCTTCTGGAAGATGGCTTCGGTCGATTACGTCGAGGTCTTCAACGGCACCCCCTTCAAGAACGTGATCTGGCGGCTGCTGGGTGTCCGGCTCGGCAAGCGGGTCTTCGACGACGGCTGCTTCTTTCCGGAGCGGACGCTCGTCACCATCGGCGACGACAGCACGCTGAACGCGGGGACCGTGATCCAGTGCCACTCGCAGGAGGACGGTGCCTTCAAGTCCGACCACAGCACGCTCGGTGCCCACTGCACCCTCGGGGTCGGCGCCTTCGTCCACTACGGCGTGACGATCGGCGACGGCGCGGTGCTCGCCCCCGACTCCTTCCTCATGAAAGGCGAGGAGATCCCCCAGCACACCGGGTGGGGCGGAAACCCGGCCCGGGAAATGCGGGACAACAAGGCCGGTCTGCCGGCCCGCCAAGACAGCAACGACACATGCGCCGCCCCGGCAGGCGGCAACTGACACCGCGGCAACAGCAACAAGCGGAGGAAAGATCCAATGGGAACGCAACCGATGCGCACGGAGGCCGGCCGAGAGTTCTGGCGCGGCGTACTGACAGCCGGCGGTTTCACCCCGGCCCCACGATGGACCCTCAACCCCGTGAACGGCGTGGGGGAGTACAAGACGACAGTCCCCGACGACATCATGACGGCGTCGCACCGACTGGCGAACGAGCTGGCACTGCCGCTCGGTTCGGTACTGCTGGCCGCGCATGCCAAGGTGCTCTCTGCACTGTCCGGCGAGCAGGAGGTCACCACCGGCTACGTCGCCGCCGCCGATGCCGGCCGACCGCTGCCGTGTCGGTTGACCACCGCACCTGGCTCGTGGCGGGCGCTGCTGCTGAACACCCATCAAGTCGCCTCGGAACTGCTGTCGCACAAGGACTTCCCGGTCGATGACCTCAGGCGCGAACTGGGCCTGACCCAAGCGCCGTTCGAAACCGTGCTCGACCTCACCGGAGGCGGCGGCGACATCGCCGAGGACACCGTGCTGGAGGTGGGAATCTCACAGGACGGCGACCAGCTCGCGCTGCGGCTGCGCTACCGCACCGACGCCCTGGACGCCGACAGCGCCGCCAGGATCGCGGGCTACCACCTCACCGCACTCGCACTGATCGCCGCCGATCCGGACGCCGGGCACGGGTGGCAGAGTCTGCTGTCCGACTGGGAACTCCGCTTCCAGCTCGAGGGGCTGGCCGGACCGCGCCGGGAGTTGCCGGACCGCCGGGTGCACGAGCTGTTCGAGGAGCGGGTGCGGGCGCATCCGGATGCCGTCGCAGCCGTGCACGGCGAGAGGCAGTGGACGTACCGGGAACTCAACGCCCGGGCGAACCGGCTGGCACGCGCCCTGCTGGCTCGCGGCCTTGGCCGCGAGGGCGTCGTGGCGGTGGTGACGGAGCGCAACCTGGACTGGCTGGCCGCCGTGCTGGCGGTCTTCAAGGCCGGGGGCGTATACCTGCCCGTCGAGCCGCACTTCCCGGCCGGGCGCATCGCGACCACGCTGGCCCGTGCCGAGTGCGGGCTCGTGCTGACCGAACCGGGCAGCACCACCACCCTCGACCAGGCCCTGACCACGTTGCCCGGAGTCCAGAGGCTCTGCGTCGACGCGGCCTACGCGGAGGACCATCCCGACGGTGATCCCGGCATCGACGTCGCGCCGGACCAGCTCGCCTACATCTACTTCACCTCCGGCTCGACGGGCGAGCCGAAGGGGGCGATGTGTGAGCACGCGGGCATGCTCAACCATCTGTTCGCCAAGATCGACGATCTGGGGATCGGCGAGGGGCAGGTGGTGGCCCAGACCGCACCGCAGTGCTTCGACATCTCGCTGTGGCAACTGCTCTCCGCGCTGCTGGTGAGCGGGCGGACCCTGCTGGTCGAGCAGGAAGTCATCCTGGACGTCCCCCGCTTCCTCGACACGATCATCGACGGTGGGGTCGCAGTGCTGCAGGTCGTGCCGTCGTATCTCGATGCCGTGCTGTCCGATCTCGAACGGCACCCCCGCACGCTGCCCGATCTGCGGTACGTGTCGGTGACCGGTGAGGCGCTGAAGAAGGAGCTCGCCGAGCGCTGGTTCACCGCCCAGCCCGGGATCAAGTTGGTCAACGCCTACGGGCTGACGGAGACCTCCGACGACACCAACCACGAGGTCATGGACCGGGCGCCGGACCGGATCCTGCTCGGCCGCGCGGTCAACAACGTCCACGTCTACGTCGTCGACGAACACCTCACACCCGTGCCGCTCGGCGCCCCCGGCGTGATCGCGTTCTCCGGGGTCTGCGTCGGCCGCGGCTACATCAACGACCCCGAACGCACCCAGGCGGCCTACCTGGCCGATCCGCACCACGAAGGCATGCGGCTCTACCTCGGCGGCGACTACGGCCGCTGGCACCCGTCGGGGAAACTGGAGTTCCTCGGCCGCCGCGATGCCCAGGTCAAGATCCGCGGGTTCCGGATCGAGATCGGCGAGATCGAGAACACCCTGCTGCGCCTCCCCGATGTCCGCGACAGCGCGGTGGTGGTGGCCGAACGGGGCGACAGGAGCAAGCAGCTGGTGGCCTTCTACTGCAGCCCCCGGCCCCTCGAGCCCGGCATCCTGCAGGACCGCTTGGCCGTCTCACTGCCCGCCTACATGGTCCCGGCGTCCTTCCACTGGCGGGAAAGTCTGCCGCTGACCGCCAACAGCAAGATCGACAAGAAGAAGCTGTGCGCGCTCGCCCTGGAACTCGGCACAGGCGAGGACGATCACGAGCCGCCGGCCACGCCGACCGAACAGCGGCTGGCGGCCGCCTGGGCGACGGTGCTCGGCATCGCGCAGGACCGGATCGGACGGCGGGACCACTTCTTCGACCGCGGCGGCACCTCACTGTCGGCGGTGAAGCTTGCGATTGCCCTGGACCGCGCCGTGTCCCCCAAGGACGTCATCGGCCACCCGGTCCTCGCCGACCTCGCCCAACTGGTCGACGACAGACCCCAGCGACACGCAACCGAACTACTGGCCTCCTCCTGAACCACATCGAAAGGAAAGCACCATGCCGTACCCGACCCCGGCGTCCCTGCTCAACGTGGACCTGCACCCCGGCAAACCCGCGATCCTGCACACCGACGCCCCCGACGACGCGCCGGGCTGGGCGGCCGAACATCGCCACAACCTGCGCTCCCTCGTCACCGAACACGGCGCGCTCCTCATCCGCGGCCTGCAGCTCCGCGACGCGGACCAGGCCGGCGCCGTCCTCCGCCGCCTGGCTCCCGCCCTGATGACCGACAAGGAAGCCTTCGCCCCCCGCCAGACCTACACCCCGGGCGTGTACTCCTCCTCGACCTGGCCGCCGAACCAGCCGATGTGCATGCACCACGAACTCAGCTACACACTTCACCCCCCGGGCCTCATGCTGTTTGCCTGCCTGACCGCACCCACCACCGGCGGAGCCACCGCCATCGCCGACGCCCCCACCGTGCTCGAGGCACTGCCGCCCGAACTGGTCCACCGGTTCGAACAAGAAGGCTGGCTGCTCACCCGCACCTACAACGACGAGATCGGCGCCCCCTGCGCCGAGGCCTTCGGCACCGACGACCGGACCGCCATCGAGGACTACTGCCGCGCAGGCGCCATCGACTTCGCCTGGCAACCCGACGGCAGCCTGCGCACCCGCCAGCGCCGCCCCGCCGTGACGGCCCACCCGGTCACCGGCCGCCGCTGCTGGTTCAACCAGATCGCCTTCCTCAACGAATGGACGATCGAACCCGAAATCCGCGAATACCTCATCGACGTATACGGCGCCGAGGGACTGCCGTTCAACACCCGCTTCGGAGGCGGCGACCCCATCGGCCCGGACATCATCCAGCTCCTCAACGACACCTACACGGCCCACACCACCCGCGAGCCGTGGCAGGCCGGCGACCTCATGCTCGTCGACAATGTGCGCACCGCGCACAGCAGGGAGGCCTTCCAAGGACCACGCGAGGTACTCGTCGCGATGGCCGAGCCGCTGCGCCTGGCCGAGTGCCCGCCGACCACCGAGGTAAGCGCCGGATGACTACCGTCCGTTCCACCGCAATGGAGCCCGCCATGTCCCAGCCGCACACCGTGCCACCGTTCGCAGTGATCTCCGGCGCCCAGGTCCAGCACGCCCTGCAGGACCGGGAAAAGCAGATCGTGGACCTCATCGAGGCCACCTACCAGCTGCACGCCGCCGGAGAGTCGGTCAACCCGCCCTCCTACTTCCTGCGCTTCCCCGACCGCCCCTCCTCCCGGATCATCGCGCTGCCCGCCTCGATCGGCGGGCAAGTGCGGGTGGACGGCCTCAAATGGATCTCCAGCTTCCCCGACAACGTCCAGGCTGGTATTCCCAGGGCCTCCGCAGTCCTGATCCTCAACGACCACGACACCGGCTACCCCTTCGCCTGCCTGGAAAGCTCCATCATCAGCGCCACCCGCACCGCCGCATCGGCCGCCCTCGCCGCCGACCACCTCACCCGAAACCGGCAACGGCCCACCCGCATCGGCTTCTTCGGCACGGGCCTGATCGCCCGCTACATCCACACCTTCCTGACCGCCACCGGCTGGACCTTCGACGAGACCGGCGTCCACGACCTGTCACCCGACAGCGCCGCCGGCTTCCGCGACTACCTCCAACAGACCGGCACGGCCGGACAGATCACCGTGCACGACAGCCCCGAGGAACTGATCCGCTCCAGCGACCTCGTCGTCTTCGCCACCATCGCCGGCGAACCGCACATCAGCGACCGGGCCTGGTTCGACCACAACCCCCTGGTCCTGCACGTGTCCCTGCGCGACCTCGCACCCGAGATCATCCTCGCCTCAACCAACATCGTCGACGACGTCGAACACTGCCTCAAAGCCAACACCTCTCCGCACCTGGCCGAACAGCTCACCGGCAACCGCGACTTCCTCCACGGCACACTTGACGACGTCATGACCGGACGAGTGACACCCCCCACGGACCGGCCACTGGTGTTCTCACCCTTCGGCCTCGGAGTACTCGACCTCGCCGTCGGCAAATACGTCTACGACGAGACGGCCCGCTCCGGGCAGCTCCACGTCATCGAGGACTTCTTCCACGACCTGCGCCGGTACGGATGACCGGCCCACAGCACCCTGCCGAAGGCCAGGAGCAGGGTGCTCGGCGGCCGGGACAGGCATCGACCGATGTCTGTGCGGAGCCCTGCCCGGGACGGACTGAGGCCGGGATGCGGACCCCTTGATGCTCAGAGGGAGTGCTTCGCACATACGAAAGGGCGCGGGGAGGCGGAGTCCACACACGCCGCCCGGACTTGGGCGGGACGGCCCGTCGGCAATCTCTCTCCGCGGTGCTCACGACACCGCTCCTCCAGGAGCCGCCGAACCTCGTCCGTGGGACCCGAGGACCCGAGGCCGGGTCGCGCGCCCACGCGGTGGCCAGGACCTGCCGTTCGCGGTGGATGTCCGCGGGACGTCGGCCGTGCCTGCGCCCGTGCGGCTCGGTACACACCGGCCACGACTCGTCCGCCGTCCGCAGTAGAGGCCACCCCTGGAACTGTCCGACACGACCGGGCTGCCCGGTCGTGGGCGCAGCCGGTTCGTCGTGTCGCGGTGCGCGGCAATTCCGGGAAGAGCGCCTCGACACCGAGCGGGCGGGGTAAGGGGGCAGCGACCCTGGCCTGCCCGCTGGCTGGCCTACGACAACCGGCGGTGACGCCACTCCGGCGATCGGCGACCTCACCCGGGCCGAGTTCGGCCGGGGATGATCACATCACGTAATCTGTCACGCGTCGCATGAAACCCGGTGTCCACTCCCGACGTTCAACCTCAAGCAGGCGGCGCGCGCATTCTGTGGACAGTCCAGCGAGAGGAATCCGATGATTTTCATCACGGCCAAGTTCAAGGTCCGCCCTGAGTACGCCGACCGGTGGCCTGAGATCGCCGCCGACTTCACCGCCGGCTCGCGCGGTGAGCCGGGCTGCCTGTGGTTCGACTGGTCGCGGAGCATTGACGACCCCATGGAGTACGTGCTGGTCGAGGCCTTCCGAGACGACGATGCCGGGGCAGCGCACGTGCAGTCCGAGCACTTCAAGACCGCGCAGCGGACTCTGCCGCCCCACCTGGCTGAGACACCCCGGATCGTGAACGTAAAGGTCCCGCATGACGACTGGTCACTGCTGGGTGAGATGGCTGTCACCGGCATGGAGTAGCCCCGAGCAGCCCTCTTCCCCTCTTGAGGGTGCAGCTCGATATGTTCGTACTCCTTGGGCCTGGCCTCCCTAATCGTGATGTCCATGCTCCGAAGTGCGCATCAGGGGTACGACAACCGGCCGCCGTATTCCGCCGTCGGAAATGCGGGCGGCCCGTCGTACGTTCCCCCGCTCAGCAGCAGCGGAACCCTTCGCGCGGATCCGCTTCCCGTGTACCCGTGTGCTGGCGGGCAGCGAGAACGGGCTGTGGCTGGACTGCCAGAAGCTCGGCCACGAGGTACTCGCCCACCGGCAGCCGCAATTGGACGTGGCGTACACCGAGATTCCCGGCTACGGTCACCCCGACACGTTCCTCGGCCGGGGCGCCGCCCTCGACATGTTCGGGCACATTTTCGACTTCCTCGGCAAACGGCGGCGACGGACGTCTTCCGGGGCGGCCGGATGCAGCACCCGGGCGTACCCGGACCACACCCCAGGAGGCAACGACCCATGCCGCAGCTCGCTCTCGACGGCGCAGCACTGACGTATGACGACGAGGGCCCCCGTGACGGTGACGGCGTGCCCCTGGTGTTCATCCACGGTTGGACGGCCAACCGGCACCGCTGGGACCACCAGACGGCACACTTCGCCCCGAAGCGGCGGGTCATACGGCTCGACCTGCGCGGGCACGGCGAGAGCAGCGGGTCGGGGGCGCGGACGATTGAAGAGCTGGCCGCGGACGTCCTCGCCCTCCTCGACCATCTGAAGGTCGACCGGTTCATACCCGTCGGCCACTCCATGGGCGGGATGATCGCGCAGACCCTCGCCCTCGGCCATCCCGAGCGGATCGAGCGCCTCGTACTGGTGAACTCGATCAGCCGGATGACCTACAGCCGGGGGAGGGGCCTACTGATGGCGGCATCCACGCTGGTGCCGTTCAAGTTGTTCGTCGCCGCCAACATCCAGCGGGCCTTTGCCCCCGGCTACCCGCGCGAGGAGATTCGCGAGTACATCCGGGCCTCCTCGGCCACGCCGCGGGAGGTGGTCATGACGTGCTACGCCGCCATGCGGACCTTCGACGTCCTCGACCGGGTCGGCGAGATCCGCACGCCCACCCTGTTGGTGCACGGCTACCACGACATCCAGCTGCCCGTCGCGCAGATGCTTCGGATGGCCAAGGCCTACCCGGACGCGCTGGTCCGGATGGTGGACGCCGGCCACGAACTGCCGGTGGAGAAGCCGGCGGAGCTGACTGCGGCGCTCGACTGGTTCGTGACCGACCGAGCATAAGGCGGTAGGCGGCCGAGTGGATCGCCTGCGGGACTTCGTCAAGGCCGTCTGGCCGTCGGGAACTCGGAAGTGGCGGTACGCGTAGGCGCGCTCGCCAGGCGGTTGAACTTGCCGAGAGTTCCCCCCGTCCGCAGCCAGTCCGGCTGACGGGTTGTGATGTCCTCGAAGCGGAAGCGGAAGCGGAAGCGGAAGCGGAAGCGGAAGCGGAAGCCGAAGCCCATGGGCATCGGTGTCCGTGCGGCGGATTCTTGGGACATGGCCGAGTTACCGGCACGAGATCCCGGTGGGCAGCCCCATGTTGCGCGCAGTTCGTTGCCGGTCCGGGCCGCCCAGGGGCGGGAGGGTCGCCGAGCGCCAGGTGGGCTGTTCGCTGAGGCCGCGGCAGTTCGGCTCGTTCAACGAATCGTCGCCAGACCCGGGGTACCTGCCATGCCACTCATGGCGATCTCCCGCTGCTGTGGCGTCAGTGACGCAGATCCGCCCGGTGGAGTTGGGACTACCCGCATCGATGAGGCAGTCCCTGGACGCCTTGGACACCGCAGCTGGGCGTGACCTCCTGCGCCGCCCTGTGTGACGCGCTGGCGCAGTGTGGTCACGCACGCTTCGAGCCGGCCGCGCATGGTGTCCACGAGTCCATGCGGGGCCGACGTCCGCGGCCTCGCGTTCGGCAGGAGTCGGTGGCCGCTTCGTGCTCAGTTGGTGAGGGCGCGCAGGAGGGGGCGCAGGGCCTCGGCGAGCGCGGCCGGGTGCGTGAGGTAGGGCACGTGCCGGCCCGGGAGTTCGAGGAGTTCGGTGTGCATCTGGGTGGCCAGCCACTGCGATTCTTCGTACCCGTGGTGGTAGACCGCACTCGGGTCGCGGTTGTCGGCGCCGGCCGTGACGATGCGCGGGACCTTCACACGGGAGAGTTCCTCAGGTGTGGGCAGGTACTCGATGAAGGCCCCGAGTTCCATGCCGAGGAACACCTCTGCGTTGGACAACAGCCGTTCACGGACCTGTGGTTCGACGGCCGCCAGGCCCTCCTCGCCCCAGGCCCAGCGGAGCAGAGCTTCCAGCGCACCCGCCAGCCCATCCATCGCCATGCCCTTTTCGAACAAGGCACCCATGAGCCTGCCTACCTCATCAGGGTCGGAGCTGACGGAGATGAACGGCGGCTCATGGAAGATCGCCGCGCGCACCACTTCGGGGTGACGCAGCACGAGGTTGGTCAGAATGACTCCACCGCCGCTCGCACCGAACACCACGGCCGGAGCGAGACCGAGTCCGCGCAGCAACCCCGCAGCGTCATCGGCCTGTTCATCGACGGACGTCGAGAACCAGTTCTCAGGACGCGGACTTCGCGAGTTGCCCCGCCGGTCATAGGACACCATCGTGAATTCGTCCGCGAGCGCCTCGCCCGTGCCCGTCCATAGCCCGGCGTCGCCCGTGACTCCCGAAATGCACAGCACCGCAGGACCGCGTCCACGCTGCTCGTAGTAGACAGTGGCGCCGCCGATGCCGATGGTGCTCATAACGGCCGCCTTCCCGGAATTCGGCCCCCGCCTCCACCGCGCATTCTGCCCTGTGGCGACTTTGCCCGGCCGGAGGCACGTAACGAGATTTCCTGACTCAGCGGCACCACCGACCGGGCGCCGCCTCCCGCCGGCGGCCAAGGCCTCGGTGGTCCGTAGGTGCGTGACGCACGAAGGAGCTCCGGCCAACCGGGACGGGATGACATGGCCGTTTTCTTATGGAGCATCGCGCAGATCAGAGCGAGGGTGATCTGATCAGCGCATGACCAATGAGCACTGTGCGACGCGCACCCACATTGAAGTGTGGAACGGGCGGGTACTGCCGGACGGGCTGGTATCGATCTGCTTCGGCACCGTCCTGCGCGGTTCTCTGCTTCCCATCGTCGTCTGGCTGGGAATCGCTGCCTTCGTATATTTCGTCTACAACCCGCTGGTCGCAGTGGTCGAAGGAGCCCTCTTCCTGATCTCCTTCTCGGTGGGCTTCGCGCTCCGAAGAAGGTTGAGGCACTCGATAAGGTGCAGCATTTACGGTGCGGTGGGAGGGGTGCTCGACAAGTCGATGGCGGGGTTCTGAGCCGTTCCGCTGCCCGGCTGACCGGCGGCGAAGGCGACGACCGGCTTCTGGCCCGACGATGTTCTTCGTCCACGTCCGCAAAGGTGCCCGATGCCCTGTCCCACGGAGGGCCGCTCAGGTGGGCCGCAGGGCGTCACCGCCAACCGGCTGGCACGGCTGCGGTGGTGGCACCGATGGAGCGGTCGGTGGCGTCGACGGTGGAGTCCTCGACCCGGGCCTCGTCCAGGACCCGTCCAGCTCGGGTCTGCGCCAAGGTGTGCATTATGACGGGGAGCCCGCCCTTCCTCCCACACAGCTACGGCCCAATCCCCCGGCACAGCCAGAGCGCAGGGGTCAGGTACTGGTGGGCAGGGGGTCGTGGGGGAGTTGGGCGAGTATGAGGCGGCCGTCGGCGCGTACGTTGCATTCGCTGATGGTCCGGGCTGCCTGGTGGACGTGTCCGTGTCGGGTTTCGAGGCGGAGGGTGATGGTGACTTCACCGAGGCCCTGGCGTTGTCCGTCCTCGGCGGCGAGTCGGCGGTAGAGGGTGTTGGGCCAGTGGTCGGGGTCGCTGTCCTGCCACACCTTCACGGCGACGTCGTGGAAGCGGCATTTCTGTCCGCCGTGCGGCTCCTGCAGAAAGGAGTGACTCAGTGGCAGGGTGCCCAGCAGGGGGACGAGGCGGGTGTGCAGTTCATGGGTTTCGACCAGCCGGTGGCGCTGCCAGTGTCTGCCGGAGGGAACAGTCATCCGCACCGTGGCGAGCAGGTAGGGGTGTCCGGCCGGGGCGGTGACGGGAAAATCCGCCCGCCACACCGGCCAGGGCGGTACCGGAGGATCGGGCTCCGGTAACGGGCCGTTCCGGCTGGTCAAATGCACCCCGTGTTCGGTTTCCACCAGCAGATTATGACCCGTGCCCCGCCGTCGCGGGCGCGAACACCGATACGACCGGTGCCCGTTGGGACTGCTGGGAACGGCGCCTACCTCCTCCGCCGCTGCGGGTGCACGCCGTGCCGACTGCGGGCGCGCACCGGCGGGACACCCGGCCTGCTGTCAGATGCGCACCGGCCTGAGCTCGGCCGCACCGCTCAGCGCTGCGGTCAGCAGGTCGACCTCCTCCGGCGCACCGGCGATCTCCACACCGTGAGGTCAATTCCCGCTACAGCAAGCACAGTTCCTCCCACCCGCGTACAGGCACGGCGGCGGGCCCCCAGCGAGGCGGGAAGACGGATCGTGGGCGGCCGGCATCCGGACGGTGATGCCGCCGCCCCCGACCGAGCCCACGTGCTGAAAGATCGCCAACTTCGATCTGGGCCCCCAGCGCGCCGACACCGGCTCGACGATCTTCGCACCGGACGGGAGCTTCTACACGTTCTTCGGGTGCGACTATGCGCATCACGAACTGAGCCACGAGCCCACGGAACCTCGTCGACGTCGAAATCCACGAGCGATTCGATCACGGTCCCGGCAAGATGCCCCTGTGAACCATGTCCTGTGCGGGCTCGCCGCCAACACGGCCCTGCCGTCCGAGCTGGTCGACCGGCTGATCGCCGTCGCGGACGCAGACATTGCCGCGGACCTCGCAGATCGCGCGGACCTCAGCCATGCGCAGGCGATTGCGCTGGCCGCGCGCGTTGAGGAGACCGCTGTGCGGCTTGCGTACGAGGGTCGGCTGACCGCCGCCGACGTCGATCCCGTGGCACAGCCGTACGCCGCGCTCGCCCTGCTCGACGAGCGTGCCGGCAGCCCGGAGTGGGCACGCCTCTTCGCGGCAGATCCAGTCGTCGAGCGCCGGGAGAAGTTGGCCGCTTGCTCGGACCTCCCACCTGATGTGACGGAGACGCTCGCCGCCGACTCGGACGTACGGGTCGTCGCGGAGCTCGCGTTGTGGACGACGCCGGAAATGGCTGCCCGACTTGCGGGACATCCGCATGCCGAGGTCCGCCGCGGGGTGGCGGCCAACGAGGCGACGCCACCGGCCGTGCTGGCGGCGCTGATCACCGGCGAGGGTCTGCCTCCGGCGCAGTGGTGCCTGGTCTGCGACCGGGAAGAGACGCCGTTCGTACACGATCCGCTATGCCCGCGGATCGACTGCGATCTGCGGTCCGGCGCCTCCTGCGACGGCTCCCACGAGTCCACCGTGCACGAGATGCAGCAGATGGCGCTATGGAATCCGGCCACGCCGACCGAAGCCGTCGTCGGCTTCGCCGACCATCCTTCGACGCTTCTGCACTGGGCGCTCGCCGCCCGGCGCGACCTGCCGGTGGAGGTGTGCGGACGGCTCGCCGTTGATCCCCGTCCCGGTGTTCGAGCCGACCTCGCCGAGAATCCCGCGATCGACGACGCCCTGATCCGCGCGCTGGCCGCCGACCGTGGCCACGACGTGCAGCGCAGGCTCGCGCGCAACCCACATGTGCCGCTCGACGTGCTGACCCACTTGGTCGGCGCTACCAAGATCGGCTCAACTCTCCTGCCGCGGATCGCCGTTGCCTCTCCCGCCGAGGTCAAGGAGCTGGCCGAGTCGCCGAATCCGACCGTGCGGATGCTCTTGGCTGAGCGACGCGATCTGCCGACTGAGATCCGCGACGCGCTGGCCGCCGACCCCGACGCGAAGGTGGTCAAGTCCATCGCGCCGCACCCGGGCCTCTCCGAAGCCCAGCTGCGCGCCATGGTCGACCGGCACGGAGTCCGGGTCGTCGCCAAGGTGGCGGCCAACCCGGACGCGTCGCCGGCAATGCTGGAGGACCTGGCCCGGCACGAACCGCCGGTGCAAAAGGCGCTCCGTGAGGTCGCCCGGCACCGCAACACGACGGCCCCGTCGCTGCTCGCCTGCTTGGTGGACAAGCAGGCGAGGCTGATAGCTGCCGGCCACCCGGCGCTGCCGCCGCCGGTCATAGTCGAACTGCTCGCCGACGACGACTGGCGAGTGGTGGAAGCGGCGGCTGCCAACCCTTCACTGCCGCGTGCCGTGATGTCGGTGCTGGTGCCCTAGTCGGGCGGGGCATGCGTCCAGTACAGCCCGCCGGCTGTCATCACGGTCCTGGCGATCCGCGCCCCCGACGGGAAAAGAGTGGCTTGTGTCGGCGACCGTCCTGACAATGGTCATGGTCGTGCACGGGTACATGCCCGGCTGAGGATTCGATGGACGGGGTGGACGCGCTGCTGGCGGCGTATGACGAACAAGTACGGGGACATGTGCCGGAGCGGGCGCCCGTGGGGGCCGTGATCGAGGGGGACGGCACGGTCTTTCGGACCCACTACGGCACGCACGGCACGGTCCACCATTCTCCGTTGACCGGCGGGACCGGGCCGATGGAGGTGACTGGGCTGATCCGTCGGCAGCAAGCGGCCTTCGCTGCCCGCTTCGAGCCGGTCGAGTGGCGGGCGTACGGCCACGACCCGGTCCCCATGGACGAACCGCTGCGCGCCGCCGGTTTCACGGCCGTCGGTCCGGAACGGACGCTGCTGATCGCGGACCTCGACGACGTGACGGGCGCGGTAGCGCCGGCGAAGGGCCTGCGGGTGCGGCGGCTGAGCTTCGGCTACCACCGGGCTGGGGAGATGAGTCGCCTGGTCGAGGCCGGTGGCCCGTACGCGCGCGGCCTGGCGGACGTCCGCGAGGACCACGGGAACAGTCTGAACTGGGGCCTGAACGTCCAGCTCTTGGAGGCGGAGACCCGTCTCGTCGGCGTCGGCTGGGCGGAGGTCGTGGGGCCCACGGAGTTCGTAGCCGTGTGCGGTATGACCGGCCCGCACGCCGAGTTCCTCCCGCACTGGGTCCAGTGGGCCCGCAACAGCCATGGCCTCCACCTGGGCATGGGCCCGGCGCCGGACCGCCGCTATCTGACGGCGGAGGCACCGGACGGCCCGGTCAAGGATGCCCTCCTCGCAGCCGGCTTCCGCGCCGTGTCGACCGTGCGCACCTACTGCTGGACCCCCCAGGGGCCGCAGCCCGCGTCCACCCGCCCGGTGAGCATGCTCCTGGACGACCGGGAACACGACGCGCTCTGCGACGACTTCGAGGCCCGCTTCGCCTTCAAGCCCAGCTACACCTACTACCCCGGCATCGAGGAGCCACCGGACTCCGTCACCTGGCACGTTGGCGACATCACCGACACTTGCCGTATCCACCGGCTGATGCGCAACCTCCCCGACGACCACCGGGTCAAGCGACTCCAGGCCGTCGTCGAACGCGGGCTGCGCGCCCGTCTCCGCCCCGACGAGCCGCTCTTCTCGGTCAGCTGGTGGCATCAGGGATACCGCTTCGACCCGGCCCGCGTCGGAGGCCCAGGTCAGCCGACGTGGCCGGGCGCCGCCTGCTGGGGAGACGAGTACTACAAACTCCTCACCCGTGACCTGCGCATGGGCACCTTCTGGCACCCCTGGGAAGAGTCTCTGTGCGTCTTCGGTGCCGACCTCCTGGCCGAGGTCGAGGACGACCTCACGGCCGTCCTCGGCACGGTGATGCGCCGCGGCGGCCGTAACACCGGCAACGTCTGGACGTACGAGTCGACGAGGGGACCGACTCCGGCCCAGGGGCACCGAAGTGCGTGATGCCTCGGCGCCGCACGGCGAGCCGCCATGTGAGGCGCTCAGCATGACGGAGCGCTGACACGAGCCGATCGGCTACTGAACCTTGACAAGGGCTGCGTTCGGGCGGATGTCGTGGCGGTGGCTGACTGCGGCTGCGGTACCGCTGGTTGGTGCGGGGACCAGCGGCCGGCCAAGGCCCGTACCCCAGGGCCGTCAACGGGACGACGAGCGACGGTTGGCCCCTGCGACGTTCAGAAGTGGTTGGTCAGCAGTCGAAAGCCCATGATCGGCACACTGGAGCGTGTTTCAAAATCCCGTTGCCTACAGTGGCTGCTGCATACGATCCTCCCGGCATGGACCTTCCACTGCAGAAGATCGAACTGGACGACCTCGCGCTGCGCGCATTCAACGGCGAGGCGGACCTTCCGGAGCTCTTCCGGGTCATTGAGGAGTCCCTGGAGCACCTGCGCCCGTGGATGCCCTGGGTTGCTGAGCACAGCCTGGCCAGGACCACCGACTTCCTGGCCGACCGCGCGGAGCGCTGGGCGAGCGGTGATGAGTTCACCTACGCGATCGTGTTGGACGGGGCCATCGTCGGCGCCTGCGGACTGTTCCGGCGTGACGACACCCCGGACAGCAGCCGCGAGATCGGCTACTGGCTGCACCCGGCCACCACCGGCCGTGGCGTGGCAACCCGAACCGCCCGCGCCCTGGTCGAACAGGCCTTCCGTCTTCCCGGCATCGACTATGTCGAGGTCGTCCACGACCCGGCCAACCTTGCCAGCGGCGCCGTCCCGGCCCGCCTCGGCTTCACAGAGCACCTCCGCCGCCCCGCCGAGCGCCTCGCCCCGGCCGAGACCGGCGAGGTTCAGATCTGGCGACTGACTCGCCGTCAGGCGAAGACCTTGACTGCCGCTGAGGCTTGTTGACGGGCACGGGCGGGAGATCCGGAGCGGCCGCAGGGCAGGCTCTTGTGCCCCACTCGCCTGTTCGTTCGCTCAGGCTCCGGCATTTCTCAGCCACAGGGGCAGCGACCCGATGACCACGCCGGCACGGTAGCGGACGGCGAGCTTGTCGAACCGGGTCGCGACGGCCCGGAACTGCTTCAACCGCGCGAAGCACCGCTCGACCACATTGCGGCCTCGATAGGACCCTGCGTCGAACACCGGAGGCCGGCCGCCTCCATTGCCCCGACGAGTCCAGCTGGGGGCCTGGTCGCAACGGTGGTGGTCAGCCCGCCCCGGGACCGGCCGAGCGCCTCGCGACGTGCAACTGCTGCCGGATCATCCGGTAGGGCCTGTTGCGAAAGTGGCTCGTGGTGAGATCCAGCGAACTGGCTGGAGCCCTGATGACGAACGGCGATGCTATGTGGTTCCCGCGGGGGTTGCTCCCGCTGTGGTGAGGAGAGCGACGGTTTCGGGATGGGGGCCGTCGATCGCCCAGTTGATTGGTGAGCGGCCCGTGCCGTGATCTTCACGAAGGTTCGGATCGGCGCCGCGCGCCAACAATTCGCGCACCGTTTCAGTGTGTCCCCAGCATGCGGCTGCGCACAGGGGCGTGCCTTCCGAGCCGAGTCCGCTGCTCTCGGTGTCCGGGGAGGCCCCGGCCGCCAGGAGCAGGCGGGCGATCTCGGCTTCTCCATTCACGGATGCCACATACAGAGGAGTGGTGCCCTCGCTGTCCGCTCGGTTCGGGTCGGCCCCAGCCCGCAGAAGCGCCTTCACACGGATGGTGTCGCCCATCAAGACTGCTACGAATAGGTGTTGGGAGAGCTTCTTCCGCTTCCGCTGGTTCATGGGTGCCGAGGTTAACGACTGGGTACGCGGCGGGGCCACTTATATCCACTCGTTGATGGCGGCGCCCACCACGGTCGCCGCGTAGCGAACGGCAAGCTTTCCGGCGCCCACGCGACCACCACCGCAACGACCTTCCGCACCGCCCTGGCGAGAGGGCTTCCGCCCAGGCTCCGACCAGATGCCAGGACAGTCGAGCAACCCCGAGCCGGCCGACCCGCTACACAGAGGCTGCCAAGAGGGAATCAGATTCGCCGTGTTGGTGGTCGTCGCGGCTGGATGTGTGGCGACGTCCGATCCGACCGGTGAGGCTGAGCGTGCGGGCGTTAGCGGAGGTGGATGCGGTCGCCGGCTACCGGACTGCTGGTGCGGGTCAACTCTCGTTGCCGCCATGCTCCGGGCGGGTCTCCGTGATGGCGCCGGAAGGCTGCGGCGAACGCGTAGGGCGAGCCGTAGCCGATCACGTTGGCGATTTTAGCCAGGCCCAGCTCGCCGTTGCGTAGGTAGTCGCGGGCCAGGGTCATTCGCCAATCCGTCAGGTATTGCATCGGGGTCCGGCCGAGCGCGTCTCGGAAGGTTCGTGCGAAGGCCGCCCGGGACAGTCCGCTGATCTCGGCAAGCTCGGGGACCGACCACGGGCGCCCGGCATCCTCGTGTATGGCTTCCAACGCTGCGTTCAGCCGGGGATCTGCCGACGCCCGGTACCAGCGAGGTGCGGTGGTGCTCTGACGGAAACTGGTACGGATGGCAAGAACCAGAAGTATGTCGAGGCGCCGGTCCAGCACAGTGGGCTGACCTGGCTCAGGGGAAGCCAGCTCACGGGAGAGCAGGCCAATCACGTCGCGCAGGGGATCGCCGACGGCCGCCGAGAGTGGCAGCACCTGGGGCAGCGCATCGAGCAGGCCGCTGCCAATGTCGCCCGAAAACCGGTAGGCGCCACACAGGAACACCGTGGCCTGTGAGTCGTCCGAGCGTCCGTCGCGCCGGTGATGCGCCCGGAACTCCTCCGGTTCGAGGCAGTCGGCGCCGGGTTCATGGCAGATGTAGTGATCGGGGCCCCCGCGGACAAGTGTCACGTCGCCCGGTGAGAGCTCCATTGGGCTCTGAGAGTCGTCGTCGAACCACAGCCACCCCCGCCCCCGTACGACAGCATGCACCGCGAGCGCGACTACCTGGACCCCGTCGCAGTCTTCAACGCGATCGGATGGCCTGCACAGTAACGGCTTCGTCGTGCTGTACGTGCCGACTGTCGCGCTCCCGTGCCCAGCCGCTGACTCATTTTGGTGTCCAGGCCAACGGCGGGCTGCGGGGGAGCGAGCCAGGCATCGAGTGAGATCGACGAGGGCCGCCAGTGAGACGTACCAGCTCACCAGGGGCGAGAATCAGTATGCCGAGGTGCTCGATGACGTACTCACGCACGTCATCGAGCACCTCGTCCGGCGTCCCAGTCGCAGGCATGCAGCAGCTGCTGGATCCGGTCGGGCAACCGTGCCCGGTCTCCTCCGGCAACTCCCGGCCGTTCTTCTGTCTCAGCGGCCGCGGTCCTGCAGTATTAACCGGGGCTGCCGCAGTACCAGTTGCCCGCCGAGGTGCAGACCGTCACCTGAATGCGGCGTACGTCGTACGGTGTGGTTCGGGAGAGCGAGATGCCGGCCGTCATGCCGTTCGTCGCCCGTCCACTGGCCTGGCGGTTGACGGTCGTCCAGGCACCGTGGTTGTACTCCTGCCAGCTCACGTAGACATATGACGTCGACGGGTTGCCGGCGTAGTCGGTCACTGAGCCGCTGACGCTGAAGCCGTTGTTGTTCTCGTCGACATAGCCGCTGCCGCGGGCGAAGCTGTTGCTCGCCGACCAGCCGCGGTCGGCCACCTTCGCCTCCGCCTGAGTGGTCGCGGCCATCAGCGCCAGTACCGCCAGTGCCCCGCCTGCCGTGCTTCGTAACGCAGTCCTGCGCATGCTTGTACACACCTTTCGCTTGAGCTTGGGGAGTGGGCCGACGGAGATGTCTGTCGGAATGCCAGGAGCATGCTGGTGTTCGGCGGGGCGGAACAAGGGCAGGGGGCTGTCCCGGACAGGTCCGCGCTGTCCGGGCTGGTCAACGGCATGTCCCACGCCGCCCCCGGACAGCCGCATACTGCCGACTGTCGCTCACCTGCCCAGCCGCTGACTCCATTTCGTGTCCAGGCCAACGGCGGGCTGCAGGAGGCCGAGCCAGGCATCGAGTGAGATCAACGGGCACCGCCAGCTGAGATGTACCAGCTCGCCGGGGCGAGAATCGGCATCACGAGTGGGTCGAAATCCTGGACCGGCACTTCCCGCCCCAGAAGCCCGGCCAGGGCACGGCCGGCTGACTCTGACGCTCCGATTCCGGCAATGCCGTGGCGGCCCGGTTGGTCACCGGGGCCGCCACGGGCGTGCGTCGGGTCGCTGGGCTTCGTCCCTGGAGGCCTGCCCAGCAGCGGGGGTCTCGCCGGGCGGGGCGCGTACGACGTCATTCTGCCCGAGCGGGCCATGGGACCGGGTGACGGAGAGCAGGGTCGGCTGCGAGGCGTTGCCGTGCCTGGTGGAGGTGGACGCGGACGGTGCTCGGTGCGATGCGTAGTTGGCGGGCGATGTCGGTAGTAGGGGTGCCGAGCGCCCACAGCCAGGTCGCGTGGCGCATGCGGTGGGGGAGCCGGTTGAGCGCTTCGGCCAGCGCGCTGTTGCCGAGGCCCTCGATGACGGCCTCCTCGGGGCTGCGCTCGACCTCGTTGGCATCCAGCGGGGCGCCCGTGGTCACTTCCAGCCGGAAGCGGCCCGAGGTGAAGTGGTCGGAGATCAGGTTGCGGGCGATGGTCATCAGCCATGCTCCGAAGTCCCGGCCCTGCCAGGTGAAGGTGCCCAGGCGCAGCAAGGCGCGGACGAAGGTGTCGCTGGTGAGGTCCTCGGCCGTGGCCTTGCCGCCGACACGGTAGTAGACGTAGCGGTAGACCGCATCGCAGTAGGCGTTGTAGAGCAGGCCGAAGGCGTCGCTGTCGCCGGCCTGGGCGCGCTCCAGCCACAGGCGGACGTCTTCGGTTCCCTGGACGACCGGCCCCCCGCCCGACGAGCTGGGGGCCGGCTGGAACGACGCAGACATCACCAGCGCACGGACGCCGCGACGGCGGCTGGTGTGCGCAGGACCATCCAGAGCGCTACACCCGCATGGACCAGGGCGGCGAGGCCACCGGCGAGTGCGGGGCCCCCAACGGCCGCGCACACGGTGGCCGCCGTCAGGATGACGATGACGACCACCACGCGCACGGGGGTAGGCCGGGTGTGCAGCCGTCCGGGGTGAGGCTCGCTCCAGAACATGGGACGGTGAGCGAGTAAGGAATGCAGGGCACGGCGCATGAGGTGAACTCCTGTGTCTGAGAGGGCCTTTCACCGTGCTCCGGCCAAGGACTGCGGCGGAAAGCCCCGCTGATGCTGACTCTTCGGAGTGTGCGCCCGGTCACACTCGTCGTCCAGATCCGCAGGTACGTGGAGAAGCTCACAGGCATCCGCCTAAACGCTTCCTGCGGCGGGATCGTTGAACAGTCGCACAGGCCGGAACGGAAGACCGGCCTTGCGGCGCGACGGGTGCGGAGCGTATCCGCGTCTGAGAGAGACCCGTCGTCCTGCTCCGGCCAAGAGACTGGGACGGCGGGTCTCCGCCACAGGCCCGACCGAACACACGGTTGCAGGCGGTGAGACAGGGGGCACCTCGGACAGAACTGATTGAGGGCAGCCGTAGACGCCTGGATCGCCGACGCAGCTACGCGGGTGCTGGTGAGCCGCCCCCACGCATCCATCAGACGGTTCCCCATGGTGCGACCGCCGGGCCACCCGGCCCGTCACCGGGACGCAGTTCCATCCGGCGTCGGTTGATGTCGGTCCACACGGTCTGCCATCGTGCGAGCAGGAAACCGAGTTCGTCGCCCAGTTTTATGAGGCGGTAGCGGCTCTTCCATCACTTGCCATCGGGCACGCCAGTTGAAGAACACCTCGACAGCGCCCACCGCGGTCGCGAGGGCGACCATGGCGAAGGCGATGCGCCCTCAGATGTTGAGTGCCCACTTCCGAACCTCCAGGCCCGCAAGTCATTCGACGGCACCATCTCAAACCAGGTCGACGTAAGACCCTAATCCGTCCTATGCTTATTACATGCCACTTGTGCAGCAGGCGGTGGAGGATGACGTCGCGGAGCTCGTACGCCTGCGGGCGTTGCTGTTTGACACCCTCGGCGGCGACTTTTTCAACCCCTCGTCAGCAGACGACGACTGGCGGGACACCCTTGCCGCCGTGCTGAAGGAACAGGTGACAGCGGACGCCGTGCGGATCCTCGTTGTGCACGGCGACAACGGCCTCGCCGCCTGCGGCATCGGCACCATCGAGCAACGGCTGCCCGGCCCGCACCTGCGCAACGGCCGGATCGGACACGTGATCGGCGTGGTCACTGATCCGGCGTACCGACGGCGCGGCCAAAGCCGCGCGATCATGCAGGGCCTACTCGACTGGTTCCGGGAACGCGGGGTGGCCCGAGTGGACTTGTATGCCTCTCCCGACGGTGAACCTCTTTACCGTGCGCTCGGCTTCGCCGACCACCCGGACCCCTCGCTGTACTGGCGTCCATGACAGGCGCCCCGCCGCACCAGGCAACAGCAGAGGGGAGTCTGGTGATCCGGGTGCGGGACAAGCTGGGGCCGCTGTTCCGCGACGAGGAGTTCGCGGGAGCGGGTGACGGGCCGGTCCCTCCAGCGCTTCAACGTTGCCCCTTTGACGCGTAGCTGGGTCACCCCCTGCGTTCCCCGCAGGAGGGCGGATTCGTCCCCGTGGACGCCGTTGCCTTGAACACGGCTGGTGCAGGGTGATTACGAACTTCTCACCGCTGTATAGCGACGCATAGTGGACGTTGAGCTCGACTCGGTGACGGATCAAGTCCGTGAAAGCCGCGTGGGCCTACGGGATGTAGTCCTTGACACTCAGAAGGTACTTGTCGTGGCCGGTGGTCAAGACTTCTGCCCGCCCCAGATGAAGCTCGTGCAGGTCTCAGCCCGTGCCCGGCCCGCGCACGGCTGTGTGCTCGTCGAACAGCGCGAGGGCCTGCCCGTATGGAAGCCGGGCGAAGCCGGTGTCCGGGCACACGTCCCGAGGACTGACGACCTTCCCTGGCCCGGGACGGCGGTGAGGTTAGGACCTGTTGCGAGAGCGTTGGTCACATGCCCCTTTCGTAGGCCCCGTCCCACGGGCCGTATGGCACGCAGCCCACCGGCGCTGCGCCAGGACGGTCACACCCGCAGCGAAACCAGCCGGGCCGCCAGCGCGTGTTGAAGTACGTCATGATCGCCTCAGAAGGGAACGCGTTGCACACCACAGGACCACGCCCCTCCCGCCGCACCGCACTCGCTCTCGGCGCCGGCACGGCACTTTCCGTCGCCCTGCCCCTCGGCGGGACGGCATACGCCTTACCTGGCGGGGATGACGGCATTACCTCACGGCTGAGGGAGCTCGAGCAGCAGCACAGCGCCCGTCTGGGCGTGTTCGCCCGCAATATGCGCTCAGGCAGGATGGTGGCGTACCGCGCGGACGAACGCTTCCCGATGTGCTCGCTGTTCAAGACGATCGCCGCCGCGGCCGTTCTGCGCGACCTCGACCACGACGGCGAGTTCCTGGCCAAGCGCATCCGGTACACCGCGGAGTACGTCGAGAAGTCGGGCTACTCCCCGATCACCGGCAAGGCCGAGAACCTCGCAGGCGGCATGACTGTCGCTGAGCTGTGTGACGCCGCCATCTGCCACAGCGACAACACCGCGGGAAACCTGCTGCTCCGCGAGCTTGGGGGACCGACCGCCATCACCCGCTTCTGCCGCTCGATCGGGGACGGCAAGACCCGGCTCGATCGATGGGAGCCCGAACTCAACTCGGCGGAACCGTGGCGCGTGACCGACACCACCACCCCCCGAGTCATCGGCCGGACCTACGCGCGCCTCACGCTCGGCGACGCGCTCACATCCCAGGACCGGGAACGGCTCACCGGCTGGCTGCTCGCCAACACGACCAGCGGCGACAGATTCCGCGCCGGCCTTCCCGCCGACTGGATTGTGGCCGACAAGACCGGTGGCGGGAGGTACGGCGGCAACAACGACGTAGGCATCACTTGGCCGCCGGACGGCGCACCGATCGTGATGGCCGTCCTGACGACCAAACACGAGGAAGACGCGGCGGCCGACCATCCGCTGGTGGCCAAGACCGCCGCATTGCTGGCAGCGGCACTCACCTAGGGTCGGTTGCGGAAGTGCTGGTCACAGCCACTCGTTGAGGGCTGCGACCAGCACGGTCGCCTCGTAGCGCACGCCAAGCTCGTCAAACCGGGCGGCTACGGCACGGTGGCGCTCGAGGCGGCTGATGCCGCACTCGACCGCGTGCCGAGCCTTGTAGTCCCCCGGGGCGAACTTCGGCGGACGGCCGCCGCGGGGGGACTCCCCGCAGTGCCTGGTCCTGCTGTTCGCCCAGCCCGTCAGCCGAATCGTCCGTATGACCACCGACGATGTCCTCCGCGATGGCCAGCACGTCGCACTGCGGGTCGGCGACCCGCCCACCCCAGTCCCCGAGACGGTAGCCGACCTCCTGCTCGACCACCTCCAGGCCCTGCCCGCCAGCCCCCTGCCTTCTACCAGAACTCGCCGCTCTTTCCCGGCCGCCGCGCAAGCCAGCCCATGAACCCCGCCACCCTGCGCGACGCGCTACGGGAACTCGGCATCCCCGCCGAGAAAGGCCGCACCTCCGCCATCCGCCAACTCGTCCTCCGGGCCCGAGCCCCCGTCATCGCCCAGGCACTCGGCCACATCAGCTGCGTGATCTCTCCTTCGGGGGCAACGTGTGGCCGCCAGGCCGCGTCCTTCTGGCTGTGATCGAACTTCTCGACCCTTCCAGCCCTGACGACTACGAAGGGGCCGTGCGGCCAGGCCCGCTGTGGCGCCACGCCTTGTGGGTGGCGGCCATCACCGTCCTCGGGGTGGGCCTGGGTTGGGCCGGCGCCTTGTTCCGTATCGGCCCCGAGGAGTACGGGCTGCCGTCCGCCGCTCCGGGGGCACTCTGGCCGTATCTGGTCGCCTGGACCGCGACCGGCCTGGCGGCGGCAGCCGTACTGCGGGCTGCCGCCGCCAGGGTGCCTGTCTACGCCCCGGGAGGGACCGCGGCCGTGCTCACCATCCTGGGCACCCGGCTCTCGCTGGGCTGGCGGCCGGAGGCACCGGTGCTGGGTGCGATGGCTGGGGCCGCGCTGACGGCGGCGGCCATATGGTGCGCCCTTGCGCTGCGCTCCGGCTCTCATGGCAACCGCGGCGGGGGAGGTACGTCTGGCGGGTGAGGGGGGAAGTCGACGTCACGAAGCCTCATGGCCATGTAGACCGACGGGGATGCGCTGGGGCAGCGGGTTCAGGAGTCCGTGGAGGGTTGGGTGACCTCGGCCAGGACGGCGTTGAGCAAGTGGGGGAAGCGGGCGTCGAGTTCGGCCTGGCGCACGGACACCAGGCGAGTCTTGCCGCTGGTGCGCGTGGAGGTAATGCTCGCCTCGCGGGATCCGCCAGTGGTTCGAGAGCGTGGAGCGCGGAACGGTGATCCCTTCAGGGCTGCACGTGACTTCACCGTTTGCCGCCAGGCACCGCAGTAGCTTCAGACGCCACGGGGTCACCGAGGGCATGCAGCACGGCCGCCAGGTCGAAGTCTGCGGGCTTGGGCTGACTCAGAGTGCGCACGTCTCTCCTCCTCGGGCCTGCAACTAGTATGATCATCAGTTCAAGATTTCGAGATCATCGAACTGATCTTGGAGGTGGGCATGAAGGTGCTGGCGACGCTGGCCCGGCTGTACGTGGATGACATGGACCGCGCGCTTCCGGCCCTGCGCGACCTGACGGGCCAGGACACCCGGATGCGGTTCCCCTACGGCGACGTGGAGGTCGCCAGCATCGGCGGCTTCCTGCTCGTTGCGGGCACCGACAAGGCGCTTGCTCCGTATCGGGACGTCCAGAGCACGGTGCTCGTCGACGATCTGGACGGACTGAAGAAGCTCCTGGACACGCACGGCGGGGAGATCGTCTCCGGCCCGAACCAAGTGCCGACCGGGCGCAACGCCACCGTGCGACACCCCGGCGGGGTCATATTCGAGTACGTCGAGCACTCCGCGTAGGCAGTATCACTTCGATCGAGTGGTGTTCTGGTCATGCTCAGCAGGCGGATAAACGGGTTCTTCTCTCGTGACGGGACTGCCAGCACGACGCTATGCCGGTCCGCACTGCTCCGTAGTGCCTTGATCGATGCTTTATATGCGTCCATCGCAGCCATCTCTTCCCCTGCTCCCGGTAGGAATACAGGCCTGGAGGCGGAACGCCGAATGGGGTGAGGACCGCCGGCCCGAGCCGCTGGCCTGGTCGCTTGAGCGGGTCACCGGATCTCGTCCGCGTTGGCGCTCGTCTGGATGAGTCCTATGGTGAGAAGTGGTGCAAAGGCTTTTCCCACGAGGTGTTCACGACGGGGAGGACATGATCATGTCCGAAGCCACGCGTCACGGACCGCTTCGGCGGACGCACGACGATGCCGCAGGCGTCACGGCCACCATCAACCGGGCAGCGAGCGCCGCGGGCGCTGCAGGTCGGGCCGCGGCGGATGCCGTACGGCACCCCCAGGCAGTGGTGGACCGGTTCCGGCATCTGCCTCACGCGCTGCCGCTGGTCCGGCAGGCGGTGGCACCCATCCTGACCGGACGGGTGCGTGACTGGCGTGGGGAGTACGCCTACACGTTGGGTGAGCAGGCATTCGTCTACGGTTTTCCGTACATCTACAACGCCCGGCTGCGTCACCAGTGGGTGACCCAGCCGCGTGACCCGGCGACGGTGCCGTATGCCGCGGTCAACCATTTCTGGCACGCCCAGCGGCTGCTTGACGCCTCGTACCGGGACGGCGGTTGTCCGAACAACGACACCCTGTACTCGACCGCGTGGGTGGACCTGCACAGCGAGCCGGTCATCCTCGCGCACCCGGACATGGGTGATCGCTACTTCTCCTTCGAGCTGATGGGCATCACCTCCGACAACTTCGACTACATAGGTCAGCGCTCCACGGGATCGAAGGCCGGCCATTTCGCGATCGTCGGTCCGGACTGGAGTGGGAAGCTTCCCGATGGTGTGCGCCGTGTCGCGACCGCGCCGAGCCCGTGGATCCTGATCCTCGGCAGGACGCTGGTCGACGGCGAGGACGACGTGCCGAACGTGCAGACGCTCCAAGCCCAGTACCAGCTCACTCCGCTCAGCTTCTTCGGCAGGGGCGGCGGGGCCGTTGACCCGGCGCGGCTCCCGGCGAGCCGCGAGGTGCTGGCGCCGGTGGACCCCGCGCAGGATCCACTCGGCCCGTGGAAGACGCTCAACGCCATGCTGGCCGAGAACCCGCCACCGGCGCACCACGCGATCCTCCTCAAGCAGTTCGCCGAGGTCGGCATCGGTCCCGGTCTCGACGTCGAGGCCCAGCCTGAGGCGGTCAAGCAGAACCTCATCCGGGCTGCGACTGTCGGTACGCCAATGCTCAAGCAGCAGATGCTCAGCGGTGAGTGGGCACATGTGGTGAACGGTTGGCATTATCCGCCACCGCAGATGGGCCGCTTCGGCGACGACTTCCTCAAGCGCGCCGCCGACCAGTCATTGGCGGGCATCATGGCCAACGATCCCGACGAGGCGGTCTATCTGCTCAACTACGACGACGCCGACGGGCACAAGCTGTCGTCTGGCCGGTACGCGCTGCGCTTCGGTGCGGGCGCGATGCCGCCCGTCGACGCCTTCTGGTCCCTGTCCGCGTACGGCGACGACATGAACCTGATCCCCAACCCAGCCGGCCGCTACTCGGTCGGGGACCGCACGCCTGGGCTCGTCATGGACCCTGACGCTGGTCTGACCCTCCATCTGCAGTCCACATCACCGGGAGAGGACCGTGAGTCCAACTGGCTGCCCACGCCCGAAGGCGACACCTGGTTCGTGATCCTGCGCATGTACCGGCCGCACCGCGAGGTCGTGGACGCGGTATGGGAATGCCCTCCGCTCACCCGCGTCGACTGACTGGTCAGTGCTGGATGGCGGCCTTGAGCAGGAAGATCCTGCGCGACTGCCGACCCGGGGGCGACAGCGTCCACCACGCATGCTGGGCATCGCAGCCTGCCCAACCTCGTCCTTGCAGGAGAGACGAGCAGCAGGCAGGGCAATGGACACCCGTCAAAGATCATTTACGGGACAAGCCTTAGCATCTCGCGCTCGCTGGTCGAGGTCGCGCCGCTATCGGACTCGGTCCGCAAGGCCCAGCGCCCAGCTCCAACGGCGATCGGTCCAACCTCGGTGGCAGAGGACAGCGGAGGTCAAAGAACAAGATGAGTGCATGTTCCCTTTGAGCTCGATAGCCGTTTCAGATCTATATGATGCCCTTTGTGATCACGTCCGGACGGCGCCGGAGCCGTCGTCTTCAGTACGGCGGCCGGTGGGACGCTGCCCAGCTCTCACCCGTGATCCTTACCGTCCTCATCGCCGGCCTGGCCTTCTCCACACCGAGGGAGATCGCCTTCAGCCGCCTCCTGCCCGCTGCACCCGCCCTCGCCGCCGCGATGTGGCCCGTGCTCCCCACGGTCCTGCTGGGCGCGTTCTGCCTGCTGGTCATGATTGGCCTCAGCTTCTTCTACACCGACCTGGGGACGCCATACACGGCGGCTGCGATCGTCGCGGTCACCTTGGCGGCCGCATATGCAAGCCATGTCCGACTCCAGCGGGAGGAGACACTCTTCCACGTCCGGCTCGTCGCCGACGCAGCCCAGAAGGTGCTGCTACGCCCCCTCCCGCGCCGCATCGCGGGCGTCGAGATCGAGTCGCTGTATCTGGCGGCCCAAGAGCAGGCCCGGATCGGCGGCGACTTCTACGAGGCGGCCGACACGCCGTACGGGGTCCGGCTGCTCATCGGCGACGTACGCGGCAAGGGCCTGCCCGCGGTGGGGGCGGCCGCTGCGGTGATCAGCTGCTTCAGGGAGGCCGCGTACGACGAGCCCGACCTGAGGGGCATCGTCCATCGGCTGGAGACCAGCATCGCCCGCCACAGCGACGCGTTCCCCGCCCAGGACCTGCCGGAGCGCTTTGCTACCGCTATTCTCGCCGAGATCCCGCACGGCAGCGGCCAGGTCAGACTTCTCAACTGCGGGCACCCCCCGCCGCTGCTCGTGCACCGCGGGGAGATCCGTGTCCTGGAGCCCACCACCCCCTCGCCGCCCCTCAACCTCGCGACGCTCATCGGAGACCGCTACTTTGTCGACACCGTCGCCTTGGCCCCGGGCGACCAGCTGCTGCTCTATACCGACGGCGTAACGGAGACCCGGGACCGCTCTGGCGAGTTCTTCCCGCTGCCGGACTGGATGCGGCGGCAAGGCCCGGCGCCGCCCCGCGAGCTGCTCGACCGGCTTCACCGGGACCTGCTCCACTACAGCGGCGGCAGGCTCGACGACGACATCGCGGCCCTTGCCGTGCGGTGCCTGAACACCCGGGCGCAGGAGCACCCAGAGTAGTTGGCTGGAAGCGGTGGGGCCCCCCGTCGCGACACTCCGGCCAAGCGGCGACCGCCACCGCCGGGGACTGTGGCGGCCGATGGTCCCTTGCGATGTCCCCCGAACCCGGCGTTTGTGCCGGGGCTGCATCAACCTCGCCACCTCACCCGGCAGACGAGGCCCTGGCCCGGCGCATGTTCCCCTTCTACCGTGCCTGCCCTCACCAGACACCAGCGTGACCAGAACGCGTTGACGCAGGGACTGTTCTCACCCCGTCCCGAGCTGCCCCCCACTCACGGAGTTCTGGCTTCCCCGCCCGGAAGACCGGCCGACCCGGCTGACCCCTGCACCTCGGGCGGGGAAGGCACCGTCCGAGACGGCCGTCCACCTCGACAGGACCTCATCACCGCTCGGCTCCTCACACCTGTTACGAGCGCTACCGGATGAACCGGGGGAGCCATTTCGCCTTGTAGCCGGGGTGCCAGGCGTACTCGGCGGCCAGCTGCCGCACCGCGAAGCCGAGTCCGACGGCACGGCCGGAGGCAAAGTCGTCGTCCGGCCGGTCGGCGTCCCGGTCCGCCACCTCCACGTACTCGCCGAGCAGGACGCGACTGGTCTCGATGCGGGCCAGCGTACGAGCCGGATCCTGGAGCGCGATGTGCCGGTCGAAGCCGGCTCCTCTCACCGTGAACGCTATGCCGGACGTCCTGTCGTGCACCTCTCCTGGAACATCCGCCGGACACCTCCAGCTCGCGCCGCCGGCGTCCCACGCGACCTGCTCCTCCTCGGCAAGCCGCGCTTCTATGAAGGACACCATGTCTGCGTTGCCGGCCATGCGACGGCGCTTCCTCTCGTGACGTGTTATGCGGGACTGCGCAGTCATTCTGGGGGACCTCGGACCTCGTGATCCAGCCCGCAGCCGCTCCCCGCCGCCGACGTACGGCCGATCACGAGGTCGACAGACCTGCGGCACTGCCCGCTGGGCGCTGGCGACCGGTCACGCAAGCGGCTGTCCGCCCAAGAGGGGAGCAGGGCAGGGCAGCGGTCGAGCGGTGCCCCGTGCCTTTCCGGACTGAGCACCCGCCCCGTTTTGCCGTTCGGTGCGCTGAAGTCCCGCGCCTGGCTTGCTGTACAGGTTTGAGATCGAGGCCGTCTGGACGACGCCAACAGTGCCTGCCATGTTGCTCTCATGACGTCGCGGGGGAGTGATCAGGAAGCCTTGGCCCTTGCTCTTGACCATGCATGGCGTTGGTCTGAGAACCGCCGCGGGCGGGCGTACCAGGTACTCAATGCACTGTTGATCTGCATCGCGATCATGGCTACGGCCTATGCTGCGGCTCTCAACGCCGACATGCATGGTGTTGCCGGGCTGATCAGCTTGTTGAGTGGCGCGAGCCTCCTCGGGGCGTATGCGGAGAGCACGCGGCTTCGTGCCTCGGCCCTCTTGGCTGAAGATGCCATCAGGAAGATCGAAGAGCGCCTGGCGACTACTCTCGCGCTCGAATCACTACGCCTGGTAGAACGCGAACAGCCCCTCTTCGCAGCGAGCAGGTCGGCCTGGCCCTGGTCGGTGTCGAAGTCTTTGGTGACCATCGGTGCGCTCGTGTCACTCGTTGGAGCCATCTACACCTGGGTGGCAACCCCTTAGAGCCAAGCACGAGGCCTGCTCGGATGACGGATCAGTCATCACGCGGCAGGTGGACGTGGAGGCGCTGGATCTCGACTTCGTGGCCGCGTTCGCGGAGCGCTCGGGCAAGGATTTCAGTGAGTCCGCTGGCCCTGCGGCGACCGTCGGCGCATCCAATCGCGATGCGCCGGGGACCGGCCGGGTGGCCGGCGTTGTCCGTGAGGTTGCCGATCAGCTCACGGGCTCCGGGGGTGTTGAGGGCGACCTCCCGGGTCCGAGTCGACCGAGCATTCCTCAATCGTGACGGAAATTACATTTCTCCGATTTCGTCTATTTTGTGGACTATTCTGTGCGAATTCGCTTGTGCAGGTCTGGCTCTGGCTGGCCAAACGCACCTTTCCGGCCCGTCGGCGCTAGAGGGAGAGACCATGGGACGCGCACGCAGCAGAACCGTCAACTGGCGGATGGTTCTGCCTGTCGCAGGTGGGGCTGTCGTGCTCGGATTGGGTGGCCTCTACGTCGCTGCGCTCGTGGCCGGCGACGACATCGCCGAGGGCACAACGGTGCGCGGTGTCGACATCGGCGGAATGGGCCGAGCGGAGGCCCAGCGGGTCCTGCACCGAAAGCTCGGGCCGGTCTTCGCGGCACCGGTCGCGATGAAGATCGGTGACCGTATCGAGAAGGCCGATCCCGGCGCGCTCGGGCTGTCCCTCGACACTGCAGCGACCGTCGACCGTGCCGCGAGCGCAGGATCCGACCCGGTGACAGCGATCGGCAGGCTCCTCGCCTCCGGCGGCCGGGACGTCGAGCCGGTGCTACGTGTGGACGAGCACAAGAGCCGGGCGGGAATAGACCGTATCGCCGCGGCCGCCAAGCGGCAGGTGCGTGATGGGGCGATATCGTTCGAGAACGGCAGAGCGAAGGCTGTCGCTCCGGTCACCGGCGTCACCGTGATCGCGGACAAGGCCCTGGACACCATCCGCCACGGCTACCCCAACACGACGCATGCCACCCCCGTCGCGATACCGGTGAGGCAGATGCAGCCGCGCATCGGCCCGCACGAGACCGAGCGAGCCATGAATGAGTTCGCCCAGCCCGCGATGTCGGGCCCCGTCATGCTGACCCTCGCCGACAAACGCATAGCCATGGCCCCCGCCACGCTCGGCAAGCATCTGACGATGAAGCCCGACAGCCGAAACCGCCTCGTGCCGAGCCTCGACTCCAAGGGGCTGTTCGCCGACCCCGCTGTCTCCCGCCCGGTACGGGACGCCTCCCAGAGTCGGGACGCCGTGCTCCGTCTCGACGCCGACGACCGCGTGGTGGTGGCCCAGGACAGCAGTGTCGGGCGGCACGTCACCGCGAAGGCGCTCGGCGAGGCCGTGATGCCCCTGCTGACCCGCTCCGGCCCGGCCCGCACCGGCGAGATCGCCTCCGCAGTGGTCCAGCCGAAGCTCACGAGTGCATCGGCCCAGCGGCTCGGCATCAAGGAGAAGGTCTCCTCCTTCACCGTTGCGTTCCCGGCCGCCCCCTACCGCAGCACCAACATCGGCCGCGCGGTGGAGCTCATCAACGGCTCGGTTGTCCTCCCCGGACAGGAGTGGAGCTTCAACCGCACGGTCGGCGAGCGCACGAAGGACAACGGCTTCGTCGACGGCATCATGATCAACAATGGTCAGTTCGTGAAGTCGCCCGGCGGCGGCGTCTCCGCAGTCGCCACCACCATGTTCAACGCCATGTTCTTCGCGGGCGTCAAGCCCATGGAGCACGGCGCCCACTCCTTCTACATTGAGCGCTACCCCGAGGGCCGCGAGGCCACGGTCGCGTGGGGCACCCTCGACCTCCGCTGGATCAACGATTCTGGTCACGCCCTCTACATCAAGGCCGAATCCACTGACACGTCGGTGACCATCACCTTCCTGGGCACGAAGAAGTACGACGAGATACGTGCGACCAAGGGGCCGCGCGCCAACATCAAGCCGCCGGGCACGCGCACAGGCAGCGGCCCGCAGTGCGAAGTCCAGAGCCCACTCCAAGGGTTCGACGTTTCCGTCGGCCGCGTCTTCGTGCAGGACGGCCGGGAAATCAAGCGCGAAGACTTCAAGACCCACTACACGCCTCGCGACAAGGTCACGTGCACCCCGGAGGAACCGGCCACCGCAGTGGCGGCGGGACGATCGGACGCATCGCGCGCAACGGCAACGAGCGACCACGCCCCCCTCGGCTGATTCGAATCCGCTGGGTCCGCACGGCAAGCGCGCCGTCCCTGTCGGGCCACGGTCGGGCCTGTCGGCTCAATGGCAGGGCGGCTTCGAGTTGAGGGTGGGTTGGCGCTACGCGGTCCCCGGGCTGTACTCGGGTGCGTGCAGGGTTACGGCGCCCTTGCGAAGGATGCGAGGAGGGGGGAACCGAGGGCGAAGTGAGGTTCCCTGAGTGTGCGGATGACCTGGGGCACGGCCTCCAGGCGGGAGCAATCCCGCGCAGCACAGCTTCACAGCACTGCCTCCCCGGTCGACGTTGCCTGACGACTAGTCATGAACCTTGCCGATGTGCCCCATGTGGGCGGTGCACGGGACGCCGACGGAATGAGCGGCAGCGCGGGGAGGTGCAGTTGCTTTTGCACGTCGCCTGGTCTGGCCTGACAGCCTTGGGCCTGGACCGGCCGACGTAACGGATGAGTATCTACTGCACCGTCCTCGTCGAAGGCCAGCGCGACGATCCCGCCGCCCTGCTCCACGCTGACTGCTCATTGCCCAGTGACCGCTCCCTACGGCCCCTGCTCAGCCGAGTCATCCGGGACGTGCGGGAGAGCGCCTTCCCCGAACTCGCCCGCCGCCGGGACATCGCCGCCGCCTGGGGCCCTGTTCATCGTGGTGAGGCCTCAAGTCCGCTCCGCTGCCCATCACTTGCTCCGGGCATACTGCTTCGAGTTTGAACCTCTCCGCCCCCTCACTTCACTCGGCAAGAGAGTTATCGAGGCTGCAACTCCGGCTGGCCCCGGCTCGGTCGATCCGAGACCTCGCTTCGATGTTCGGCGGGAGGTGTCCTACTCCCTGCTTCCCGAGCGCTGGGGCCGTAGGAGCTTCTGCGCCTCCCCGCCCGGAGGGCCTGCGGCCTCCTTGTGCCCCGGCCTCCGTCGATCACGATGACGAGAGTCTCCAGCCGGGGCACCAACGAACCCGCGCGGGAATGTTCGTTGGATTCTCAATCATTACGCCCGCCCTGAAAAAGCCGGTCCAGGTGGTAGCCCAGAACCGTATCGGCGGACTCCGGGCTGCGTTGGCCGACCAGGATGCTGGTGCCAAGTCCCGCCGACATGGCGAGCAGGCTGATCGCCTCCGCACGCGCATCCACATCGGGGCCGATGAGCCCGGCGTCCTTAGCCTTATGCAGCAGTCCGGCCACCGTGTCCTCGGCGGCATTGGGGTTGTCCATGAAGGGCTGCGCGGCAAGCGTCTTGTCCGTGACAGCCAGTACGGCGTACGAGGTGTAGACGAGGTGGAAGGTGCGGCTCTCTTCGTCGGTCGGCAACGATGCCATCAGCAGCGCCTCGATCATCGCGCGCGGCCCCGGGTCGTCCCCGGCGGCCCGAACCCGGGCGGCGACCCGCTCGCCGAATCCTCCGGCCAGGTGTTGCAGCCCGTAGAGCAGCAATTTCTCCTTGGTCTGGAAGTAGTACTGCACCAGTCGCAGCGAGATCCCCGCCTCTGCGGCCACATCGCGCATCCCCACGGCGTGCAATCCGCGCCGCCCGGCGACCCGGACGAGTGCTTCGGCGATCTCGGTGCGCCGTACATCGTGGTCCACGCGCTTGGGCATTGCCGGGTCTCCGCTCGTCGGTTCCTCTGCTCTGAGGCCTGTCGGGCCATCTTCATGATACGGCCGTACCATCATTATGGTACGGTCGTATCACGAAGAACGGATGCTCCTGGAGGTGGCCCACCGTGCCCGAGACCATGACCCGCGCCCGTACCCAGCGTGATGTCGGTCGCTACGTGAACGACGCCTTGCGTGACCGCTACTTCGCGGCCTGCGACGCGGTCTACGCCCTGGGACCGGCCGCGCGTGCGGAGATGGATGTGGAGACCCGCTTCGGGACCACGCACGTCTACCGGTACGCCCCCGCGGACCCCGCTGCCCAGTCCCGCACCCCGATCGTCCTAGTGCACGGGGCGGGCAGCTGCTCCGCCATGTGGTATCCGAACACCGCCGCGCTCAGCGCCGAACGCCCGGTCTACGCGATCGACACCCCCGGCGACCCGGGCCGCAGCGTGCAGCGCGAACCCATCCATCAACCCGAACGTGCCGCACAGTGGCTGGACGAGACGCTGGCCGGCCTTGGCCTGGACCGCGTCCACCTCGTCGGCTCCTCCTATGGCGGATGGCTCGTCCTGAACCAGGCGCACCGCAGGCCCGGCCGCCTTGCCTCGGTCACTCTGCTCGATCCCGGCGGACTGGAGAAGGTGGGTCTCCGCTTCTTCGTATGGATCTTTGCCAGCCTCTTCGCGACCTTCGCACCCAAGGCGCTACGCCCGCGCCTGGCAGCCTGGCTGGAGCAGCCGGTCCTCGTCGTGCCCGAGCTGCGCACGATGATCAGGTCCAGCGTCCGCGCCTACCGCATACGCCGCCCGGCTCCGCTTCCTCTCATAGAGGACGAACTGTGCACCATCCGCACTCCGTTCTACCTGCTGCTCGGCAAGCGAAGCCTCCTCGTGCACCCGCAGCGGCAAGTGGAGCGCGTCCCGCGCCTGATACCGGGCGCCCGCGCCGAGATCGTCTCAAACACCGGCCACGGACCGCAGATTGACCACGCAGAGCAGATCAATATCCAAATCCTGAACTTCATGGACTCCGTCGGCTGACCACCATCCGAGCACTTCGGCGACGTTCCGCCCCCGGTAACGGACCTGCAGCGTCTCTCCGTTGTAGCGCGCGCCGTGGCAGTGCGGGCAGGGCGCGTACCTACCGGGCAGGAAGGGCAGCTCCACGGCCACGAAGCCTTCGCCCTGGCAGGTCTCGCACCGGCCTCCGGCGACGTTGAACGAGAACCGCCCGGCCTTGTAGCCTCGCTGCCGGGCGTCGTCGGTGGCCGCGAAGAGCTTCCGTACGGAGTCGAACTGACCGGTGTAGGTAGCCAGGTTGGAGCGCGGGGTGTGGCCGATCGGCTTCTGGTCCACCTCCACCAGACGGTCCACGGTCTCCACGCCCTTGGCCACGGCGGCTGTTCCCGTGCCGGCCCCGCCGCTGCCCACCTCGTCGGCGTCTCCGTCTCCATCGACGCTGCCCGCCGGGGCCTCGGCGCCCAGGTGCTCGGTGTGGACCCCGGCGAGCACCTGGCCGATCAGCGTTGACTTTCCGACCCCGACGCCCCGGTGACCGCCGTGAACACCCCCAGGGGCAATTCCACATCCAGGTCCCGCAGGTTGTGCCGGGTGATGCCCCGCAGGTGCAGTCAGGCGGACGGCTCGCGCGGGGTGCGCACGGCCGCGGGGTCGGGTCGGGACTCGAAAGGAACCGGCGGGTGACCGACTCGGCGACGGATGCCAGCCCGCCCACCGGGCCGCTGTGCAGGACCCGGCAGCCGGGCTCGCCTGCGTGCGGCCCGACGTCGACGATCCAGTCCGCTCTGCGGACCATGTCCATGTCGTGCTCGACGAGGTACACCGAGTTCCCTGCCTCGCGCAGCCGCACCAGCACCGTCAGCAGCGCCTCGGTGTCCGCCGGGTGCAGCCCGGCCCGACGGCTCGTCCAGGACGTACACCACCCCGAACAGGCCCGACCGCAACTGGGTGGCCAGCCACAGCCGTTGCAGCTCGCCGGGGATGCGGTCGGCGCCTGGCCTCCCGCGGCGACCTCGCCGCGCGCGGGGCCTCACAGGCTGATGTGGTACGCCTTGCGCAGCGTCTCGTGCACCGTCCACGTCGTACGGTCCCCCTCGCGCAGGATGCACGCGTCCCCCGGCCCGACCTCCAGCGTGTCGCCGCCCTCGACCTCGATGGTGGCGCGCCCGCTCACGACGACGAACAGTTCATTGGCCTCGGTGTCGGTTACCACGCCCGGCGTGATCTGCCAGATGCCGCGCAGCTGCTTGCCGTCTTCGGACTCCCACAGGACCCTGCCGGTAACGGCCGGCTCTCCGGAGACGATCTGATCGGGGTCGAGCGGCTCGACCTCGAGTTCGGCGTCCGGAATGTGCACAGCGAACGAAGGGGAAGTGGGCCCGGCAGCTGAGTGTTCAAAGGTCGTCATGGCGCGTCACCTTAGCGGGCGGGAGATCTCCGGTGCGCGGCGACCGTGCCCCGCGTAGCCGCCGGTCGGCGCGTCGTCTCAGGCACGCCCGAGTCGTGGTCGGCCGCCGAGCCGACGCCGACAGCAAGCGCCGCGCTGGTGCCGGCGGGTTACTTTCGGGTTCTCCCACCACTGACCCACCGCTTCGCCGGGCTCGTCCAGGCCGAAGCTGGTCGCGGGCCAGCATCCGGGACACCAGCATGAGCTGCCCAACCTGCGGAGGACGTTGGCCGCGCGGTCATGCCCGTTCATCCGGCAGCAGGGCGGGGGGCTGACGCACCGGTCGGCCACGGCGGGTGGATTCGTGTCAGCCGCACTGCCAGGTGAACATCGCGCGATCGAAGCGGCGTTCGGCCAGGTCTTCGGGACGGATGAGCCAGTAGAGGGCACCACAGTCGCCCCACATCATGTCGGCGTCGTCATCCGTGTCGAACTGAGCGAGCAGCACCCAGCGGAGGGCCTCCTCCTTGATGCGGGGGTCAGTCCACGGCGGGCTGCCCAGGGCGCCGCGGGCGACTTCGGCCTCCACCTCGTCCTGCACCGGGTGCGCGTGGCCGCCGACGCGGTGCTCCGTGCCCCCGGAGTGGTCCCACAGTGCCTCCTGGAAGTCCTCGTCCCACACCGGGTGGTCGTCGGCCATGGGCGCGAACTCCCGGTAGACCACCGGGTGCCAGAGGTACGGTGCCGTCGTCTCCACGCGCGCCGTCAGCGGCACCTCGGGGTACGGTTGAATCCCTTCCGGCGCCGCCCGCTCGGTGACGGGGACGCCCGCCGGTATGTACAGCACGCGCGCTCCCGCCCAGCTGTCGGGCTCATGGGGCGCGACCACCGCACAGCCTTCGTCCAGCTGCCCGTCGAAGTAGAAGAAGGCCAGCGTGCCGTCTGGCGGCAGGGCGATGTCGAGGGCGGCGGAGGGGAGCGCGGCGCAGTCGAGTGAAGCGATGAAGGAGAGCGGGCCGTGCCCTTTCCATACAGGCCACTCCTCGACCTCCGGTAGCTCCGGCAGGCCGCCGAGCCGGCCGACGGCTGGATCCGTACCCGTGGCTTTCTCCAGGCACAGGCCCGGACGCAGCAGGCCGATCCACCGCTCGGCGATGTCGTCGGGCAGGTGCTCGCGGGCGAGCGTGTGCAGCGCGTTGACGGTGCTCTGTGTCATGGGGTCCATGATGCACGGACCCACTGACAACGGACCATCCGCCGCGTGAGCTCGCAGGTCAGGCCCAGGCTCCGGCCCGCACCCTCGGGGTCGCCGGTGATGCGACGGTGCGCTCGGCGGCGTACATCCGGGTCCATTCGTGCGCGGCGTCGCGGAACCCCTCGACGAGCGGCAGCAGCGGCGCGGCAGCCGGGCCAGGCGGGCCGTCTCCTCCAGTCGCCAGGTCGCCAGGGTGCGGTCAGCCAACTGCACTTCGAGCAGGGCGACCGCGGGCGCTGTGGAGCCGCCCAAGCGGGCTGCGGAGACCGCCGCGGCGACGGCGAGTTCACCGTCGGCGTCGTGGGCGGCGGCGTCGAGGAGTTCGGTCGGGTTCGGCGCCCGTCACGCCCCAGTCGCCGAGCCTGCGGGCGACCAGCACCGGGCTCGGCGGGAGCGCAGCAGCTCCTTGAGTTGGGGCAGGAGCGCGGCGGCCGACCGGGGGTGAGGGTGACGAACAGTTCGTCCAGCTCGTAGAGGGAGGCGGCGCTGCGCCGGGCGAGCCGCTGATGGTCCAGACGCCCGGCCTGGGTGGCGAGCGCGGTCAGCGCCCCGGCCGTGGGTTCGGCAGCGTCGGTGAGAGGAGCAGGATGATCTACCGTCCGCGTGTCCACCTCCCGCTCAAGGAGCGCAAGAGCATACGACGTGGTGCGCGATAAGGACTGCTCGTGAGTGGCCGGTGATCGATCTTGCTGCGCACGTCGTCACAGAGGCCCACTGACATAATCCAGCCGTGGATGCGAGAACAAAGGCGGACGAGATACAGGCGGGCCAGGTGGTGCCTGGCTTCAAGCCGGACCGGCCCATGGAATGGGTCATGCGCCCCGCGGAGCCAGCAGATGTCGAGGCGATCGCGGAGCTGCGGGCCATGGTGATGCGCCCGGACCTGGAGCGGTTGGGTCGGTTCGACGAGCATCGGGTCCGGCAGCGGCTGCGGGATTCCTTCTCCCCGCAGCACACGTCCGTCATCTTGGCCGATGGCGCCTTCGCGGGCTGTGTCACATTGCGGCCGGCCGAGGACGGGCAGTGGCTGGAGCATTTCTATCTCGCCCCAGGTATCCAGGGCCGTGGGCTCGGTTCGGCTGTCCTGCGAACGCTGCTGGACCGGACCGATGTCGACGGCGTGCTCGTCCGCCTGAACGTCCTGCAGGGCAGCGCCGCCCGGCGGCTGTACGAGCGCCACGGGTTCACTGTGGAGGTTCAGGACCCGATCGACATCTACATGGTGCGATTGCCGGGTGCGGGAGCCCTCGGAACGTGAAGAGGACAGCGGGCGTTCATGGGGTGTGTTATCCGTATGGGTCCGTGCGACCTTGTCGCATCCTGCCATCACCGGCATCTCCCGCTCCCATCTTGGATCTTGGTGATCTAGTCGAGGAGTTGGGCGCTCCGTGGACTGCGCGCTGCAAGTCCGCGCTGCAGCACCGGCGAGGCAGGAAGCGAAGGCGGCAGGCCGGAGCCGGGCAGATGACGCTACGTCACCGGGACCGAACCCCGTTGATCGTCCTCACGGAATGTGTGCCTGATCCCGCAACTCATGAACAAAGCCACTCGGTATCGGCGCCACCGCCACGAAGGGCACGCAGCTGATCCAGTACACGTGCAACGGCAAGCAGGATGAGAGCTGGGAGCAGATTCCCCGCCGAGCGGCTCACCCCGCTGGCCCAGGCGTGGCCCGGGCCACGAAGTTGGAGAGCCACTCGGCAAGGAGTGCCCGACGGACCGCCGCCGGGCGGCCTGCTAGGGGCGGACGTAGGGCCGAGTCATGATCTCCATGTTGTGGCCGTCCGGGTCGTCGAAGTACGCGCCGTGACCGCCGAAAAGACGGTTGACCTGGCCGGGTTCGGTGTGGCTGGGGTCGGCGTAGTAGGTGACCCCAACCGCCTCCAGACGGGCGATCATGGCGTGGAACTGCGCGTCAGGCACGAGAAACGCGTAGTGCTGCGACTGGATCGGCTCGTCCCGCTTCTCGTAGTAGTCGAGCGTCACGCCGTTGCCGAGGTCGACGGGCAGGAACGGCCCGAACGGAGCGCTGACCTTCAACCCCAGGATCGCGGCCATGAATTCGGCCGACAGGTGCCGGTCTCTGGCGTAGATGGCGGTGTGGTTCAGCTGGACGGCGGTCGCCGACAGCTCGGTTTCGTGCGGGTACTGCTGGTCGTATGTCATCGGTGGTGTGTCTCCGGGTCTTTGGGAATGGCTGAGACGGGGCCCGTTCACGGGCGCCGGAAGCAAAGACGCGGAGAAGTGGGCGGGCCTCTTGCCCGCCTCGCGCTCACGCCGAGGCCGGGAACCTCACTCGTGCATGGCCCATGGCCGACCCGGCAGTCACCCGACCGACCCTAGTGGCCAATCATGGGCTGGGGCAACGCGGTTCCTCTGCTGTGCTCCGGCCGCAGGTGAGCCGCCGTTGGAATCCGTCGCTTCGGTGACGAGCGGAGCCAGATGAGGAGAGCGGCGGCGGTGACGGTGCCGAGGTAGACGTATCCGCGCTCGTCGTGACGGTTGCCACGGCTCTGAACTGTTTCAGCCTTCCGATGGCCGACTCCACAGTATTGCGATACTCAGCAGCGGGCCCAGGGGAGCGCTGGCGTTCCCTCTCGCCCCGTCCGCTCCGCGGGCGAACCAAAGGGCGACCCGTCCGGCTGTGCGTGGTGGCCGGAGGAGACTCGAGGGACTATTTGGACGGCTGACGGCTGACGGCTGACGGCTGACGCGGGCCAGGGCCCGGACTGCCCTGTCAGTGAGCGGGTTTGATACCAAGCATGCTGGCAGGTCTCGGACGCTGCTCCTGCGGACCGCTTTCCTCTTGCCGCTGCGGGATGGTCCCGTATTCCCCCACATACGAGTCACGCTCGGAGAACGAGGCTACGATTGAGGTCGAGCCTCCGCCGGGGCGCAGAGGCGGAGCCGGGCTCATCATCTACCGCGGCGGTGTTTGCGCTGCGTCGTTCGCATGGGGGCGGCGGATGGAGCAATCAGGGGAAGTTCCACAGTCGAGTCTTCCGAAACTGGCTGATTTGCAACTGTCGCAGATAGATGATCTGCCGTCGGCGGGACTCCGTGCATCGGTACGTTTGTTGCTGCAGAGAATCGAAGACGAACAAGAACCGCTCTACTCATTCAATGCGAACATCTAATCGGGCATATGAAGATCGGTATGCATGGGCTCCTCCAGGCGGACCTGGCCCAGCTCGCCGAGGGTGCTGGCGATCCCAGGACCCTCCTGCGCCTGTGTGAGGCGGAACGCAGTAAGCACATTCTGCTCCTGCACAGTGTGATCGCCGAAGCGGATCGGCGTTTCCCCGCAGCCCATGACGAACTGGAGTTGGCCGGGGCGTGGGCGTTGCTGAATCGCGTCCAGCAGAAAGCTCCCGACATCCTCACCAAGGTGCTCCAGATGCCGCAGCTCGGAGCCTGGGCCGTCGACTGCCTGCTGCGCCTGGGACACGTGGAGTCCGACAGCCTGGCACTGAGGGCGGACCTCTCCCAGGCTGGGGCATTCGCTGCAGTCGCCGGTGTCCGGGCGGGGCTGGACTTCAACCTGCCGGTGGCGTTGCCAGACGGACTGCTCGTACTCCCCGGTCTCGGCTCGTTATGCACGCCCGTGCGAGGATACGCCCGGCTCCGGCATTCGGGCGTTCGGCTGGAGCTCGTCACCGGCGAGGCAGCCATGGAACTTCCTGCAATGCGCCCGCCGTCAGTGGTCGCCCGGCACGCCGGGTTGTCAATCGAACTCGACGTCGACAGTTTCACGCCGTATCTGGACCGCTACCGACACCCCCGCCTGGCGACGGTCGACCACAGGGAACTGCGGCAGTGGTCCGAAAGGTTCGCCGGTGCCTGGCGCATTCTCGCCGCGCATCACCGCAACGACGCAGAAGCCATATCTGTCTCCATACGTACGGTTGTGCCCCTGCAGTCCGATCGGATGGGATCAACCGTCGCCGCCACCTCTCCATCGACATTCGGCGCGGTCGCTACCTCGTTACCGTCCGACGACCTGACCCTTGCCGAAACCTTGGTGCACGAATTCCAGCACCTGAAATTGTGCGCCGTCCTTGACCTTCTTCCACTGGTCGACTCGGGGAAGGGCGAACTGGCCTACGCACCGTGGCGTGACGACCCGCGCCCGTCCCGGGGGCTGCTGCACGGTGCGTACGCCTACCTCGGCGTCACCCGGTTCTGGCGTACTCAGCGGTGGCACATGCCGGCCGATCAGGCGCTGCGAGGTCACGCGGAGTTCGTACGACGCTGTGCCGAGACCTTGGGCGTCGTTAAAAGCCTGCTCGCGTCGAGCCGACTTACCGCCGAGGGGGAGCGCTTCGTCGCCGCAGCCGGTCTCCAGCTGCGCCGGTGGCAACGCGACCCGGCTCCCAAGGCGGCCCGCCGCCTCGCCCTGCGCGCCTCGTACGAGCACCGGACGACATGGGAGGCTCGCCACACCGTGGTGGACCCGGAGTCGGTGGACCGCTTGGTCGCGCGCTGGACGGCGGGGCGGTCTCCGGACGTCGCCGAGTGGTCCAGCGTGCCGTCCTGGATCCGATCCGGTGGGGTGCAGTGCTCCCACCCTCGCGGGATGCTGCTGACCCTGGGATATGTGGATCCGCCGCGCGCCCGCCAACTACTGGACGAGGAAGCGCAGGGCGGCCCAGCGAACTTGGGCCTCAGCAAGGCAGATGCCGCGCTTCTGGGCGGCGACCTGCTGACCGCGGTGGCCGCCTACCGCAGCGAGATCCGGCGGCGCCCTGTGGAGCCCGAGGTATGGGCCGGTCTGGCCCTCGCCGTCAAGTGGTCATCCGACCCGGCTGCGGCATTCCTCTGCCGCAGGGTTCCGCTGGCCATCGCCTTGCACGCTGCGATCCATAACACCACTGGCGACCTCACCGATCCTCTGGAGCTGGCCGACTGGCTCGCCAACAACGAACCCCGCAGGAGGGCCTCATGAAGGCCGTACCGTTCCGCCAGTTCGTTCTGAAGGTCCACAGCCGCTGCAACCTGTCCTGCGACTACTGCTATGTGTACGAGATGGCTGACCAGGCGTGGCGTAACCAGCCTCGCCGGATGAGCGAGACCACGGTGAACCATGCGGTCGAGCGAATCGCCGCACATGCCGTGACGCACCGACTGCCGTCGCTCGCCGTGATCCTGCACGGCGGCGAACCGCTGATGGCAGGCACCGGCTTCCTTGCCGACCTCGTACGGCGGCTGCGGGCCACCGTTCCGGCCCAAGTCGAGGTCAGCATGCAAACCAACGGTGTCCTGCTCACCGAGGAGCGACTGAAGACCTTGACCGACATTGGCGTCAAGATCGGTGTGAGCCTCGACGGGGATGCTCGCGCCACCGACCGCCACCGCCGTTTCGCCGACGGCCGGGGCAGCCACCGCCATGTCGACCGCGCCCTGCGGCTGCTCGGACAGGACCGGTTCAGGAACGCCTTCAGTGGCTTGCTGTGCACGGTCGACCTGGAACACCCCCCGCTGACCACATACAAGGCGCTGCTGGCCTATGAGCCTCCCGCAGTCGACTTTCTCCTCCCGCACGGTACGTGGGTGCACCCACCACCCGGGCGGGAAGCCGACTCGGTCGGAACCCCGTACGCGGACTGGCTGCTACCCATTTTCGACCGGTGGTACGACCAACAGGAGACCTGGGTCCGGCTGTTCGGGGAAGTCACTCAGTCCGTTCTGGGCGGCACGCCCGCGGTCGAGGGCCTCGGCCTGCGGCCCTCGACAGTGGTCGTCGTGGACACAGACGGGTCGATCAAACAGCTCGATTCGCTCAGCGCCACCTACCCCGGGGCAGCTGATCTCGGTCTGAACGTGTCGGCCGACTCGTTCGACACCGCGCTCTCCCACCCTCTGACCGGGCTTCGCCAGGGCGGCATCAAGTCCTTGGCAGCGCCTTGCAGAAGCTGTGCGGTAGTGCGGACCTGCGGCGGGGGGCTGTTCACCCACCGCTACCACGGGTCCACGGGCTTTATCAACCCGTCCGTGTACTGTCCTGACCTACTACGCCTCATCTCCGTAGTCCGGGACCGGGTGTCGGCGGATCTGGCTCGGGCTGCTCAATAAGGCTCGATGTCGATATTGACACGCCCACGCTGCTGCGCGATCCGAGCGACCGGATGCTCCAACGTCAGCGCATCCTTGTAACGGCGCAGGATCTCAGCCCGCAATTCCTCGGCCCGCGCCTGATCACCCGTGGCCCGCCGGTCCAAGCTGAGGTTGGCACCCATAGCGAGGGTGTCCGGATGGTTCTTCCCAAGGAACAGGCCGCTCGCCTCGTAGCAGCGCTCGCCCAGCTCTCGCGCCCCTGCCATGTCCCCGACCGCGGCCAGGTCGCTGGCGAGATTGGCGGTGGCCTGCAACGTAAAGGGATGGTCGGGTCCGTAGAGCTCGGTCATACCGCGCATTGCTGCTTCATTCAGAGTGCGAGCTTCCTCGGGGCTGTTGCGGCTCCGCAGGACGAGCGCGAGGTTCACCATGGTGGCCCAGCTGATGTCACCCTTCGGCGTGTCCAGCTTTGGGCACAGTGCCAGCGCCCAGCGGCCCAACTCTTCGGCCTCCCGCAACTGATCGGTGACTCTGAGGTCGTTGATCCGGTTGATGTAAGCCCGCAGGGTGTAACGGTGCTCCTTGCCCAGGAACTCGGTATACCGCTGGACCGCCTTTGCGCTCTCCTCGAGCGCCTCGTCGTAATGACCCGCTTTGCGCAGCGCTACCGCGAAGCTCTTCTGCGCGTTCAGCGAGTCAAGGGTCTCCGGCCCGGTCCGCTGCGTGAGGACCGTTATGACATCCCGTGCCACGTCGAGGGAGAGGTCGTAGTCCCCGCAGCCGCGCAGGTCATGTGAGACCGCGTCCTTCGACGTCAAGGTGCGCAGGTCCGTCGGCCCGAGCACGCGCTCGCGCTCTGTGTAGGTGAGCTGGTCCTGCTCCAGTGCCTCGCGAAACCGGCCCAGGCGCCGGTAATCCGCGCCGAGGTTGTTGCGCACGTTCAGCGTGCGCGGATGGTCCGACAGGAATACGCGCTCGAAAAGGGGAAGTAGTTTGAGGTCCAGTTCCAGGGCATCTGTAAACCTGCCGAGCGTGCGCAGGTCGCCACCGTAGCTGTTGGCGCAGATGAGGGTGACCTCGTGATCCTCGCCGAAACTACTGGTCAGCAGCTCGAACGTTTCCTGATTCAGTTCCCGCGCTTCCTTGGATCGGCCCGACAAGCGCATGGCGATGCCGACCTCGACGGCAAGCTGGAGCACCTGCTCGTCGTCGCGTCCCCACTTCTCGCGCCACGCCCGCAGCGCTTCCTCGCCGAGTCGCAGCGAGTCTTCGTGACCGCCCCTCAGGTGCAGACGGCGTACCTGGTCGATGGTGAGCTGCCGCAGATCGCGGTTTTGGGTGTGGAGTGCCCCCGCCGGCCTGAGGTGCTGGAGCGATCGGTCGTACTGGGCGTCGTTGCTCTCGCGATCGGGGTTCTTCGGATTGGTGGCCGCCAGAAGAGCGTGCACCGCCGTGCGGTACTCGTCGCAGTCCTGAGGCCGCTCGATCTCCATCTGTCCCCGGGTGACGCGCTGCACCACTCGGTGCACCATCACCACGTTGCGCTTTCCATCGATCTTCGCCAAGGAAAAGCGGTGCAGTCGCCGGGCGGCCTGGCGAAAGCGGCGGGTGTCGCCGAGTACATCGGCCAGCCCGGGCGGCGAGTGCACGTCTCTGCCGCCGGTCAGGAACAGCTCCTCCGCCATGGGCTCCGGCGAGAAGAAGGCACACAAGTTGAACAACTCGGATGCGTCCTCGCCCAGTTGATGGCTGGAGATGCTCCACGTGGCGGCCACCGCGTGGGGGTAGTCCATATCGACTTGTTCACTGAGGAGCGCATGCGCGTTCTCCTCGAACATCCTCAGGTAGTCCCGCACCGGGGCCCTGGTCTCGGCCAGATAGGCCGCCGCATGTTCCGCGGCGATCGGCAAGTTGTCCAGCGCCACGGCCAGGCGTACGGCGTCCTCGTGTCGACTGCGTTCAGTCTCCGGGCTCAGCGCGTCGCCCTGCTCGTTGCACGGTGCCAGGTCGGGGACACGTTTGCGGAGGAACTCGACGGTCTCTTCCTGCGAGAACTGGGTGACCTCGATGCCCTCGGCCTTGGTGTGGCGGCGCCACTGCTGCTCACGCGAGGTGATGATCACATGGCCGTGTGGCCGGCCGACGGGAAGATAACGCTTGATGACCTCGGGCTGCGTCGCGTTGTCGAAGATGAGAAGCCAACGGTCGTAGCGCTCGCCGCGCAATTCGTCCATCACGGCCCAGATGGACTTGTCACGCTGGCCGTCCGTGTGGGTGATGCCCAGCCGCTTGCCCAACTTGACGAAGGCGTCCCGCACCCGGTCTTCGTGTTCCGAACGCACCCACCACACGATGTCGTAGTCCCTGGCGTAGCGGTGGGCGTACTCCGCGGCGATCTCGGTCTTTCCGATACCACCCAACCCGAAGACGGCCTGAGGCGGTTGGCTGAGGACTTCGACTGCCGAGTGGTTCAACCTCTGCCTGAGTGTCCGCAACTCCTCCTCTCGTCCGGTGAAGTGCGAATTTCTGGCCGGGATCTCCTCGCCAAAGATCGGACTGCGGGTGAAGGCTTCCACGAGGGCTGCTCCCTGGTTGTTTACTGCGTGCTGGACGATCCGGCTCTAGAAGTCGCACGCCACCAAGCCGTCTCCGTATGGTACGGCGTGAAGCGCGAGTGGGGGCGGGCACGGAGGCTTCCGCTGGAATCTCTCAAAGCGAACGAATTGGCGGACTTCACTCGTTCAGGTGTTACCGGAGGAACGCAATTCGTTTTCCGTGAACTGCGTTCCCTGCGGGGGGCTTGCCGGTATGTTGTGCATCGCGGCCGTGACGTGTCTGTTCGTCCGTGGGATAGGCCGGGACGGTCCTGGTGGGACGCTTGGGGACAGAGACGCGGATGGCTGAGACTGATGGCATGACGAGGCGCGGGGCTGTCATCTCGATTGACAAGTCGAGCGGCCGGGCGAAACACTTGTATGCAGGACTGCTTGGATGCCTGGTCGGGGAGCCACCTGTTTGGAGGCGGCCATGAGTGAGGCGCCTGCGCACTCCGTCGCTGAGACTTCCAGCACCACAGGGATCGATCTTGCGCCGTGGTATGGGTTATCCATGCCCTACCGCGAACCGGTCCCGGCGCCGCTCCAGCAAGAGGAAGTTCCCCCGCAGACAGCCGACGAACTGCGAGTAGCCGCAGAAAGTGCATATTGCGCGGCGGATTTCGAGGCGGCAAAGCGGCTCATCCTGGAAGCCGCCGACGGCTACCGTAGAAGGCACGACGAATGGGGTGTAGCCGACGCCCTCGCCGTGCGCGGCGCCATCGCTCGCTTCGCGGGCGATACCAGCGTCGCGATCGACTACTACCGGGAAGCGTTATCGCTCTTCACCGTCGTCGGTGACTTGTCGTCCACTGCTCGCTTGTACCGGGCCCTGGCCGAAGTGCGGTTCACCACCGGTGACTACGAGCAATCCGCCGCCGTGCTGTATGAAGGGCTGGCCCTGCTGCCGGACGACCCTGTGCTACTGGAAGGCCTCGGATACGCTCAGTGGTACGCGGGGCAGGAGGCCAATGCCCTCACCTATCTCACGCGGGCGCTGGCCGTCGCGCCGGACAACCAGTCAGCCCTGCTTGCACGAGGGCAAATTCATGCCGATCTTGGGCACCCACACGCCGCCCTCACTGATCTGGACCGCCTGTCGGTGTCCGAGGATGACCCGCCGGACCGACGAGCCGATCTCAAGTCCGCCCGCGGAGTATGCCTCATTGCGATCGGCCGGTCGGACGACGGCGAGGCCGAGTTGAATGATGCCCTGATCCTCGCCCCGCACCGGGCACGCACGCACCGGAGGATCGCCGACGTCCGGCTACGCGCAGGAGATGTCGAGCGTGCCCGCGCCGCCCTCCGCGCAGCTGTCACGGCGGCCGATCGGCTGCCGTCGGCCCATACCGGCAGGATCCGACGTCTTCTCGACCGGCTGTCGGAGACACGAGTGTGACCTTCCAGGCCCGAGACCGGCGCGCTCTGCTGGTTGCTGTATCCGGCTTCACGAGATCCGACGACGAGGCACTCGCTGACCTCGACTTCGCAGCCAGTGCCGTCCAAGAACTCGCAGCGGTGCTCGACGAAGAGTTCGGCTTCTCCGTCACCACCGTCACCGAGCCAGGCATCACCGCGGTCGGCCTCGGCCAACTGGTGCGGGAAACGCTGGAGGCGGCCGGACCCGACACCGCCCTGCTGGTGCACTTGCTGACGCACGGAGAGGGCCGTGACGGATCCCTCTACGCCCTGGGCGCCGATGCGGTGCCGCACGAGAGCACGGAGATCGGAGGGTGGCTGACCGGGCTCCAGCACGTCGAGGGCCGGCCAGTCGTCCTGTTCACCCTCGACCTCTGCAACTCCGGGACGGTAACGCAGCTGCCGTGGCAGCCGCGGTATGACAGGACCGGTCGACGAGGCTGGGTCATCGCCGCCTGTGAGCCCGACCGCGACGCCTTCAACGGGCACTTCACCAAGGCGCTCACTGAAGTGCTGCGTGACATGGCAGCACAGCGCCTGGACCTGGCGCCCCGCACCGCGTACATACCATTGGGCACTCTCGTGGACACTGTCCGCCGTGCTGTCGTAAGGATGGCCGACGCCAACCGCATCTACCGGCAGTACGTCACCGCCAGCCGGGTCGAGGTCACCGACCAGCCAGTCGTGCTGCCACTGTTCCCCAATCCCGCCTACCTCGCTGAAAAGCGGACCGCGGAGGCCACCGCCGACGCTTTCCACCGGCCCCTTGACTCTGTCCTCAGACTCAGCTCCTTCCTCGACCAGGCGGACCACGGACCGGATCTGCGGCACTTCGTCGACTCCGCGATTGGACTGGACGAGGTCCACGACCCTCGCGAGGGCATCGGCAGCGGCTTCAGCGGCCGTGCCCATGAGCTGCGCCGCCTGTCCCGCTGGCTCGGGGGCGAAGGTGCCTCGCCGATATCCGTGGTCACCGGCAGCCCCGGGGCCGGCAAGTCTGCACTCCTCGGCCTGCTGGTCTGCGCCGCTCACCCACGGCTACGCGAGCCCACCCGGGCCGTTTGGGACAATGTCGCGGCTGCTCCCATGCCGCTCGAGCGCCTCGCGGTCGCCCACGCCCGATACCGAGGACTCGACGCGATCGCCACCTCGCTCGGTCGCCAGCTCGGCCTCGGCGACCCCACGCCCGAACAGTTCCTCACTGCCCTGCACGCGCAGCCGCACACCCAGCCGCCGACGCTGGTAGTCGACGCACTCGACGAGGCCGACAACGTCGCAGCCACATCCGACTGGCTCACACGCCTGGCCACAGCGACCCGCTCCGGCACCGCCGCCGTGCGGATCCTCGTCGCCACCAGGAACTACGAGGAGAGCGCAAAGCTCAGCAGTCTCGCTACCGCCGCCGGCCACTGCTTCGACCTCGACGACGTACCCCCCTCCGTTCTGCTCGCGGACTTGCACGCCTACGTGAGCGGACTGCTCCGCAGTGTGCCCGAGTTCCGCAGCCGCCATCAGATGACCGGGGCATTCGCCGGCGCCCTTGCAGAAACCCTCGTTGCCCGACGGGGCAGCGGGTGGGGCGAATTCCTGGTGGCCGGCCTCTACACCCACCACTTCCTGGCGTCGTTCGACCCCGGCTCCGGAAACGACGCCGCCGAACGCTTCGGAGCATCAGCGCCCCGCACGCTGCCCGAGGTCCTCGATCTGGACCTGGCCCGCCCGAGCGCCGATCCGTGGCTGCGCCCCGTTCTGACGGCCCTCGCGCACGCGCGCGGCGACGGCATGCCAAGCTCCGTGATCCAGCGCGTCGTAGCGGCTCTGAACCCCGGTCCTCCCCCCTCGCTCACGGACATCCAGACAGCCCTGACCGAGGGACACACCTACCTGCGCCGCTCCGTCGACGAAGACGCGGTCGCCGTCCACCGGCTCTTCCACGGTGGACTCACGCATTACCTCCACCGCAGGCAGGACGTCGAGCCGGTGTTCCACGCCCTTCTGGACGGACTCGGGCCGCCGGGCCGCCGCCAGTGGTCCGCCGCCGAGCCCTATGTACTCCGCCACACCCTGGGACACGCAGGCCGCAGCGGCGCAGCGGCGGACGTCGTACTCACGGACCCCGGATACCTCCTCCACGCCGCCCCCATTACCTACCTGCCGTCACTGACAGGATCGGTGCGCCGGGTCGTGACGCGATGGCACGACGCGCGGCGTACGGCCGACCGACGCACCGCCCTGGCCTTGGCAGCTGTCGAGGAAGGTCAGCCCGACCTCGCCCGCCGCGTGGCAGACCTATCAGGGGAACAGCCCCTACCCTGGGCCCCGCTGTGGGCGGCCGGCAGTGAAGCAGACGACACGTTCTCCACAGGGCTGGCCGTTGCTGTCCTCACCAGCCGCGGTGATCTGCGCTCGTGGAACTGGCACCAGCCCCGGGCCAATGAGCTGGCCCCAGCGGCACCACGCGCCCTCGGGCTCAGCCGCGTCAATGGGCGGAGTGTTCTGATCGTAGGCACCTCACAGGGGCAGGTGACAATCACCGACCGCTCGGGCCGTGCGACCACCTGGCCCCGGCAGAGCGCTGCCGTTACGGCGCTGGCCTCGGTCGACTACGCAGGAGGTTCCCTCGTCATCAGCGGGACCAGCGCAGGTGAGGTCACCACACGCGACGTGGCCTCCGGCGAGCGGGTGGGTCCGCCGGTCACGGTCCCCGATGGGCCACCGACCGCGATCACAGCTGTCGGACACGGCAGCTCGGTAGCCGTCGGCTGCGTCAGCCGCTCGGGCAAGCTGTGGAGTTGGTACTGCGGTGAGCCAAGTGCTCCCACGCCGCACGTCTGGACGACTTCTTCCGCCGTCTGTTCCACTGCGATCGGCCACTCTGCCAAGCGTCTCGTCCTGCTGGCGGGCCGCGCCGATGGCGCCACAGCAATCTGGGACGTGCAGACCCATACCCAGCAGCGGTTGCTCGAAGGCAGCGGCGGGGCTGCGAACGCCGTTGCCATTGGACAACTGAGGGATCAATGTGTCGCGGTTGTCGGCAGCCAGGACGGCTCCCTGACGGTGTGGGACCTGGCCACCTTCCAACGAGTTGGGGACCCCATCCAGGTCGATCGCGAGCCGGTACGGGCCGTTGCTCTTCACAGAACGCGGGACGGAGATCTGCGCTGCCTGGTTGGCGGAGACGGCCCCACGGCACTGTGGAGCCTCAACCGTCGAGCCCGGCTGCGCGACTTCGGTCACGACGGTGCGGGCCATGTCGCCCTCATCGGCCCTGATTCCTCCGGTATTGGCGCGGCACCCTCTGCAGCGCCCTGGGTGACCGCCGTCGGGGCCCTGACCACGGTGGGCAGGACCGGTAGGGGAGCGGTGGCCGTGTACGGCGATGAGGAAGGTACCTGCCACGCGGTGGACCTTGTGACTGGTTCCCCTGTGCAGGAGCCGCTGCTCGGCGACGGCGATCCCGTGGTCGGGGTGGAGGAGATCATGCTGGGCGGCACGCCGGTGGCCCTGGTGCGGTCGGCGCGTGGCTGCCGCATCTGGGATGTTGATACTGCAGCGCACGCCCGGCCGCCCTGGCAGGAGGCGGAACAGGTCACGAAGGATCCTCGGCAGAGCACAGCTTTCGTGGGTGGCGAACTGATCACCGCCGACGCCGACGCCGACGGTCATGTGAGAATCGGCGAGCACATGGTGGGGAGCCATCGCGGCGCCGTCACCGTCCTCGTCACCACACATCTCGCCGGCCGTCCCGTAGCCCTCTCGGGTGGCGTCGACGGCGCAGTGCAGATCTGGGACCTCGAAGCTCGCCGGCCTACGGCCCGGATGGACTTCGGCCTACCGGTCTTCGCTATCACGCCGATCGGCGACGGACTGCTCCTCGTCGGCGCAGGAGGGCGCGTCTACGCACTGGAGCACCTGTCTAGGCGCTCCCCGTAGTGACATGCGGCAGGATCTCCTCGACCAGCTCGGCGCAGCGCAGATAGTTCTTCGCCGTATGCGGGTCGACGAGATGAATGCTCGTCTCGCGGTCCCGCACCACACCCATGAAGCGTTGCGACATCCCGTGCCTCGGCACGGCCACTGGGTCACCACGGTCCGCAATATTCACCCACGCGGCCGCCCCAGGCGGTTTGGCCCCGCGCCCTTGTGGCACGGGTGACAGCCTCTCAAACACCACAGTCCGCATCGCCAGAGGACTGCCCATCGTCACGAACAGCTCGACCTCGAGATCGGGATGCGCGCTCAGCGTCTCGTAGGCCACGACGCTGCCGAGCGAGTGGGCGAGCAGTACGCGAGGGCGGTGGCACCGCAGCATCGTGGCCACCCGGTCCTGCGCCTGGAGCCGCGCGTCAGGGGACTCCGGATCGAAGTACGCGGCGAGTTCGCCCACTGTCGCGGAGACGATCCGCAGGGACCGCTGACCGAACCGCTCGGTGAACCACTGCACCATGGAGCGCAACGCGAACGTCAGACGCCCCTGGGGCACGAGCGGCGCAGCTGCCACGCCCACCTCCGCCAAGCGCACTTCCTCGATCCACGCCGCGAGCAATTCCTGGCCGAACGGTGTGAGCCGCCTCGGATCCTCGCCGCCCATGCGAACGCCGCGGAACAGGCAGTCGGAGTAGTACGCGACGGGTATCGGACCGGGAGGGGCTAACGCGGCGTCTACCTTCCGCAGACCCCGCCCCACCCACCTGGACCAGTCTGCTCCGATCGCCCCGATCGCCCCAGGCATGTCGAACGCTGCGTCCTTCAGGTACTGGTAGTTCCAGATGCCGTGAACTCCCGACAATGGAGTGACACCCACGCCGCCCCCCAGCGTTGCCCTCTCAAGGCCAGACAAGCCCTGCTGCCGAGCCAACTCTCCGCGCCCGTAACCGGATCCGTGGAACCTCCGGCACTGCAAGGGACGCTAGCAGCACGGCATACGGCCGCGCCAGGAGCTCGGAGGGAAGGGCACTCCAGCCAAAGGATCCGGCTCCACGGCCAAGAGGTGTGCTGTTGCACAGCAGCACCTACACTCGTCTGCCCTGTTGTGTACCTGCTCCCGAGGCTGACGGAGGCCAAGCCACGATGGCCGAGGCGACTTCACCACGGCGGCCGACAGAGCCCGCGCAACCATTCAGCAGCAAGCCGATCCAGACGACGAACCCGCACCGTGCCCGGCCCGCAGTCACGACCAAGTGCGCACCACCACCAGCCCCTTCCGAGTGCCGGGGCAGCCGCTCGTGATCGCGGACGCTGCGACGGGCGTTCATCAGCCAGCGATGGTCCGTTCGACGGCCAGTGAGCCGGTCAATGCCACGAGCGGTGGGGCGCCATCGCAAACTGGCGCTGAAAAAAGGGACGCTGAGGACGCTTGGCGTCAGTGCAGGTTGAGCATGGTGGCTTTGCTGGGCACTCCTTGGGCGTTCAGCGCGAAGAGGAAGTATGTGCCTGGAAGCGCCACGCCCGGGTCGGCCGGCACCGTGACCTCATAGGCCCCCGTGCCTGTCTGGCGGAAGGTGAGCGGCACGCGGCGCTGGTCGTTGTCCGTGGAGTGGGTCGCGGCGCCCGCCCGGACCAGTGCGAACGAGGTGACCTCCGAGTCGGTGGTCACCGCGAGTTTCTCCCCGTTGGCCGCGTGGGCCGGGACGCCGCCGCTGATGACGGGCCGGGTTTTCTCGGTGCCATCGGCGTTGAGGAGATAGGGCGGGGTGAAGATCGCCCCGTCGGCGTGGTTGGTGGCGCAGGCGCCGCACAGGCCGCCGCCGCCGCTGAAGATGCGGCCGTCGGGCAGCAGGTTGGCGACGCTGTGGTAGTTGCGCGGCACCGCCATCGACGCCATCCGCGTGAACCTGCCTGTCGCCGGGTCCCAGATCTCCGGGGTCATCGCCGAGGTCGCGTCGCTGAACGGGACCGGGTAGGACTGGCCGCCGAAGACCGCGACCTTGCCGTCCGGCATCACGACGCTGTTGCCGAAGGCGCGGGCGTAGGCCATGTCGCCGGTGCGGGAGCTGACCGGCGTACCGCCCCCGTTGAGGTCGACGGTGTAGGCGCGCCTGGTCGCCTTCACGTTCTCGTACGCGGTGGCGCCGCCCAGGGTGAGCAGCTTGCCGATGTCGTATGCGACCGCGTTGCCGTTCATCGCGTCCGGGCTGTCGGCGCGGGTGCCGGCCGCGGTGATGCTGCCGTTGCCGCTGGTGGAGATCCAGTTGATCTGCTTGCTGGGGCCGAGGTGCAGCACGCGCCCCATCGAGGTGGCGTGCAGCCACTGGTGGTTGTCGGCGCGGTAGGGGCCGCGCGGGTCGGCGGTCATGGTCGTGGCGACGGGGACGCCGCTGAGCTTGCGCCATGTGCCGTTGGCGGAGGACCAGACCTCACCGCCCTTGCCGTCGTTGCCGCCGCTCCAGGATCCGCCGAGGACGAAGGCGTCACCGGTGGAGAGGAGCGTCATCGCCTGGTAGCCGCGTGCGACGTTCATGTCCGCGGTCGAGGTCCATGCGTCGGTCGCGGGGTCGTATATGCTGGCGCGCTTGGCGTTGGAGCCGCCGGTGACCAGGACCCGGCTGTCCTCGAGCACCGCGATGCCGGGGCAGAACATGTCGTGCCCGGTGTTGTCCACGCGGCGCTGGGTGACGCGGCCGGTCGCGAGGTCCATGATCGCGGTCTGGGTGTAGCCGTTGCTGCCGCCGAAGCGGTCGACGCCGTACGCGGACCACGCGAGCATCTTGTTGTTGGGCAGCACCGCGGTGGCGACGGGGACCAGCGGGAAGCCCGTCACTTTGCCCCACATGCCGTGGGCGGCGGGGTCGGCGGGACCGCTGACCCGGATCTCGGCCGCTGAGGACCACGGCCCGCGGCGCCCCGCCTCGGTGGTCGCGGTGAGCCGTACGTAGCGCGCGGTGACGGTACGCGTGAAGGTGGCGCCCTTCAACATGTCGTCGTCCTTCCAGGTGCCGCTCGCCACCGGAGTGCTGAAGGTGGTGCCGTTGGTGCTGGTGGTGACGGTGTAGGCGCCGATCCGGCCGTTGATGCCGGTGCGGCGGGGCTCGTAGGAGAGGGCGGAGACGGGGCGGGCCGTTTTCATGTCGATGGTGATGCTGTGCGGCAACGTGGTGGCCGTGGGTGTCCACTTGCTGTGCCACATGGTGTCGGGGTCGGCGTCCAGGGCGCGGGCTGGACTGTGGTTGCCCCTTGCCGTCTCGTGGTCGCTTGCGGTCGCGGTCCAGCCGTCGCGGGGCAGGTCGACCACGGAGGCGGTGGTGCCCGGATCGCCGAGCAGGTTGATCTCGCCGGCGCTGGTCCAGGGGCCGCGGCTGCCGGCCTCGGTGGTCGCGGTCAGGCGTATGTAGCGGGCGCCCTTGGGCGCGAAGCTCAGGGTCTTGACGGTGTTGTCGTCGGCCAGGGTGCCGGTGGCCACGGCAGCACCCCACGCGTCTCCGTCGGCGCTGAGGTGGATCGCGTACTCGCCGACCCGGCCGTTGATGCCGGTGGCACGCGGCTGGTAGACCAGCGCGGAGACGACCACCGTCTTCTTCATGTCGATGGTGATGCTGTGCGGCAACGCGGTGGTCGGGGCGGTCCACTTGCTGTGCCACATGGTGTCGGGGTCGGCGTCCAGGGCGCGGGCTGGACTGTGGTCGCCCCTCGCTGTTTCGTGGTCGCTTGCGGTCGCGGTCCAGCCGTCGCGGGGCAGGGTGGGCGCGGCGGGCTCCATGGCGGCGGCGGGGGCGGCCTGGTGGTGCGGGGCCGGCGGCGGGGACGTCGGGTCCGCCGCGGGCAGAGCCTGCGGCCCGGCGCTCGCGCTGCCGCCGAATATGAGGAGGGGGAGGAGTGCCGCGAGGGTTGCGGTCAGGGCCAGCAGGAGCAGGCTCCGGGATCTGAACCGGGACAGTCGCCTGAGACGCAACGGTGCGAAGCCACGGATCATGTCGACGTCCCCCCCACGAATAGGGCGTCGCCTTCCGCGGCGACGCCACGTGGGACATGACCATGGCAGTACGCCCCAGGGTTGTAAAGACTCTGCGGTCATCACGAACAGCCACGACGTGACGGGCGTCAAGCGGTGTTCGTCGTAAGAGGTTCAGCCCGTTCTGGGCCGCGATTGGACGATCCTCTGGCCGCACGATGGCGGTCATGACGGGAGGGGGATCACCGAGACCTGGCACCTGCCCGAGTGCTCGGCGGCGGCCGTGGCCGGTCACACGAGGGGTGGTCTCCGCTTCCATGCGGCGCGTACGGATTCACGCATGTCGTGGCCGTTCTCGGATTCCCTTTCCCCTTTCGGGCTCGCCGCGCCGGCAACTGGGTATCTCCTTCCAGGAGATACGGGGGCGTGGATGACGGCGGATGAGCAGAGCTACGGCCGTGCTTGGCTGAGAGCCCGACAAGTCGCGGCGGTCTGTCGCGTGCGTCAAAGCTGCGTCCACGAGGTCGCCGCAGCTCACGATGTACGGTGCGAGACGCGGACGGGCTACGGCACGTGGGGACCGAGCACATCGCGGGTGTATCACTACGAGGATGTGCTGCACCTGGCTGCTGCCCTCGACAACGGCACAGCATCCGTCGACCCGAGCCGGCGGACCGATACCCGTCAAGGGCGGCAAGCCCAGCTGCGTGAGCAGCTCACGGGATGCGGGTGCCTCCTGTTGATCGTGCTGGTGTTCGTCGTGTTGTGCGTGTGGGGGCTCTCCACCGACCAGCCAGGGGGCGAGCCCTCGTACTGGCATTGAACCTGACGCAGGTCACGTCGCGGCGTTGCTCAGGCCGGCAGTTGGCCGGCGACGGCTGGAGCGGGGCTCAGGTCAGCGGCGGGAGAGCCAGAGGGTGCAGAGACTGATGGGAGCGGTACCGGCCGCCGTGCTCATTTCGTGGACGAAGGCCGTATCCGCCCCGTGCCGCAGACGCCTGCTCTCAGGCGTGTGAGCCGGGCAGCGCCCCTGTTTCTCTTCGTTCTGACCCGGCTTCTTGAAGGGGCCGTTGCCCGCAGGCTCGATGTTGTTGGGGCTCGTAGATGGGAAATTCCCCACTTCTGTTCTTGGTTCCTCACTTCGGCGAGCCATCTGCGAGCGCCCGAGCGGTGGGCCAAGGTCAGATCAGGGGTGTATGTGCTTCAACGTGAATTCGGGCAGGGCGTACGGGCCGGCTTGCGGAGCTGCGGGGTCGGCAGGGATGTGGGCGTCGGTGATGCGTGCTGCGTGTACTTCGGCGTTGTCGGCAGGTGTGTAGGCCAGTTCGGATTCCGTGGGGAGTTCCCAGAAGCGGCGGGTGTTGGCGGAGACGGCGTACACGGTGGCGAAGCGAGTGGAGAGAGGGGCGGTGAGTGCGGCCCTGCTGAAGCCGACGGCATCCTGCGGGCTCAACCAGGTCGCGAGGTGGCGGGGCTCGGTGGGGGCCTCCTCGAAGCTACCGATGCGCAGGCAGATCACGGAGAGGCCGAACTTGTCCGCATAGAGCTGTCCCAGGGCCTCGATGGCTGCCTTGCTCACCCCGTACAGACCATCCGGGCGCACCGGTTCTTGCGGGCCGGTGAGATGCGCTGTGGGATAGAAGCCGGTCACGCGGTTGCTGCTGGCCAGCACTACACGTGGAATCGCCGTGCGCCGGGCGGCTTCCAGGACATGGTGGGTGCCCAGCACATTGGCTTCCAGGAGGTCGGGCAGCGGTGCTTCATCCGGCAGCCCGCCCAGGTGGAGCACGGCATCCGCACCCGAGAGCGCCGCTTCTACGGCGGGCGCATCTCGTAGGTCGACGGTGTGGACCACCTCGTTTGCTGCCTCTTGCTGAAGCGGAACGCGATCGAGCAGGACCAGCTGGCTCACCTCTGTGCGCAAGGCCTGCCGCACGACCGAGCCGATATTCCCTGCCGCACCAGTAACGACCACCGTTCCCAGCCCCACTGCGCCTCCCCTGCAAGACCTCAACCGCGCCCTCGGGCCGACGATGATCCTCTCATCTCCGGTCGTCGCGGCGACTGGGGACCGGGTTCGCCACCGTATGCCGTCGATCAGCTGCCGCGGCGTCCCTATCGGTGGCCGGCCAGGCTTCCTGCCCCTGGGTAACAGCGGCTCCAGCCGGAGCCCTGTGTATCCGTCAGATCTCCACGCGCCACCGGTGATCATCACAGAGCGTGATCCATCTCGGAAGTGGATGCCAGGCCGGTCACGGACAGGACCGCCTCGACCGTTTCATCGAGCGACTGCGCCGCGTTGTCGATCCAGGTTCCCTCCTGCTCGAGCTCTGCGCGCATCGCCGCGTCCAGCGGCGCCCAGTCCGTAGCCAAGACCTTCTGCCGCGCCTGGTTGCGCTGCCACGCTGTCGCCGGGCCCGGAGCCAGGATGACGATGTGGAGCGGCTTGGCCGTGAACGTCGTGCGGTAGAAGTCAAGGTGGGAACGGCGGACCACGACGTCGTCGAGCACGGGGATGAAGCCCGCCCTTGCGAAGCTGTCAGCCAGAAGACACGCGTTGCGAGCCCGCAGGAAGATCTGCCGGTCGGCTTCCGCGTTCTCAGTCGGCGAGGGCCATTGGCCTCCGCTGACGATCATCTGCTGGAGTGCATCCACCTCAACATGGGCCGACATCCCAAGCCGGGCAGCCAGCGCAGCGGCCACCGTGGACTTACCGCTCCCGGGAATGCCGGTCAGCAGGACAGCCCCGGCAGCCGGCTCGCGGTCGATGGGTACCAGGTGCAAGGTCATGCGAATCCTCCGTGCGGCAGCGATCAAGGCCTTGAGAGGGTAGATGACCGAACTGCCCCATAGCCCCGGCGAGCTCGGCCGTCCACAGGATGTAGGCGGCCGGCGGATGCAGCGGGATCGAAGCCGTCCAGAAGGCGATGGAGATCACGACGGCGGGGGTCGACCGGGGCTACTGTGCAGTCCTGACAAACCATCACGAAAGGATCGTGCTGTGGCCTCTCGACTCAACCCCTACATCAGCTTCGCCGGTGACGCCAAGCAAGCCATGGAGTTCTACAAGGACGTCTTCGGCGGCACCCTGACGGTCCATACCTTCGGCGACTTCGGCTCCGAGGCGCCGCCCGCGTACGCCGACAAGATCATGCATGGCCAGCTGGAGACCCCGAGCGGCTTCACGCTCATGGGCGCCGACAACCCTCCCGGCATGGAGCGCAAGCCCGGCAACAACTTCTCCGTGAGTCTGAGCGGCGACGACGCCGATGAGCTGCGCGGCTACTGGGAGAAGCTGTCCGATGGGGGAAATGTGTCGGTCCCGCTGGAGAAGCAGATGTGGGGTGACGTGTTCGGCATGTGTACGGACAAGTTCGAGATCGGCTGGATGGTCAACATCACTGAGGCCGGGGCCTGACGCTCCCTGGCATCGTCCCCAAGGGCCCTGCCACCGGTGTCGGGCTCTTGGGGCGGCCCGGGATCAGGGACAGCCGTCGTCGGCCGGCACTGCTCCGTACGCGCGGGATGGTGGCCCACCACCCACCACCCAGCACCGTCGGGCGGCGAGGCGGAGCTTTTGCGACGTGGCGAGCGGGGCGAAGCCTGCGATGCCGCGGCCGTTGGTGACCAGGACAGCGCCGAGGAACTGACGAGCCGTGCCGGTGAGCACCACCGCGGATGCCCGGAAATCTTCGAGACTGCCCGGACTTCGGAGTGACAGGACACCAGGCGCCGAGTCGGTAGCCGTCACGATCCACGTACTTCTGTGGGTTGAATGTTGCCGTGCTCGGCGAGGTAGGCGCGGGCTGCGTTCAGGCCGGGGCCTGACGCGGCGAGCGGCAGCGCGGACCCGCCGAGGTGGGCGGGGCCGCGCTGTCGCTCGCGTCTACAGGCGGGCCGGTCAGTTGGTGACCGGCCACTCCAGCGGTTCCTTGTAGAAGCCCTGGGTCAGCTCGACCGCGGCTGCCTTCTGGCCCTCCGGGATGAGGAAGGCGGTGCAGATCTTCTCCGACTTGCCCGCGCTCAGCTTCTTGTCCGTGTCCGGCGCTGGGCAGTTGGGCCATTTCGCCTCACCCATCAGGACGATGAGGGCACGGGTGCGCTGGCCGTTGACCGTCTTGACGACGAGGTCGTCGTCCATGTCGCCGATCTCCATGGCTTTGCCGCTCTTGTGAGTGAGCGTCGACCAAACGTAGACGGGTATCTGTGGGCCGTCCTTCGTGTCCTTCTTCAGCCCGGAGTTGTCCATGTCGGCCTTGGTGCCGGTCTGCACCTTGGTCGGTGTGACCGTGTACTTGGCGCCCGACGACTTCTGCATGTCGCTTTCCTTCTCCGGGCTGGCCTCACCCAGACGGAAGGTCTTCTTGCCGTCCGACGCGTCCGAACCGGAGTCGGTCGCGTGGGAGCCGGAGCCGGCCCGACTCTTACTCGACCCCGAGTCGTTGCAGCCGGTCAGTGCCAAGCCCAGCGCCAGAGCACACACCGCCGCCGGGATGGCACGAGTCCACGTACGCATCTCATCTCACTTTCCCCGTTGAATTCCCCGTTGTCCGGCCGGGGCAGCTCGCTCACGCGGCCAGACCCTCGATCTGCCGCACGATCTTGCCAGAACAGAATCATCACCTCGCGAGGGGGCCGCACCGCCGTACCGGCGGCGAGGTGTTGAGGGCGTGATCGCCCAGCTGCTCACCGCGCAGCTCCGAGCCACGCAATCCACGCGCCGTCGGGCGTTCTCCCGCAGTGCCAGTCTCGCTGGCGACCGGCGGTAGGTTACGGATGCCAGTCGGGCAATTGCCGGTCGTTTCCAGGGCGGGGCGGTGTTGACGCCCTATGCGCCGGAGGCCGAGTTGCCTGGCTTGCTTCGCACGCCCTGACCTGAGGACGGGCGACTACAACGGCGTGGAAGGCCTGGATATGAAGCGGTTCCATATCCCGCAGCATGGGAACTGAGTACTGGCCCCAGCCGCCACCGATGCGCACGCGCTGATCGACCCGGCCGTCCGCGTGGCCGACGTAGACCCACATCACGCCGGACTTGTCGACGGCCATGAGGTCGGCGTCTTGCGTGCCGCCGAGGTTCCAGCTACTCCACCCGCGCCGGGATCACCTACGGCGCCGGCAGCGATCGACCGCATGTGGACGTTTGTGCGAAGAAACGACACGGTTGCCTGGCTACCCCGGACAGGAAAGGGGCATTCGCCTTCTTTCGTGTGATGACAGGCGAAGTGATTAAGAAGGAGGGTGAGTCGGCACCTACAGGAGAGCTGAGGATCACGTATGACCGTTGAGGCCGACCGGGAAGCCGTGCAAGCACAAGCGTCCGGGCAGCAGAGTCTGGCGACGTCCGCCGCGCGGAACCTGGCGACGACCGCGAAGTCCGTTCCGCAGATGCAGGAGACCTCCTCGCGGTGGCTGCTACGGATGCTGCCGTGGGTGGATGTGCAGGGCGGAACCTACCGGGTGAACCGGCGGCTGAGCTACGCCGTGGGTGACGGGCGGGTGACGTTCGTGCAGACCGGCGGGCGGGTCTCGGTCATCCCGGCTGAGCTGGGGGAGCTGCCGGCGCTCAGGGGGTACGGCGACGAGGCGGTGCTGGGCGAGCTGGCCGGTCGTTGCGAACAGGTCGACTGCGTGCCGGGCACGGTGCTGGCCCGTGCCGGCGACGCGAACGACCGCGTCTTCCTGCTGGCGCACGGCCGCGTCGACAAAGTGGGCACCGGACCGTACGGCGGAGACGCCGTTCTGGGATTCCTGGCCGACGGCGCCTACTTCGGCGACCAGTGTCTGACCGAAACGGAGCCGGCCTGGGAGTGCACGTTCCGCGCCACCACCGCCTGCACGGTGCTGGTGCTGTCCAGGAGGGACGTCGACAACCTCGCCGCACGCGCCCAGTCGCTGGGCAGCCACCTGGACACGGTCGCGGCGCTCCCGCAGCAGCGCACCAACAGGTACGGCGAGGCGGCGATCGACCTCGCGGCCGGACACGTGGGCGAGCCACTCATCCCCCACACCTTCGTCGACTACGAGCCCAAGCCGCGTGAGTACGAGCTCTCCATCGCCCAGACGGTCCTGAAAGTCCACAGCCGCATCGCCGACCTCTACAACGATCCGATGGACCAGACCGAGCAGCAGCTCCGTCTCACCCTTGAGGCGCTGCGTGAGCGCCAGGAACACGAGCTCGTCAACAACCCGGAGTTCGGGTTGCTCAGCAACTGCGACTACGCGCAGCGCCTCCAGCCCCATGACGGGGTGCCCAGTCCCGACGACATGGACGAGTTGCTCTCGCGGCGGCGCGGCAACAAGTTCTTCCTCGCCCACCCTCGGGCCATCGCCGCGTTCGGCCGCGAGTGCAACAAGCGCGGCCTGTCCCTGGGGCGGGTGGACATCGGCGGTCACCGCGTCCCTTCCTGGCGCGGCGTGCCGATCTATCCGTGCGGGAAGATCCCCGTCAGTGAAGCTCGTACGACCTCGATCCTGTGCATGCGCACGGGTGAAGACGACCAGGGCGTGATCGGGCTGCGGCAGTCGGGGATCCCGGACGAGATCGAGCCGAGCCTGTCGGTGCGGTTCATGGGCATCGACGAGCAGGCGATCATCTCCTACCTCGTCACCGCCTACTACTCGGCGGCGATCCTGGTCCCCGACGCTCTCGGCATCCTGGAGAACGTCGAAGTCGGCCGCTGGCGCTGACCGGAGCCGACAGGCACCTCAACCGCCCCGCTGCCCCGGCGCGGTCGGCCGCACGCCGTCCGCGGCCGCTCGGGTTTCGCCCACGTATGACAACCCCACGCAGGCAGACCGCGCATGCCTCGCACGCGCGGCCACCAGCAGGCGCGCCCACCCGCCCCATCCGAAAGGCACTCCTCGCATGACCCGAACCAGTGGCGCCGGCGTCCCCCCGTGGACGTGGGACGGGCCGCCGGCCGCCCACCCACCAGTCCTTCCCACGGCCCCGACACCCCGTACGACCGCGCAGGCCCTACCGGCCGCGCCCTCGCACGTCGCGCTTGAGCGCCTGCTGGCCGGCCCCGCCGGGCTGGGCACGGCCGCCGCCCGCGCCATCCGCTCCCTCACCCCGTCCACGGCGTCGCAAGTGGCGCAGTCCGCCCGACAGGACGAGGTCCCACCGTCCGCCACGCAAGACCCCTCGGCCGGCCAGGGCACGGCGGTGCGGATCCCGCCCCTGTACTGCCCCGACGCGGTGCGTGACGACCCCGCCCTCGGGGAGGAGGTCAACAACCGTCTGGTCGACTGGGCCGCGGAGATCGGCATCTTCACCGGCCGCCTCGAACGCCTGCGCTCGCATCAGTTCGGGCGCCTGTTCATGCTCGCGCATCCCGACTGCGACGACCCCGACCGCCTGCTGGCCGCGGCCCGCTGCGGGCTCGCGGAATGGTCCGTGGACGATCACTGGGTCGACGAGGGCGACGACACAGAACCGGAGCTCCTGGGCTCCCGCCTCGCGATGGCCCACGCGGTGGTCGACCCCGTCCGCCTTCCCGCCCGCTACCTCGCGCAGTTCGAAGAACTCGTTCACCGGCAGCCCGTCCTGCGCGCCTTCCGATCCAGCCTCGCCCACCTGTCCCGGATCGCCAGCACCACCCAAGTGGCACGTCTGCGCCACGAACTCGCCGTCATGTTCGTCGGATACGGGCAAGAAGCCGAATGGCGCAGCAGCGGCCGCAAGCCCGCGGTGTGGGAGTACCTCCTGCACCGTTACGAAAACGCCTTCTACCCCTGCATGGTGCTGATCGACCCGGTCGGCGGCTACGAACTGCCCGCCCACGAGTTCGCCGACCCCACCGTGCGCCGCACCTACCTCTACGCAGGCATGGCCAACGTCCTGCTCAACGACCTCTACTCGATGGCCAAGGAAGACCCCGGAGACACCAACCTGCCCAACCTCATCGCCGCCGAGGACAACTGCTCCCTCCAAGAAGCCGTCGACCGCACGGCAGCCATCCACGACGAACTCATGCACACCGTCGAGGCCGACTGCGCCGTCCTGGCAGCGGCCGGCTCCCCCCAGCTGCGCCGCTACCTGGCCGGTCTGTGGGCGTGGATGGGCGGCAGCAAACAGTGGCACGCCACCAGCGCCCGTTACCAGAACGCGAACTGAACCCGTACAGAAACCCGTAAAAGGAGAAGCCCATGACCGTCCAGGACACCACCACCCATCCCCTGCGCAGCCTCTACCAGAAATCCGTCGCCAACTACTGGAACCTGGAGAGGAACCCCGTCAACCTCCGCCTGGGCGAGGTCGACGGCATCTACCACCACCACTACGGCATCGGCGACGTGGACTGGTCCGTCACCGAGGGCCCTGAGGAAACCCGCCAGGAACGGCTCACGGCCGAGCTCCATCGCCTGGAATGCGCCCAGGCCGACCTGCTGATGACCCACCTCGGCGACATCACCCCTGCGGACCGCCTCATGGACTCCGGTTCGGGCCGCGGCGGCAGCAGCTTCGTCGCCCACAGCCGCTTCGGCTGCCGCGTCGACGGCGTCTCCATCTCCGAAACCCAGGTCGCCTTTGCCAACGGCCAGGCCAAGGAACGCGGCGTGGAGGACGAGGTCCGCTTCCACCTCAAGAACATGCTCCACACCGGCTTCGCGAGCGACAGTTTCCAGGCTATCTGGAACAACGAGAGCACCATGTACGTGGACCTGGCCCTCTTGTTCCCCGAATACGCCAGGCTCCTCAAGCACGGCGGCCGCTACGTCACTATCACCGGCTGCTACAACGACGCCTACGGACTGCCGTCCCGGGCCGTCAGCGAGATCAACGCCCACTACATCTGCAGCATTCATCCCCGCAGCAGCTACTTCAAGGAAATGGCAGCCAACCGCCTCGTCCCCGTCAGCGTCATTGACCTCACCGAGGCCACCATCCCTTACTGGGAACTGCGCGCCAAGTCACCCCTGGCCACCGGCATCGAGAAGGCCTTCCTGGACGCCTACAAGGACGGCAGCTTCCAGTATCTGCTGGTCGCAGCAGACAAGGTCTGAACCGCGCCGGCCACCGAGCCGCCTGGCCCCAGCACCTCGGCCGGCCCCCAGGGGAGAGCCTGTTCACACCAGCTCATGAGGGCTCGCTCCTGTCTGATCCCAAGACGCTCCCATAGACCGCTGTTTGCGCCCTGCACCGCCGCGAGGCTCGCCGGTACTGCTCGAACATGTCCGGACATCGCAGCTATCCCAGTGATCTGTCCGATGCCCGCTGGGAGTTGATCGAGCCGGTGCCCACTCCTGGCAGCACGCAGCCGATGACGCCGGGTGACTCCGGTGTGCGCCATGGGCAGATGCTGCCGACGGCCGATGATTGGGGGCGCCCGGTCTGCAGGGTGTCACCGGCGTCTCGTAGGCTCCCGGCCATGAGCGACGGGGAATCCGGCAGACGGGTCATCGATGGACGCTTCGAGCTGGAGGCGCGGCTCGGTGGCGGCGGTATGGGGATGGTGTGGCGGGCGCGTGATCTGGTGCTGGACCGGGCCGTGGCACTCAAGGAGGTGCGGCCGTCCGATCCGGGGCTTGCGGAGTACGACCCGGAGGCGGCGGCGATGCTGCGGGCCCGGGTGCTGCGGGAGGCGCGGGCGCTCGCCCGAGTGGACCATCCCAATGTGGTGACTATCCACCACGTGGTGGACGACGGTGGACTCGCCTACCCGTGGCTCGTCATGGAACTGGTGACCGGCGGATCGCTCCAGGACCGGCTGGATAAGGGGCCGATGGCGCCCGTCGAGGCCGCCCGGCTCGGGCGAGAGGTGCTGGCCGCGTTGCGAGCCGCGCACGACGTCGGGATCCAGCACCGGGACGTCAAGCCCGCGAACGTGCTGCTGCGGCCGGACGGCCGCCCGGTGCTCACCGACTTCGGCATCGCCGCGATCAGGGAGTCGACCGTCCTGACCGCGACCGGGTCCATCATCGGCACGCCCGACTACATGGCCCCCGAGCGGATCTCCGGCGACGACGGCGGGCCCGCCTCCGACCTGTGGTCGCTGGCGATGATGCTGTACGTCGCCGTCGAGGGGAACAATCCGCTGCGCAGGGCGACAACGCTGGCGACGCTGGCGGCCGTCCTCCGCGAGGAGCTTCCGCCGCCTCGCCGGGCGGGGCCCCTGACCGGGGTACTGGCCGCCGTACTCGTCAAGGACCCGGCCGCGCGGCCGGACCCGGATACCGTCGACCGGATGCTCGCGGCTGCCGTGGAGGGCGGCCCGAGCGCTCCGAGGGGGACCGGCGAGCCCACGTCGTACCGGCTGACGCCCCCGCCGGGAGGGGCGACCGGGCCGTCCGTACCGGCAGGCTTCGGGCAGCCGACTCCGCAGCACGCCGTGCCGGGACCGATAGGGCCGCCGACTCCCTACCCAGCGGGCCCGACGCGGCAGACTCCGTCCCCGCCGAACCGTGGGAAGCACCGGATCGCTGTCGCGACGTCCATCGTAGGCACCGTACTGGTCGGCGTCCTGGTGTGGGCCCTGCTGCCGGACGGCAACAAGCAGGGTGGCGACACGGCGCCGAACTCACCAGGTGGTTCCTACGTCACCGGGTCGCGGACTCCGACACCGACTCCCACGCCCACTTCCACGCCCACTTCCACACCCTCGAACTCCGTCGCGAAGAACGATCTGCTGACACCGGACGGCATTCGGACGGCGGTCAAGGAGATCAAGGCCGCGACGGGCACCGACCGTGCGTCCGACCTCACCGTCTACCCGGAGTACGTGTCCGTGGACATCATGGTCAAGGGCAGCAACACGCGGTACGACAGCTACACCTACCGCGTCGGCCAGGGAGTGGTGAAGGGCATCATCAGCAGCACGCTGTCGGGCGGCGACCGCCCGTTCAGCCTGGACGATTTCGACTGGGACGTCGTCCCTGCCCTGCTGAGAAGGGCGGAGAAGGACCTGAACGTGAAGAAGCCGACCATGCGCTACCTCGTGGTCCGGCCCGCCGACGAAACCTTCGACACCCCTCTCGGCCTGGCGGTCTACTTCGCCGACGACTATGCCAGCGGCTACCTGGACGCCGATCTCAAGGGCAAGGTGACGCGGGTGATGCCTGCCGAGAGCTGACCCGCCGTCGGCTACGCGCAGGCGGCGTGGCTCACAAACGCGGCCCAGGCCTCGGGAGTTACGTCCTCGCCGGCCACCGGCCGGTACGACTTCGGCTGGGGGAGGCGGATGACTCACCAATGATTCCCTCTCCCGGTGATGCGGAGAGCCGCACACAACGGCAGGCAGTCTTCCGCAGTATCACCCACGATCCAGCAATCACCCGTACTGGGCAGGCATGTTCCGCGGGGTGGAACGACCCCGTACGCCCCACAGGCACACCGTCCCGCGACACGGAATCCGCCTTGGCCACATCACACGGAGGGGTTGCCTCCCGACACATTCCTCACGACAGGTGAGTAGAGTCCGTCCCCAACACCCCCACGCACACATCAGGAGCCCCTCATGCCCACACAGGAGAACACCACCCTCAAGACCGAGTACGCCGACAAGGTGCGCGCCGACCTGGAGAGGAACCGTTCGGAACAGGAGCGCATCCGCGCGGAGATCGAAACGCTGCAGGCCCAACTGGCCACCCTGGAGTCCGATCACGCTCTCCTGGAGAGCATGAGCGCAGCCCTGGGAGATGAGACCGCAGCCGCAGTGCCCGCACCCCGCCGCGGCAGGAAGGCAGCCGGCATCACACCGGCCAAGAAGACGACCGCGAAGAAGACCGCCGCAGCGGCCAGCAAGCCCGCAGCGAAGTCCGCGGCGAAGAAGTCCGCGGCGAAGACGGCCGTGCAGAAGCCCGTGGACATGGTGCCGCTCACCGACCTGATCCACCAGCACCTCAGCGGCCAGAGCGAGCCGCGTACGGCCCGCGAGATCGCCACAGCCCTCGCCGAGACGCACCCGACCCGCAACATCAGCGACAACCTCGTGCGCACCACCACCGAGCGTCTGGTGGCCCGCAGCCGGGTCGAGCGGGCCAAGCAGGGCTCGACCGTTTACTACACGGCCATCAAGACCGAGACTGCGCCTGAGCCCGCCGAGGAGACCACCGCAGCTGCCTCCTGATCTCAGGCTCCCGCTCCCGCAACGGCATCGGGGCCCGGCAGGCGGCAGCTCACCGCCGGGCCCGGGGTGTCAACGCCGCTGCCCGCCACGGGGAGAGCGCCGCTGGGCGCGCCGGGCCTGACCAGGTGCACGACGCGCGTCATCGTCCCCGCCGGCGGGGGTGGGGGAGGAGAACCCGACCGCCACAGCAGCCGGTGCGGCGGGCGACGGAACACGCTGCTCGGCCCGCTCGGCCCGCTCGGGCCTCTTCAACGATTCTGGTGCGGCCGGGCGGGCCGTGGGGGCGGGGAGGCCGACGACACGCGTGTGGGTCATCAACGGCGCACACACGGTGCACACTTCAGCGAGGTGCCACACCCGGCCCACGGCCGGATCATGTCGCAGTACCAGCACCGTTCCGCCCGAGCAGTGGACCCGCATGCCCTCGTGGGCGGCACACTCCGCCGCGCGACACTGACACGAGGCGTAGGCACGCACCCTCGCGGCCTTGGCGTGCGAGGCCGCGTGCAGGGCGGCGAACCGGCGCAGCCCGGCCACGTCCCGTGACCGTGCAGGCATGGTGCAGGCACCCGTCGAGCAGGACACGGTGGCCGTCCGGTCGGCATGGCCGGTCAGCCGTACCGTCCAGGTCCGGCCCTGCATACGCCCGGTAGGGGTCTCAGTGGGGGGAGTGCTCACGCGCAGCCGTCCGTTCGAGGAGGTCACAGGGTGATGTCGACAACATGATGACTTCCCCGCCGCGTCGACGTCAGCACCTGCCGGCGTCCACGAGTTGGAATCCCGCACGGTGAGTCGCCGACCCGACGGCCGTCCCGTCGGGTCGGTGCCGGTCAGCCGTCTGCCACGCGGAACACTCCACCCACACCTTGACCGGCAGCGTGGAACCGCGATGTGTGGATGCCCGTGGCAAGAGCGCTGTACCGCGGATACGGGCACTGTGCCAGAACCGGCTGCACCGGCACCTCGCGTGCCGTGGAGCGGGAGTCCTCCCGGGCGGTCCGGTTGTCAGTGGTGGTCGGGATGATGGTGGGCATGGACGAGTTGATGCGGGGCCGGGTGTACGGGGCGGACCATGAGGACCCCGATCCGGGTCCCCAGCCGGGCCACGTCTACCGGGAGCTGGTGGGTGGACCGCTGGACGGGCTGCTGCTGGATGTGACCGGATGGAGCGCGACCGAACTGGCCGCCGGCGCTGCTCTTCCCACCGAAATCAGTGCCTTCGGGCCCGGCGGGCGAGCGACCTACGGGCCACGCGCCGATGACGTGAGGCATTGGGACTGGCGGGGCGACATCCGCTGACCCGTCCGCGGGCTTGCGGTCCCAAGGGCTGACGCGCCGAGCGGCACCGGCGTCCCGTCCCGGCGTCGGGAGGCGCCACTCGGCTCGGGCGGGGCGCTCGACCAGGCCGAGGACGGACGCGGAGGTGCAGGGGCCGGAACAGGGGCAGCGGATCGGGCCAGGACGGGTTGCGTGGAGCCGGCGGCAGCAGGAGTTGGAAGGGGCAGCGGCGCACACCGGTCCCCCGGGGCCGGGGACGGGTTCGTGCCCGAAGGTCTGCGTGCTCGGTGCCGTTGCGCTGCCCGCCTCGTGTGCCGGTCCGCTGCTCTGGCTGCGTCCAACGGTCCGGAGAGGGGCCGGTGGTGGGCGCCCGGCCGCCGACACACTTTGAGGTCGTCGCCTTCGGCACGGAAGAAGTCCCGCTCATCCCGGCCCTCAAGGCCGCTCGGGCGGAGAAGGATGCGGCCGACGGCCGCATCCGCCGACTCCTCGCCTGCGCCCGGAAGTTCCACGCGCCCCGCCGCTACTCGCTCAACGAATTGGGGGGGGCCGAGGCCTCCGGCTACACGATCTCGGGCGTGCGCACCGCGTACAACGATGCGGTGGTCGACATGGTGGGGAGCCAGATCGACCGCAAGCCCCGGGACGTGGCCCTGTCCGCTGCCGACGGTGAGCAGTCCTGACCGGAACGGGCGTCAGCGCGGGCGGGGACCGCTTCGCCCGCTGCCAGGCCCGCTACGACGACCTCGTCCGCTACGAACGCGACCTGATTTGGCCACCTGGACGTGAGCGACCATACGTACGTGGTCGTCTCCCTGGTGCCGGACTTGAGCGGCGACTTCACCCTCGACACCATGGCTCTGCGTGCCTTCCGGGAGGAGACGCTCGACGCCGCCTTCCGCGCCGGCTTGAAGGCTGACTCCTGACCTTCCGGTCTCCTGCTTCTCCAGGACCTCTTCATGGGGGTTACCGCAGTGCGGCCGCGATCAGCCCTCGGATCTCCTCCTCGGGTACGCTCCCGCCGCCCAGCAGCCGGTCGAAGACCAGTCCGTCCACGCAGGCCAGCAGGGTAAGAGTGCGGCCCTCAGCATCGGTCACGCCGTGCGCGGCCAGGAAGTTGCGCACGGCGTCCCGTGCGGCGTTCTCGCGCGGCACGAGGATTTCCCGCAGTTCTGTATGCCGCGCGCTCTCGACGGCGCATGCATAGTGCGCGAGGGACCGCTGCCGCCCGTCTCCCGTGAGCCGCCGCTCGACGAAGGCAGCGATCTGGGCTGCCAGTTCATCGATGTTCCGCGGCGCCGACGTCTCTTCCCCCGCCGCCTGGAGCTCCGCCTGGTCGCGTTCGACAAGCCGTCGGACCAGCCCGGTGAGCAGTGCCTGGCGGGTGCGGTAGTACGCGGATGTGGTGCCCGGCGGCATGCTTGCCGCCCGGTCCACGGCGCGGTGGGTCAGTCCCCGCATCCCGACCTCAGCGAGCACTTCAATGGCGGCGTCGGCGAGAACGGTACGTCGATCTGTGGTCACGACCCCTTTCTACACCTGTAGAGATGAAGAGGGTACGCTTCTCTACACCTGTAGAAGAGCGTGGCAGGGGCGTCGGAAGGTAGGGGGCCTGGCATGGGCAGCAGTGCGGTGGTTGTCGGCGGAGGCATCGGTGGGCTGGCCGCGGCGATCGGCCTGCGCCTGATCGGCTGGCAAGTGACCGTCATCGAACGCGCCCCCGTCCTCGACGACGCGGGCGCGGGCATCTCTCTGCACGCCAACGGCATCCGCGCCCTTGACGCCATCGGCGTCGGCGAAGCGGTACGCGCGGCGGCACAGCCGCAGTACACCGGCGGCACCCGTACCCCGGGCGGGGGCTGGCTGGCCCACATGGATGGAGCCGCGCTGGAGCGCGAACTGGGCACTCCGATCGTCGGCATCCCGCGCGCCGCGCTCCACCGGCTGCTCCGCGAGGCTCTGCCGCCCGAGTCCCTGGTGATCGGGGCCGAGGTAACGTCCGTCGACCGCTCCGACCCCGCCCGGGTGCGGGTACCTCTCGATGACACCGTTCTCGACGCGGATCTGGTCGTGGCCGCCGACGGCATCAACAGCCGGCTGCGCACCCAGCTCTTCCCCGGCCACCCCGGGCCCGCCTACAGCGGGTCGACGGTCCTGCGCGCCATCACCGAGCACCCGGTCGATCTGCGGACCGACTTCGCACTGACCTGGGGGCAGGGCGCCGAGTTCGGCCACATCGCGTTCACCGACGGCCGCGCCGAGTGGCACGCCGTCCTCAACTCACCCGCCGACGTGCGCTACCCGGACCCCCTTGCCGAGATGCGGCGCCGGTTCGATGACTGGCACGACCCGATCCCCGCGCTACTGGACGCGACCCGGCCCGAGGCCGTCCTGCATCACGACATCAACGAGCTGGCCACCCCCCTGCCCACCTATTCCGTGGGCCGCATCGCCCTCCTCGGCGACGCGGCCCACGGCATGACCCCGAACCTCGGCCAGGGCGCTTGCCAGGCGCTGGAGGACGCGGTCACACTCGCCGCCGTACTCGCCACCGAACCCGCCGTCGAGGTGGCGCTGACCCGCTACGACACCGAGCGCCGCCCACGTAGCCAGTCCGTCGCCCGCGCCGCCCGCCAGGCCGGCCGCATGGGGCAGCAACTGACCCACCCGCTGGCCATCGCCCTGCGCAACACGGCGCTCCGGCTGGCTCCGTCCCGCGCGAGCGTCCGCACCATCCTGCGCCATGCCGACTGGACACCCCCGCAACTGAGTTGACGGTAGGGGCGCAGGCGTACGGCAACCAGCTTCACGCCACGGCCGGCAAGGCACCGCCGCAACTCGTGAAGGGGGGCCGACCAGGTTCCCGGCTCCCACCTTCGGTTTCCTGCTGATGTGCCCAGCGCGGGAGGAGGCGTTGTACTCCGGTTGCGGGTCCGCCGGTTCACAACCGCCCACCTCACCAGGACAACCTCTCAGGCATGTGGGCCATGGCCGAGGCCTCAAACGGCAGAGGCGATTGCAGAGAAGCCGTCCGGCGGAGCACTATCGCTCTCGACGCTTGTGTGCAGCTCTTAGGTCTGGAGCACTCAGGAGTTGGAGGGACGGGCGGTCGCGCCCCGCGCGTCCGGAGCACCGGTCGGCGTCCCGAGGGGTGCCGGCGGCCAGGGATGTTCATGCCGGGCTTCCGAAGGCTCAGTTGCCGATGAGGCTGTTCAGCACGGGCACGCTGCCGCCGAAGCCGGCCAGCCCGGCGAGCGCCGCGCCGGCGGTGTTGCCGGTGCTGAAGTAGGTGAGGACGCCGGCGATCGCCCCCACGAAGGCGGCCATCAGGAGGACGATGGCGGTACGGGCAGGCAGGAACGGTTTCGGGTCCTCGGGCCCCGGGGCGGGGGGCGGCGTCGGGACGGCGGTCACGTGAACTCCCGGTGGACGCAACGGTTTTCGATGCCGCTCATACGTCGCATACGTCCAGTCACCCCACGGATTTTCTTGTCTCGTACCCGTTCTGAAGAATCTTGGAACAGTCCGTGGGGTGCCCGCGAGAGGCGCACTTACAAGGGGTCGTCTGCGTCACCGACCGGCACGGGAGCTTGCGAGTGGGCTGGCCGGGCGGGGATGGAGTCGGCCCCGTGCATCTCCAGGGGGCGGATGGATGACGACCGGAAGGGGCGAAATGCAGGGCGACGACGCGGGCGGAGTGTCCGCGGCCGCGCGCGCCCGGGACCTACAACCTCCAGGTGAACCCGAAAAGCGCGACCTCGGGGCACCCGTCTCTGCCGACGATCTGTGTGAGATGGATGCCCGGCATCACCATGACGCCCGGCGGCAGCAGGAGAGCATCGACCGGAGAATCGCGGACGAAGAGATGATCCGGGTCCTCTCCAGGGCCGGCTTTCAAGGCTCCCTGTACGAGAGGTTCGCCGAAGAACTCGCCCGGTACGGAATCTCTGTGCTGCGAGGCTGGATGCACTCGGGGTTCATCTTCAAGCTCGTCGCCCGGCGCGGCTATGGGCTCAACCCCCACGAGCTGGAGCTGGAGGAACTGGTCTCCAACAGCGATCTGCGAGAGGAGCTGGCGACCATGACCGTAGCCTGCGCCCTGCCTCGCTTCCGTCAACGTGCATTCGTCGAAGGCGGCTGGCAGATCGAGGGCGGAGCCAGCATCACCACCTACTTCATGGGCGCCTGCGCGTACGACTTCCCCAACGAGTTCCGAAGGCACCGCGCCGGCGAGGAACGACAGCGCCGCGTGTTGCGGAGAGAGCAGCATTTCTACGAGCCCGCGGTCGGCAAGCTGAGCGTGGCCGAAGAAGTGATCGGAAACCTGCGGGTGCTGGACATCATCGGAGAGGTCAAGGACCCACGAACGCAGGCGGCCGTGGCCCTGACCGTCGACCGTTACTCGCAGGAAGAGATCCGCCAGCTGCTCGAGGCAGAGAGCGTCCGGGCCGTTGAGGGACTCTTATACCGGTGGCGACAGAAAGAGAAGAAGCACCAGGGAGCGGGTGAGGACCGTGGATGACCAGGACTTCGACGCGCTGATGGAACGATCTTCTCTCGGGTCCTCAGGGGCCCGGGAACTACGCGAACGCACCTCTCCGACAAATGCCCGGACGGTTCGTCAGGTCATGGAGCTGCGCGACGTCACCCGCCACTCCGGCGACCCTGCGATCGAGCGAGCCATACGGGAGCTGGCGCGCGCTCTCCTGACGGACGCCGGCCACCAGGCGGCGGTGGAGCAGGCCATTCGGCACTTGCTGAACGCAGCTGCCTCTGCCCCCGCCGTCGATGAGCGGGCAGTCCGGCACATCATTGCGTCCCACCTGAGGTCTGTCCCTGACCTCGGGGCGGACCCCGGCACAGATGCGCAGATCTTCGAGGAAGACTGGCTCCGCCGCGCCGCTGACGCCGGCAATACCGGCGCCGCGAACAACCTGGGCGTGCTGCTGGCGGAGGCGGGGCGGACCGAGGAGGCGGAGGTGATGTACCGCCGCGCCGCTGACGCCGGCCACACCGGCGCCGCGAACAACCTCGGCCTGCTGATGCACAAGGCTTACACACCCCAGTCGCCCCCCAGGACTGGCCGGCGATCCCTGCTCGTGCTGACGCACGCTCCGGGACCCTCCACCGACGTGCTGCCTGCCCTCGGACTACTCCTGCACCAGGTCCGGGTCGCGCCGACCGAGACGTCGGCCCTGATCCACGCCCCGGGCCCGGACGTCATCCTGGTCGACGGGCGTCGAAACCTGCCACAGGTGCGCTTGCTGTGCCAGCAACTGCACTCCGCTCAGCCCCGCTGCCCACTCATCGTTGTCGTCACCGAGGGCGGTCTTCCGGCCGTGACCGCAGACTGGGGCATCGACGACGTTCTCCTGGACACCGCAGGCCCCGGTGAGGTCGAGGCGCGACTGCGGCTCGCGAAACCGGGACGACACGCAACAGGACGCCGACAGGCGACCACACGCACTCCTGCGACGGGGGAGAGCCGTACCAGCGAACTGGCGATTGACGAGGCGGCATACAACGTGACGCTGGGGGGCCGCGTGCTGGACCTGACGTTCAAAGAGTTCGAACTGCTGAAGTACCTTGCGCACCATCCCGGCCGGGTCTTCACTCGCGCCCAGCTGCTACAAGAGGTCTGGGGCTACGACTACTTCGGCAGCACACGCACCGTCGACGTCCACGTACGGCGGCTGCGCGCCAAGCTCGGCCCCGATCAGGCGTCGCTCATCGGCACCGTGCGGAACGTGGGTTATCGCTTCGTCGCCCGGGAGAGCGCCCAACCAACTGCCGAGAAGGCCGTGAGGGAGCAAGCTCGAGCCGAATGGAGGCCCTGCGTCGACGCGTCCGTGCGGTGAGGCACCCCGGCCACCCCGCGTGCCGCCTTCCTGGGGGCACAAAAAGGAATGCTGGACCCGTCGGATCGCGCGCCACAGGAAGGTCACAACGACGGTCCGATGCGCTTCAGGGGAGTCCCCACAAGGCTTCGGCGCCGGAACCTCGGCCGGATCAGCACGGGACACCGGCGCGGTACGGCACCGGTGTCCCGTGCTGATTGATCCACTCCTGAGGGGCTTTCGCCGTCGCGCCAGTTGAAGCGGACGCAGTCCTGGAACCACTGGTCGGGCAGTTGGCGTGGTCGCTGTCGATCATCTGGAAGCCGTGGCCGAGGTCACCGACGACGTCGTGCAGCAGTTTTGGACCTAGTGCTCCGGACCGTCCCCGCTCGAAGCGGGAAGAACACTTCCCGCTTCGCGAGCTCATCGGACGCGGTTGGGCCACCCCGGCTCGCGCGGGAAGAACGACCGGCCCTTGGTGTCTCGTCCGGGGGAGTCACCGGCAGGCCCGTGACGTGCTCAACCTCGTGCTCGGGCGGGTCGGTCGACTGCACGCAATGGGCATCCGGTGCCGACGCGCGTAGCGAGTTCGGTCCGCAGGGTGGCGAGTTCGGCCATGCGGGCGTCGATGACCTGGATCTTCTCCTTGAACAGTGCGGACAGCGCTTCCGCGGCGTCCGGCGCTTCGCGTAGTTCTTCGCCGTGCCGCGCGATCTCGGCCAGTGAAAATCCGAGTACCTGCGCGGTGCGGACATAGTGCAGCCAGGCCACTGTCTCGGGCGGGAAGTCGCGATACCCGTTGGTCAGCCGCCGGCCTGTGACGAGGCCGACCTTCTCGTAGAAACGGATGGTGTCCCTGGTCATGCCCGCCTGCGCGGCCAGCTCTCCGATACGCATGACCCTCCGTCGGATGATGGGCTTGACCTTGGAGCGTACTCCACTGTTTACCGTGAGGCGTCGCTGCCCCGAGACCAGCAGGAGCCTCAAAGTGATCCGTCTCTTAGCCCCCGCACGTCCCGCCTATCTTCGCGTCGTACGCGTGAGCGCCTGGTACGACCTCATCGTCACGGCGGGATTCGCGACGCCGTGGACGTACGCGCTGGTGCACGAAGCGCTGTCATCGTTGGGCAACACGCTCAGGCTGGGCGTCCTGCCCGAACTCGACCCGATGCAGACCCTGTACGCGAATCTGATGGGTTCGGTCGTGGTCGTCTGGGCCGTCCTGCGCATCGTCAGGCCGCTGCCGGTGCACGGACTGCTCGACGGCATCGCGCGCACACTGTTCGCGGCATGGCAGGCGTACGCGCTCGCCCATGGCGCCACGCAGTTGCTGTGGCTGTTCCTCGGCGTCGAGGTGGCGTTCGGCCTCGTCCAGCTCGTGCCGTGGTGGCGGAACCGGCACACCGACCTGGTGGACGACTATGCAGGCCCGGCCTGAAAGAAGTGTTGTTCTCGAAGAGAAGATGTGGCTCCACGCAGTCACGGGGAACTCGGCGGCCGCCCCGGCGAACGGCTGTGCCGGAAGATGTGACGCCGTGGTCCTGTGGAACACCCGGTGTCTGGACGCGGCTGTCGCCCAGCCACGACCTCAAGGACGATGACGTGGCCCGGCTGTCCCAGCTGAAGGACCGGAACATCAACTTCCTGGGCCGCTGCCAGTTCAACATCACCGCCAGCGGCCCCGGCCGGGGCCAATGTCCGGGGCTGGAGGACTTCACCTCAATCGAGTCGCCGTCCCCACAAGCCCCAGTACTGAGTGCGGTATCGGCGACGAGCCGCCTCATCCTTGACCGGTGGCTCCGGAGACTGGACCGTGGAAGGCAACGGGCGGCCTGTCCCGACCCTGACACGCCGACCTGCCCTCTCGGCGCGAGCAAGCTGGTGAGCACAGGGCTACCGCTCTGGGGTCGATTCTCGGCGGCGTGTGGCGTTGAGGCTGCCGAGCAGGGAGAGCGCCTGGGAGCTGGGACTTCCTGGTTCTGCGTGGTAGATCACGACCTGCTGACCAGGTGCACCGCGTACGTCGAAGGACTGGTAGGTGAGTGACAGGGTTCCGACCTCGGGGTGGATGAGTTCTTTGGCGGCGTGGGTTTTTCCGTAGATGGTGTGCGAGGACCAGAGCGTGGCGAATTCCTCGCTCGTTTCGGTGAGGACGCTCACCAGTTCCTGCAGGCGTGGGTAGTGCGGTTCGAAGCCGGTGGCCTGGCGCAGGCTGGAGACGACCGCCTCGGCCGCACGGTGCCACTGCGCGTAGAAGCTGCGGCCTGCGGGGTCGAGGAAGGTCATGCGGGCCAGGTTTTCCGCTTTCCCGAACGGAGAGAAGAGCGCGTCGGCCAGGCTGTTGGCTGCCAGGAGGTCCAGGGCCGGGTTGAGGACGAATGCCGGGGTGTTCGTGTACCCGTCCAGCAATTGACTCAGCATCGGGCTGACCGTCTCTCTCGGCTGTGTCCGGTGACCGTCCGGCAGGGTGTCCGCCAGCCGGTACAGATGGTCACGTGCCTCGCGGTCCATACGCAGGGCGCCGCTGATCGCGTCGAGAATCTGCGGCGAGGGGCTGTGCTCGCGGCCCTGTTCCAGACGGGCGTAGTAGTCAGTGTTCATGCCGGCCAGGACGGCGACCTCCTCCCGCCGCAGCCCGGCCACCCGGCGCCGACCGTAGGAGGCCAGCCCGACGTCGCCGGGCCGCAGCCGTGCACGGTGTGCCCGAAGGAAGTCCCCGAGATCGTTGCTGGTCACCTCTTCAGGTTAGACCGATCCCCGGCTGTGTACCTGGGTGTGCCGTACCCGGGCACAGCCTGTCCTGGCTGGTCCTTCCGCCGCCGCCCAGACTCCGGAGAGCGAGCTGGACGGAAGTACGGAAGGGAATGCGATGAGGGAACAGTCGAGCCCTGCGGAAGGGGCCGGTGAGAGGGCGGATGTGGTCGGTGTGTGGGTGACCGCGGACGGGCACATCCGGCAAGAGCTGCGTGCCGACGGCCGTTACGACGAGGCTCGCGGGACGCGTCGCAGTGCCTATAGCGGCCGTTACACGCTGACCGGCAGTCATCTCGACTATGTCGACGACACCGGGTTCACCGCCACCGGCGACATTCGTGACGGTGTGCTCCACCACGAGCACCTCGTTCTCCACAAGGAGGAACAAGCATGACGCAGACCACCAAGGCCGTGGCCATCACCGGTGCGAGCAGCGGCATCGGCGAGGCGACCGCACGCCGTCTGGCGGCGGACGGGCACCGGGTCTTTCTCGGCGCGCGCCGTACCGGCCGACTGGAGCGGCTGGTTGAAGAGATCACCAAGGACGGCGGCACCGCCGCCTTCCGAAAGCTGGATGTCACCGACGCGGCAGACACGCGCGCGTTCATCGATGCGGCGCTTTGCGAGTACGGCCGGATCGACGCCCTCGTGAACAACGCGGGTCTGATGCCCCTCTCCCCGCTGGAAGCGCTCAAGACCGATGAGTGGGACCGCATGATCGACGTGAACGTGCGGGGAGTCCTGCACGGTATCGCCGCCGCCCTGCCCGCGATGCGCGCACAGGGCGGCGGGCACTTCGTGAACATCGCCTCCGTCGGCGCGTACGAGGTCTCTCCCACCGCCGCCGTCTACTGCGCCACCAAGTTCGCCGTCCGCGCGATCTCCGAAGGGCTGCGCCAGGAGTCCGCCGGGGACATCCGGGTCACCCTCGTCTCCCCGGGCGTGACCGAGTCCGAACTCGCCGACAGCATCTCCGACCTGGAAGCCAGGGAGGCGATGAAGACCTACCGCGCCGTAGCACTGCCTGCCTCGGCCATCGCGGAGGCCATCGCCTACGCCATTTCCCAGCCTTCGCAGGTCGACGTGAACGAAATCGTCGTCCGGCCCGCCGCGAGCGTCCAGTGACCCGGCTCGGAAGGAAAGGAGCCGATGTGCAACCCACTGCCGCCGACTACGACAGCCTGGTCCGAAGACTGCGGGACCTGGAGGACAAGGAAGGTCTGCGCACCCTCATGATCCGCGGGTGGAGGGCGCTGGACCGCAAGGACTGGCAGACCTGGATCGACTGCTGGGCGGAGGAAGCGGTGCTGGAGTTCGGGCCATGGGAGAAAACCCACGGGAAGGAGGCGATCCGGGCGAAGGTGGAAGAGGCGGAATCGCCCTACCCGAGCATGCAGCATCACATCCTCAACATGCACTTCGACGTAGAGGGCAACCGGGCGACCGGCATCGGCTACATGTGGTTCGTCGCTGTCACCGCACGCGGAAAGACCTGCTCCCCCTACTCCATGGGCGGTCCCTACGACTGGGAATTCCGTCGGGGCCCGAACGGCTGGCTCCTCGTCCGCCAAAGGCTCGGCGTCTGGTGGACCGACGGTGAGGACAGCCTGAAGACCTTCGAGTAGACGCGGTCCCCCAGATACGCACATTCCGCGTCCGAACCTTCCGGGCGGGGAACGCGGCTGCCCGAGCGTCGCTGTTCCACCGACAGCCCGCCCCCGGCGCCCCTTGTCGCGGCCATCAACGAGTGGCTATGACGCGCAGGTCACCCCGTGGCAAGGCCAGCTCATAGCGGCTGACCCAGGTGGCCGGACCATCCTCCAACCGCTGACCAGGAGCACCGCCCACCGGCACGTCTCCGCGGTGCGCGAAGCCATGGGCCTCGTAGTAGGCACGCAGCCGATCATTGGACGTCACGCAGTCCAGCCGCAGGGAGTTGGCGCCCCGCTGCCGTGCGGCATTGGCTGCCCAGTCGAGAATGCGGGCCCCGATCCCCGCCGCCCATCGGAGCACGGCCATGCGGTGCACGTAACCCGCCGCGCCGTCGGCATCCGCCCACAGTGGATCCGACCAGTCCATGGTGACCGTCCCCGCCACCTTGTCCCCGGCAGCCACCAACCACGTATCGCCCCGAGAGATGGCTTCCTCCACCCATGTGGCCTCAAAACGCGCAGGCCATTGTCTGATCCCGCGTGCGTTGAGCCATCCCGCCGCCTCATCCAGCACGCTCAGCACCTCGTCCATACGGTCGACGCCGACACGCTGGAAGACGACCTCCACGCCATGCCAATCCGCTGTCATGGCCTGAATGATCGCAGCACTTCCGATACACGCCCCAGGTAGTGCCAGATGGGCTGGCGCTCACCGTCGGAGGCGGGTCCGGCCGGTCAGTCCGACCAGATGATCGAGAGCCTGCTGGGTGATGTAGTGGTCGGGGTCCGCGAATTTCGGGTGCCGGCGGATGAGGCAGTTGTCGACGCCCTGCTACTGGAGGTGGGCGGCGAGGGTGCCGACCAGCAGGTGATTGTCGACGAGGGCGTCGGTGAGCGCATAGAGCAATAGGCGTCGCCACTCGGCCGGTTGGCTCGCGTGACTGCGGCCCAGCCCCACTGCGGTGTCGAGGCACGCGTGGTCGAAGGACACGTCAACCGGATCAAGATGCTCTTGTTCATGCTCCCGTGTGGCGCTGTCCGGGCTCTTCGCCCCTGACACGAGCCACGCACGTGCGGTTTCCGGAGAGACGGAAGGCCCATGCTCCCTCAACAGAGCACGGGCCTTCGTCATGTACGACCGGCGCAGGCGTCAGCCCAGCTCTCCTCGCTCGACGCAGAACTCGTTACCCTCCGGATCGGCCATGACGACCCAGCCCCTGCCGTCCGGCAGGGTGTGGTCCGCGAGCTGCCGGGCACCCAGCTCCAGGGCCCGCCCGACCTCCTGGGCCCGGTTGCGACCCGTCGGCTGCAGGTCGAAGTGGACGCGGTTCTTGGCCGTCTTGCCCTCCTCTACCCGTACGAACAGCAGACCTGGACCACCGTCCGGGTCCTCGATCAGCGCCTCCGGATCACCCGGTTTGTCCTCGTCGGACACCGGGCGCCCGAGCAACGCGCTCCAGAACTGGGCGAGTTCGTACGGCTCGCCGGTGCAGTCGAAGGTGATGTGGCGGATGGTGGGGTTCAACGGCCTTCTCCCTGGGGTCTGTTCACGTCGTCGCTCCGCAGGATGTCGGACGCGCAGACCACTGTCGAACGATTTCCGGTCGCCGCCTCACACCACGTGCGGTTTTTTCCTCCGTGAAGTTGGACGCCGGGATGCCCTGGCCCTGGAAGCGGGACGGAAGCCTTCGAACGGCCCCAAACGGCGTCAGGTGATCTTCCGCCTCCACGATGCCCCCCGATCCCGCCACGGGAGGAAGCCCTCTTCGAGATCTATCTGGTGGCTCACAGTCGCCGCCAGATGGCGGCCCAACCCCCACGCGGACGTACTTGCCTCATGCCTCTCCCGGACCTGGACCACCTCATCGCAGAAGTAGACAGGACCTGCGACACCGCACACCGCTCCGGAGAACAAGGGCAGCCCGACTGGCTTGCCCTGCTGACGGTCGCCGCCCAGCTCGGTGGCCAACTACAGGCCCTGGCAGACGACTTGGTCGAAGAGTACGTCGAGCACTGCCGCATGCACGGCTGCTTATGGACCGACATCGGGTCCGCTCTGGGAGTGACTCGGCAGGCGGTGCAGCAGCGCTTTCACGCACCCCACAAGCGATACAGCCCCGAGGCGATGACGGAAAACCTCTGTCGGGCGATGGTCCACGTGAAGCAGGCGGCAGTGCACCACCGCAACAACTGCATCGGCACCGAGCACCTTCTGTGGGGTCTCACCGCCGAGGAGAACAGCGCCACCCGGCTCTTGCAGGCCGCTGGCGACTCACCCGACGCCGTTCACCAGTCCGTCGGCACCCGGCTGAGCATGGGCGCCTCCCAGGCAGCCGAACGCATCGGATGGACTCCCCACTCCCGCAAGGCAATCGACACTGCGGAAGCAAGATCTGAGCAACGCGGTTCCGACCACATCGACTGCGATGACCTGCTGGTCGGCCTTGCCCAGGTCGGCCGCGGAGTGGCCGCAACGGTCCTGGCCGACGCCGGCTTCAATCTGACGGCCCTCAACGACACGTCCGCAGACGCTCACCCATCGGACCACCGGTGAACACATCCCCGTGGGACATGAAGGCGCGACCCCCAGTCGGGCTCGTACGAGGTGGCTGCCTCCCAGGGGCCGAAGCCGTCGGCCAGCAACCACAGGGAGGCACCTAGGCTGCACGCGACGACGCCGGTCTCCCCTTCGGAGCCGAGGAAGACGACAGGCTGCTCGACCAGCGCCCGACCTGGGCGGATCAGCCAGAACGCGGCGTATTCGCCGGTGTCATCCTCGCTCTGGCTGCGCGGCAGGGAATACGGCCCTGTCGCGCATCGCGCATCGCGGGCCCGGGGTCAGGCGGGGAGGGCTTCGACGGTGGGGACGACGGTGCCGAACAGGTCGGTGATCGCGGTCAGGGCGGCGGCCTGGAGGGTGGCGGCGGGCAGGACGGTGCCGTCGGGGGTGGTGAGGGCGCGGGTCGCGGTGGTCTCGGCGACGACGGTAGGCCGGTAGCCGAGATTGAAGGCGCCCTGGGAGGTGTAGTTGACGCACATGTGCGTCATAAAGCCGGCCAGCACCAGGTCGTTGCCCCTGCCTGGTTCGATACCCAGGTCGCGCAGCGTCTTCTCCAGTTCCGTGGCGTGGAAGGAGTTGGGGAACTGCTTGACCACGACCGGTTCGCCTTCTGTCGGGGCGACTTCGTCGCTGATGGCCCCGACGTGGGCGCGGATGTCGTAGGGGTGTCCTCGCCGCCGTCGTTGATGATGTGGATGACGGGGGTGCCTGTGGCGCGGGCACAGTCCAGCAGGCGGGCGCCCGCCGCGAGGGCTTCCTCGGCGCCGTCCAGGGCCATGACGCCGGTGCGGTAGGTGTTCTGGAAGTCGATCATGATCAGGGCGGACTCGCTCAGCCGGGGCGGGTGGTTGTCCAGGCCGATCACGTCGCGCAGGGTCGTCGAGGGCTGATTCGTGCTCATTGGGTGCCTTTCATGGGGGAATTGGGCATGGCGAAGCTATCTGCCTCGCCTGCGTGCTGGGGGGGTGGAGCGGGTCAGGTGGTCTGGGCGCGGAAGCGGCGGCGGTAAGCAGCGGGGGTGGTGGCGAGCTGCCGCCTGAACGCCCGATGCAGGGTTTCCACCGAGCCGAGCCCGGCAGCGGCCGCGACCTGGTCGAGCGGGCCGTCGGTGGTCTCCAGCAGGCGCCGGGCAACCTCGACCCGGGCGGCTTCGACGTAGGCGCCGGGACTGCTGCCCGTCTCCTGTTTGAAGACGCGGGCGAAGTGCCGCTCGCTCAGGCACATCCGGGCCGCAAGGGCATCTGCCGACAGGTCCCCGTCGCAGTGGTCGGCGATCCACAGCCGCAGGTCGTCGATGTCACGGCGGTCCGAGGCGGGCCGGCTGAGGGGGACGGAGAACTGGCTCTGGCCGCCCTGGCGTCTGAGGTACATCACCAGCTGCCGCGCCACTGACAGGGCTACGTCCTCGCCCAGGTCCTCGGCCACCAGAGCCAGAGCCAGGTCCAGGCAGGCGCTGATCCCGGCCCCGGTCCACAGCCGGCCGCCATCGGTGCGGACGAAGATCGGATCCGGGTCGACCGTGACGGCCGGGTGGTCGACCGCGAGTTGGGCGGCGGTCGACCAGTGGGTGGTCGCCGTCTTCCCGTCCAGCAGCCCGGCCGCCGCCAGCAGGTGCGCGCCCACACACACCGACGCCACCCGCCGGGCGTGCGGGGCGGTCTCCTTGACCCAGGCCACGACATCGGGGTCGATGCGGGCGGTGGGGCCGTCGTCGGTCATGTCAACCGCGCCGGGCACCAGCAGCGTGTCCACCTGCCCGCCGACCTCCTCGAAGGTCAGATCGGCCAGCAGTCGCACACCCGCCGACGTCCGCACCTCGCCGACGACCGGCCCGGCAAGGCGGACCTGGTAGCCGGCGCGGCCCGCGGTCTCCCGGTTGGCCAGCGCGAACACCTCGGCCGGGCCGGTGACGTCGAGGAGATCGACATCAGGGAAGACCGCGATGACGACACGGTGCGAGATGGGCATGAACCCATCCTCACCGCCACCACCAATGACCGCAATGACGGTTCCCTGTCACATCCAGACATACGGCTGGGTCGAAGGTGCCTACCGCGTGCCCGAGCGCCACCAACGGTGGCGAGACGACTGGCCAACTACCGATCGGAATGGCCAACTATCGGTCGGCATCACACCAGTCGTGGCTGACTACCCAGGCGTGGTGCCAGTTCGAAACGGCGGAGCCGGACCAGATCACCTGAGACCACATCCGGCATCCAGTCACCCAGGACCAGATCAACCGAGATTCCCAGCATGCCTACGTCTCAACTGATCCGGTCCCCGCGGGTCACAGTTCTGGGGCAGTGCCAGATCGTTTGAGACGGGACACCGATGCTGCCCTGCTGAATCTCATCCAGCGGGGTGGAGCGCTGTTAAGGGACTGATGCGGGTGGGGGCTCGGTGCTGCCCGGTGAGGTGGGCGTCGATGCCGGCGAGGTTGATGGCGGCGCCGGTGGGCTGGTGTTTGGAGACTGGTTTCGGCGAGCCGTCGGTAGCGGGATCTGCGCAGGCGGCAAACGTTGAACGCCCTGGGAGATGGTGCACCGCGGCTGGGGGGAACTGTCTCTGTTGGAGAGGGAGATCGGCCGGGTGTCCGAGGCGGTGGGGAGGAGCTGTGCCGGCCGCTGACCAAGGGTGAGGCCAGAGATGTGGCGATGCGGGTGGCGGCGGGGCTTTCGAAGCCGAGTACCGCCGTCCCCCGGCAGACGGACCGGAGTTGAGGGGGTTCAACGAGCGTGCGGGGTACGGGTGACGGGACCGTGGGGAACGTCCGGCCCGGGCGTGCCGATGGTCTGGCTGCGCAACCGTAGGCGCCCTCTGCTTCGGTCCACCCCCGCTGGCGCGGGAAGAGCACTTCCTGACCTGCGCTCTTGGAGGGGCCTTGCCGCTGCTTGACCACGGTCTTGCGGGGGTCCGGCCGGTGCGCTTCCACGCTGATCCGCCGGGAGCGGTCGCATTGCAGCCTCAAGCCGTCGCGGATGGTCCTTGATCAGTCAATGGTGTCCGTAGCCTCGGTCGCCCTCATCAGGAGTCCGGCGGGACCTCGGCTCCAACAGCGTGTACCCGGTCCTTGTCAGAGCGAAGGCTTTTCCTGTCGCATGCATGTGCGACATCGTCTCGCGTGTGCGAAGAAATGTGCAGAAGCGTCGTTACCGAGTTTCTGTCCGCCGAGCGGGTGATGTGCCGGGTGGCGCAACCGGTGGTGCGCCGGAGCATGCAAGGGCTTGCTTTTGATCATTGAGCGGATCGGTGTAGCGGACAGTGAATGTCAGGGTCACGCTCGCCGCATATGCGGATCCGATACGGGCGCTTGTTACGGAAATGTCCGCAAACGGTAACGTGCGCCGGTTGGCCTGCCGCCGGCCGCGCCGGGCGCCCCAGAGTTTGGGTCCTCGGACCAGCACGGTCCGGGAACCCGCACCGCACCACCAGCTCACATCGGCTTGTGGAGCACCGTTCTTGAGGAGACGTCACCTATGTCTGCTTCTCGCACCGCCCGCCGTATCGCCGCGACCGCCCTCGCGGCCGGCGCCGTTGTCTCCGCCGTCGCCCTGCCGGCCTCGGCCGACGACAACGACCGCGGCCGGCACCACCAGCGTTCCCAGGTCGTGATCGGCGGCGTGCAGGCCGACAGCCCCAGACGCGGCATCGGCACCAACCGGTCGCTGAACGCCGAATGGGTCGATATCACCAACAACACCCGCCGCAGCGTGGACCTCGACGGCTGGACCCTGCGCGACGCGGACGGCAACCGCTACCGCTTCCATGACGTCCGCCTCCCCGGCCGCGCCACCGTCCGCATTCACACTGGCGCCGGCCGCGACACCCGCACCGACCTCTACCAGGGCCGCCGCACCTACGTCTGGGACCGCTCCGACACCGCGACTCTGCGCGACGACCGCGGCCGCACCGTCGACATTGAGTCCTGGGGCCGCGGCCACCACCACTGACCCAGCCGGTGAGGGCCGTCCGACCGTCGACACCGGATGACCCAACCCTCCGTGAACCGTGTGCCCGGGCAGCCTGACCTGCCCGGGCACACGTGCCGTGCGCCCGCACCACCGACCCGAGCGAAAGACTGCTACGGCACTCAGCAAACAGCAGCGCACAGCTCCCGTGGCGGGACGTGTGGTTGATGCGGTCAAGGGCCCCGTTCGATCGACCTGAGGATGAGGCCACGGCTCAAGCCCGTCAGGTGCCCACCGCCGAGGCCGCAGCTCTACGACCTCGCACACACCAATGGGGAGGGGAGATCGTTGTGGCTATGAGACTCGCGGGGCTGCCCGGCGGAGAGTGGATGATCCCGGACGCGCAGGGCCGGAAGCACAGCTACGACTCAGAAAACGAAGCCTTCGAAGAACTCCCCGAGTACGGGGAAGGCGCCACGGTGTGGACCCGCGAGGTCTATCGGGCTCTGCTCATCACGAGGTCGGTCGACGGCTGGCAGCAGGTCCCCAACGCCCGCGGACAGTGGGCCCGTGACGACGGGTCCGGTGCTCCTGCGCTTCGTTCGCACGCCGAGCGGGAGCATCCCAAGCTGGTTTGCCACCCAGGACCAGTCTCTGCCGAGGGGCTCCGCCGTGCGGGCTCGAGCACCGGTACTGCCAGGGCCCGACCGCAGAAGGCGGTCGGGCCCTGATCCTCCGCGGCCGCGATCGCCGCCCCGCCCGAGTGACACGGACACTCAAGCGACGGTTGAAAGAGATCCACGAGGAGTATGTCGGGATGAAGTGCAACTGGAAGCGGGGATGTGCCGGCAACCATTTGTGCACCGCGGGCGCCTCGTGGGCGGAGAGGTTGTCGCAGATCACGTGGACTGCCAGGCCGGGTTCGGTCCGGCCGTCGCTCTCTCCGAGGAAGTCCCGGAAATCGACCGCCCGATGCGGGGCGGACAGTGTGCTGATCACCTTGCCGGTCGCGGTATCCAGGGCCGCGAAAAGGTCGACGGTGTCGTGCCGGACGTAGTCGAAAAGGCCATCGCCAGTCCGGCCGGGTCGAGCGTGCCGCGTGCCCTGTGCCCCGCGCACAATCGGCGTCGGAGGAGTCGTCTTCCGCGCCCATGGGCCTGCGACGCTGCGCGTTCGTACTGTCTCTCTTCACACGCAGCGGACGACTGTGAGGACCTGAGATGCACTTTGCGGAACTGCCCGATGTGCGAGCAGCGCGCAGCCCGAATGCGCCCAGCCTGGCCGACGATGTGTTGGACCTGGACAATGCGGAATTTCTGGCCGAGGTGCGGGCGGCCGCCGCGTGTTTGAGGCAGCGCGGGATCGGGAGCGGCGACGTGGTGGCGGTGATGCTGCCCAATCGCGTCGAATTCGTGGTCGCGCTCTTCGCGGCCTGGCGGCTGGGCGCGGCAGTGACCCCGGTGAATCCGGCACTGACCGCCAACGAAGCCGAATACCAGATGGCCGACTCGGCGGCGAAAGTCGTCGTCGGTCAGGATGATGACGGCCTGGACCTGTCCGTGCCCAGGATCGATGTCGCGGAGCTCCGCACAACCGCTGGGTCCGCAGGCACCGCGAACGCCGCGGGGGAGGCATGGGGCGGGCGGGGTGAGACGCCACCCGCCACCGACGCACTCGCGCTGCTCATCTACACGAGCGGCACGACGGGAAGGCCCAAGGGCGTCATGCTCTCCCACGCCAACCTCGAGGCGATGTCCACGATGATGATCGAGGTGTCGCAGGTGGCCCAGGACGACCACAGTTTGCTGATCCTCCCTCTCTTCCACGTCAACGGCATCGTGGTCAGTGTGCTGTCGTCGCTGCTCGCGGGGGGCAGAGTCACTGTCGCCGGACGCTTCAAGGCCGAGACGTTCTTCCGTACCATCGAGGCGGTACGCCCGACCCGTTTCTCGGCCGTCCCCGCGATCTATGCGATGCTGATGGAACTCCCGGAATCGGAGCGGCCCGACACCTCCTCCGTCCGGTTCGCGGCATGCGGGGCCGCGCCGATGCCGGCCGAGCTCATCGAACGCTTCGAGGGCCGCTACCGGATCCCGATCGTGGAAGGCTACGGCCTCTCGGAAGGCACGTGCGCGTCGACGTCGAACCCCCTCGACGGCCTGCGTAAGCCCGGCACCGTGGGCCTTGCCATGCCGGGCCAAGAGGTTGCCGTCATGGATCCCTCAGGCCGCCTACTGCCGCAGGGCGCTACCGGTGAAGTCGTTGTCCGCGGCCCGAATGTGATGCGTGGTTACCTCAACCGGCCCGGGGAGACCGCTCGTACGGTCGTCGACGGCTGGCTCCACACCGGTGACGTCGGCCAGTTCGACGAGGACGGCTACCTGGTGCTGGTGGACCGAATCAAAGACCTGATCATCCGCGGTGGGGAGAACATCTACCCCAAGGAGATCGAGTCGCTCCTCTACAGCCACCCGGGGGTGTTCGAGGCGGCTGTCGTGGGGCAGGCGCACGAGGTGTTCGGTGAAGTGCCCGTGGCCTTCGTCGTGTTGCGTCCCGGCGCGACCGTCACGACCGAGGGCATCCTTGAGTACTGCCGCGGTTCGCTCTCCCGCTTCAAGCTCCCGGAGCGGGTCATCGCGGTGGAGACACTCCCCAAGAACCCCGTCGGAAAGACGGACAAGCCCGCTCTGCGGGCGGAGCTCGTCTCCCACGCGTTCCCGGCCGTCTGAGCCGCTTCCTCCTCTGTTCCGCCCCCGGGCGAGAAATGAAGGTTCGTCATGGGATTCATCACGCCGAATCTGGCCGACTTCGACCTGAAGAAATGGCGGTCGCGGCCGTATCTGCAGCGCATTCGTCCACTCGCCCAGCACTGGGCCGAGAACGGCTTCGGCACACCGGGGGCGGTCTACGTCCTCTACCTCCTCAAGATCGTGGGCTATGTGCTCGGCGGCGTCGCCGTCACCGCGGCGACGCCAGGACTCGGGTCAATTGGTGACGTCGCGTCATGGTGGACCGAACCGATCGTCTACCAGAAGATCGTGATCTGGACGCTGCTGTTCGAGGTGCTCGGCTTCGGGTGCGGATCGGGACCCCTGACGCTGCGCTTCGTGCCGCCGGTCAGTGCCTTTCTGCACTGGCTGAGGCCCGGCACCGTCCGGCTGCCTCCGTGGCCGGGTCGTGTGCCCCTGACCCGGGGCACGCGCCGCACCGCATTCGATGTGGCGCTGTACGCGGCTGTCATCACCTCGGCGGTGTGGCTGCTGATCTCCCCGGCAAACGCCGGGCCGGTGCCCCGCGAGAACGCACTCGGCCTGATCGAGCCGGTCCGGCTGATTCCCCTGGCTCTCTCCCTCGCGCTGCTCGGGCTGCGCGACAAGACCGTGTTTCTCGCCGCCCGCGGCGAGCAGTACGGGCTGACGCTGCTGGTCTTCTGCTTCCCGTTCACCGACATGATCATCGGGCTCAAGCTCGTTATGGTGGCGCTGTGGTGGGGCGCGGCGACGTCCAAGCTCAACCGCCACTTCCCGTTCGTCGTGGCCATCATGATCAGCAACAGCCCGCTGCAGCACGTCAAGTGGCTCAAGCGCAAGCTTTACCGGGGTTACCCGGACGACCTGCGCCCGTCCAAAGTGTCCGGCTTCGCCGCCCACATGGGCACCGTCATCGAGTACGTGGTGCCCCTGGCACTCCTGCTCTCCGACGGCGGCATCACCACGACCGCCGCGCTGACGCTCATGGTCGTCTTCCACCTCCACATCATGTCGACCTTCCCCATGGGCGTGCCGCTGGAGTGGAACGTCTTCTTCATCTTCTCGGCGCTGTTCCTCTTCGGGCACTACGCGGAGATCGGGGTGTCCTCCCTGGACTCTCCGTTCCTGGCCGTCCTGTTGCTGGTGTGCCTGGTCGCCGTGCCGGCGCTGGGGAACGCCAAGCCGCACCTGGTGTCGTTCCTGCCCGCGATGCGCTATTACGCCGGGAACTGGGCTACCAGCACCTGGTGCTTTCGCAGGGGGACAGAGGAGAAGCTGAACGCGCACATCACCAAGGCCGCCGGTATGGCCAAGGATCAGCTCGTCACAATCTACGGAGAGGATCTCGCCGAGCTGATGCTGCACAAGGGCATGGCCTGGCGTTCGATGCACACACACGGCCGGGCGCTCAACGGCCTGCTTCCCCGCGCCCTGGACGACACGGAGGCCTACGACCTGCGCGACGGCGAGTATGTGGCGGGCGGGATCCTGGGCTGGAACTTTGGCGAAGGCCACCTGCACAACGAACAACTCCTGGAGGCGGTACAGGAGCGTTGCGGTTTCGAGAAGGGCGAGCTGCGCGTCATCATTCTTGAATCACAGCCCCTGCACAGGCAGCGCCAGCATTACCGCATCGTGGATGCCGCAACCGGCCGGATCGAGGAGGGGTACGTGGACGTCAAGGACATGGTCACCCGGCAGCCGTGGCTTGCCGACGACGATGCCTCGATACCCGTGCGCACCGTCGACGCCGGCGCGCGGCCCGTGGACGCACAGGCGGAGACCGTGCATGAGTGACGCGATCGTGGTGGGGGCCGGCCCGAACGGGCTGGCCGCCGCCGTGGCCCTCGCCCAGCAGGGGATGGCGGTCACGGTTGTGGAGGCCGCCGAGGAGATCGGCGGCGGAGCCAGGAGCAGCGAGCTGACCGTGCCCGGCGTGCTGCACGACCACTGCTCCGCCGTACACCCGATGGCTGTCGCCTCCCCGTATCTGCAGTCTCTTGCTCTGGAGCGGTACGGCCTTCAGTGGCTGTGGCCCGAGGTGGATCTCGCGCATCCCCTGGCCTCGGGGCGGGCGGGGGTGATGGTCCGCTCGATCGAGGAGACCGTCGGCTCGCTCGGCGCGGACGGCGCGGCCTGGCGCAGCCTGTTCGGCCCGCTGGCGTCGGGGTTCGACGCGCTGGCCGAGGACCTCTTCAGGCCGATCGTGCATGTGCCCGCGCACCCGGCTCACCTCCTACGGTTCGGCCTGCGGGCGCTGTTGCCCGCTACCGCCATCGCTCGCCGCTGGCGGAGCGAGGAGGCGCGTGCCCTGTTCGCCGGGGTGGCGGCGCACGCCTTTCACCCGCTGACCCGACCCACCAGCGCTGCTGTGGGACTGATGCTCACCGCCGCCGGGCACCGGTACGGCTGGCCGGTGGTCCGTGGGGGCTCCCGCAACCTTGCCCAGGCGCTGGCCGCACTGCTCAAGGAGCGCGGCGGCACGATCGAGACCGGGGTGCGGGTGCGTTCCCTCGACGAGCTGCCCCCGGCGAGGGCGGTTGTGCTCGACGTCGCTCCGGGTGCCGCCGCCGACATCTGCGGGGACCGCATGCCCTCCCGCGTGGGGCGCGCCTACCGGAAGTGGCGCCACGGCCCGGGGGCGTTCAAGGTCGACCTTGCCGTCGAGGGCGGGGTGCCGTGGAGCAACGAGGCTTGCCGCCGGGCCGGTACCGTGCACCTGGGCGGCACCCTGGAGGAGGTCGTCCACGCCGAGCGGGAGGTCGGCCTGGGCCGCATGCCGCAGCGCCCGTTCGTGCTGCTCTCCCAGCAGTACCTCGCCGACCCCGGCCGCTCGGCCGGAAACGTCCACCCCATCTATGCGTACGCGCATGTGCCGCACGGCTACACAGGCGACGCAACGGAAGCCATCCTGGACCGCATTGAGCAGTTCGCCCCGGGATTCCGCGAGCGTATCGTCGGCCGCTTCGTCCGCCAGACCGCCGAACTGCCGCTCTACAATCCGAACTACGTCGGGGGCGACATCGTGACCGGCGCCAACACAGCCCTGCAGGTGGCGCTGCGGCCCCGCGTGGCCCTCGACCCGTACAGCACCGGCATCCCCGGCGTCTTCCTGTGCTCGGCGGCCACCCCGCCCGGCCCCGGAACCCACGGCATGGGAGGCTTCAACGCCGCAAAGTCCGCCTTGCGGTTTCTCACCCGGTGAGCGGGCAGGAAAGGAGCGCCGACGTGAGCACGCCTTCGGACCCGGTCGCGCGGGTGGCGCTCGCCGTACTGCCCCAGCGCGAGGAACTCATTGCCACGCTCATCGCCATCATCGAGCGGGAAATCGCGGTCCTCGACCACGACGAGCGGCTGCACAGCCTGCTCGAAGCGAGCGTCACGGAGAATGTCGTCACCGCCCTGCACGTCATGAGCAACGGCATCGACCCGCGGACGGTGGACGCACCGCCCTCGGCCGTCTCCTACGCCCGCCGGCTCGCACAGCGCGACGTCCCCATGTCGGCGCTGCTGCGCGCCTACCGGCTGGGCCAGGCGCGCTCCCTCGACCTTGTTCTCGACAAGGCCATGAGTCTGCCGGGCGCGAACACCGCGAGCACGGTCATCTCGCTGGTCGGCATAGCCGCGGCGTACGTCGACAGGGTGTCCGAACAGGTCGCCCGGGCCTACGAGGACGAACGCGAACGCTGGGTGAGCAGCAGAGGTGCGCTACGCCAGCACTGGGTCGGTCAGCTGTTGCACGCTGCGTCTCCCAACGTCGAACAGGCCGAGGCCGCCCTCGGCTACCGGATGGCCGGGACCCACCTCGCGGTGGAAGGGTGGGTCAACCGCGGGGCTGGGCCGGTCGATGCCATGGGCATCCTGGAGCGCCTGAGTTCCCTCCTGCAGCGGGAGTTCCACGCGCGGGACGAACCTCTGCTTGTGCCGACTGACGAGATGGACGTGCGCATCTGGTTCCCGGTGAAGGCCGCCTGCCCGGCTGTCGACCCCGACGCGGTGGCGATGGCACTGGGGCGGGCGAAGCTGCCGGTGCGCGTTGCCATCGGCAACGCCCGCCCCGGCCTGGAGGGCTTTCGCCGCAGTGCCCGCAGCGCCTCGCGGGCCAAGGCGGTCGCGCTGGCAGCGGGCGACGCCGCGCCCCGTGCGGTCTCCTTCGCTCAGGTGGCTCCACTGGCCCTGCTGGCCGACGAGCCTGACGAGCTGGCGGACTTCGTCGCCGACACCCTCGGCGGCCTGTCGGTGGACGATCCGTGGCGAAATTCCCTGCGCGAGACTCTGCGGGTCTTTCTTGCGACCAACCGCAGCTACGCCGCCACGGCCGAGCAGTTGACGGTGCATCGCAACACGGTTCACTACCGCGTCCAGCAGGCCGTCGAGAAGTACGGCGTTCTTGTGGAGGACAACGCGTTCGAGCTCCAGCTCGCCCTGGCCATCTGCCACTGGCACGGTGCCACCGTCCTGCGCCCGGCTGTCCAGTGAAGCGCCACGAGCCTGGCATCCTCCTGGGGGTTACCAGGCGCGTTGCGCCCTCCGGTCTGCGGTGCCTCACCACCGGCGCCGCGGTCGCATACGGCTCAGACGAAGGCGCTTTCGCCGGTGATCGCCTTGCCGACGATGAGGGTGTTCATCTCGCGGGTCCCCTCGAAGGAGTAGATCGCCTCGGCGTCGGCGAAGAACCGCGCGACGTCGTAGTCCAGCACGATGCCGTTACCGCCGAAGATCTCCCTGCTCCACGACACGACCTCCCGCATCCGTGAGGTCACGAACGCCTTGGCGAGCGCGGAGTGCTCGTCGCGGAAGATACCGGCGTCCTGCAGACGGGCCAGCTGCACGAGCATGCCCCAGCAGGCTGTGACGTTGCCCAGGCTCTTGACCAGGAGATCCTGCACCATCTGGAACCGTGCGATCGGTCGGCCGAACTGCCGCCGCTCCTTGGCGTACTCCAGCGCCAGCTCGTAGGCGCCGATCATCACACCGAGAGCCTGCCACGCCACCCCGCTGCGGGTCGCGCTGAGGATCTCCGCCACGTCCCGGAAGGAGTTGATCCGCTGGAGGCGGTTGGCCTCCGGCACTTTGACCTCGGTCAGGGTGATCTCCGCGTTCTCCACGATCCGGAACGCGATCTTGTTCTCGATCTTGACGGGGGAGAACCCTGGGGTGCCCTTCTCCACGACGAATCCTTTGACCTTGCCGTCGTCCTCGTCGCGCGCCCAGACCACGACCAGGTCGGCGAAGGTCGCATTGCCGATCCACTTCTTGGCACCGTTCAGGACCCAGTTCTCGCCGTCCCACTTGGCGGTGGTGCGCATTCCGCCGGCCACATCGGAGCCGCCGAGCGGTTCGGTCATCGCGAAGGCTCCGATCTTGTCCAGTGCGGCCATCGCGGGCAGCCAACGGTCCTGCTGCTGCTGATCGCCGCCCCGGTAGATGCTGTACATCCCCAGACCGTTGTGCACGCCGAAGAAGGTCGCGGACGAGGCGTCGGTGCGGGTGTACTCCATCGAGAGCATGCCGATCAGGAGGTTGCTCCCGGCGGGCAGCGGGCTCCCGTACCCCTCGTAGGGCACGCCCGCGAGCCCCAGTCCGCGGAACTTGTCCACCAGTTGATGAGGGAACTCTCCCTTGGCCCAGTACTCGTTGACCAGGGGCTTGACCTCGGTACGCATGAAGGCCCTCGCCTTGAGGAGTAACTTGCGCTCTTCCGGCGGCAGCAGGTCCTCGTAGCGGTAGAAGTCGGCGCTGAGGGCGTCGTCGGAGCGTTCCTTCTCGGCGGGCTCGGCAAGCGGGGTGGTCATGACCTGTTCTCCTCAACGTTCCTGGATGTGTTGTCCAGGGCGGACAGCACGGCGAGCTGCTTGCGGTCGCGCTCCTGGGCGAGTTCGGCGTACGAGCGGGAGCCGTAGGAGTTCTCCACGGCTTGGATCAGCCTTTCCCTCTGCTCGGGTCCCTGCTCGGGGTGGCCCAGCACGTCCCACATCGTCTGCATCGACATGCCGATGTGCTCGGCCATGTGCCGGTAGCCGCCGGGGCCTCCCCCCAGATGGGCCCCGAGGAAGGGGCCCACCGTCGCCCACCGCAGCCCGAGCGAGTTCACCACCACGGTGTCCAGCTCGTCCGGCCCGATGACACCCTGCTCGACCAGGTAGATGGCCTCCCGGCTCAGCGCGTTCTGCAGGCGGTTGCCGACGAAGCCTGGAATCTCCTTGCGTTCCACCACCGGAACCCGGCCGACGAAACGGTAGAAGTCCACCGCCCGGGCCACCGAGTCCGCACCGGTGCGCTCGCCGGGCACCACTTCCACCAGCGGAACCAGGTGCGGCGGGTTGAACGGGTGACCGATCAGGATGCGCGCGGCGTCCTCGAGTTCCTCGGTGAACGCCGTGGCGCAGATGGCCGAAGACGAACTCAGCAGCAAAGCGTGGGCCGGAGCCTCGCGCACCAGGGTGGTGAACAGCTCGCGTTTGAAGGCGACGTTCTCCGGACCGTTCTCCTGCACGATGTCGGCGCCGCGTACGGCGTCAGCGACGTCGGATGCCAGGTGGACCCGGCCGGCCATGTCCCGCACGTCCAGCCCTTGCTGGGCCAGCTGCGGGGCCGACTCGGCCAGTGCTGTGTCGACGGCCTCGGCGAGGTCGGGACGCGGGTCGCTGACCCGTACGCTCAGGCCGTGGGCGGCGAACAGGGCGGTCCATGACAGCCCGATGGTTCCGGCGCCGACCACCGCCGCGGTGGTGAACGACTCAGTCATCAAAGGTCTTCTTTCTGCGTCGTCGGATCACTGCTCATCGGTTCAGCGCGCGAGGTAGTCGTGCACCGGCTTGACCGGAGCGAGCGTGAGGTCGGTGAGGATGTGACTCGCGGAGACGATCTCGCGCACCGGCAGGTCGGCCATCGGGGCGAGCACGTGCGCGAACAGCTGGAGTCGCGCCGGGCCGGTCCAGGCCCCCTTCACTACGACGTCGGTGATCTCGGTGCGTACCAGCTGCGCCACCTGCGGCGCGCCGTCGAAGCCGGGGACCATCTTGAGCATGTACGTCGGGACGGTGATCTGCGCCGTCGCCTCGTCCGGGTCCAGGTCGTGGTGCTTGTAGCCCATCGTCGCGGTCGCCACGCGCTGCGTGCCGAAGTCGAGAACGCCGACGAGGGCGCCGTGGTCCACATACAGGGCGGGCGATCCGACCGTCTTCGGGAACGCGCCGGCCTCCCGACCGGAGGCGGTGGCCGGGAAGTTGTCCAGGTACATGGCGTGCAGGTACTCGCCCCGCTCGCCTTCATACCGGACCTCGATGGCCTGACCGGACTCGGTGTAGGGCCCGTACCCGGTGACGTCGCCCATCCGCATGATCTCGAAGCGCACCAGCGGATCGTCGATCTCCAGTGGCTCGGGTACCACGGCGCGCAGCGCTTCGGCGTCGGTGCGGTAGACGATGTTGAGGTACTCGCGGTCGGTGAACCGTGGAACGACCGGCGGGTATGCCGGGTTCACCAGCGGGGTGGCGATGCGCCGGGATACGTCCTGCTGCTTCATGATCTTGTCCTTCCTGAAGCTAGTTGCCCTGCCAGACCGGGGTACGGTGCTCCGCGAACGCGGTCATGCCCTCCCGCACATCGGCGGAGGCCATGAGGCCGGTCAGCTCACGGGCCTGTGCGGCGAACGCGTCGGACTCGGGTGCGCCGTCGGCGGCACGGACGATCTTCTTGACGGCGGCGAGCGCTAGCGGGGCGTTCTCCGCGAGCTGCTCCGCCCACTGCAGCGCGGCTGCGGCGGCGTCGCCGGCGGGCACGACCCGGTTGACGATGCCGAGCCGTGCGGCCCTTTCCCCGGAAATCGGCTCGCCGCTCAGCAGCAGTTCCATGGCGAGGTGGTGCGGGACCCGTTTGGGCAGCCGGATCACACCGCCACCGGCCGCGATCAGACCCCGCTTGACCTCCGGCAGGCCGAACTTCGCGTCTGCCGCCGCGACGATGAGGTCGCAGCCAAGGGCCAGCTCGAAGCCGCCGCCCATCGCCCAGCCCTCCACGGCGGCGATCAACGGCTTGGTGGTCTCGGCCTGGGTCAGGCCGCCGAACCCGCGCCCCGGAACCTCCGGTGATTCCCCGGCCAGTGCGGCCTTGAGGTCCATTCCGGCGCTGAACACGCCCTGGGCGCCGGTCAGCACACCGATCCGCAGATCGGGCACGGCCTCCAACTCATCCAGCGCAGCGGCGAGTCCGGTGGCCACGGCCGCGTTGACCGCATTGCGCGCGGTGGGCCGGTCGATGGTGATGAGCAGGCACGCGCCGATGGTCTCGGTGCGCACCTGAGCGGTGGGATTCATGTGCGGCTCCTTTCTTTCAAGTCGGTGGGTGTCAGCGCCGCGTGGCGAGCTCACGGAAGACCTCGTCGGTGTGCTGGCCGGGAAGCGGGGCGAGGCGGCGGATCGAGCCGGGAGTGGCGGAGAAACGCACCGGGATGCCGACCGTGTGGATGGCGCCCTCGCTCGGGTGCTCGACGACATCGAGCAAATGGCCTTCCCTCACGTACGGGTCCTCACCCGCACGGTCCAGTTCCAGCACCGGTGCCATCGGGATGCTGTGCTTGGCGCAGATGCGCTCCCACTCCTCGCTGGTGAAGACGGGCGAGCACTCCTCGACGAGATCCATGAGCGCGTCGATATCGGCATCGGCGATCGCCTCGCCGTTCACCCGCGGGTCCTTGGCGAGGTCGGTACGGCCTGCGGAGGTGAAGAAGTCGCGGAAGTTCTGCGGACCGTAGGGGATCACACAGGCAAGGCCGTCCCTGGTGGGCACCGCCCGGTGGCCCTTGGCCATCGAGAGTGGGAACCCGGTGGAGCCCACCGGCGGCTCGAAGACATGGCCCGCGAGGTGCTCCACGAGGTTGAACGCGAGGACTGTGTCGGTCATTGGGATCTCGACGTGCTGGCCGGTACCCGCCTTGCTCTGGTGAAGCAGCGCGGCGAGCACCGAGTAGACGATGGTCAGTGCCGAAACCTTGTCGCCGAGAATCGTCGGCAGGTAGACCGGCCTGCCGATCGCCCGGTTCGCCACGTCCACCAGGCCGGAGGCAGCCTGCACCGTCTCGTCGTAGGCGGCGTTGCCGGCGCGCTCGGAGTCGCTGCGGAAACCCTGCGCGTGCGCGTAGACCAGGCGCGGGTTGCGTGCGGCGATCTCGGAGTATGCGAGACCGAGGCGGTCCAGCGCGCCGTGGCGCATGTTGGTGATCAGCACGTCCGCGGTGTCGATGAGCTTGAGCGCCTGCTCGCGACCGGCCTCGTCCTTCAGATTCAGCGACACGCTTCGCTTGTTGCGGTTGACGTTGAGGTTAAGCGGCGTCATCCCGCGGGTGTTGCGGTACTCACCCAGCCGTATGGTGTCCGACGGTGACTCGATCTTGATCACGTCCGCGCCGAGATCGCCCAGGATCTGCGCGGCGTAGGGCCCCATCACCACAGTCGACAGGTCGATCACCCGGACTCCGTCCAGGGGGCCGGTGGTCTTCTCGGCCGTGCTGTCCATCATTACTCCTGCTCTCGCGGCACTGCATTTTGACCGTTCGTCATCGACGTTAGCGTCGAAATGGAGAGCAGGGAATGATCATGTAAAGAACAATGGCATGACCGCAGCGGTCATGCCATTGTCGTTATGGTGGAAGGGTATTGACGGCTTGCTCAGATGGAAATCGCGTCGCCGAAAATCTGCCGGGCGCTGGTGATGAGGCCTTCGAGGTCTGCGCCCTCGGCTGCCCGGTCCTTACGGAACAACAGCCCGGTGACCAGGTCAGGTTGGAAGTCCTCGACTGGCATGACGACCACGTTGTCCAACCGGTAGAGGTGCATAGGGCTTTCCGGGGAAAGCATCGTCATCGAGAACGCGATGCCACTGGAGATCAATTCGGAAGTGCCAGAATAGTCGGCCATGTTGATTCGGATTCTCTTCTTGACTCCAGCGGAATGCAGTCGGGTGTCGATCTCCTCGAAGTATGCCGGCGTGGCGTCATAAGGTGTGGCCACATATGACAGATCCACCAGATCATCCAGTGTGACTGAATTCCGGCCGAGGAACCGGTCGGCCGGGACTGCGGCGCCAAGTTGTTCCCTCATGACCTCGATGATCTCGAGCGCGGGTTCGGCGACCGGCAGTCGCGCCAGAGCGAGCGCCAGCCTGCCCTCACGGACGGCGGTCACCAGGCTCGCTGTGGTGCCGGGCCAGCGCTTGACCTCGGACATCTCCCGGCAGGCATCCTCGAGCAGACGGACGCGGCTGCGCAGAATGGGGTGCACCCCGGGCGGCATACCCATGAACACCGTGCGGCGCTGGCGCCGGACGGCCTCGCGCAGCCGCCATGGTATCGAGTTGACTCGTTCGAGAACGTCGCGCGCCATCGGCAGCAATGCAGCGCCGGCGGGCGTCAGTTCAACCCGGTGCGTGGTGCGCTCGAACAGCACTTGGTCGAGCTCGCGCTCAAGATCTTTGATCCGCTGGCTCAGGGGAGAGGGTGCCATGTGCAGCTTGCGCGCCGCCTGTGAAAAGTTGAGCTCTTCGGCGACGGCCACGAAATAGCGCAGGTGCAGCATCTCCACGCGGTAACACTACCTGCGGCCCCGCCCGGACAACTCAGGCGGCTTCGCAACCACTTGTGGCCAGCCTCTCCCCGCATCGGCGTCCGCGTACCGAAGGACTTGCTCAGCGGTATTCACCGCCCGACGCGGCGCCGGCGGGCCTGCCCCTCCCGCGTGGAGAGCAGGGCGGCCGGCATCGGGGGGGGCACACGTCCGGGAAACGATAAGGCCGGTCTGCGGAACCGAACCCGACGGAGGTCGAGCTGCGGTCTGGCTGCACCTGGGACCTGCGTAGGCTCGGCCACCACGGCGGCGGCGACCTGGGGACACGCATCGGCTCGGCGGCTGACGTCCACGCTGCGAGCGAACTCTTCCGCGAGAGCTTCGATGCTGTGTAGGTCAACGTGGCGCTGCCGCGTCACGTGGCAGCGGTGCTCTCCGGGGTCGCCCGGGCGAGGGTGACGTTCGCCGTCGAATGACCTCGCTGCGAGACCGCTCATCACCGCTCGGTATGTATCGCGTGACCGACGATTCACCGGTCGTGTCGAACGGATGTGCTGAAGCGGCCTCGTGGCCACGGTCATCTCACGATCACGCCGCCCTGGCCGCGAAACCCGGCCCGGTAAAGTCGGATCGTCGGCAGATGACGGGAAAAGTACAGGTGAACCGCCCTTGGTCACGGGTGGGAGTGCGCCTGTAAACGAGCACATCTGGCCCACAAGGCGTATATGTGAAGCCATTGGAAGTGCAAACATGGTGCGGTAAGGCAAACCGTGTGGGTGCTCCGTTCCTTCCGGGCCGTGAGCACGGCCCGGCAGCAGGAGATGCACTGTGAAAGTCCTGCAACCCACGCTGGCGAAGGTGCCGTGGATGCTCGCGGCGCTGGCCCTCGTGGCTGGCGTCCTGCTGGACCTTTTCGCGCCCCAGCCGTACACGGGACTCCCGCTGCTGGCCGCCGCACCGCTCGTCGCGGGCGCCACGCTCTCCTTCCGCTCCGCCCTCGCCGTCGTGTGTGTCACGTGCGTGGTCTCGGTGGCGGTGGATATCGAACGCGGACGTCCGGCGACGCCATTGTTTGTCGATCTGGCCGTGGTCGGCTTGATCGGCGTGCTGGCTCTCGCGGTCAACCGGCTCATTGTGCGGCAAGGGCGCGATCTGGCGATGGCCAGGGATGTCGCGGAGGCAGTCCAGCGGGCGGTGCTCCCGGACCCGCCGAGGGAGGTCGGGCCGCTGGCCGTGGCTGCGGGGTATACGGCGGCGCAGGCCGAGGCGCGGATCGGCGGTGATCTCTTCGCGGTGCAGGAGACGCCGTTCGGGGTACGGATGATCATCGGAGATGTGCGGGGCAAAGGTATTGCGGCCGTCGCCGCCGTGTCGGTCGCGATCGGAGCGTTCCGTCAGGAGGCCGAGTACGCTCCCACCTTGGTCACGTTGGGACAGCGGATGGACGAGGCGCTGGCCAGGGCAGCGGCCCGGAGCGGCCCGGTGATCTCCACGGAGGGCTTCACCACCGCTGTGCTGGCCGAGGTCTCCGCCGACGGCGAGGTGCTGAGCCTGGTGAACCGCGGACATCCGCCCCCGTACCTGGTTCACGACGGACAGTTCGTACGGCTCGACCCGACCACCCCACAGCTGCCGCTCGGGGTGGGGCTGGGCGATATCACTCCTGTCGGCTCCGTGCCCGTCGATGTGGTGCGGCTGCCCCCGGGGGCCTCGCTGCTGCTGGTGACTGACGGTGTCACCGAGGCGCGGGACAAGCGGGGGACTTTCTATGATCCGGTCTCCTCAGGGCGCATGCGCAGGCGGTTCAGGGACCCCGATGCACTGGTGGATGCGCTCACCAAAGACGTCGGCCGCTGGACCGAGGGCGAACACGAGGACGACATGGCCATCCTGGTGGTTACCCGACGCCGCCCTCCCCGCGCCGCCTGATCAGGAAGCGAGCCCCCACGGCGCTGCCTCGCCCACGGCTCCGCTACGGGAACATGACTGCGAGGGGCGTGCTGCGGCAGGGGCGCGATGGTCAGCGGCTGGTCCGGTGGGCGGTGCGAGGATTCCCCCAGCAAGTGGCGCGGATGTACGCGGCGCGTTCAATCTGGCTGCCGAGCCGACCGTGGTCGCCACGGTGCTCGGTGAGCTCCTGGGCGCCAGGGTCGTACGCCTCAGTGGCCTGGCAGATGCGGCTGGTCCCGGCCTCACCGCATCAGGGCAGTGGCGAAGCTACCCCACTGCTCGCGGGCATCTGCTGGACATCGTCAGGGCCGAGCTTCAAAAAAGAGAGGTAGGTGCCACGCCCCGGGGGGTGGGCGTGGCACCTGCCTTCCTGTTGTTGAACGTGCTGCTGGACGGGACGGTCAGCTACCGCCGAGCACGTTCTGATGGTTCGTCATCAGTGTGTGGGCGTGGCGGAGTTCGGGCGAGGTGGAGGCGTCTTGGCTGGACATTCTCGGTGCGGGGTAAGCAATGGTCTTGGTCATATGGCCTTGAGGGTGCGTCTGATGACATGCACACGGCAACGAACCCGGAGCACCGGCTCCGTGTGGAGCACGACCAGCTCACTCTTCTGATCCACCTCAGCGACGAGGACGGTCACGGGTGGACGACCATCGCGGTCGATCACGGGACGCGCCAGTGGGCTGTCGCCCGCACACCTGCCAATCGGAGACGGGCCGCATCGCCTACGAGAGCGTGTACGGCACGGAGGCCGGATGAGACCGGGCTCGCCCAGCCTGCGTGTCAGCCTGCGCCGCCCGGGGTGACCAGGCCTGTCTCGTACGCCACCACCACGGCCTGCGCCCTGCTACCCAGGTCCAGCTTGGTCATGGTGCGGTTGAGGTGCGTCTTGACGGTCGCCTCGCTGATGAACAGCTCTCCGGCGATCTCCAGATTGGACAGGCCACGCGCGGTCAGCCTCGGCACCTCTACCTCCCGGGACGTCAACGCTCCCAGATCGGGCGGCGGTTCGTCCGTCGCTGGGAGAACCAGTCCCGCACATCGTCGTCGCTGTGCGCACGGTGCACGGTCGGCAGCGCAGCGGCGAAAGAACGCAGCCACACGTCGGCTATGTCGGCCGCGTCAGAGCCATCCGCACGCCGAAAGATAAGCTCAGCAGTGTTCCCGGCGCGCGCCTATCGGAGATCGGTGATCCTGACGCATCCGGATTCGTGATCGCTGTCCATCAACGATCATCATCCGAGCCGATTGCCTCCGCTGAGCCAGCTCGGACTGAGTTTTCGCGCGGCACCATGTCCAGGGGGGAGGGACGGAAACGTCCCCTGCCCAAGAGAGAGTGGTGCGCGATGAGATTGGTACTGCAGGAGTTCCTGTCGCTGGACGGCGTCTGCCAGGGCCCGGGGTCCCCGGACGAGGACACCAGTGACGGGTTCACCCAGGGCGGCTGGTTCGTGCCGCACATGGACGAGGAGCTCGAACGGCAGGCCGGCATCTGGCTCGGCACGGCGGACGCGTTCCTGTTCGGCCGCCGTACCTACATGAACTTCGCGCGGGACTGGCCGAAGATGACCGAACATCCGTTCGCCAGCGTCTTGAACGGCCTGCCGAAGTACGTCGCCTCCCACAGCCTGGCCAAGGCCGAGTGGGACCCGACCACGATCCTGTCCGGCGACATCCCCGCCCAGGTCGCCGAACTGAAGCGGCAGCCCGGCCGCGAGCTGCAGATCCACGGCAGCGCCCGGCTGACCCAGTCCCTGCTGGCCGCCGGCCTGATCGACGAACTGCGCCTCGTGATCGCCCCGGTGGTCGTGGGCAGGGGGCGCCGCCTGTTCCCGGACGGCGGTGCCCCAGCTGGCCTGCGGCTCCTGAGCAATGAGACGACATCGGGCGGACTGGCGATTCACGTATACGAATCGACAGGACTTCCGGAGTACGGGACGTACGGGGTCGACGCGTAGGCACTCCGGGCCGAACTGATCCCGACGGCCTGCAGCGATCGCCGGTCGTGCCCTGACCACCTCGCCCGGCGATCACGTCTCGTTCTCACGACCGATGATGTCCGGTGCTCAACGCCGTCGAGGGCCGGGAGCGTGGCAGCCATGGAGACGACGTCGCCCATCGGGCCAGGCGGCCGGTTCGTTCAGCCGGTGGCGGCATCTTGCCCGGCTGCGGTCCGGGACCTGGTGCCGGCGAGCCCGTAGGATCCGGTGCCGGTCTCTAGGCCGATGGCGAGCCCACCGCAGTTCCCCAGGAGCCTGCCCCTGCGGCGCAGGCCTCCGTCGAAACCGCCCAGGACCCTGCCCAAGGCGAACCTCTATTCCTCCCCTCTGAGCCGATCCTTGAGGAACGGCTCATCGGCGGATCCAACAGGCTGGAACTGTCCCAGCCGGACTCGTTCCTTCGTTTCCGCCCCCTCTTCGGCCACTCCGGCGCGGACAACGCGGTGCGGCTGTGGGACCCCGCCACCCGACAGCGCACCCAGCTGAAAAGGCGTGATGGTGGGTTGCCCTCGGGATGCTCGGTCGGCGCGATGTGACCGTCACGGTTCGCGCGACCCCTGGGCGGCGGCTGCCGGGCTCGCCGGGGTCCTCCATGCGGTGTGGAGGCAGGGGGTCAGCAGCTGCTCGGCGCCGGCCCTTCGGCGGCTGGCCCGACACGAAAGAGGACCAGGCCCAGGGCGACGACACCGACCGGCACGAGTAGTCGCTGGTGGGCGTTCCTGGGGACGTGGCCCAACGGGCATCAATGGGTGCCCGGCCGCGGCCTGACGCGGCGTGAGGCACGGCGGTCACTCCGGAGGCAGGTAGGCCGCCGAAGTGACCGCAGCGCACGAAATTGTTGGCGTCAGCGGGCGAGCCGCTCCACGATCCAGTCGGCCAGCGTCTCGGTGACCTGGCTGTGCTCGGTGTTCTTGGTGTCGCACTTGAACTCGTCGAGCATGCTCTTCTCGGCGGGCAGCGACTCGATGTCCTCGTAAGGGTTCACGTTCCATGTGACCGGGTCGAAGTCCAGCGCTACCGCGCTCACCGCCGGGACGAAGCAGCCGCTGCGGTATTCCTGCGGGATCTCGGCCTTGAGCGCGTCGGCGGTCATGCCGAAGGAGGCGAGGCTGCCGCCGGGCGCGCCGTCGAGGGCGGGTACGTGGGAGGTGTTGCCGCGGCGCACCTGGCCCAGTGCCTTCATTTCGCCGATCGGCTGGTGCTCGCCGCCGTTGGGCTGGAAGCGGGCCGTTGCAGCGGCGACCAGCGGCAGCCGCCAGTCGAACACCGTCTTGCCGGGCGGCAGGTCGCGGCCGGTGCCGGTTCCGGTGCCGTTGGCCACACCTAGCTTGCGGGGCCGCATCGGGAACTGGCCGTACTGCTCCAGCTCCGCCAGGAACTGCTTGCGCAGTTCGCTGGTGGTGGCGACCGGGCCGGAGTATTTGGCATTTTCGACCCAGGCCCACAGCAGCTGCTGGGCTGCGGGGCTCCTGATCAGGTCGGCCTGCTTGGGCGCGTCGGGGTTGCCGGTGGGGAAGGACTCGAAGAAGTAGGCCATCTGCTGGAGCACCAGCGGGATCCACGCCCCGTTGTGGGGGGTGTCCCAGGAGATGTAGGTCTCCGTCTGGTGGTCCATGCTGTGGTGTTCCATCTCGGCGAGGGCATAGCGGGTGATCATGCCGCCCATGCTCACTCCGCCCACGATCAGCGGGTTGTTGCCCTGCCGCTCCTCGATGGCCTGCTGGATGGCGCTGATCACCACACCGGCGTTCGCCTGGATGTAGGTGTGACGCTGATCGAAGCCCACCAGGACGACGTCGATGCCTGCGGCGAGCAGCTGGTCGAGGAAGCCGGGCTTGCCCTTCTTGTAGGGCGCGTTGAAGTGCTCCCACAGGCCCGGCAGATCACTGGGGCCGTAGTTGAAGCCGTCCGCGAAGATGAACGGCCGCTCCAGGCTGTTGTGCCCGTCGGCCAAGTAGACCGCCGCCGTGCCGGTCGCCACCTCGCGGCGGTACGGCCGGGCGGACCGCAGCTCCCAGATCCTTGGCTTCCGGTCCTCGGCGCGTGCCGTCCGCGCCGGGCTCGCGAACCATACGCCTGGCTCCAGCGCCCCGGCGAGCGTCGCCGACGCCTCGGCCGGGGGCTTTCCTTCATCCTGCTTCGCCGTCAACTCGACGTCGATCCTGGCTTCCTGCGCCATGACTACCGCCTCTGCTTGGGTGCTTCTCATGGACGTGCCAATGGACGTGCACAGCGGTTGCACCGCGCCCACATGCGATTGGGCAGGGCAGTGCATTGGAGTTGCCGCCAACCGCGGCACGTACTCAGGGCTCCATCCCCGTATGGTGACTGAGTGTAACAGTTTTGTAACTCAGCGTGCCATCAGGCGGGTGTGTCGTCGGGAGTCCCCGGGCGGACACCGGTTCGGTCTCGCCCGGGACTGCCGACTCCGAACGCCGGCGTCATCGCCACCGCCCACGGCACCGTCGCCGGAGTCGGCGTCACGGGCGCTGAGTGCTCCGCTGTTCTGGAACCTGTGGACGGCAGCCGTGTCGCCGTGTGCTGGCCGTCGCCGGACACCGACGACCCCGCTATGCCGGTACGAGGCGAGCAGGTCCTGGTGGTCGGCCTGATCTGGCCCCGCACCGACGACCGGTTGTGCTCACCGCGTGAGCCCGCCCCTACGCACGGGATCGCGACAGCCGAGCCCGCCGGCTGGGTGTGAACCTGCGGAGCCTGCAGAGCTTCCCCAACCTGCACGGCCTGGCCCCCACATCCATCCCACCACCGGGATGCGGGGGAGGGGGTACCGCTTGTGGGTGCCCCGTCCTGCGCGCGTAGACGGCGCGGCAACCAACCCCTAAAAGATCTTTACGAGGGGCGTAAGTTTCCCTATCGCCACTCCCTCGGAAACGACAGCGACCCGGCACTCTGACGCGTACGGGGCCACCGCTTGGGCCGGGCCGCCTGCCGGCCTCAGTCCTGGCGCCAGACGTCGTCGATGGCCTCTTGGACATCCTCGGTGCGGGTGACCTTGAAGACGGACGCCATCAGGTTCTCTTTGCCGTAGATGGAGTGCAGGCCGCAGGCGAGGAGGTTGAGGTACTCGACGCCGATGAAGGGCTCGTCCTGGTCGGTGTTGAGGTGCTCGGCCCCGGAGTCGCCGGGGTTGACGCCGACCGCCCGCAGGAGCTGCGCGGGGTTGCCGGTGACGTACTGGTCGTCCCAGCCGTCAGCGGAGAGGTGGGACTGCCCAGGGACATGGGCGAGGTACTTGCCGTAGTTCTCAGCCGAATGCATCTCACAGACGGCGGTGATGCGGGCCTCGGGGTGAGCCTTGACCTGGGCATCAAGCACGGCGTCGAGGTTGGTGGAGAGGATGCCGTCCTCACCGAAGGCCGGGTCGCTGATCTGGACGATGTTGCCCCAGCATCCGACGGTGACGTAGTCGAGGTCAACCATGTGCCGGGGGTGGCCCATGTCCCGACGGAGCGTGGGCTCGAGTTCTTCGGCGACGGTGGCGACGGTGGAGAGTTCGGCGACGACAGCGCGGGCGCGGACCGGGTCGTGGGCCGGCGCGTGGCGGATGGTGTGCTGGTCGTAGGGGGCGCGGTAGGGCGGGTGGACGCGGGTGATCTGGAGGGTGGCCTGCCGCCAGGCGATAGGGGGGTTCGGGCTCATGGGGGGGGGAGCCTAGGCCGGGACACCGTCAGGCAACGATCGGCGTGTCGATCCCCAAAGTCCTTGGTTCATCGAGGAGTTGCAGCCCTTGGGTTGGGTTTGGCGGTGTCATGTCACGGGGACTCACACCGCCCCGTACCTGTCCCATGGCCGCCACGAGCAGGGACAAAGGGTTTGAAAGCGATACGTTTACGCGTCAGGGCGCGTCTGGCTTCCGCTGCGGATGTCGTCGCGGCAGTGGGCCTTGTCCTCACCGGGGTTCCCGGCCTGACCGGCGAGGCGGGCGCGGCTCCCAGGCCGCCGAAGCCGCTGGACCCGGGCATGCCGTGCAAGGACTATTACGACCTTGCCGACGACATCCAGGCCATCGCCGAACTCCCGGAGTTCGACGCCTCCCGGGCCAAGTCCCAGTGGGACACGTACGAGTACGAGAATCCGGGTAAGAAGTGGGACGGCCTCGGCCCGCCCAGCCAGGCCGACATCGACCGGCTGGAGAACCTGGAGAAGCAGCCGCCGAAGTCCAAGCCGATCGACCGCGTCTACTGGACGTGGCTCCAGGCACGCAAGTCCAACGCGAACGCGTGGGGTGACTGGTCCCACTGGCGCGATATCCGTCTGATCCGCAACGCCGGCAACGACCCGCGCGGCAAGGCGTTCGAGAAGAAGGTCATCAAGGACCACGGGCTGACCGGCCCGGAGTGGATCTGCCAGAAGGAGGTGGAATTCAAGGCCGGACACCGGCATAACCCACCGCAGGTAGCTCGACGCCTACAACACCAAGACCGGGCAGATCCTGGAGATCAAGACCAACGGGAAGCCCGAGCGCACGCAGATCCCCAAGGACAGCGCGTGGTCCAAGGCCAAGAACTGGCGCCATACGTCCATGAAGTACATCTACGCCGAGAAGCAGGAAAAATCGGCGATCGACCTGAAGGAAGAGCTGCGTAAGAACGCGGGCGCCAACCGGGTCACGGAGTACAACTACCGCTCCGACAAGGTCGAGAAGGCCCCGAGCGGCGGCGTGCGTGCGAAGTCGACCAACATGCAGCTCCCCGGCAGGCCCGCCACCACGGGCGGCGGCGCGAACGACCTGATCCGCGAGTCCCGCCCCAATCCCAAGAGCATGGGCGAGTTCCTGAACCGGAAGAACGCCGACGCCCCCAACCGGCTCTCCCCGCGGGGTCCGGGCGGCGTGGACTTCACCACCCTCGAACTTCGCTACGTCGGCAAGCCCGTCAAGGGCAAGGGCCTGGACTACGGCTTCTCCGCCAAGGAAGACCCCGAGGAGAAGTCCGGCTGGGGCGGCAAGGAGAAGGCGCAGCTCATCTCGGACGCCTTCCTGACGTGGCTGGCGCTGACTCCGGACAAGTTCTGGGTGAACCTCAACCCGGACGAGCCCAACAGGGTCATGGACGCCCAGTTCGGGAAGACGGACGCCGGCCGGGTCCTCCTCGAAGCCGATCTCCAGATGAAGCACGACTTCTTCAAGACGGTGGACCCCAAGACCGATCTCGGCAAGCGGTTCTGGGCGTCCCTGCCCAAGGTGAACGGCCGCCCGTGCTTCACCGGGATCCGCAACTGGATCGAGCCGGAGACCGCGACGGTACTCGAGCAGGACGGCGGCATCTACATCCTTGACGCCCCCCTGAAGCTGAAGTCCACCCCACAGGACTTCGCCACCGACCCCGGCGGGGGAGCGGATCTGCAACCCGACCGAGGTCGAAAGGGATGAGGCACAGCGGGTCATCGACCGGATGATCGTCCCCGAGGTCGAGAAGACCATCAACACCGCCCCGCAGTACGCGGATCTGCGTCGCGTGTACACCGCCCGCGTGGCTGCCGACTGGATCCGCCTCCAGGACGCGAAGACGCCCACCGACTACCGCAAGATCATCAACAGCAACGACAGCAGCCCAAGCGCAACATCACCAAGACCCGGTTCACCGTCGAGCACCGTCACCTTCCCCGCCAGAGCCAGAGCCAGACCCAGACCCAGACCTCGGTGAAGACCCTCACCGACAACGCCAAGGACAACGACAGCAACCTGCTGCTCCTGGGCGGCAACACCGCCTCCACCGACACCGGCGGAGGCGGTGACGCGCCGGGACCGGACCCGACGCCGACCAAGCAGGGCGAGCCGACCGACAAGCCGACCACCCCCGAGCCTGACCCGTCCACGCCGCCGGCCACGGGCGGCAACACCGGCGGCCAGAACGACCCGGATCCGGACGGCGATCTCGCCGACACTGGCTCCGACACCCCCATCGGCCTGATCGCGGGCATCGCCGCGCTCGCGGCCCTGGGCGGCGGACTGATCTGGTGGAAGCGCCGCCAGACGGCCGCACAGGAATAGCCTGACCGATCCCGCAAAATGCTCCGGCCCCGCACCCGATGGTGCGGAGTGCTGCCGCCCGAAACCACCTGAGCCCGGAAGGGCCGCGGCGCGCCGCCTTCGGTGAAGGGTGCTCTCCGCCGATCTCTACCCGTAGCGATCTGGCCATGAGCGACATAGTGGGTAGATGTCAGATCGCCGCGGTAGGGCGGATTGCCGCGCCTCGTGAGACGACGCGCCGAACCCTCATGCTGTATTGGTCCCTTGGTGCCCGGGCGGATCAGCGTCTGCGGCTCCGGCCGGACCAGCCGCTCCCAATTCCCGCGACGTGCAGGGCCAGCAGTGTCAGCCCGATCAGCATGACGTTGCTGGAAGTGAAGACGTCGTTGGTCGAGATGTCCGCGGCGTTGATGAGGAACGCGATGAAAAACAGCACGGCTGCTGCGATGCCAAGCATGAGATTCTCCCCTCGATCAGGTGAGGACCTTGTGCCCTGCACCGCGCGGTTGAGACATGCCGACGGCCGGAGAATTCGACCCATCGGGAGTTGGGCCTCGGCTGCACCAGCGGCTACATCAGGGATGGGAGAGTTCGGCGGCGCCGCACTTCGTGCACACCCTCGTGCCTGGCTGCCTGACCACGGTCAGCGCTTGGTCGAGGTCGAGGATGTCGCCGTCGTCCGCGTCTTCGCAGTCATGGACGTGCACCACGTTCCATCCAGGCCGGCCACGCTCACGCGGGAGCCGCTCGATTCTCCACGCTCCCGCGCCCTCCACGGCCTCCACGACGGGGGTGGCAGCGGGCACCGGCTCCAGCCGCTGCGTCGGCGCGTCGACGGCCGGCGCCAACCCCTGTGCCGGAACGGCGTCGTAGACGATGCCTTCCAGCAGGCGGACATAGTCGGCCGGCACCCAGACCATGTACTGGGCGGGCTCCACCCATTCGTCCGCCGTCGCCTGCCACGTCGGCAGGCTGACCTGGTACATCCACGCCCGCTGCGTCTGCAGCCGTGCGTGGAGGAGGCCGTTGAGCTCCTGGCCGTCGGGGAGAACCACCAGAACCGGCGGAAGCGGGGTTGTATTCATCTCACCACCACAAGACGTCGCCTCGGTCGGCGAGCCGGAGGTCCCTGCTCCGACCCGTGCTTCCCCGTCTGCTCCGGGTTCAGACCCTCAACCCCTTCGCCACGGTGGCGTTCACGACAGCTCGATGCCCGAGGAGGGCCCCGCCCCCACCGTCTCGCCGCGACGAGGCTGTTCAACGACCAATTCGGCGGACGCGTCCAGAAGCAGCCGCGGACGGCTTCCCAGTCTGTCGTCCGCGCCTCCTCCAGGCCACCTGAGGCGGAAGGAGTCGCTTGCTTATCGATCAACCCGCGCTCTGATTAAGGTCATTCTCCTCAGGATCAGGGGCGGCGGGCGAAGCGCGCGCCAGGAACGATCCAAAGTGGTGTGGTAGGCGACTCAACTGACCAGAAGTGGTCAGTTCGAGCGTTTTGCTGATTTGTCGACAACATTGCGAGATGCTAATGGAGAGCTAATTTTTTGTGATGAACCCTTTCTTCAGCTAGAGGATCACCGAGTTCGCTAACTCCGGCCGAGCAGGTGGTGGTTGCTGCGCTAAGCTCACGCCACATGAATTCGTTATATGCCGCCCTGTGGGGGCTTGGTGGCAGTGCAGCGGCTGAAGCACTGCAGATCTACCTTGCGATGAGGGTTCCAGGTGACTCGCGCGGATTCCGCGCTCCTTGGTCAAACCGGAGACAGCGCAAGTATTTCATCGGAGCTTTTGCTCTGAGGCTCTTTCTTGGCGTTCTGCCACCGGCAGCGATCACTGCCTCGTCCGGTGTCTTCACGCCCCTGAACGCGATGGTGACGGGAATGACGGCGCCATTGCTTATCGCCCGGTTGGCGCAGACCCAGGCCTCCGCTCCTAATGAGGCGAGCGAGTCTAAGGAGGGTGTACGGAAATCGACTGAGCCGGTACGCGGGAGTCAAGGCGGGGCGGGCACACCCGCCCTGAACGGGCGTACGGACGGTCCGAGACAGGTCCCTGGCGCTCGACGGGCAATGCCCACTCCGCCGGCCGTCACGATTCCTTCGATACCTATCCCGCCCATGGAACAGCACCGCCCTGTACCGGACAGTGCTCCGGCCGGTGAGGCACTCGTGGGTGTCGGGGAACCCTCGGCGGCCGTCGCCGAGCCAGGTGAGACAGCCGAGGAAGGTGCAGAGGAGAATCTGCCGACATCCAACGGCGCGGGTGAACGCCTGAGAGGTGAACCCGAGGCGCACGACCAAGACCTTCCCGCCGATCCGGCCAACCGCTCCTGAAGATCGTGAGGAGATCCATGTTCTACAAGAATTTCCGTGAACGATTTGTCGATGCCCTCGCGCTCTATCAAAATCCCTGTAGCGATCAGTTCTCTGCGGATGCCACCTTCGTCGAGTATCTGGCACTCACCCCCAACCGGACGGGAGCCCGTGCCACTCAACGGCGCAAACGCTCCTACCGGCCACGGCTGCACCAGCCGACGCCTGCATTCGTGCTGCCGCTCGTCATAATCTTCACCGCGGCAGCTGCGTTCACAGCTGGATGGACACTGCGCATCCCTGCGGACGTACATCGGGAATCTCCGCTCGAGCCGGTCACCGCAGAGGCCAACATTAAGCGGACCTACGACGTAGGATCCAGCCCTGTACTGGGCATCGCATACAGCCCAAACGGTCACTGGCTGGCGGCTACTACCTCTGACGGCGCGGTCGTTGTTAAGGACGCCGAGCGCGGAGTCGAGTTGAACAAGCGCTTCACACCTGAAGCTACTGGAGCGGCGACCGGCGTCGTGTTCGCACCCGACGGAAATTCCTTGGCCGTCAGCACGAGTAGCGGCTCAGTCCTGCTGTGGGACGTGCACGGCAAGAGCCATCCCGCCACGCTCTCGCCGCCAGTCGGAAGGAAGAGCGCCGTGACCGGAACCACCTACCGTCACGACGGGAAGGTCCTCGCCGTTGCCAATTCCCAAGGCATCGTGAAACTGTGGGACGTCTCCCGCCCCCAGGAACCCGTCGTCCTGGCAGCACCGGGCCGTCTCCACTCGGTAACCGGCATCGACTTCAATCCGCAAGGCACCACCCTGGCCGTGGGGAGCATCGACGGGACCGTCCAGTTATGGGACGTGATAGATCCCAAACGTCCCGAGGTTCTTTCAACGTCCGATCGCGGAAAATCTGTCACAACGGTGGTCTACAACCCGGACGGATCCGCGTTGGCTGTTGGCAGCAGTGACGGGACGACTCAGCTGTGGAACGTCGAGCGACCCAATGCCCCGCGGGTGGTATTCACCCCAAGCCAGCGCATAATCCCTGCCGACGTCGGATCCATCACGGGGCTGGCCTTCAAAGACAGCCGACACCTAGCAGCCAGTACAGCGGGCGGGTACGTGCAACTGTGGGACACCGTATACCCCAAACGTCCAAGGGTGTTGCAACCTCGAACACAGACGCAAGCCTTCACCAGCCTGTCCTACAGCAGAGGACGTGACACCCTCGCCATCGGCGTCACCAACGGCACGGTCCAGGTCTGGGAGACCGATACCCCCTGACGGTGTGCTGCCACTGCGGACCATCCCGGCGAAGCGATCCGCGCGTCGACGGTCGCCCAGCTCACGCACACCGCAGTGCCGGCCAACCACGTCCTGGAGGTGTTCGAAGACCTGGAGGTCTTCCTCGACGACCGACCGGACTCACTCCAGGTCTGGTGCGACACGCCACCTTGCCATCCTCGCGCCGGGCGTCCGCGTGGAGTTGAACGCGTGGATCACGGTCCTGCGGCACGGCACACCACGTCGACGCCCCCGGGCCCGATCGACGATGATCACCAACCTCAGTGCAATCCTGCCGTTCCTGACCGAGTACGCGACGAAGCACACAACTCTGAGACAGGTCGCCCGCGTTGGCGTCATCGACTGGCTCGCAGACCGCCCCTTTCGGACGCGGGACGCCAGTGCCTCGCGGAGCCTATTCCGCACGCTCAAGTTGAGACCACGGTGGCATGATCACCGCCATGGTGAACACCAGCTTGCAAGCCGTCGACGGCGTCGAGGCACACGTCCGGGCGTTCTTTGCCGGTCACACGGTCGAAGCGATCAACCACGACCTGGGTCCCGGCCGACGTGAAGCCGTGCCGGACCTACGGATCCTGGTCGTTGGACCGGGGCCGCGCGCTGGATGCTGGGCCTATGTGACGGCCGGCTGCTGGCCCGTGACCCAGAAGGCTGGGCACGGTCTCGAATTCGTGATGACCGCTCAGGTCCGCGACCAGCAATTCATCGACTGGACAGCCATGGTCGCCCACTACCACCGCGGGCACCAGCTAGATCTTGAGCACAGCATGCCGCTTGGGGAACCTTGGGTACCGAACTCCACTTGCGATCACCTACTGGTCAGCCTGCCCTACCTGCACGGTCCCGACCTTGAGCACTGCCCGCTGCCCGCTGCCCGATGGCCATGCCCGCTTGTTGTGGACCCTTCCTGTGACCTCCGCCGAGATCGCGTTCCGCCGTCAAAACGGCCACGAAGCACTTGAGCGACTCTTCGACGAGGCCGAGATCGACCCCACTGACCCCTTCCGGGCCTCAGTCGTCTAGAGCGCCCGCAGCGCGTTGCCGAGGTCAGGGCCGTAGTTGCCCCAGCACTGGATGTCCCCGGCATCGGAGACAAGGTCGCCGAGATACCAGTCGCCGTCGTCGTCCTGCACCGCGCAGAGCCCCTTCAGATTGATCGCGTAGGCGGCTTGGAGGTGCTCGCCGTGCAGGGTCACTTTGCCGAGGGTAGTGAGCAGCTGGGCCTGTGGGCAGCCGGTGACGTGCAGGATGTCGGCCAGGGTCCAGGGCTCGGGCAGGCGCTCGTCGCGGGGCTCGGTGGCGGGGAGCGGTTCCGCCACGGCGTGGCCGATGCGCGGCCGGATCCATTCACCGTCGCGTTCTATGCCGAGCACTCCGCCGAGGAAAGCCATCTCGAATGTGCCGGTGGGCGTCTCCCAGCGGAACGGGACGCGGGAGACGTGCGAGGGGAAGTCGCCCTCGTCGGTTGTTCCCGGGCCGAACAACTGCTTGGGGGACGGTCCGTCGTCGGTGTATCGGTGGGCGAAGAAAGCGGTGATCCAGCCCGTGACCCGATCGCCGCCGGACGCCGACTCCCACTTGTAGAGCGAACGCCAAAACTCCTGGTCGATACCCCACCCCGAGGCCGTCGCGCTGATCGCGTCCAGCACCGGGTGCAGTGCTGCGAACCACGGCCGTAGGCCTTCGAACCACCCTTCCAGCTCCCGCACCCGGGCCGCCAGCAGGCGCCAGTCCCGGTCCGTGCCCTCCAGCCGGATCCGGGGAATGCCGCAGAGCGAGATCCATCGGAAGCGGTAGTACGGGCTGACCACGTCCATCAGCGCAACCAGCGCGGCTGTGGCGTCGGTGGGGGTGGTGGTCGAGAAGGCGGGCTGGAACAGGTCGGCCACCTCTTCGCCGATACGGGCGCGCAGGGGCTGTTGGACCAGGTTGATCGAGCGCTCCCAGTCCAGCGGGGCCAGGTCGTCGCGGACGGCGATGGTCTGCCGGTGCCCGGGCGTTTCGGTGAAGAGTCCCGCGTATATGCCGGAGTTCAGGCGGACGTGGACGGCTACCTCGTGCACGACGGCGTACCAGAGCAGGTCGGGTGAGAGGCTCAATGGCAGGTGGGCCGTGAAGCACAGGTGGATGGCGCGCAGCAGGAGGCTGGAGGTGGGCTCGGTGATCTCCGGAGCGTCGGTGGACCAGCCGACGAGGCGGTCGGTGCTGCGGTGGTGGACGCGCGCCTGGTCGCGGAGTACCGCCCGCAGGAAGCGCTCGTTGCCGAGTTCGGTGAGCTCGGAAGCGAGCCGAGCGGCGTCGGCGTCTTCGCCGAGCGGCAGGACTACCTCGAAATCCATCCGTATCCCCCAGAAACAGTGATCGGCTCCGATCCTAGGAGACCGATGAGATCTTGGGTTCTGTCCCACTGCTCGGACGACGAGCCCAGCACCCAAGAGGCAAGCCGCGTCTGTCAGCTTTCCTCACTCCCCACCACAAGATCAATTGTGAGACACGGCGAAGCGCAGACGAGATCACGTCCGTCAGCTCACGGAACCCGTCCCTGTCTTGCAGCAGAGCGGAGCGAGCCTTGTGGGTTCGCTCTACTGACCCTTCAGTTTTCCTGAACCCGCGGAGGTTCGGATTCACTCCGTTCTACTGCGAGCGGGGCCTGCGCGGCGCCCACGAGAAGGGTGGAGTCGAAGGTCAGGTCGGCTACTTCCGCCGCAACTACCTCACTCCGGTGCCACAGGTGGACAGCCTGGACGAACTCAACGGCCGGTTAGCCGAGTTCGAGTCGAAGGAGAACGAGCGGCGGATCGGGCCGAGGATGCGGACCATCGCGCAGGAATTCGCCCGCGAGGCCGGCCATCTGCTGCCCCTGCCGGACGATCCGTTCGCCACCGGGATCAGCCTCACTCCACGCGTCGACCAACGAGGCATTCACCGGCTGGAGCAGGACCTTCACCGATCCGCGGCTCTGCGCAGCGATCGTGGACCGGCTCACCTTCAACGCCTCCATCATCGAGACCGGCACTGAGTCATATCGCCTGGCTCGCTCCAAAGCCCAGAAGAACACAGCCGCAGGGTGACACGCTCTGGTCAGTCTTCCAGGCGAAGCTCCGCCTGGTTCAAGCGGAGGCTGAGCCGGCCTCCCAGCTCGCGAAACCCCAGCGCCCGTGCGACGTTACGGGAGGCCATCGGGCGGGCACGCCATTGCGGGAGCAGACCGTCGGCGAGTGCCTGCGCCACCGCCGCAGAAGCGACCTGCCGCGCCAACCCGCGGCCTCTTTCCCCTGGTGCGGTGAGCACGCACAGATGGGCGGTTGCCGCGGGCCAGGCTTGAAACCCCGCCGCGGCCACCACGTCCGCGCCTTTGCGCACCACGAACGCAGTGGAGGCGATCTCGTCCATCCCGCTCTCACCGGCGTCCTCTGGCGGCACCGACTTCACCAACGTCATCAGATCCTGATGTCCGGGGGCAAGCCGTTCAACGGAACGGTCAGCCGGCACCGGGCGGAAGCCGTCACGTGACACGTATCCCAAGACCGCCGGACCCAGCACCTCATTCACGGGCAATACGGCCCGAACCGCTTCTGGAGACGTGAGTGAGCTGGTCGGCATCCTGACCAGGGTCCGATGCAGAACCTTCGCAGCTCTGTCGGTCGGTGCCGTGATGATCGCCGAGTTACCCAGCACCACAATCCCGGCCCACGACGGCGGAGCCATCTGCGAGGCGGGCGACGTGACCACGTTCAAGCCCCCCGCCGGGGGAAACGACACCGGCACAGCAGCCAGCGTTTCCCATACGCCTTGGGCCTGCTTCAGCAACGGATCAACAGCCATCAGCCGATCCTGCCACCCCGAGATCACAGACGCCGAGGGATTCCGCTGGCCGCCACAGTGACAAGACGCCTCAGGTGGTCCCAACGCAAGCCATTCCCCGGGGCCACTTCAGGACGTCCGCAAGCCTCGAAGTCCCCACCAACTGGGGCCGCTCGAAGCCAACATGCTGGGGCCGCTGAACAACGTCACAGCCAGTTCCGGTCCGTGATCAGGTGAGTCTTCGATCCAAACTTGCTGCGGTCGGTCGGATTCGGTCCTGTCAGTGGCCCCCTGTTGCGGCCCGGAGGTTGACGGAGTCGATCGCGCACCGCGACCAGTCCCGCTCACCGCGGGCACCGAGTTCGTCGAGGATGACGCGGTGGAACCGGGCCCAGACACGCTGCCGGCTCCACCGGGCAAAGTGCCGGTAGACCGTCTGCCAGCTCGGGCCGAACACCGGCGGGAGCTGCCGCCACGTGCAGCCCGAGGTGGCCACGAGGATGATCGCGGCCAGGGCCTCGCGGTCACCCGCCCGCCGCCGGCCTCCGCCTTGGGGACGCTTCACCTCCGTGGGCGGCACTCCCCCCCCCGGAACAGCACCCACAACTCGTCCGGCACCAACCGCTCAACCAGATCAGCCATGAACTGGTCAACGGCCGCCAGCCCCAATAGAAACGACGCCCAAGTCACCGGTGTACCCGGCGTTCTCCCTCTCGAGGGAGACTTTCGGCCTCAGGAAACCCGTTTGATCGTCCAGGTGTTGGGGTCGTGGCTGGGCACTGCTGAGTACTGGCAGGCGCCGCTGTAGAAGCGGTTCACCTGCACCCAGCCCGCCGGGGGCAGTGTGGAGGAGCAGGCGTTCACGGTGGAACCGATGGGCATGCCGGAGACCTGCTGGATTTTCTTCATATTGGGGTTGAACGTGATGCCGCACGCCCAGCTGTTCCACCACTGCACATCGACCCAGCCGGACGGCGTCAAGGAGCTCGAGCACATGGTCGCGGTGTCGCCGGGGGAGGCCGAGGCCGATGACCCGGGGAGCGCGACGCATGCGGCAGCGGTCAGCAGGGCCAGCGAGGCCGAACGGAGACGGACCATGGTGGGACCTCCAGATTCATCGTTCTCTCTGCGTGAACTCCACAATTCATACCGTTCCTCCATACATGAACGTAGTCAGTTATCGGACTGAGCTCATCGTGACCGAATAATGAGTGCCGCCCACGATTTCTGGCTCCGCCTCCTCCCGCGCCAGGTGTGCAGCCTCACGAGGTATGCGTGGTCTGCGAGATGGGCATTCCTCCTGGGCTGCAGGGATGCAGTGGGACTGTTGATGGTCGCCGACGTCCTCGACATCGCCGTCGGCGTGCTGGCGGTCCTCGTCGTGCGCAGCCTCACCGGGATGCGGATGCGGATGCGGATGCGGATGCGGAGGGCGGCTTGGACTGGGCCCGGCCATGACAGCCCGGCCGAGGCTTCCGGACAGCCCGCGTGAGGTGCTCGGCGCACCGTGACCGGCGAACGCCCGCTTGTTGCTTCCCGGTGGTGGATGTGACGCAGCGTTCCGCTCACGCCGTCAGGTCGTGGCAGACCGGCGCGAGCGCGCCGTGTACTCACCGGCGTCTGAGTACGGGAGCGGTGCTGCCCGGCGCCATCCGCCTGCTGGGATGGGCCCATGACGTCGACCTCCTCTCCCGCCACGCACTCCCCGGACCCCGCGCCGCTCCGCCGACGCCGCACAGGGGCACTGATCGTGGGCGGTGCGGCGACGGTGCTGCTCGTCGCGGCACTCGCTCAGGGCTGCGCGTGGGTGGCGGGCGGCCGGGTGATGTCGGAAGCGGCGTTCCGCGAGCACCTGAGGCTCACGCAGGAGGCGGGTGAGGACGCGGTGCGGCGGCTGGGGATGGACCCCGCGTCGCTGGTGGACCAGCAGGAGATGGCCAACGCCTCCTGCAAGGACGACCTCGGCCTCGACTCCGAGGGCGTCATCCGTGACCAGCCGTCCGTCACTTGGGCGCCCGACTTCGCGAGCCGCGCCGCATACGAGGCAGCGGTCGACACGCTCCGCGAGGAATGGTCCGCGCAGGGCCTGACGGTGGAGGACGTCCCCGCCCCCGGACGGGGCAAGCCGGGAGCCGGCCTGCCGGGGGTGCGGGCGAAGGATGACCACGGCATCGAGTTGTCGCTGCGTCCCGACTGGTACTCGGGGAAGCCGACGCTGGTCGCCGACGGGGGATGCGTACGGCACCGGGGGTACCTGGTCGGGTGGGAGTAGGACGTCGTTTCTTTTGGGGTTGGCGGCCGTTGAACCGTTCATGGCTGATCTGGTTGAGCGGCTGTTGCCGGACGAGTTGTGGGTGCTGTTCCGTCGGGTGGTGCCGCCCACGGAGGTGAAGCCGCAGCACTCACCGGCTACCGTCGACTCATCAAATGAAACGACGCCTTGCTGTGGTGAGGGGACGTGCGCGGAGGCAATCGGCTGCCGAGGTACACAAGTCAAGGGGCAGCCGTTGTGTCTGGCGCACCTCGCACCCGCCGGCCGACAAGACCTCACCAGCTCGGGCACGTACTGTGGACGGTCGCGTAATTCCCCTGCCTGAAGATCACGGAATGCGAAACAGCACCCGCCCCACCGAGGGCGCTGAATCTGCTGTCGGTTGGGCCCCGAACGGCATAGGGAGGGCCGGTAGCGTTAAGCCTCCCAGATGGTCTCAGGGCCTGATCGGCTCGGGGGCCGGGAAGTTCATCACGGGCTGGCCCTTGAGCGCTTCCGACATGTAGGTCTGCCAGATCTCGGACGGGAACGACGCACCGTGGATCTTGTCCTGGCCACCGGTGCCGTACATCTCCAGGAATTCGTGCTTCTTGCTCTTCTCGTTGTCGTCGAGCCGGTACATGTCGATGGCGGTCGACAGCTGGGGCGTGTAGCCGACGAACCAGGCCGACTTGTTGCCGTCGGTCGTACCGGTCTTTCCGGCGACCTGCCGGCCGGGGAGCCGGACGTTCTTGCCGGTGCCCTCCGGCTCGTCCACAACCGAGCGGAGCACATCGGTCACATTGCTCGCGACGGCGCTGGAGAAGGCCTGCTCGGGCTTGTCCTCGTGCGCGAAGACCTTCCGGCCCGCGTACGTGACCTCCCTGACGGAGAACGGGTCACGCTGCTTGCCGTTCGCCGCGAACGTCCCATAGGCGGCGGCCATGCGGATGGCGCTGGGGGAAGAAATACCGATCGAGAAGGACGGAACGTTCGACTTGTTCAGGCTGGATTCCAGCAGACCGGCGTCGATGGCCGACTGCCTGACCTCCGGGATGCCGATGTCCATGCCCAGCTGCACGAAGGGCGAGTTGGCGGAGTGGACCATGGCTTCACGCAAGGTGATGTCCTTGAACGACTCGCCGCCGTCGTTGCTCTGCAGCCACTCCTCTCCCTTCTCGTTCTGCCAGACGGAGCCGTCGTAGTTTTTGATCTTCAGCTTGTTCTCGCCGCTGTACCGGCTCTTGTCCGGGTCGACGATCTTGCGCTCGGTCTTGTCCTGCTCCGGCCCGAGCTTGGGGTCGCGCACGCCGTCCCGCACGGCCGCGGCCAGGACGAACGGCTTGAAGGCCGACCCCACCTGGGCGCCGGTCTCATCGGCGCCGTTGGTGAAGTGCTTGGTCGAGTCCTCGCCGCCGTAGATGGCGACAATCTCTCCGGTTTCCGGATTGACCGAGGCACCACCGAACTGGACGTGCGTGTCCGTGTCAGGACGCTTCTTCGGATCGATTCTCACATCTTTGATGCGGTTGACCGCGGCCGTCAGCTTCTGGATCTTCCTCCTGTCAAAGGTCGTGTGGATCTCGTAGCCGCCATGCGCGAGATCGTCGGCGCCGATGCCCTTGTCGTTGGTGCTGAGGAAGTAGGACTTGGCGAGGTCTACCAGATAGCCGATCTGCCCGCTGAGCTGCCCGTTCTTGGCGGCGCTTCTCGGCATCGGGAAATTCTTGTACTTGACCCGCTCCGCGGCAGGGAGGTGACCGTCTTTGAGCATCTCGTCGAGGATCCAGTTCCAGCGCTCGGTGACACGGGCGGTGTTGGCCTCGGGCGTTGCGGCGGGATCGATGTCGACCGACCCGGCCGGGTCGAAGTGCACGGTGTCCTTCAGGAGCGAGGCCAGGAATGCACACTGCCCCGTGTTGAGGTTCTTGGCGTCGATTCCGTAGTACGTGCGGGCCGCCGCCTGGAGACCGTACGCGTCACGTCCGTAGTACGAGGTGTTCAGATAGCCGGCCATGATCTCCGGCTTGCCCATATTGGCGCCTACCTTGACGGAGACAATCAGCTCCTTGAACTTGCCGCTGAAGGTCTGCGACTGGTCGCCCAGCCGTGCGTTCTTCACATACTGCTGGGTGATCGTGGAGCCACCCTGGGGCTGCCCACCCTTGGCCATGTTCACCAGAGCCCGGCCGATACCCATCGGGTCGACACCCGAGTCCGTCCTGAACGTCTTGTTCTCTGCCGAGATCACCGCGTTCTGCATGTCCTCGGGGATCTGCGAGATCGGGATAATCTGCCGGTTGATCTCGCCACCGGTGGCGGCCATCTGCGTGCCGTCCGCCCAGTAGTAGACGTTGTTCTGCGCCTCGGCCGTTTTGATCGGGTCCGGGACCTCCACCATCGCGTAGGCAATGGTGGCAGCCGCCATCAGGCTGCCGATGAAGCCCAGACAGAGGCCGGTGACCAGCTTCCACGACGGCACCCCGCGCCGCCATCCGTACTTGTTGTGACGCGGATAGTCGATGCGACGGGCTCTGCCAGGGTCTCCGTCGCGGCCGTTGCCCGAGCCCTTGCCTCCGTCGCCTCCCCGGCCACCATCACTTCCGTCGTCGCCGGTGTTCGCCTCCTCGTGCAGGCCGTGACCGCCACGCTGGGTGGTACGACCGTCCTCGGCGTCTTCGCCGTTCGGATGCCGGCCCTCGTGCGAATCGGAAGGAGTCTGCGGGGTGGTGTCCCGGGAAGGGGCTGAGCGGTTGGACTGCTCGGCGGCACTGCTTGCCGCGGAAGGCTCGTCGCCCTGGGAATGCGGTGGCTTGGGACGGTGCTCGCTCATCGAACGACAACTCCTCGGGCAGGCAGGACGTCCGGAGGCGGCCGTCGCGCAACGGTCAGTTACTGCAATGCTGTTGGGCGCCAGGACATCGAAGATTGACGCGGCACAGCGTAACCGCTGGCCAAGGGGTCTGGATCTTGTATCGATGCGCGGGGCTTGCTCGTCGACGGGCGGGCCTCTGGCAGTTGGCGCCGGCAATGTCAGGATCAAACAGTGACGCGAACACGTCAAAACGGTGCAGAGTGGACACTGATCCGATCCGGGTTCGATGGAGACTCTAGGGTGTGACTGTGACCTGGTGTTCTGTGTTCTGCTGGTGGTAGGTGGCTTCGTATTCGGCGGGCGGGACGGGGCCGATCTCACCGGGTAGTCGGGCGAGGCGCGCGAGATGCACATCAGGGCCCCGGTGAAAGAGCTCTACAAGGCGGGCAAGACAAGCTGCAACCGGTGTTGGCACCGTTCGCAAACTCCGTATCGCCGCAGCCGTCGGCGGACAGAGTCGGCAACTCCTTGCAGCACTTCCAGGGAGAGCTTCAGCATCAACCCACGGACTATTGAGCTGCCGACGGACTTGGCGACGTCAGTACGGCCGCGGAATCTCGTGCGCTTCCAAGGCGGCGACGTAGCGCGTCAGCAGCGCGTCGAGGTCGGCCAGGAGGAGGACGGCGGTTTCCCGCGCCACGGCCAGGTCACCCTGGTCGAAGGCTTCCACCGCTTCAGCAAGGTCGCTGCGGAGGATGGAGAGGGAGTCACCCTGGATCAGAACGCCGGGGAACCGGCGGCCCGGCAGGCGCACCACTGCGTCGTTCCCGCCCTCGGTGAACAGCTCAGCCTCGACACGTTCCATGGAGCCATCCAACCTGACATCGCCATCTGACCTCAACGGCAGCAGACAGTACCGGCGTTGAGTGGTCGAGAGCAGGCGGGTCTCGCACGGCCAGGTGCTCTGCAAGGCACGAACGGCCAACCGGGAAGTTAGGGCGGTGGCCAACGACGGGGACAGTTCATGAGGCTCGTTGAATCTGGCTCTGATCGGGTCATGGATCTACCACGGAGCTGGTCACAAGCCGCGTGGAGAAACCTGGTTGCGAGGCAGGTGACCGGCCTCGAGATACGCGACCCATGGTTCTTGCGAGAGATGCCGAGGAGGTGACGCAACCGCTAACCCTCCCCGACGACGGCAAACCGACGGAATTCGCTGACCTGCAAGGACACGCGCGCTGCCTGGTGAGGGTCCCGCCTAGAGGTGTGGAGATTCCCGGTGAACTTCCGTACGCAGAGGTCGTCGGTCTCGGGGGTCCGGGCGGGTTCCAGATGGGGAACCGGCTGATGGCGAAGACTTCGAGAGTGGTGAGGAAGACCGCAAAGGGCGCCGGGACGCCCCGTCCGAAGCGCCCGCCGATCCGGCTCGGGGGATCAAGGCCGGTCGGATCGTGAATCGTCTTCGAGAGCTGCACCACCTGGGCGGAGACCCGGCGTACGAGCGGTTCCCAGGATCGGAGGAGCTGTTCCTCGTACGGAGCACGCGCAGACGTGGGCCGGGAAGCTGAAGCAGCCGAAGGACAGCCCGGTCAACGTGGTTGGCGAGGCCGCGGTGCTGCGGGCGACGTTGTGGCAGTGCCTGGGCGAGCAGGCTGACGCCGGACAGTTGGCAGCGATCGAGGACGGCCGGGCAGTTGGCAGCGATCGAGGACGGCCGGGCAGTCGGCGTGCCGTGGCACCACTTCGCCGAAGCGCTGTGTGTGACCAGCAGGGCACGTACCAGAAGGTCGGCGGCTGAAGGCCGAGCAGGTCCGCGAGCTCGGCGAGCGTCACCTACGCCTACAGCAAGACCAACGGCAGCGTCGGACACAAGACAAACGTGACCACCGCGGTCACCCTCTTGACCGGCCCCGCCAGACCCCAACTTCCCGGTCTTGGGATAAAGCCAGCCGGAGCGTCGGGCGGCATCTGCCGGTAACGCTGTGCTGATTCTCCCGGGCAGCCCGCTCGCCGCCTTGCTGGCTGTCCCATCTCATCGAACCTTGACCGACGTCACCGAACTCTGACCGAGTCTGATCATCTTGTCAGTGAGGCCGGGTGCTCTGCTCAGAAGACCAGCTCGCCGACACCCAGCAGGTTCCCCTCACTGTCACGGAACCAGGCGGCGCGTTCACCCCGTGCGCCCTTGCTCGGATAGTTCCCGTCGATCTCTGCGATCCCATCCCTCGTCCGGAGCCCAGGCACTTCGACCTCCTCGAACACCACGCCGCGCTGCTTGAGCTCCGCCACAACTGCCTCGATGCCGTCGACCTCCCACCCCATCTGAGTGAAGGTGCCGGGAGAGGCTCCCGTCGACATGAACAGCGCGAACTCCACACCCCCACACCGGTACAACAGCCCGCCGGGCCGCTCATCGACGGGTTCCAGACCGAGCAGCTCGGAGTAGAAACGCCGTGCCCGGTCCAGGTCCTGCGCGGGAAGCCTGGTCGCCACGCGTCCCCGGGCCAGAAGGTTCCTCTCGTCTGCGTTCATGCCTCCACTGTGCCGTGAGCAGTGGCCAGAGTGCGCGAAACCGGTGCGTAAAGCGCTCGAGTGGCTCTCCCGATGCCGCAGTGGCATCCGCGCATCCGCCACTCAAACTTCCCTACGTTCTTCCCCGGGACCGGGCGAGCCCTTCGTATGGTTGGCCCACCCAGGGGGCGTCGGGTGTGGCTTTCAACCTTCTGCCGCTTGTGGCTGGCATCGATTGGCCGCCCGACGCCCCACGACGACTCGGCTGCCAGTTAGGAATTGCGAATGATCGCTCCGTAGGGAATCGACAGCGAGGTCGTCCGTCGGGAGGCATCAGCACACCGCACCGCACGGAGGCACCATGGCCGCGATCTGGGCCGGCATCGACGCAGGCAAGACCCATCACCATTGCGTCGCGATCGACGAGAGCGGCCACCGGCTGCTGTCACGACGCGTCGCCAACGACGAGCCCGAGCTCCTCGAACTCCTCGCCGACGTCATGGCCCTGGGCGACGGGGTGACCTGGGGCATCGACCTGGCCGACGGCGGAGCCGCCCTGGCCATCGCGGTCCTCCTCAACCACGACCAGCCGCTGAACTACATCTCCGGCCGGGCCATCCACCGTGCCTCCGAGAGCTACCGCGGCGAGGCTGCTGCTGGAGAAGATGGAGCTGATGGGGGGACCGTTGCCCCTGCTGCCCGCTGGTGACCGGCCGAGTGAGGGGCGCGTACGCGTTGAGGCTCTGACCGTCTCACTGATCTGCTTCCGGCGTAGACGTCTCCAGATACTTGATCGCGGAGCGCAACCGTTCGGGGTCGTCCTTGAAGTGCCCGATGCCGAGATTGCAGGCGTGGCAGAGCAGACCCCTGACCTGCCCAGTCGAGTGGGAGTGGTCGACGCACGGGGTGAGGTCGCGTACGTCCGGATCGAAGGTCACCGCGCAGATCTCACAAGCGAAGTTCTGTGCTGTCAGCAGGGCCTCGAAGTCCTCCAGAGCCATCCCGTAGCTCACCCGCAGCCACCGTTTACGCTCCTTCTCCGCGAAGCATTTCCGGCAGACCCGCGCTTCTCCGTTGAAGTACCAGCCGACCCCGGCGTATAGGTGGCCGTTCACACACTTCAGGGTGTCCTCCCAGGACTTACGGCGTCTCCACTCATGCTCGCTGGGATCCTTGCCCTGCCGCCGCATGTGCGACGCGGCTTGACAGATGCGGCAGCTGCGGCGGCGGTTGGGGTCGATGTACAGGTTCTCGTCGGTCCACTCGTGCCCGTTCGCGCAGCGTTCGAGATCATCCTCTCGCCGTTGCCTCCCCTTGTACTGCCCCGCCTCACCGAGGGGCGCACGTCCTGGGCGCGGTTGGGATGTGGAGAGGTGCGCTGGAGACAGGCAGCGCTTGTTCCGGCACGTCTGCTTGACCTGCTGTCCCTTGCGCAGTGCCTCCCCGACATGGTGCTCGTACATCCAGCGGTGCAGCAGGATCTGCCGCGCTTTCCCTTCTTCCCGCCAGAGTTTGCGGTCCGTGGTCTGTGGCCGCCCCTCCTTGTTCACGGTGCCGGTCCACAGCAGACATTCCCCGGATTCGGTGCACTTCTTGAGCACGAAGGCGAGGGTGATGTCTTCGACCTCCTCGCGCTTGTACTCGGTCGACCCGTAGCGCGCGTTCCGCCGGTAGCAGGGCTGGCACTTGCCGTAACGCAGCGGGGAGTACTTCTTGCCGCATGCCTCGCACGTCTTCTCCACCGTGGCAGGGATATGACTCTGACGGACCATTCGCGAACCGTAGTCGTCGGCACTGACAGCCGTGGCCGCGGCAATGAAGTCAGGAACCCGCTGATGATCTCCCCTGACGCCGACCAAGGGCCAGAGCTGCACCCACGGCCATACCGACCGTGACGGTGTTGAGCACCACCCACTCCGCCAAGCCGAACCCATCACCGATCGGCAGCACGCCCATCAGCGCGCCGACCACCCACGAGACTTTGATCAGCAAGTACGGCGACAACGCCAGCCGCCCCATACGCCGCGCTCCGCCCGACCCGATCCCAGCGCTCCACCCGAACTCTCCTTCCATCAGCAGGAATCCAAGCCTCCGGCCTTACCCGCCCGGCCACATCCCCCGCCGGACGCATCCACCTCCCCCCACCCGGGGGAGGCGACGGGCGGCAACTGAGTACCGAAAGACCACCACGACGAGTCCTCCCGCACAGTGCGGTGAGCGAGCACTACGAGGAGTGCAGCCTCGCCATGTGAAGGGACTGAGCGCACGACTCGCCAACTCGGGGGGCACTCAGCCACCTCACCCGTAACCATCAGTTACCGGACAGCTCTTACGACCTTCCCCGCGATTGGGGTCGGGGCATGCTGGCGTGATGTGGGTCGGACGGTTCAGTAGTCTGCGGGGAAGGCGGGTACGAGTTCGGTGCCGGGCCGGTGGCGGGCGGCTCGTTTGGCGGCGCGATCGGAGACCAGGCCGGGGATCGCGCAGTGAGTCTCGGCGTAGTCCTGGCGGCGTCCTGTCCAGCGCTGCAGGGGGCGCCATTGACGCAGTTCGGCGTTTGCGTGTTCGACGTGGATCCGCTGGGAGGACTGGCGGCGCTTGGCCTGCCGCCAGCCGTACTGTTCGGTGATCGCTCCTTCGCCGAGGTTCTTCGGCTTGCCGGGCGGAGCGCTCGCCTGGTCGGGGAACTCGTTGGTAGGTCCCCGGTAGCCTTCGTCGACCTCGGCTTTCACGCGTGGGTAGAGCCGGAGCTGTTCAGCGATGCCCTCGGTGCGCATCGCAGTCTGGTCGTGCATCCGGCCCGGCCGCACCGCCCCGCACCACAGGGTGCGACCTTGGCCGTCGCTTATGGTGGTGGTCTTGATCGTGTTCTGCTTGTGCCTGCCGGAGACGAAGGCGGCCCGTCCCGGGCGTCCGGCCTTCGGCCGACGGACCTGGGTTTCGGTGCCGTTGATGCGCAGTGTGACGTTTTCGGCCTCGGCGTAGGCGAACATGTCGCCCAGGGTGGGCAGGCGCAGACCTGGTCGTTGCGGGGCGGCGAACCCGCGTTCGGCCAGCAGGCCTGATCTCGCCGATTGCCCGGCCGATCGTGGAGGACCCGACCTGGTAGATCACGCCGAGGGCCTCGTGGGTCAAACCGGTGCGCAAGTGGACCAGGGTGACCAGCAGTCGGTCGGTGAAGACCAACTCGTATTTTGGCCCAGCGCCGGCCTGGCGCCTCCGGTCGCCGCGGCGCCGCTGGCGGCGTCCGGACTCGCATTGCGCCTCCCACCGCGGCGCGAGTTCGGTGACAAGCTCGCCAAGGTGTGCCCGTGACAGCCCGCGGAAGGCGTAAATGGGACATGGCCGCGCGGGCCTGACCAAGGTTCACGCCTCGACAACCTAGTGGGCCACCAGCACGTCACTGCCTGCGTGAAGACGCGGTCAGGCGGGCTGCCACAGCTCGACCCGATTGCCCTCAGGATCGGTGACCCAGCCGAATCGACCGACACCCTCCATGTCCTGCGTTTCTTTGGCCACGTCCGCTCCCTTGGCGCGCAATTGCGCGAGCATCGCATCCAGGTCGCGGACCCGGAAGTTGAGCATGGTCTGCTGGGTGCGGGACCCGAAGTAGTCGGTCTCGGACTCGAACGTCGCGAACACCGTCAGCCCGGCTCCCTGACGCCACAGGCCGTTCTCATCGGCGTCCAGGCCTAGGCAATCGCGATACCACGCGCCCAGGGCCGTCGGGTCGGCGGCTCGCATGAAGTATCCACCGATTCCAAGCACACGTTCCATGCCGCTATCTTGCCAGGACGGCGATCGGGCGTGGTGGCACCACACCATCGCCCGCTTCACCCCCCGTCTCAATCGCGGGGGAACTCGTTAGTGGTGCTTCGTGAGGTCTACCGGTCTTGGCTGGTCGGGGGCATCGTGGAGGGATGATTCTTGGGGAGGTGGAACGGCTCCGGGTTGAGTTATCGGAGTTCGTTGCTGGTGTTCGCGCCGCTTCCGCGGCGGGATCAGCGTCGGTGGGGTGGGTGTTATCTGCGGGGTCTGATGCTGGATGGGCGGCATAAGTCGATCCAGCCGATGACGGAACGGTTGCCGGACGGGAACATGCAGGCCCTGCAGCAGTCCGTGAACCAGTCTCCGTGGGATCCGCTGCCGGTGCGGCGGCGGATCGCTGATGGCCCGCCCGGCAGCGGGCCCGCCACCGACCCAACGAAGCACAATTAGATGATGGCCCATCAAGTTACTGCTGTCTCCCCCGCACATGGCGGCGGAGCCCGTCCACGGACATAGCTGTTCCCAGTACGAGTGGCAGCGAGCATCAGGGGGTGCCCATGACGCGCTGTATCGAGTGCGAGGACACCGCCACGAAGCGCGGACGCTGCGAGACGCACCACGCCGAGTACGAGAACCGTCCGGCGGTACGTGCTCGGCGCAAGCGCCGCGCGATCCTCGCTCGAGGGGACTCGGCTGCTGCTCGGCTCCGCGGTCTCGTCCGCTCGGCAGGTGGGGCACGGTGTGCCCGGTGCGGGTCGCTCGCCTTCGCGGACGTGGACCACATGTAGCAGCTCGCACTCGGGGGCGAGGACACAGACGGAAGCGTTCAACCGCTCTGCCATGCGTGTCACCACGGGAAGACCAGCGAGGACTTTGGGGACACTCCGTCCGCGTTCTGACGTGCGTTCATCGCGTTGTGATCCACGCCGTGAACGCTGATCCGCCGCAGGTCACCAGGACCGTTAAGAGGCGCATTGGGACACGCTGAACAGTCATGCGGAACCCACCGATACGGATGTCCACTGCGAGGCTGTTGTGACTGGTCTTCATGGGCTGACCCTCCCTCAAGGTTTCCATGTTCCGTGCGAGCCGTCGCGGAGCGTAACGCGGGTGGTGGGCTGCCCGTCCACCACGATGCCGCTGGTAGACCCGAGATCCTGGATCGTCGAGCCTGGGACTCAGTCTGCATGACGCTCACGGAAATGCCGCAATACGGACATTGCGTTGTGGGAGCCCGCACACTCTGGTCCTGAGGAACCTCTAGCGCTGTGCCCACCCACGTGCTGTCCTTGCGGAACTCGACTGGGTCGAAGTGTTCAAGTCCTCACCGCTCGCTGAGGTGGAAGCGGAGAACGTGTGCTGCCGGGATTCGCATTCTTGGAATGGCGACGAGCGGTGCCTGTGCTCAAACTCCCCGCCGGTATCGGCAAGGTGGGCCACGCCACCGTGGAAGACCTGTGCGTGGCGTGGCCCGGATCGACCAGGTGGAACGGGACCTTTCGGAGCGCGGGCTCATGGTGGCTGCCGAGCGTGGCCCCGTGGAAAACGGAGCGGCCACCATTGCGGCGCAGTACCGGACTCAACTCGCCCGGTACATTCGCGAACTTGGTCTCTCCCCGTCCACGCGCACGGCGATTGCGGCGCCCGAGCCTGATGACAGCGACATCTGGGACTTCTGATCAACACCCCTCTACCCGCTTCCATTCACGGGGGCCCGGTAGAGGGGGCTTTGTCGTCTGCGCTGCCTGATGCTCGGCGAGGAGCGCAGCCCCGGCATCGTTCAGCGCTGCCTGAGTAAGCGTGAAGCCATCGGACTCCCTTCCTGTATTGCTGAATTGGTAGAAGAGCGAATGGGCGATGTTCCCGGCAAGCGTGTGGTCTTCAGCTTGCCCAAGGGCTGTCCCGTAAACTGCCTGCTCGGGGGCCTGATGGCATGATCAAGGGGTGATCGGTGAACCTGCTCCGCCCGGAGCCAAGAAGTATGTCCTGTTTGATGTCGATGGCACCTTGATCGATGCCGTGGACAACCAGCGCCGGGTTTGGCGAGTGTGGGCCGAGCGATACGGGCTGGATCCCGATGAGGTCTACCAAGTGGCGCTGCGGACGAGGCCGATGGAGACCTTCGCGCATGTCGTTCCGAACCGTGACCCGCGGGAGTGCCTGGCCGCGCTGCATGAACTCGAGGACGAGGACGTGCGGTCCGGCGTGTATACAGCTTTCGACGGTGCGTCTGAGCTGCTGGATGCTCTGCCCCCGGGGGCGTGGGCGCTGGTGACGTCGAATTACGAGCACCGGGTGCGCGGACGCTTCGCCCGGACCGGCTTGTCGGTCCCGGACGTCATCGTGGATGCTGCCTCCGTCGAGGAAGGCAAGCCCTCACCTGTCCCTTATCTGTTGGCTGCCAAGCGGCTCGGTGCCGAGCCGGAGGACTGTCTGGTTATCGAGGATGCCCCCTCCGGGGTGCAGTCCGGGCTGCGTGCCGGCATGACGGTGTGGGGGGTCAACGCTCCTGTGGCGGTGGATGGCGTGCATCGTCACTTCGGGAGCCTGGGCGAAGCGGTCTGCGACATTCTCGCCTTCACGTCCGGAACTCACCCTCACCATCCGGAGGGATCAGCGGCAGCGGAATGATCTTGCTGTGGCTGGTGTGATCACGGCGTCGGAGCCGTCTTGGACAGCCCCGTTCACCGGGCTGAGCCCGCGCCAGTTCGCGAAGCTGGTGACGGTGCTGCGTCGCGCCGGTGTCGATACTGTCCACCGGGGCCGGCCGTGGGGCTGGTCGCTGGATGACCGGACGCTGTTGGTCACGGCCTACTGGCGCACGAACTTGACGATGCGCCGGCTCCCCTCGCTGTTCGGCGTCTCGACGTCCGCGGTCGACCGCATCATCGATCGCCATGGCCCGCTGCTGGCACTGCAGCCCCGGCGCCGCTTCGCGAAGAACACCGTGCTCATCGTCGACGGCACCCTGGTCCCAACCCGCGATCACACAATCGCCGAACAGTCAAAGAACTACCGCTACTCCACCAACCACCAGGTCGTCATTGACGCCGACACCCGTCTGGTCGTCGTGGTCGGACCCCCACTGCCGGGCAACCGCAACGACTGCAAGGCATGGGGTGAGTTCGGCGCCAAGGCCGCCGTCGGCCACACCACGACGATCGCCGACGGCGGTTACCCCGGGACCGTACTCGTGATGCCGCACCGTCGCCGGGCCGGCGAGGAACTGGCCCGAGTGGAAACAGGCATGCGGCGGAGCTGGTCAGCGGTCGGGCGGAACTGGTCACCGAACATTGGCAGGCCGCAGACGGACTCAGCGTGGGTCGCCTCATCCTGTAGGTCTTCGGCGGCGACGTAGTCACGCTGGTTGAACAGCGTGTCGAACGCTTCCAGCACCAGTGTCTTGTTCTGTTCCGGAGTAGTCATGTGGTCCTCCACGAGGTAGCCGCTGCATCACCTCGCCCATCACCATGTCGATTGACATGGCTTCCACGCACACCGTGCCGCAAAGCGCACGCGGCGGATCCTAGCGCCACCGTCACCGGCGGGCGTGCGAGACCGGCACTGCCGACCGGCGTGGATGAACGGTTCCACTCACAACCGGGCCAATCGGGCGCGGAGCGAACCTCTGCGCCTGGACAGGTCAGTTGGCGGTGTGACCGCCATCGACGTTGAGGACATGGCCGGTGATGTATGAAGCTTCGTCCGATGACATGAAGACGACTGCATCGGCAAGCTCCTCCGGGAGGCCAAGGCGACCCAGCGGAACGTCCGACATCAGAGCCGCCTTGTTCTCCGGCGTGTCGGTGAAACGGGTCAGCATGCCAGTATCTGTGGGGCCAGGCGCCACGCCGTTTACGCGGATTCCCGACTTGGCGACCTCCAGAGCCACCGACTTGGTGATGCCTTCGACGGAATGTTTGCTGCCGACATAGACGGAGGCCCCGGCCGCACCCTCGTGCCCGTAGGTCGAGGAGATGTTGTTGTTGATGCTGCCGCCGCCCTGTCCCTGCATGACGCGCACCTGGGCCTGGCCCACTTCGAGGGCCGCACCTGGAACGGCTGGCACCACTACGTCACCCTTGTCTCCGCCGCCCATGCCTTCTGCACACTCCAGCGACTGGCCCGGACCCCAAAAGAAGCGGCGTCGGCCTGACCCTCTACCAGGTCGTCCGCGAGATGCAGTTACTCCTCGCCGTCTGGACCGGCGCCTGCCCCACCTGTCACCGCGACATACCCACGGCGATACCCACCTGATCCAAGCCCTACCAGGGCTGGCCGGTCCGACCCTCGGCACGTTGACAGGCGTCTGTCGACATGCTGCTATGAGGCGCTGCTCAGCCGGACCTGCGCCGCGTCGCATGCCGCTCGGGCACCGGATCGACGGCCACTTGACCGGGGGCGGCGCCCCCGAACCCAGAGCGAGGACCCATGCCACAGCGCGCCGCGACCATCGTCGGCGGCGGGATCGGCGGCCTCGCGGCGGCCATCGCCCTGCACCGCCGGGGCTGGCGCGTCGAGGTGCTGGAACGGGCCCCGGAGTTCACTGAGATCGGCGCCGGCATCTCCCTGTGGCCGAACGCGCTGCACGCGCTCGAAGTGCTCGGCCTGGCCGGCGCCGTCCGGGCACTCGGCGCCGTCGAGGCCACAGGCGGCGTACGCGACCGCCAGGGCCGCTGGCTGTCCCGTACGGACAACGCGGAGCTGGCGCGCCGCTTCGGCCATCCCTTGGTGGTCCTGCACCGCGCGGACCTGTTGCGGGTGCTCACCGAGGCGCTGCCCGCTGACAGCCTGCGGTCGGGCAGCGAGGTGTCCGCGGTCCGCGACGACGGCCACTGCCTGGTCGTCGATCACCATAGGGGCGAGTCCCGGCCCGACCTCGTGGTCGGCGCCGACGGGCTGCGCAGTGCGGTCCGCCGCGCCCTGTGGCCCGACGCGGCCGGCCCCCGGTACGCCGGTTACACCGCCTGGCGGATGGTCACCGAGCCCCTCGCCGAGCCGCCCTCCGAGGGCGCAGCGACCTGGGGCCGCGGGGCGAGGCTCGGCTACACGGCGCTGCCGGGCGGGCGGATGTACTGCTTCGCGACCGCGTCGCTGCCGGCGGGAGCGGCCTCCGGCTCGTCCGAGTACGCCGAACTGCTGCGCCGGTTCGGGTCCTGGCCGGATCCCATCCCCGCCCTCCTGGCCGCCGTCCCCGCGGACGGGGTGCTCCGACACGACCTGTACGACCTGCCGCCGCTGCCCTCCTTCGTCCGCGGCCGGGTCGCGCTGCTGGGCGACGCGGCCCATGCCATGACCCCTAATCTGGGCCAGGGCGCGTGCCAGGCGCTGGAGGACGCGGTCACCCTCGCCCACTGCCTTGACGGCCCCCCGGACGTGGCCGCCGCGCTCCGCTCGTACGACCTGCTGCGCCGCCCGCGGACCCAGGCCATCACGCGCCGCTCCGCCCGGCTCGGCGCAGTCGGCCAGCTGTCGTGGCCGCCCGCGGTGCTGCTGCGCGACACGGCCGCCCGGCTGACGCCGACGCGGGCGACACTGCGTTCCATGACGCCGGTGCTCGGCTGGACCGCGCCCGGTGACCGGGTGACCGCGACGGAGAGCGAGAGCCACTGATGCCGGACTGGACGTATCACCCGCTGCGCGGCTTGGCCGCTGCCGTCCTCGGCCGGCGCCGTTCGCAGCGCACCGCGCTGCGGCTGTTGGCCTCGATCGGCTCCCGTCCCGCTGGCGCGCGGCTGATCGCCCGGGGGTTCGGCCACCGCCATCCGCCCAAGCGGCTCGCCGGCGAGATCGCCGGCGTGCCCGTGACCGTCCGCCTCGGCATATCTGTCCCGCCCTCGCTCGCCCGCGACGCGATACGCGCCATGCCCCCCCTCGGGGCTGGTGTCGTCGAGGTGGCGCCGGTCTCGGCGGCCGACGCGGAGACCGTACGCGAGGCCGCTGCCGGCCGCTCGATTCCGCTGGTTGTCCGTGCCTACGACCCGGAGGCCGAGGCCGCCCTCAAGCCCCATGTCGACGGGTTCACCAGCAGCGACGACCCGCACGTCGTCCATGTGTCCCACCCGTCGGTCACCGCCGCGGCCGCCGCGCTCGAGGAGCCAGGCGCCGTCGTGCTCGCCCGGCCCGGGGTGCTCGTCGCGGCCGGACCCGGCTGGTTCGCACGGGTCACCGAGGCAGCCACGCCCACCGCGCCCGCTCCGGTGCTACGGGATGTCGGCCGCGATCCCCGCCGCTGGCCCGCCTGGTGGTGGGCGCTGCTCGTCGGGCTCGGTATGACGGGCGCCGGACTCGGCGCCGCTGCGATCACGCTTGGGCCGGTGCTGCTCTGGTACGACCGCGACTACCTCGGCATGACGCTGCACGAACTGCATGCCGCCAACCACCACCTCGTGCACTTCCTCCAGCACGACCGGATCACCATGGCCGGCACGATGGTAGCGATCGGCGCCCTCTACACCGGCCTGGCCGTGGGCGGGATCAGACGCGGCTGGCCCTGGGCCCGCGAGGTGTATCTGCTCTCGGGGGCGATCGGCTTCCCCACCTTGTTCTACTTCCTGGCCACCGGCTTCGTGGAACCCCTGCACACGGCCACCACCATCGTGCTGTTCCCGATGTTCGTGGCCGCGGTCCGTCGGACCCCGCACGCACCGCGGTGGCGCCTGGCATCCGAGGGGCCAGAGCCGGAGCGCCGACGGGCGCTGGCTGGCCAGCTGCTGCTGATCCTCACAGGAGCGGGGCTGTTCGTCGGCGGAGCGGTGATCTCGGTGGTCGGTCTGACCGGTGTCTTCGTGCCGACCGACTTGGCCTTCCTGGGCACCAGCACGCAGACGCTGGAAGCCGTGAACCCCCGGCTTGTGCCGTTCGTCGCCCATGACCGCGCGGGGTTCGGGGGCGCCCTGATGGCCGCCGCGGTGGCGATCATTCTGCTCAGCGCGTGGGGCTGGCGGCGGGGTGAGGCCTGGATGTTCTGGACCCTGGCCGCGGCGGCGGCCGCCGGCTTCCTGCCGGCTGTCGTGGTGCACGGCGCGATCCACTACACGGACTTCATCCACCTCGCGCCGGTCTACTTCGGCATCGCCATGACCGGCATCGGCCTGCTGCTCGCGCGTCCGTACCTCTGCGCCAAGGCGTCGGCGAGGCCGAAAGACTGACGGGCCGCCCCGGCGAGCGCTCCACCACGAGCGCATGGACGACTCGGACGCCCCCGATCCACCGGACTGGCAGCTGTACGCGGTTGGGTTTCTGGGCCCGGCGAAGGCTCGATCGTCGGCGAGAGCGGGCGGGCGGCGTCGTACATCCGCCGCGAAGTCCTCCAGACGACACCGGACTTCATCCAACTCCCCAGGTGTCACATCGGTGCGCCGCCGGGCCGGGCGGCGCGGGCAAGCGTTTTCCCGGCGCCCTTCTTGCGGCGGTTGACGCCCCACAGGCGGTCGTCGCCGACCGAGTAGCAGCCGTGGAAGTGCCGGACTCCGTGGGTGCGGTGGTAGGTGGCGGGCAACCTGTCGGGACGTCGTTGTTCAGCCCAGCCCGAGCCCGCGGTGGGGCGGATGCCGAGCGGGCCGAACTCGTCGAACGCGAAGACCCGGTTCGGGAAGCGGTCCAGGACGTGCTCGTGGCTCCTGACGCAAGCTCTCGCTGGTACAACAGCGGTCGCGGACTTCGAGGAGATACCCAGCCACAAGGATCTGGCGGCCGATCCCTGGACAACCACTGCCAGCCGCTGGGGCACCGCCCACCAGGCGGGGAGTGACCAGTGCGACTGGTTCGAGGAGCTCATCAGGCGAGCATCCGAGCTCAGGCACGCGACTGTACCGCGGCCGTACTGGCCGCAGCGGCACGGCAGCGGAATCTTCCCATGACGACCGCACTGCACGAGACGCCCGACGGGACTTCGCGCGGCTCATCGGTGAGTTCGTCGGCAGCGCCTACCTGGCCGAGGTGTTCGGCCCGTCACCGCCCTCATGCTCGCCGCCCGCGACCTGGAGGGTTAGCTGGTGGGACCGCCTGTCTGGGATGGCGAGGGCCAGGGATAGGTCGGATCCCCGGTGATCTTCACCTGCTGGGGGGTGTTTCTGGGGAAGGTCCAGATACGGCCCAGGGTGCTGGTGGCGGTCACCGTGGTTTCGTCCAAGGTGACTTCGGTGAACGGATTGGACGAGCAGGAGACCGCGATCCATTCCAAGGTGTTGTGGTCATCGTCCCGAGTCAGGGCGACCCAGCCGATACTGCCGTGGTCCGATGATTCACCTGCCAGGGCACGGCTTCCGGCGTAGGTGCATGAGGCAAACGTCGTATCGACGTCCATCCAGTCGCTGGGGGTCCACGCGGTGGCTCGTAGGACCTCCCACCACTGCCAGTCCTCGGCCCGCATGTCATGGAGCCGGCCTGCGGGGGAGAACCGAACGAGTTCCATTACCGACAGGGATCCGTCGGAGAACACGATGAAGTCTCCGTGGGGCGCCTCCCGGGCACGCCAACGGTCATGCACCAGATCAGCGTTGGGTGTCGCGTCGGGGGAGCTCACACCCGCAATGATGACATCGAGGAACAGCGCGAGGAGAGGGCTGCATCGGTCAACCATCCCGTCGGCCCACCAGAACTGGAACCAGAGGCCCGCCAGGCGGGGCAGGCGGCCACCGTCTCTGCCCCCCTCACCCCGTGCGCTGAGCGCATGACCCGCCAACCGGAGCGCCCATCCGCCACTGAGTCACACCCACTACGCAAGATCACGATCTACGGCTGGAGTACTAGTAGTGCTTCGTTACCTCTCCCGATCTTGGCTGGTCGGGGGCATCGTGGAGGGATGAGGCTTGGGGAGGTGGAACGGCTCCGGGGTGAGTTATCGGAGTTCGTTGCCGATGTGTTCGCCTCGCTCCCGCGGCGGGATCAGCGTCGGAGAGGCGGGTGTTATCTGCGGGGGCTGATGCTGGATGGCCGGCGCAAGTCGATCCAGCCGATGGCTGAGCGGCTGCCGGACGGGAACATGCAGGCCCTGCAGCAGTTCGTGAACCAGTCGCCGTGGGATCCGCTGCCGGTGCGGCGGCGGATCGCCGAGCGTCTGACCGAGGTGATCACGCCCGAGGTTTGGGTGGTCGACGATGTGTCGTTCCCCAAATGCGGCACTGCTTCGGTCGGGGTGGCCCGCCAGTACTGCGGCGCAGTGGGCAAGCGGGCCAACTGCCAGGTCGCCGTCAGCGTCCACGCTGCCACCGACACCGCCTCCTGCCCATTGGACTGGGAGTTGTTCCTGCCGGAGGAGTGGGCGCACGACCACCGGCGGCGACGAGCCGCCGGGGTCCCCGACGAGGTCGCTCACGTGTCCAAGGCCTGGCTGTCCATGCGTATCCTCGACCGGCTCGCCGCGGACGGGCAGGTCGTGCCGGTGATCGTGGCGGATGCTGGTTATGGCCGCAGCGTCACCTTCCGGCTGGCGCTGGAAGAGCGGGGCTGGTCGTATGTGGTGGCCGTCCAGCCCAAAGAGGTCGCCCGGCCGGCTGATGCCGAGCCGTATCTGCCGGCCTATGGCGGGCTGGGGCCGCCCACCCTGCCCCGCTACCGCACCCCGGCCCGGCCCCTGCCCGAGCTCATCGACGCCGGTGCCTCTTTCCAGGAGGTCACCTGGCGCGAAGACAGCAAGGGGGTGATGACCTCGCGTTTCGCTGTGCTCGAAGTGAGGCCGTCGGGCAAGGAAGCCTGCCGCACCGCCCAGGAACAGGGCGGCGGCCGCAGCCGGTGGGACGGTGTGCTGCCACTGCGGACCCTGCTCGTCGAACAACCAGACGCGGCAGCCGAACCCACCGGCTACTGGATGTCCAACCTGCCCGCCGCCACCCCGATCGAGGACCTGGTGCGGTGGGCCAAAATGCGCTGGCGCATCGAGCACGACTACCGCGAACTCGTCGTGATCATCGGGTGGTCCTTGAGGTCTTTGATCCAGATCATCGAGGCGTGCAGGTGGAGACTGGCGAGGTAGCTGTCGGGAGTCTTGTCGTATCGGGTGTCTCACCGTCCCAGTTCCGGCCTCCTGGTACGTCACGCTCTGGGGCGGGTGAGGCACGTGGAGCCGACGTGAGCCGACCGGTGCACTGATGTCCGGGCGGGGACTCATGGGACATGGCCCGGCACCCGGCTCAGGTTCCGGGGAGGATACGGCGCGTTTCGTAGGCCCACATCGCGATCTCGACCCGGTTGCGGGCGCCGAGTTTGGCCATCAGGCTGGCCAGATGCGTCTTCACCGTGCTGAGGCTTATGTGCAGTGCATCGGCGATCTCGGTGTTGGTCAGCCCGCGGGCGACGGCGAGGAGCACCTGCTCCTCGCGGGCGGTGACGGGTGAGACCGGCTGGGCCGCGGGCCGGCCGGCGGGCAGGTCCGCGAATGCCTGGAGCAGGCGGACGGTGACGCTGGGCGCGATGAGCGCCTCACCGTCGGACGCCGACCGTACGGCCTGCGCCAGAAGGTCCGGTCCCGTGTCCTTGAGGAGGAATCCGCGGGCGCCGGCACGCAGTGAGCCGTAGACGTACTCGTCGAGGTCGAACGTGGTGATGACGACCACGGCCAGCGGGTCGGCGACGCCCGGGCCGGCGACCAGCCGGGTGGCCTCGAGCCCGTCGAGTACGGGCATGCGGATGTCGAACAGGCAGACGTCGGGGCGTAGTTCGCGGGCCAGACGTACCGCTTCCCGCCCGTCGGCGGCCTCGCCGACCACCTCGATGCCGGGCTGGGCGTTCAGCATGATCCGCAACCCGGTGCGGATGATCGTCTGGTCGTCAGCGACGAGGACGCGAATGGACACCGCTCTCGCTCCTCGCTCTCGGCAGTTCGGCTTCGACATGCCAGCCCCGGTCGGTACCCGGGCCGGCTCGTAGTGTGCCGCCGAGCAGGGTCGCGCGCTCGCGCAGTCCGGTAAGTCCGTATCCGTCGCGACCCCGGCCGGTGCGCCGGCCGTTGTCGCGCACGCTCACCCGTACCGTGTGCCGTTCCGCGGCGACCCGAACGACGAGCTCGGTCGCGTCGACCGCATGGCGCAGCGCGTTGGTCACCGACTCCTGCACGATCCGGTAGACGGCCGCGTCCACGGCCGGGGGCAGCGCGTCCAGTTCGCCGTCGAGCCCCAGGTCGACCCTGAGGCGACCACCCGGGGTGCGCACCAGGCGCTCCAGATCCGCGACTCCGGCAGGGGGCGCCAGCTCGGCGCCGACCCCGCGGTCGCGCAGCGCGGCGACCATGGCGCGCATTTCCTCCAGCGTGCGCGCCCCTTCCTCCTCGACCCCCTCCAGCGCCTCGACGGCGGCGGACGGGTCGGTGCCCGCGAGCACCCGGCCCGCCTGGGCGATGATCACCATGGCCGACACGTGGTGGGCCACCGTGTCGTGCAGTTCCCGGGCGAGCTGCTCGCGCTCGCGGGAGCGCACCTGCTCCAACTGCCGCTCGCGAGCGGTCACCCGGAACCGCACGGCAGCCCCGACCACGCCGGGCAGCAGCAGGAAGACGAAGCCCACGACATTTTCGACGACCGGGGTCTCGTCCGTGACGGAACACAGCGCGCCGGCCGCGAGGATCACCGCGCCGCCCAGCACGATCTCGCGTCCCGATCCCCACCGGGGCAGCGCGTACACCAGCACGAGCACGACCGCGCCGGTGTACAGGCCGACGGGCTCGCGCGGTGCGGCGACGAGCGAGGCCACCTGAAGCAGGATCACCGAGCCGAACGCCAGCGTCACCATCGCCAGCGGGCGGGTCCGGCGCCACAGGGGCAGCAGGCACAGCCATACGGCGAACACCACCGCCACCGGCCGCCACACGACGTTCTCGCGCAGGGTGGCCTCCAGCGCCACACCGGCAACGCCCGCGGCGAGCAGCGCCCAGTCCCGCCGCACCCGGGCGGGCGCGTCGGGCGGCCGGGGTTCGGTCCACAGGGTTCGCAGGTCGTCTCGGAGCACGGTTCTCAGCCTAGGGACCGCGGCGTGCCGCGCATCGGCCGAAAGGACGGGTCGTCACTCCGCCCCGGGGCCGACGGATCCGCGGCCCGCGGGCCGATGCCGCGGAGCGCCGTGGCGACGAGCCTCGGCATCGGCGGCCGTACAAGGACGGCCGACGAGGTGGTTGGAGGACCCGATGCTCTCGAAAGCCCTGTTGCGCCTGGGCGCAAGCGCCGCCCGCCATCCCTGGCGGGTGATCGCGGCATGGCTGATCGCCGCCACGCTCGCCGTCCTCGCCGCCGTCGCCTTCGGCGGGCGGACCGCGGACTCGATGACCGCTCCGGGACTGGACTCCCAACGGGCCGCGCAACTGATCGAGCGGGCAGGCACCGGCCAGGAGGGGATGACCGCCCAAGTGGTCGTCACCCCCCTCGACGACGGTGCGACGTTCTTCGACGACGACGGCGCGCGCACCGCTCTCACGCGGCTGCAGACCGAGGTGAAGCGGCTGCCGCACGTGCTCGGCACGAGCGACCCGGCGGGGGCACTCGACGCAGGCGGGGGAAAGGCCGTGCGCGGCGGCCTCGTCTCGGCCGACGGGCGGATCGCGGTCGTCCGGGTGCAGTACCCCGACCAGAGCCGGCTGTCGACCGAAGACCTCGACGCCCTCGTCGATCTCGGCGACCGGCTGCGCGCCGAACTGCCCCTGCGCATCGAGATGGGCGGGAACCTCTTCTACGCCTTCTCCGACCCCGACGGCGGCGCGAGCGAGCTGATCGGCCTCCTCGCCGCGGCCGCGATCCTGTTCCTGGCGTTCGGTTCGCTCGTCGCCGCCGCGCTGCCGATCGGCATGGCGGTCTTCGGGCTGACCGTCGGGGTCGCCACGATGACGGTACTGGCGGGGGTGACAGAGGTCCCCACCTTCGCACCGGTCCTGGGCAGCATGGTCGGGCTCGGAGTGGGCATCGACTACGCGCTGTTCGTGCTCGCCAGGCACCGGGAGTACCTCGCGCGCGGGCTCGATCCCCGCGAGGCGGCGGGGCGAGCGGTGGCCACGGCGGGGAGGCCCGTGGTCTTCGCCGGCGGCACCGTCGTCGTATCGATCCTCGGCCTGGCGGTCGCGAACGTACCGTTCATGACGGTGGGCGGGCTCGCCGTCTCGATCGTCGTTCTGACGATGGTGGTCGCGTCGGTGACGCTGCTGCCGGCCTTCCTCGGCGCCGCCGGCCCACGCCTGGCCCGGGCCGGCCGGATCGGCCGGGCTCTGCAGACCAGGAAGCTGGGCCGACTCGCACGGCGGCGGGACCCGGCGGCAGGCGCCGCCCACGCCGCCGGGTGGCGTCGCTGGATCGGGCACGTCAGCCAGCACCCGGTGCCGTACGCGGTCGGCGCGGCGGGGCTGCTGCTGACCGCGACGCTGCCCGTGCTCGGCCTGCGCGTCGGCCTGCCCGACGACGGCTCACTGCCCCACAGCCGTACCGAGCGCCGGGCCTACGACCTCGTCGCCGAGGGGTTCGGCCCGGGCACCAACGGTCCCCTCGTCATCGCCGCGGACCCCACCGGTGATCCGGGAGTGCTGGACCGACTCGTCGCAACGGTCGCGGCGGATCCGGGCATCGCATCCGTCGCGCCGACGCACATCGATCGGGCCACCGGCATCGCGACCCTCGTGGTGTTCCCGACCACCAGCCCTCAGGACAAGGCCACGGCCGACACCATCGCCCGGCTGCGCACCGACGTGCTGCCCACGGCGATCGGGCACGGCCCGGCCAGGGCCCACGTCGGCGGCGCCGCCGCGAGCCTGTCCGATGTGGGCCAACGCACCAGCCAACGCCTGCCGGTGTTCGTCGCCGCCGTGCTGGCGATGTCGTTCCTGCTGCTGATGCTGGTCTTCCGCTCGATACTCGTACCGCTCAAGGCGGTACTGCTGAATCTGCTGAGCATCGGCGCGGCCTACGGCATCATGGTCGCGGTCTTCCAGTGGGGCTGGGGAGGCGCACTCATCGGGCTGGAAGCGACGGTTCCGATCGTGTCGTTCATCCCGATGTTCCTCTTCGCCATCCTGTTCGGCCTGTCGATGGACTACGAGGTGTTCCTCCTCTCCCGCGTACGCGAGGAGTACCTGCGCACCGGCGACAACGGCACGGCGATCGTTGAGGGCGTCTCGCGCACCGCCCGGATCATCACCTCGGCCGCCCTCATCATGGTGGCGGTCTTCCTGTCCTTCGCCGTCGCCGAGGACCCCTCCACCAAAATGTTCGGGCTCGGCCTGGCCACCGCGATCTTCATCGACGCCACGGTCGTACGCATGGTGCTGGTACCGGCGACCATGACACTCCTCGGCCGGACCAACTGGTGGCTGCCGAAGTGGCTAGACTGGATGCTTCCCCGCGGCCCGGTCGGCACCGACGACACCGACGCGGAATCCACGGGTGAGGCCCCGCGTCCACGGCTGGTTGACCGTTGACTCAACTCCTGCCCGCCCTTGGCGTCCGGCACCTCAGCGCGTCACCTAGGGGCATATCGAGTCGTGATCATCGGGTGGTCCTGGTGAGGTCCTTGATCCAGATCATCGAGGCGCGCAGGTGGAGACCGGCGAGGTAGCTGTCGGGAGTCTTGTCGTATCGGGTGGCGATGCCTCGCCATGCTTTGAGCTTGTTGATCAGGCGTTCGACGGTGTTCCGCTCCTTGTAGAGATCGGCGTCGTGGCTGACGGGTCGGCCACCTCTGGAGCCCTTCTTCTTCCGGTTGGCGGCCTGGTCCTTCTTCTCCGGGATGACCGCCTTGATACGGCGTTTGCACAGGTGGGAGCGGTTTCCGCGGGACGAGTACGCCTTGTCCCCGGCGACCGCGTCCGGCCGGATGCGGGGTCGGCCGACGGGCCCGCGTACCCGTACCTTCTTCAGGACGGGGATGAACTGCGGGCTGTCCGCTGCCTGGCCTGTGGTCAGGATGAACGCCAGCGGGCGGGTGCGGTCGGCGGCGAGGTGGACCTTGCTGGTCTGCCCGCCTCTGGAACGTCCGAGGAGGGCGGCCTTCAGCCGGAGTTTCCGCCGACGCCGGATGCGTCGTCGTTCTTCCAGCGCGGGATCACTTTCGGTCTCTTGCCCGTTTTGCTCTTCGAGGCCGCCCCCTTTGACCTGGCCTTCTCCTCCTCGGCCGCGGCTTTCTCCAGGGCGGTGACGACGTCCTCGTCGAGGTGCATCCCGGCCGCGTCGTGGTGGGCTCGGGCGGTGGTGGAGTCGATGCTGACCAGGGACAGGTCCACCTCACCCCGCTTCGCGGCTTCCGTGATCAGGCCCTCCAGCAGGGCCTCGAAGACGCCGGCGTCACGCCACTGCCGGAAGCGGTTGTGGACGGTCGACCAGGCGCCGAACTCCGTCGGCATCTCCCGCCACTGCCCGCCCGTCTTGAACCGCCAGATCACGCCCTCGAACTGCTGCCGCAGTCGCTCGGGGTACGGGCCGCACTCGCCGATCGGCAGGTACGGCTCGATGAACTCCCAATCCGGATCGGTCAGTTGCACTCGCGTCACGTAAGACCGTCTATCGGACCGGACCGTGCCACGAAGGCACATCCCGCAAATTGATCACGACTCGATACGCGCCCTAGGTGTATTGACCTGCAGCGTTGTTCACGCGGCTGATGGGTGGCTGGCCTGCGAGTGCGGTGTGGCAGCGGTGGTGGTTGTAGGTGTGCAGGAAGTCTGCCAGGGCTGCGGTCCGCTCGGTGTTGCTGGTGTAGGGCCGCAGGTAGGCCCATTCGTCGAGCAGGGTGCGGTTGAAGCGTTCGACCTTGCCATTGGTCTGGGGCCGGTAGGGCCGGATGCGCTTGTGCGTGATGCTGGCCGTGGCGAGTGCGTCTCGCCAGAGGAACGACTTGTAGCAGGAGCCGTTGTCGGTGAGCACGCGTTCGACGGTGATGCCGTGGCCGGTGAAGAAGGCGTGGGCTCGCTGCCAGAAGGCTGTGGCGGTCTCCTTGCGTTCGTCGGTGAGGACTTCGCTGTAGGCCAGGCGGGAGTGGTCGTCGACGGCGGAGTGGATGTAGCTGTAGCCGATCACCGGCTTGCAGCTTTTGCGCCGGTCGGTGGTGGCCTGGCGGTTGCGGTCGCCGGCCGTCCTGCCGACCGTGCGCCAGCCGCCGCCGTCAGGGATGTTGCCGAGTTTCTTGATGTCGACGTGGACCAGCTCGCCGGGCCGGGCCCGCTCGTAGCGGCGGATGGGCTCGCCGGTCGGCCGGTCCAGCCAGGCCAGCCGGTTCAGGCCGTGGCGGGCGAGGATGCGGTGCACGGTCGAGGCGGGCAGGCCGAGGATCGGGCCGATGCGGGCCGGGCCCAGCTTGCGGGCCTGGCGGAGTTCGCAGACGCGGGCCTCGATCGCGGGGGCCGTGCGGTGCGGGGTCGTGTGCGGCCGGCTGGAGCGGTCCTGCAGGCCCGCATCGCCCTCCGCCCGCCACCGGCGCACCCACTTGTGAGCCGTGGCCCGCGAGATCCCCATCTCGGCGGCCACATGCGCGACCGGCCGTCCGGAACAGACACGTTCAACCAGCAACTGCCTCCCGAAGACGGTCAGCCGGGCATTACGGTGGGACACGAAGACCTCCGTGCGTGGTGTGGAGCCTAGACACCTCCACCACACCGGAGGTCTTCGCCATGATCAAGACCCGCAAGTGTTAACAACGCTCGTGATCAATACACCTAGGCGACACCACCCGGTCTCTACCCGCGCCTGGCGGACAGGCAGCCACCAGCGGTCAGACCTGTTAGGTCAGTCGGGTGCTGGCGCGTTGCCGCGCGGAGAGAATTGAGCCGCCCCTACGCCGGGCCGGTGCGACCGGATCCTGGCGGCGCCCGTTGCGTGAATTGAACGTCTCGGAGGACAGCGGCGGCGAGGACGAGGGGTGAGTGCCACCAGCGCGTGGTCGGAACCGGTGGTCGCGCAGAGGGGTCCTGTGCTACCAGCGAGCCTCCGCCAACTTGAAGTTGCAGGTCAAAGGGCTGGTGTGACGGTCTTCCGGGGTCCTCGTGCTGGTCGTGGGCGGCAGTCTGCGGAGTAGATCGTCCGCCGGAGCGGTCGGCTCACCGGTGTCCGGCGTCATTTAACTCTGAGTGTGTGCCATCGAACCTCGGCGGACGCGAGTTCGTGCCAGCGAGGGTTGACCGCCGGGTCACGGCCCCTCAAAAGTGGCCGGACCGCCCCCTGCATACGCCGGCGCGCACCGGAGCGGGTCCTGATCCACGACACCTTCGTCCGGCCGGTGATCAACCTTCCGCCCGCTGGTGCTCTGACCGCATTGGTTCGCCGGGTTGGTCTTGCAGAATTGGCGCCGCGTCCTGGTGGGCGTGAGGGCGCATCGGTTGCGGTGGGTGGCTAACGGATCCGGAATCCGAAATGTTCTGGTCAGACGTATTGCTCGACCCATGCTTGGCCGTCGATGGCTGCGGCGGCGAGGCGCATGGCACCTCGGGCAACGACGTGGCGCGGGTCACCCACGGAGGGACGGCTGCGAGCCGCGAACAGGCTTGGTGCACGGCGAGCCCCGGACCAGACTGGTCCGGGGCTTCGGGCGATTTCACCCGGGCCGTCTGCGGGCCGTCGAAGGCCGCCAGCGGCAATCAACAATGACCATCAACCACCACCCGGCCGCGCGTCGGGCGCAGGCAGGGCCGCAAGACCCCGGGTGGGGCAGAATGCTCGACAGTCCTGCCCCGTCAGTCCATGCTCGGGAATGAATGGTGTTCGTGCGCCACAACCCAGCGTCCGCGTTCCTTGCGCAGCCCGACCGTCAGGCGTAGCCGGTTTTCGGGGTCTTCTCGCAGCTCCTTTTGAGTTCCGCAGCGCAGCAGTGCGTGCGCGAAGGCGACATCGTCGCCCGCCGTGATGTCGATCGAGACGATCTCGAACGAGGCGCCCTGCCGCTGCCATTCGAAGAACGGCGGCCACGTATCACGGTAGAGGTCGATGCCCCGTACTCCGTCTTTTGGTGGCGGCACATCAAACATCACGATGTCGTCGGCGTGATCGACGAGGACACCGTCCAAATCCCCGGCGTGCACAGCCTTCGCCCAGCGCTCGATAAGCGCCCGGATCTGCGTCTCATCATCCATGGCTGCGTCCCTTCAAGGATGCCGCCCTTCGGCGACCTTGTTCGAATGCGTGCGAAATGAGGACCGCCTCGACGACCGTGGCTCATCGGTCTCCGTCAACCAGGCCCTACTCCATTCCACTCCGGTGGAGGCCGTTGAGCGATGGAGCGATAATTCAAGTGATAATCATTTCGGTTTCGCTTCGGTTTGGAGGATGCATATGCAGTCCTCAGCCCGCGGCGGTCGATGTCGTCTCGATCATCAGCGACCCGGCACAGGACGGCGTACGAGCAGTACGTCGGCGTTACGGGGGAAGGAGCCGGACAAGGGTGATCCCGACGTGGAGGCGCAGCACGTTGACGCGGCTGAACACGCAAAGCGCCATCAGGCGACGGTGTAGCCCGGTGCGCGGTGCCGGGCGGGCCGGGATGATCCGTTCCGGCCCCGCTGCCGTCGCTCACGGAAGCGCGGCCAGAACCCTTCAGTTGGCCGTTGAGCGTCTCAGTTGGCCGTGCTGGCGCTCAAAACTCAGGCCCCGCATAGGCTTGCCTCATGGTGCAGAGCAAGGCGACAGATGTCGACGGCTACCTCGCCGAAGTCCCTGAGGAACGAAAGGATGCCCTGGTCAAACTGCGCCAGGTGTGTCGAACGGAGCTCAGGGGTTCGCTGAGGTGATGGCGTACGGCATGCCCGTCTATCAGCGCGACGGCACGGCCGAGATCGCCTTCGCCAGCCAGAAGCAGTACATCTCCTTCTACCTCATGCGCACCGACGTCCGCGAAGCGTTCGAGAACCGACTGATCGGACAGGACATGGGCAAGGGCTGTCTGCGGTTCCGCAAGCCGGAAGCCATCGACTTCAACCTGATACGGGACCTGTTGAGGGCTACTGCGACCCGGCCGGGCAAGAGCTGCTGACGATCCGCAGATCGAGCACCCCCCGGCCAACTGGAACGCTCAACGGCCAACTGAAGCCCTCAGCCACAGCGCGGCATCGACGCCGACACGCAGGCCGACTGTGGCGTACTGCCTCCCGGAGTCGTGAAGTACTGACTTCGGGAGTCGTGGATAGGGCCAGACAGTCGAACAGAACCGGGTGGGAATGGCCAACGGGAGCTGGGAGAAAGGCCGCATGATTCACGAGAAGCACTGCGTGACGACTCCCCGTCTCATGCCGGCCCTGGTATGCCAGGTCGGACACCAGGGGGACAACTAACCGGTCGGAAGCCAGGCCGTCCCTGACGCTGAGCCCCTTAGGGCCAACGGGCCCGACCGGAAGCCCAGTCAGCCCGCATGCGCCACCCGCGCAGAATCAGAAGGCTCGCGACCAACCCAACGGATTGCGGCGGATCTCCTTGATCAGCATGCGGAACAGCGACCTGTCGAACAGAATTCCGTAATAGTCCTCGGACACCTGTGTTCCATTGATCACTGCGGTGGGTGTGCCAGAGGATCGAACACGCACGAGAACTCATCGGTGAGCTGCAGGAGCTGTGCACGGCATCCCTGCAAGGAGCCGGTTCCTGTCCTGTGACAGCGAACCTTGACTGATTGCCGCCGAAGGTTGAGCGGACGGAGTTCTGCATCTCACGCCGTGGACAGGACAGTTAGCGTGGCGCGCTGATGTCGGCCTTGAAGGGGCTGCCGTGGCCGGGCACGATCAGGTCCGCGGCGGCCAGCACGCGGAGCCGGGAGGCGCGCAGTACCTCGCGGTCCGGGGCTACGGGGTCGTCCGCGGGGCCGTCCGAGTGCCACCACAGGTCGCCGGCGAACGCCACCACGCCCGTGTCCGTGCCGGCCAGCAGGGTGATGTCCTCGAGGCTGTGTCCCGGTGTGCGGATCAGCCGCAGCGACGGGGTTAGTTCGTAGCCCTCCGCGTCCCGGTTCCTCCACTGGTCGCCCAGGTACTCCACCTTGTGGTCGTGGACCCTGGCCCGTCCGAACAGGCCCACGTTCATGGTGTTGTCCGGGTGGTGGTGGCTGAGCACCACGTCGGTGATGTCGTCGGGGCCGAGCCCCAACTCCGCGAGCGGGCCGAGGATGTGGTCGCGGCTCGCCACCATGCCCGGGTCGAAGATCACATGCCGGTCGCCGTCGGTGACGTAGGAGACGGTGGCGGCGACGCCGGGCCCGGTGGAGCCGACGTAGCCGGTGGTGAGGATCGTGTACACGGCGCTGCGGCCGAGCGGTGCGTCTGTCATGTCCCCCATCGTTCCGGGCAGGCCGGGCCGCTGACGAGTGGCACTTCTGCCATTCATCGCAGGATTCGTGCCACTCGTGCCACACTGCTTCCGTGCCGCCTTTCGTGACCGTTGCCGCGTACGTTCCCCCCGGTGTCGGCATGCTCGCCGTGGGCATCGTCGCCGAGGTGTTCGGCCCTCACGGGGAGGGGCTGCCCGGCTTCGACTTCGTGCTGTGCACCGACCGGCCCGGGCCGGTCCCTACCGACCTCGGCGTGCCGCTCATGGTCGCGCATGGCCTGGACCGGCTGGCTGCCGCTGATCTGGTGATCGCCTTGCCGTGGGCCGGCTTCCGTACGCCACCCGGTCCCGCTGTGCTTGACGCGCTGTCGGCCGCACACGAGAGCGGCTCACTGGTCGCGGCCCACTGTGTCGGCACGTTCGCGCTCGCCGCCGCCGGTCTGCTCGACGGCCGACGGGCCACCACGCACTGGCGGTTCGCCGAACTGCTGGCCCACCGCCACCCGGACGTCGTTGTGGACCCCGACGCCCTGTACATCGACGAAGGGCGGATCACTACGGGTGCGGGAGCCGCCGCGGGCTTCGATCTGTGCCTGCATCTGCTGAGGCGGGAGTACGGGGCCACGATGGCCAACGCCGTCGCCCGCGACATGGTGCTGCCCTCCCACCGGGACGGCGGTCAGGCCCAGTATCTGACCTCCCCCGTCCCTGAGGACTGCCAGGACGAGCGTCTCGTGGAGGTGCTCGCCTGGGCCCGCGAGCACCTCCACGAACCGCTTCCCGTCGCGGAACTGGCCCGACGCGCAGTAATGAGCAAACGGTCCTTCGCCCGCCGCTTCGCCGCCGCGACCGGCACCACCCCGCACGCCTGGCTCCGGAGCCTGCGACTGAGCAGCGCCGAGGAACTCCTGGAAACCACGGACCTGCCGATCGAGGAGATCGCCCACCGGGTCGGATACGGAAGCGCGGCCGTCCTGCGCGAACAGTTCGTGCGCCGCCGGGGTGTGCCGCCCCGTTCCTACCGCCGCTCCTTCACCAACGCGCCGTAGCGAGCCGGGCGAGCCGACGCCGTTCTGAGCAGGCGGCTCTCCCACACCCACAGTCACCTGGCTGCGAGGTGAGCTGCGGATCCCTGTCCAGTCAATCTTGGCTGGCACGAACTGCCCTGTCGTCGGACTTCGGTGGCAATCGGTCAAGGTTCGCTGTCGCAGGACAGTTCCCCCTGATTTGGCCCACTGCTGAGTGTTCATCAACCGATCGATAGTTGAGCGCCATGAACACGAGCCGTGGGTTCGCTAGCACGCGTGGCGCCTTGGCGGTCATGCTCGTGCGCTTGCGCGGTCTTCGGGGTGCTGGCCCCGGCACTACTGGCCGGCATCTGGCTGATGGGGTCGGAGCCGATAGTGTTCGGGGAGAGTGACACGATGTGTGGCTGAGGTGTTGCCGCCGGAGTGGGGGGTGTGGGCCCGCTGCGGTGAACCCACAGGAGAGCTCCCGCCAGCAACGCGGCGCCTCCTATTAGCCAGGGCAGCGGGCCTGCCGGAAGGACGCCAACGATCAAGCCGGTGAGAGCTCCCGCCAGTTGCAGGGCGAGAGACTGGACGGACAGCGCGGTGGCCCGGCCCGAACTTGCGACACGGCGGTGCAGGAGGTCGTTCTCGCTCGGCCCCGCCGCACCGAGCCCGAGGTAGACCAGGCCGTAGCCGGTGGCCGCGAGGACCACGGAGCCCACTCCTGTGGACGCTGCGGTGGCGCCGAGCAGAAGCAGGCCGCTCGCGCTGGCGCCCAGGCTCACCACGACCGCCCGCTCGCCGCTGCCCGCGAGTCGGGCGGTGAGCGGTGCGAAGTGGCTGCCGATAGCTGAGCAGATGAATCCGGCGCAGGCGAGTGCGGCAAAGAGCACCGCCCCCGACTCCGATGCACCGGTGAGCGCCGCGGCACGACCCGGCGTGAGCAGTTCGATCGCGGCCAGGGCGCTGCCGGCGGCCCCAGCGCTGAGGAGCACCCGGCGGACCAGCGCGTCGCTTCCGCCCAGGCGAAGCCCGCCCGCGACGGTGGCCGGGATGCCTCGGAGTACGTTGCGCAGGGTGGCCGTCGGCCGGGGCGGTTCGGGCAGAGCGGTCAAGACGTACAGCACGAAGGCGATTTCGACCGCTGCGCCCAGCAGCAGCGGGAGGGAAAGGGGCAGCACCAGCTCGGAGGTTGCCTCGCTCAGCCGGGCTCCGAGGTTGGGGCCGAGTCCGAGCAGCCAGGGAAGGGCGCCGCCGAGCAGGGTGCCCGTTGCGAGCGCGGCGGATGTCGCGGACGAGCCACGGGCCAGGCCGGCGCGCAGTTCGGCGCCGGGGCCGGAGTACGCGTGGACGGTGTCGACGTACCAGGCTTCGGCCGGTCCGCTGGACAGCGCACGGCCCGCGCCCATCAGGGCCATGCCGAGCCCGAGCAGCAAGGGAGTGGTGCCCAGGCCCACGAGGGTTAAGGCGGCCAGGTTCAGCAGGCCGGCGGCGGCCAGGACAGCGCGGCGTCCGAGGACATCGGACAATCCTCCGGTAGGCAGTTCCAGCACGGCGGCGGTGAGGGAGTGCGCGGCGAAGAAGCCTGCGATGGCCACCGTGGCCATGCCGCGCTCGGTGAACAGCAGGATCAGGGGAGCGATGCTCAGTCCCAGCGGCAGCCAGAACAGAACGCAGACCGTGGCGTAGCGGCGGCGTGCGGTGCGTATGTCCAGCGGCCCGGTCATGACGCGTCCTCGGCATCCGTCTCCGCAGGGGCAGAGGTGTCCGGCTCAGCGCCGGGGTCGTGCGGAGCCAGGGGCAGCCCAGCGGTGAGGAGCACGACCTGCGCTGCGCGCGGATCTTCGGCATCGCGGGTGGTCAGTTCCTCCAGCTTCCGGTCGAGCACCTCCCAGAGTTCGGTGAGCGACTCGGGGGTCAGGCGGGGCATCAGGTCGCCGATCCCGGACGGCTCAACCCACTCCTGGCCTAGCCGCCCGTCGGCGATGTCGGCCTCGTGACGGACGAGAGAAGCCTCCAAGTGCTCGATCTGGGCCCTGCGCGACAAGCTGACCCAGGCGCGGCTGCCCGGCGAGGCTTCCATTGCCTCGTTGCTCCAGGAGGTCACGGAGTGCACCGCCTGCCAGCGGCGCTCCCGCCCGTCACGGTGCTCGGCCTCGGCAACGAACGCGTACTTCGCCAGCACCCGCAGGTGATAGCTGGTGGAAGCGGATGACTCCCCAGTCCTGACCGCGAGTTCGCTCGCGGTTGCTGGGCCGTCCTGCCGCAGCAGCCCGAGCAGCCGGATGCGCAGGGGGTGCGTGAGGGCCTTTAGGGCTGCTGCGTCCCGCTCGGGATCGAGTACGCGTCTCTGTTCTTCGCTGACCATGACGGGAGGCTAAAACTCTCAGAGGGTTTCCAAAAGTATTTTTGCAGAATTTCTTTTGGGTGGCTGGCACTGGACTGGACAGGCTCACGCGTCCGTACGTTCCTCGGCCAGCTCCTCCCGACCTGCCCTACGGGCGCCGGGCACCGTGGGCGCGGCGAGGTTCAGTCGAGCGGCCATGTCGAGGTTGACCTCGCCATAAGTGCGCACGTAAGTCCAGAACAGAGGGGTCAGGCCGCGGCGATCGGCCGTGGTGAGCAGGTCCGCCCGCTCCGGGTTCCTCCAGGACGTCCTGGAGAATGAGGGTGTTCACGTAGACCAAGGCGGATTGCAGGATCCGCAGGCACAACACGGGCGGACTCTTGTCCTTCGAGGGTGCGGCCGCGGATGTACTCGCGTTCCATGCCGGACATGGCGGCGAGCACGGTGAAGACGATGCCAGAGGGGTCGTGGGAGCCCTTCAGCTCCCCGGTGAGGAACTCCAGGCCGACGTCGCTCGCCTTCAGCTCTTCGGCGAGCATGGCGAGTTCGATGCCGCGGCCGAGGCGCTTGTGCTCGTGGACGACAAGGGTGACGGCGACGCCGGAGGAGCGGATTCCGCCGGCGAGCTTGACGGCGGCCTCCAGCTCGAGCCGCCTGGTGACGCGGGTGGAGATCTTCTCCGCGAAGACGCGGGGCACGTTCGCGTCGGCCAGGGCGTCGAGTTGGGCGTCGAGAGACTGTCGGGCGGTGGAGGCGCGGGCGTATCCGATGCGGACGTGCCCGATCGGCTCGGCGTCGGTGTTCGCCGGTCGCGGCAGCTCGGTCCGGACCGCGCCGGGCCCGCGTACGGCGGGGGTCGGGACGTTGAGGGACTTGGCGAGTTGAGGCACGAGGCGGAAGCCGGCGGTGTGGTACTGGATGGCGACCTTGCCCTTGCCTGTGCGGCAGGGTGAGCCCGCTGGGGCGGCGCAGGTGGATATCGGGCAAACGTGCGCTTCTACGCGCTTGAAGTCGTCGCTCACGACCCCGAACTGACTCATGAAGGCGTTTCAACTGTAGACCCGTTTGCAACAACGCATGAAACAAGAAGCCCGCAGCGCGATCAGTAGCCGGGGTGCTGTTTCACGAGTGGTCGCCTATGAAACAGCAGCAGGGTTTCATTCCGTGCCGGGCATGGCTGGGATGTCAAGAAGGGCGAGGAAGGCGGTCGCCGCGGGCGTGCGGCTGACGCGGCTCCAGATGACGTATTCGACGCGGGCTGGCGCGTCAGTGACCTCGATGGTGGTTACGCCGGTGAGCTGAGGCGCGTAGGCGGAGGGGAGCATGGCGATGCCGAGGCCCTCCCTGACCAGTCGAGCCATGATGAAGTCGACGGTGGTCACTTCGAAGGCGACGTCGCGGCTGAGACCAGCGGCTGAGAAGGCTTGGTCGGATTGGACACGTCCGGCTGTCCCGGCCGGAAGGTCCACGAATACCTCGGAGGAAAGCCTGCGAAGGTTGACCGCTGGTTCGTCGGCGAGTGGATGGTCCGGCGCGACCACGGCGACAAGTCGGTCACGGGCGAGTTCGTGGGCCTCGACACCTTGAGGCCGCGCTGTGGTCGGCAGCCCAAGGAAAGCCACCTCGATGGCTCCTTGCTTGATCTGCTCGACGAGGTCCTCGCTCGCGCCCACCCGCAGGCCGATGCGCACGTGCGGGTACTGCTGGCGGAAGTCACGCAGCGCACCCGGGATATCGACCGCGGCGACGGTAGGGATCAGGCCCACGGCGAGCCGTCCGCGTACCTCTCCGACGGCTGCGGCGACCTCGGCGGATGCGCGCTCGGCGGCGTCCAGACACTGACGGGCGGCGGGGAGGAACGCTGCACCGGCCGGTGTCAGCCGCACCCGGCGGCTGGTGCGCTCGAAGAGTCTCGCGCCAAGTTCCCGTTCCAGACGCGCGATTTGGTGGCTGAGGGCGGACTGGACAACCAGACATCGTTCGGCGGCCCGGGTGAAGCTATTCGTCTCGGCAACGGCGACGACGTAGCGCATCTGCTGGAGGTCCATGGATCTATCTTGTATCGCGATCAATGAGGTGACAAACATGTGTTGGACTCATTGATCGCTGCTGGATGAGACTGCGGGCATGACAAGTCCAGCAGCACAAAGGGCTTCCGGCGGAGCCAGCAACGGTGCTCCCCGTGGAAATCTGCCTCGCGCCGCCCTGACGGCGTTCACTCCCATGGTGTGGGGCACGACATATGTCGTCACCACCGAGTTTCTCCCGCAGGGACATCCTCTGTTTGCGGGACTCCTGCGTGCGTTGCCCGCCGGCCTGATCGCGCTGGCGATCACCCGGACCTTGCCGCGCGGAGCGTGGTGGGGGAAAGCCGCAGCACTCGGCGTGCTGAATATCGGCCTGTGCTTTCCCTTGCTGTTCATAGCGGCCGATCGCCTGCCCGGGGGCGTGGCCGCCACCCTGGCGGCGGCCCAGCCGCTCATCGTCGCCGCTCTGGCCGTGCCCGTCCTGCACGAGCGCCCCTCCGCCTGGCGCATCGCCTGGGGAGTAGCCGGCGTGGTCGGCGTCGGCTTGGTAGTGATCGGGCCGAATGCGGCACTCGACATCGTTGGGATCGCGGCGGGCCTTGCGACCGCGGCCTCGATGGCGCTCGGGGTGACGCTCACCAAGCGCTGGGGACGTCCCGCCGAGGCCAGTCCCACCGCTTTTGCCGGCTGGCAGCTCACCGCAGGAGGCCTATTCCTGGTGCCAGTCACATTTCTTACTGAGGGGCCACCTCCGGCCGTCAACCTCACCGCCGCCCTCGGCTACCTCTGGCTAGGTCTGGTTGGCGGTCTGATCGCCTATGTCCTGTGGTTCCGCGGCATCACCACATTGCCCGTCACCTCTGTCGCGGTTCTCGTCCTGCTCTCGCCACTGGTCGCCGCAGTTCTCGGCGCCATCCTGCTCGGCCAGACACTCGGCCCGATCCAACTCCTGGGGTTCGGGCTCTCACTCGCCGCGATCGTCGCAGGACAGCTCCCCGCACCCGCCCGCTCACACGGCCCGGTTTCAACACCCGCACCGGACAGGACACCTCGATGAAGAACGCCGTCACCGGAGCCACAGGCACAGTCGGCTCACGCATCGTCAGCGAGACCGCAAGCCAGGGACATGACCTCATCATGACCACGGCGAGTCCGGACCTGCTGCGCAGCACGGGCAAGACGTTCGCCGAAGCGGTCATGTCGACCCCCACCGGTCGATCGTCACCGGGCGGTCTGCACGTGGGGGCGTCGCAGAGCGGCCCCTGATCGGCTCACCCGGAGCAAGCACCACCCCCGCCGGCCCCCGCGGAACCGGCTTCACCATGACATCGCCGGAAGGATTCTCACAGCGCCTAACAAGAAGACCGTCCTGGTCGCGGGCGCGACTGGCGGCCAGGGCGGCGCCGTTGCCAGCAGGCTGCTCGACAACGGCTGGCCGGTGCGCACCCTTGTCCGTGACCCGGACAAGCAGGGGGCCAAGGACCTCAAGGCGCTCGGCGCGGAACTGGTCACCGGCGACCTCGACGACCCGGAGTCGCTGTGCGCGGCAGCGCAGGGTGTGCACGGCGTCTTCAGCGTGCAGCCCGCCGACTTGGCCGACCCACACCCCGAAGAGGAGGTGCGGCAAGGCAAGAACGTCGCCGACGCGGCCAAAGCCGCGGATGTCGCGCACCTGATTTACAGCTCCGTTGGCGGCGCCGAGCGCAAGTCCGGCGTCGCGCACTTCGAGACGAAGGCGGAGATCGAGGCGCACATCGATGCCATCAGCGCGCCCGCGACGGTGCTGCGGCCGGTGTTCTTCATGGAGAACTGGCCGTACATGGTGCCGGAGGCGGAGAACGGTGAGCGGGTTGGTTTGATCGCGCTGGAGGCGGACACCTCGCTGCAGATGATCGCGCTGGTCGACATCGGCCGGATCGCCGCGGACGCGTTCGACAAAGCCGGCCGAGTTCATCGGCAAGAAGACCGAGATCGCCGGCGACGAGCTGACCGTGCGGCAGATCGCCGAGGCGTTCACCAAGGTCGACGGCATACCGACTCGCATCGAGCGGCAGTCGATCGAGGAGATCGGGGCGGCGTAACGGGCTCCGGGAGTCCACTGACCAGGCCGAGCTCGCCGAGTGGCTGAGCGCCGAGCTGTGCCCGGTGGAGCTTTCGCGTGAGCGTCTGGTGGCCGCGGTGGCCCGCTGCCGCAACGACGACATGGAACCGCCGGCCCCGGGGAAGGCCGATCGCCTGGTGGGCAAGGAGATCAAGGCGTTCGAGGACCGATTCTGCTGGATTTCACTGGAGGGGCTGTGGCGGGCGCCCCGGGAACCGGCAGCCTCCGCATGCCGGGCGCCTGTGCGGACGGGGGTAGCCGGCGGTGATGGTCCTTCACGAGCGTTCACGAAGGACCATCACCTGCAGAATCGGCGTGGATTGCCGATTGGAGCCGGCGGCGGGTCAGGGAGTGGTCGGGCCGGATCAGTTGACGCATCCGGGTAGCGGTGTGGGGCTGCAGTTGGTGGGGCGGTTGTGTACTACACGGCTGGAGATCAGGATCACCGTGTCCACGCGGTCGTCCCCCCCGTTGAAGATCCCGCCGGGAGCCCGCTGGGAGGAGTTGTTTTCGACCGAACTGTCCCGGAGAGTCATGAGGTTGAACGGTTCGACGAAGATGCCGCCGGCTACGCCGTTGGTGCCGGTGGTGGTATTGCCGTGGACACGGCTCCGGTTGAGCCTCGCTGCACTGCGACCGGTCTGGTAGATGCCGCCGGCCGAGACGGCCGCCGTGTTGTCGCTGACGGTCGTGTCGTTGAGGTCCACGCTGGTGAAGGCGCCCTCGTTTTCGGCTACGGTGATGAGCAAGCCGCCTGCCACAACACCGGCGCGATTCCTGGTGATCTTGGTGTCGTTGACGACCACGCTGGGGCCGCCCACGACGAGGCCGCCGCCCTGGCCATCGGCACTGTTGCCGCTGATGGTGCTGTGCGAGTACGTCGCGATGCCGTCCACGTGCCACACTCCGCCACCATCGTGCGCGTGGTTGCCCCTGATGACACTGTTCCGGATGGTGAGCGAAGAGTCCTCCTGTTTGCTGAACAGGGAATAGTGGTTGATGCCTCCGCCGAAGCCGTCGGTCCTGTTGCCGACAACCTTGCATCCGTCGAGCGTGAGCTTGCTGCCGAACACGCTAATGCCGCCGCCGTTACCCGGGTTATCCGTACTGCTTGATACTGAGCGGCCATTGCGGATCGTGACGTCGTGGAGGCTCAGGTCTCCTTGTCGGGGAAACCCGATCTCATCGAGGGCGCCGACCTGGAAGATGCGGAATGCTGTCGTGGAGCTGCGCCTGATGGTGCTTCCGTTGCCGTAGATAGTGATCTTGCTGGTGATGACCGGCAGAGCGTTGCCCTCGTTGTCCGGTGTCGTGATGGTGTAGGTGCAGCGACGGGCGAGGCTCAGCGTGCCGCCACCGGCGTCATTCGCTTTCTTGATCGCGTCCTTGAGGGCCTGCTCGCTGCAGCGGACCCGATCGCCGTGGTCGGCGTCGTCGGCGTGAGCGGTGGCCGGAACGCCGATGACAGCTGCGACCATCACCGCCGCCCCGGCAAAAGCCCTGAATCTCGACATGCACTCGCCCTTCTGAGGATGGACGGGGCACACCAATCCAAATCGGCTCACCGATGCGCCTCGAACATTTTGTGGTCTTTAGGCGCAATTTAGGCGTTACGCATCGCATTCGTGCTGCGGCGTGCTGCTCACTCCTCCATCTGTGGAGGGGCGTGTGAGGTTCGGGGAGGATGTCACCGAGATGTTCGGCTTTGTATGTCACTGATGGGCAGACATGTATGCGCCGATCAGCAGCCGTTTAGTTAGTCGATCACGGTGTCCGTAAGCCGAACATTGTGGTGACATGAGGCCGTATCGGCCAGTGTCGCCTTCGCCGAACCTTCTTCTGTTCAGCTGTCAGGCCGGTGGTGGGGGAGTGGGGAGTGCCGGCACCTATGACCCGCGGGCGTAGGTGGCTCCGGGTGGCTGCCAAGCAACTGCTGTGGGCAGATCACAGACGCGCCGGCGCAGGCGGCATCCGGTTGGGCCTCGCCGGTGTTGCCGATGTACGTCCGCTGAGGTGTCATCTGCCGAGCCCCCATGAGGTCTGTGATTGTTATTGACTGCCTGTACGGGCGATGTGTGCTGATGGCCGTCCCCGGTGGTGTGCCAGTACCGGCGGATACGGCTTGCCGGTCAGGCAGGTGGGCGCCGTCCGGTGATGCCCTCCCATCGGTCACGGGCGGCCTCGAGCTCGGCAAGCGCCTTGGTGAGTTTCTGGTCGTCGTCCTGGCGCGCGCGGACCGCGGCCAGGTCGCGGCGGGCGGCTTCCTGCGGTCCGGTGTCGGCGCGGGCGGATGCCAGTTCTGCCTCCTTCGTGCGGATCGACGCAGTCTGCTGCGCGCGGAAGTGGTTCTCCGCGACGACTGCGTTGTGGATCGCCAGTTCGAAGTGGCGCACATCGTCCTCGGCGTCCTCGGCGATCGGGTACTTCTCGAAGGCCTTTTAGCCCTCGGGCGAGGTCACGTACAGGTAGTGGTGGGTTGTGCCGGTCTCCTGGTGCACTGCCAGGTTGGCCAGCGGAACGTCCTTGCCCAGGAAGACCAGGACGTGTTCGTACAGCGAGACCTCACCGAGTGGCATCTTCAACTCCCGGCGGCCGACAGGCTCGCGCAGCCGCTGCAGTGCCCGTTCCAGGTCGTCGATGCGGCCCTGGTAGACCCGATCGGCCTGGGTGACACGAGTTTGGGCTTCGTTGAGCTCGTGAAGGGCCTTGCTCCGCAGCGACCGGACGGTGTGCCGAGCGTTGTCCAGGTCCTGTCTGTTGAGGCGGTACTCGCCGGAGAACGCGGGCTTCCGGCCGCCCGGATACCGGTACAGCCACCAGCCCAGCCCCACCCCCACCGCGAGGAACAGCACCGGGACCAGCCAGACCACATCCACACGTCCTCCCCACCCAGCCCTTGTCCGTCGCCTGTGCCCAACGCGGCTTCCCCTCTGGCGCCACGGCGAACTCCTCGAATATCAGCGGTAGTTCATGAAGGCGCAACCGGGCTGGATACGGATGAGACCGGGGGGCTGATGGTCGTGCAGCCACGCCCACTCATTTGCGCCGCAGCGCGCGCCATCCCGGCCACCAGCATGCGCACCGCTCCCTCCTGCGAACACGCCGTCGGCCTTCGCCATCCGCTCCGCCTCAGCCACGGCTTCCTCCACCGGGCCGCACTGTCGTCCCCGCGCCCTACGTGGTGTGCATCCGGATGCTCCTTGCCGGCCGTCCGTGGGCGGGCGACAGCGCCGTTGTGGCGTGGGAGAGGGCCCACGTGGCGGTCGGCGCACACGGGCACCGTCATGAACCGAACCCCGGACCTGTCCCGTGCTCAGGCTTCTCGCTGCTTGAGTTCGGCGGCTGCCCAGGGAAGCCCCCAGACTGCATACTGCTTCAGCACTGCTTCGTCGAGTTCTGCACGCCGCTCGCGGGCCTTGTTCAGCCGTGCCAGCAGCCGAACCTCGATGCCGGCGACCGTTGTCTGCCAGTCGCGCCGCACTGTGTGCCGCCCCTGTTCATCCACCAGCGGCCCGATGTCCTTGAGGTAGCGCCGGGCTGTCTCGATCACCGCCTGCGTTCGCTCATCCCGCGAGCGCCGAGGTGCCCGCGTACGCGGCGGCTCGGCAGGCACCGCGCTCCGCCCGGCCAGGCCTGGCGTTGTTCATCCTGGAGTTCCGCCCAGCGCGCCAGTTGCCCGCATAACCAGGCACCGAGGTCCTCCCCGCCGAAGGGACAGGTGCCCGCCATCAACTCCGTGACGGTGCCGCCGTCGGAGGTACAGATCCGTCAGGACCAGGTGCCGCTGCCACGCCGCATCCCACGTCCCCTCGACCCGCCACGGAACCCCCAGCGCGTCGAACTCCTTCGTGCGAGCTGCCCCAGGCCGCCTGGCCTCGGTCATGAGCCAGCCAACGGCCTCCCACAGGGGACGGGAGCCCGCTGCCCGGGCCCCCAGCAGATGGCGGTCGGGCTTCTGTCGGTGTCGGCCGGGTCAGGCCAGGTGGTTGTAGGACTGCCAGTTGTCGAAGAGGACCGGGCTGGCAGAGCGGGCGCGGAAGGGGGCGCTCGCGTTGCCTGTGCTCTCGTAGTAGTACGACGTCGCGTCGGGGCCGAACGCGTACAGGTCGGGTCGGCCGTCGCGGTTGCCGTCGCCGATGCCCACGACGTGGGTGTACGTGTGCCAGCCACCGCCGATCTTCACCCGGGTGCTGAGGGTACCGTCCCCTCTGCCCTGGTAGAGCCAGAGCACCCCCGACGCGTCGCGGGCCACCAGGTCGCCTGCCGAGCTGCCGGCGATGTTGCCGGTCGCGGTGACCTGGTTGTAGATCTGCCAGCCCGCGCCGATCTTCTTACGGGCGGCGAAGGGCGCGTGTGCATCCCCGGTGCCCTTGTAGAGCCACAGGGCTCCCGCGGTGTCGGTGGCCACCAGGTCGGCTTTTCCGTCGCCTGTGAGGTCACCGCCTCCGGCGAGTTGCCTGTAGATCTGCCAGCCGCCGCCGACCTTGGTGCGGGTGGCGAAGGTTCCGTCGCTCTTGCCCAGGTAGAGCCACAGGGTCCCGGACTTGTCGCGGGCGACGAGGTCTCCCACACTCGCGCCGCCGACGTTGCCGACGGCCTCGATCTGGTTGTAGTTCTGCCAGCCGGTGCCGATCAGCTTGCGCGGCACGCCGCTGAAGGACTTGTTGAGGAGGTCGTAGTGGGTGTCCTCACGCCACAGCCGACCCGAGCTGTCGCGGGCCAGCAGGTCCGGCGAGCCGTTGTCGGAGTAGTCGTGCGGCGCGGCCTTGCGGGTGACCTTGAAGGTGCCGGAGGCGGTCAGGGCCGGGCCGATGCCGTTGTACGGCTGGGCGCTGATCTGCCAGGTGTAGTCGCCGTTGTACGCGGCCAGGCTGCGGCCGTTGTTGTCGAGGAGGCCGTCCCAGGTGAGGTTCGCGCGCTGGGGTCCGTTGGAGTCGCCGTTGTTGGGGACGATGTACCGCTTCGCGGTCTGGCCGGTACGGGTGTGGCGCAGCGTGATGGCCACCTCGACGTTGAGCCGGGACAGCCGCCACTCCAACGGTACCTGGCCGCGGTTGCGGTCGAGGTCGATCACGGCGGGGATGCTGTGGCCGAGGAAGGTGACCTTGGTCGGCTCGCCGGTGCTCGCAATCAGCTCGACGACGGGTGCGCCGTCCGCTCCGGCGGAGATCCGGTAGACGCCCTCGCCCTTGTCCAGCGTGCCGCCCATGGCCAGCAGCGCGCCGTCGGGCGTGGGGGTGAGGGAGGTGACGTGGTCCATGAGCCTGCGGGTGGGGCCGCCGTCGATGGGCATGACGGTGAGCGGTATGAGCTGGTTCGACGCGTCGCCCTGGCTCAGGGGTGTGCTGTCTGCGTACGCCACCCAGTCCCCGACCAGGCCGACGCGCGGGCTGTATGCGCCTTCCAGCGGGAAGCGCCGCAGCTCGGTGGAGCCCCGCTTGGCGATGGAGAGCACTGCCTTGCCCAGGAGGTCGGCGTCGATCCACGCTGCGTGGGTGGGGGAGAGCGCGGCCGCGTCCTCGCCGCCCTTTGTGCCGACGGCGTGCGTGTCGGTGACGGCGGCGGTGGCGAGGTCGACGATGGCCAGGTGCCACTCGGGGTGGTCGAGTGGTCTGGTTTGGTACTGGAGCAGCACGCTGCCGGGGGCGGCGGCGGAGGTGTAGATGCTGCGGGCGTCGGCGGGCAGTCCGGTCACCGTGCGGTCGGAAAGCGATCCGCCGGTCTTGGCGACGAGGTGGACTTCCTGCGTGTTGGGGGTGTTGGCGAAGGTGGCGATGACGGTCGAGCCGACGGTGCCCGCATACCGGTAGCCCGTGCCGAACTGGCGCAGGTCGATCTGTACCGGCGTGGCGCCGGAGGCCATGTCGGTCAGGGTCACCACGCGCGAGGCGGACGTGAAGCTGTCGTCGCCCATCGCCACGGTGTCGGACGCCGCGCCGTGGAGCTCAGTCTGCGTGAACTGGCCAAAGTCGTGGCCCAGCAGGGTGGATGAGCCGTCGGAGTAGCGCGTCCAGCGCACGTCGGCCTTGGCGTCGGTGGACAGGAATCCGGTCGAGCCCGCGCTGACGATCTCCGAGCCCGATGCGATCGGCAGCGCGCTGTCCGCCTGGGCCGCTGCCTCCGGTGCCGCCGTGCCCGCCGCCGGAGCGGCGATGGCCGGCCCGGCCAGCGGGCCCGCGGTGACGGCCAGGCCGACGGCGATCGCTGCCGTGAGCCGTGGCCGGGACATGCGTGACTCGATCAAGATCGGTGCCCTCCCCTGATTCGGCCGCGGGCACGAAGGGTGCGGCGCAGCCTGTACGTACGGGGAGCTGTCGGGGGCTTCCCCCTGCCCGGATCCGAATGGCCCCCCGCGTGTCCGATGCACGCGGAGCCTAACAAGGGGGCGCGGCCTGCCTGTCACGGGCATCGAGAAGGTGTGCGCACTGACCGATTCGACCCGGTACGCCGCTGGCACGTAGTCCAACCGCGCTGGTGTGATGGGGACTTGTGACCGCGACGTCGGCTTGGGGTGAGCCGATACCACCAGGATCAGCGTGCAGCCGCTCCGCCCCTTCGCTTCGAGATAGTGGCGTGTGGCTGGAGGCGGGGCTGATGGTGCCCGTTCATCCGTGCGCCATTGGGCACGTTCATGTGTACAGCGGCAGCAGGGCACGTGAGGGTTCCGTATGGTGCGGGTCCCGCCCGTTCGCTTGGCACGAGCCCTTGCCGGCCCCAATTGCCGTCGCGCTGTGCCAGGGAGCACGCGAGCTGATCGACTCCATCGGGAACGGATCTGCAGGACTGCCGTCCGCACGCACCGAGCCTCGCTCCCGTCTGGAGCTAGTTGGCGGGCCTGTTCGCGGCATCGCGGTCCACAAGCACGATGTGCTCACCGGCCGGCAGCGAGTTGAGCGCATGCGCCGCCCGCCGAGGGGCGGCGTGCAGTGCGTGTGCTGCAGGGCCTGCGCTGACCGGCTCGTCCGCCGCTCAGCAGTAACTGGCTGTCATCGGGCCAGGGGTGGGTTTTCGGCGGGCTGGCCCGGGACGAGCCGTTCGTTGAGCTCCTCGGTCGCTGACGTCTCTCGGGGCACTCGCCTCGGCGGCTGGACGCGAGGCGTGTGCAGGTCTGGGTGGGTGTGCTGGTAGTGGTGTGGGCTTCCTCGTGTTGGTCGGCGGCGCTGGATCGTGCAGGCCTCTGACCTGTGTGCTGCTTGTGGCGCGCAGCGCCCAGTCGGCGGCGCGGAGCCGGCTGGCCCGGCCGGGCGCCCGGTCAGGGTCGATCAACTGGGCAGTGACGGCACCGCCGGCGCACTGCGAGAGGAGGCGAGAAGGCATCGGCCTGCTGGGCCCGATCAATCCCCGCGCTCCTGCGTGCAGTTGTGCATCCCGGGCTGGGATGCGCTGGACACGCGGCACTGGGACGAGGCGGGTCGGCTTCCGCCGGCGGAACTCGCCCGGCTGCTGGGCACCTACGCGTCCCGGGTGATGACGCCGCGCGGCTCCACCGCGGTGACAGGCCTGGAGCTGATGACCGCCCTGCATCCGCCGACCCGCGCGAGCGGACCGGACGAGAGGGGCAAGCGGCACAAGGAGTACAACCCCGGATCCCTCGGTGAGGATCCTGTTCCGTGTGCGCCGTGCGAGGCCCCGGACGGGCACCCGCTGCTCGCCGATCTGCCGCGCTTCCATCAGCGCACCGGGGCCGAGATGCTGGTGGAGGAGGCGTACGACTGGGCACGCCCGCTCACCGACGCGGAGCGCCTCAACCGCTACCTGGTGGGCATCGACGTCAACATGGCCTTCGCCGCCGGCGTGAACGGCTGCATCGTCGGCCTCGGCGCGCCGACACGCGTCAAGAACCCCGTGTTCGACCCGAAGCTGCCCGGCTCCTGGCTCCTCAACCTCTCCCGCATCGAACTCGACGAGCGGCTTCCGTCCCCGTTCACGCCGAAGGGCAATCGGCCCGAGGGCCCGGGCTGGTACGCAACGCCGACCGTCGCGTACGGGGTGGAGCTCGGCTACGACGTCGCCCCGACCGAGGCCTACGTCCGCTACGACAACGGCCGCTTCCTGGACGGCTGGTACAACCGGCTGCGCGATGCGTACGTGGCGACGATGGCCGACCAGGGCGTCACCGCCGGCCTCGCCCCGGAAGACTTCCTCCAGGCGATGGCAGAGCACAAGCAGGTGGATCCGCAGCTGGCGATCGTCCTCGCGGCGATCAAGGCGACGGTGAAGGGAGGTATCGGCAAGCTGCGCGAGCGGCCGCGCGGCGGCGGCTGGCGTCCCGCGAGCCGTGGCCGGCCCTGTCCCGCCCGACCTGGCGCCCCGACATCCGCGCCGCCGTCATCTCCCGGACCCGCGTCAACATGCACCGCAAGATGCTCAAGCACGCCGCCGCCACCGGCCAGTACCCGGTCGCGGTCCTCTCCGACTGCGCCGTGTACGCGGCCGACGGCCCGGGCCCGCTCGACTTCCTGCCCTACTCCGGCGGCAAGCCGCTGCCGGGCGGCTTCCGCCTCGGCGTCACCCGGGAATGGTCAAGCACGAGGGCACCCAGACCACCCTGTGGGCCGAGGGCGTGCGCGAGGAGCACGGCCCCGCGCTCAACCTCGCCCGGTACATCAAGGACGGCAACGTCACCCACGCGGACACAGGGGAGTAGAGCGCGATGACCATGTTCGGGGACGGCCTCGACACGGCGGTGCAGCGCGCGTTCACCCGCCCCATCCCGAAGTCGGCCGGGGCCCAGATGCGCTACCTGGTCAGACAGCTCAAAGGCACCAAGGCCGCGGCCGAGGCGCTCGGCATCTCCCAGCGCACCGTCGAACGGTACGTGAAGGGCCAGTTCAAAAAGCCCCGCAAAGACCTCGCCGACCGCCTGGAGAGCGAGGTCAAAAAGCGGTGGCCGCCCCAGATCAAGGAGAAGGCCAAGCAGCGCGCGGCCACCACCGGCGGCATCGTCATCGACACCCGGGCCCGCTTCGGCTACACTGCCGCCCCCGGCACCACCGACGACGCCCGGCTGCGCCACCTCACCGTCGCGCTCCCGCCCACCTACGCCGCCCGTCTCTTCGAGGCCCGGGATCAGGGCGCATCCGACCAGCAGCTGCAGGAGATCGCCGCCGAAGGACTCCAGGAGGTCTACTTCAAGGACGGAGGCCATCTCCTTCTACCTCGTGCGCACCGACGTCCGCGAAGCGTTCGAGAACCGACTGATCGGACAGGACATGGGCAAGGGCTGTCTGCGGTTCCGTAAGCCGGAAGCCATCGACTTCAACCTGATACGGGACCTGCTGAGGGCTACTGCGACCCGGCCAGGCAAGATCTGCTGACAATCCGCAGATCGAACACACCCCGGCCAACTGGAACGCTCACTGGCCAACTGAAGCCCTCAGTCTCACCGCGTCCGATGGTTCCAGCGGCTTGAGCGCCATGCGGGCATCGACCTGCTCGCCGGTCGGCATGCCGCTCCACCACGGGTGGGTGATGACTGCGGCCGACAGCCGCACCAGTCGGCGGCGCAGCCGCGCGTACTGGTCGATCTGCTCCTTGATCCAGCCGGGCGAGGCGGGGAAGGAGGTGATCCGGTCGCCCATCGGGCTGTACGTCTTCGTGGCGGGGCTCGTAACCTCTCGATGTGTCCGCACCCCGAAACATCGACTCCTGGCAGCAGGTGGAGTCCCGCCAGGACTTCACCGCCTACCTTCAAAAGCTGGCGGCCGACCGCGAGAAGGTGTGCAAAGGGCAGGATCCCCGTTCACCCGCAGCGCAGTGCTGGACCAACCAGACCGTCGACAGCTTCCTGTGGGCTTGGGTCCGGCTTCTGGAGAGCCGACTCGACGGCACCGACCTACTGCACGAAGAGGCTCCCGGCAGGCCCGGGTGGCAGGGGCTTGCCTTCCAGCTGGACGCCGTGCGCACCACTCCGCCCGGATTCAACTCGGCTCCCGCCGACTCCGTCACCGAGTGGGACGAGGTGGACAGCGCACACGAGCTGCGGATGTATGTCGCGGCGCTCGCCACCGACTTCGCCCGCGACCAGCGGGACTACCAGGCGAAGATCAGCCGCGGTGAATGGGCCGGCGACGGAGGCAGCTGGGCGCACGGCCTCCTGTACAACGTGCTCGATGCCTGGGCTGCCTGGCTAGTCAGCTCGACACTCCACGCCCAACTCGAACCAGTCACCTGGCGATCAGTTGCCCTGCAACTCTCAGCAGCGCAGATCTATGAGTAGCCCGCGACGGACCAGATCATCTGAGACGACGAGTGAATCGGACCAGATCATCTGAGACCGGACAGGTCGACTGAGACGGGACAGCTGCGATAGTTGGCGGACTGAGCGCAATACCTGGCGGACCTCGCTACCTGAGGTGCTCAAGGGGGGCTTTGACCGGCATCAGTAGGCCGGTGGCGACTACTTGGTCGAGGACTGGTGCCTTCCTTGGCCGCCTCGAAAAATGCCTGGTGCCGGTGCTGCGTCTCGGGCAGGCTCCACAACGATGAGCGACGAATCAGAGGGTGACCGGGCGTACGCGCCGGTGGACTCGGTCAAAGGGCTTCTGCAACGAGGTCGGGGGCTGGGCGCGCTCCGAGCGATGGACGATCCCGTGACAGCCTGCGAGTTGGTGTACGACGAGGTCCGGCATGACTGGCGCTGGGACTCGGTGGACGACCGCTACCTCTATCTGGCTCGCTTGATCCAAGGACTGGGACTGGCACTGGAACCGGTGATCGCCCTGCTGGCCGGTGACGAGGACGACTGCGAGCGGGCCACCCGCGTGCTGGAGCTGATAGCTGTCTCGGGTTCGGCCGAGGCCCGCGAAGCCCTGCGGGCCTACATCCGGGAAGGCGAGCACTGGGTGGATGTCCTTGAATCGGTGGCGGGCATCTGGCCGACGGAGTGGTGGGACGACCTGGCCGGTATCTCGCGTGACCGGCTGAGCGGAGAGGAACCGCTGCTGTGGCGCTCCGAGCCCTGGCTGCGCTGGGGAACGGCGCACGGGGGGTCCGCACGCACACGCTTGCAGGGGATGCACACCATCGAGCTGGGTCCGAGCCGCCGTCAGCTGCTGTCCGTACTTGCCGGCTCCGACATGGACGACGGTGCCAAGGCCCAGGCCCTGCACACCTTGGCCGGCCGTCCGCCGGAGCCGGACCTGATCCCCCTGGTGCCCGAACTCGGGACGGTGGACGGCAAGTGGCCCCTGCCTTGGCTCGGGCGTGCGGTCGAGCGGCTCGGCGCCCTCGCCGTGGCGGAGGCACGCGCATGGGCGACGGACGAGCGAGATTGGTTGTCCTGGACCGGAATCCTGGTTCTGGCCGAACACGGCGAAGCCCAGGACCTGCCCGTGCTGATCCGGGAACTCGCCGGCCATGAGGAGGCGGGCCAGTGGTGCGGGCCCGAGCGGCTGGCCGCCGGCCTGGCCCGCTTCGGGCCAGCGGCCGCGGAGGCCGCGCCGATACTGCGCCGATTCTGGCTGCGCACCCCGCACTCCTACGAACGGCCGGGCTACCTGAAGGCACTGGCGGCCATCGACCCGGCCGGCCTCGACCGGGCGTACACCGAGTCCCTCTGGGACTGCGAACCGGACGCCCGCCTGCTGGGCGTCGCCTCCGCACCCGATCTGCCGCAGGTCAGGCAGCGGCTCACCCAGCTGCGGGACGACCCGATGGAGAAGCCCGAGGTCAGGACCGCCGCAGGGGACCGCCTGGCAGCGGGCCGGCGTTGATTGCCTAAACCAACGGAATGAAGTCGCGGTCGGCCTCCCGCGGCATGACGGCCAGGCGGGCACAGCGAACCCGCTCCGCGGCTACCACCTCATGAGCGCGCTACTTGGCGAATTCCGCCAACTATCGCGCTAAGCCACAGCTGTGTCCTACAGCTCGGCCACCCCCGCTTGCGGGGCCGGTCCCTTGACATCGCGGCGTCTGTTGTGGCTGGTCAGGGCGGTGAAAGGGCCTTTTTGGCCCTCGGTCATAGTGGGCGCCATGGACTATGACGTAGTGGTGGCCGGAGGCGGCCCGGTCGGACTGATGCTGGCCTGCGAGCTCCGGCTCGGAGGCGCGCGGGTGGCCGTCCTGGAGCGCCTCACCGAAGTGGACCCGACGATCAAGGGCGGGGCGATCACCACGCCCAGCGCCGAGGCGCTCTACCGCCGGGGCATGCTGCCCGCGCTGGCCGAGGTGCAGCGGCAGGCGATGGACCGCTTCCAGGCGTTCATGCGCGAGCGGAACGGCGGGGACGGAGGCGGGGCTGCAGGCCAAGGGCTCGGGTTCGTCGGGCACTTCGCCGGGATCATGCTGCGCGCCGACCTGGTCGACCGTACGGAGCCGGGCTTCGGCGACGCCGGACCCGCCGCCGAGATCGGTCTCGTGGCGCAGCAGGACATCGAGCGGCTGCTCGGCGGGCGGGCGGACGAGCTCGGCGTCGACGTGCGCCGGGGAGTGGAGCTGACCGGCTTCGACGCGGACGACGGGGCCGTTACCGTGCGGACGAGCGGCGGGGCGATACGCGCCGGCTGGCTCGTGGGCTGCGACGGCGGCCGCAGCACGGTCCGCAAGCTCGCGGCTTTCGAATTTCCCGGTACGGACCCGGAGATCACCTGTCACCAGGCGGTCGTGGAGATGACCGGTGCCGAGGACCTGAAGGTCGGCTGGACCGCCACGGACACCGGGGTGTACGCCCACGGGCCGATGCCGGGCCGCGTCGTCACCGTGGAGTTCGACGGCCCGCCGGCCGACCGGGACGCGCCGGTCACCACCGAGGACCTCCAGGCGCGGCTGCGCTGCGTATCCGGCGTGGACGTCACGATCACCGGGGTGCGGACCGCTACCCGCTTCACCGACCACGCCCGCCAGGTCACCGAGTACCGTAAGGGCCGGGTGCTGCTGGCGGGCGACGCGGCGCACGTGCACTCCGCGTTCGGGAGCCAGGGGCTGAGCCTGGGTATCGGGGACGCGATGAACCTCGGCTGGAAGCTCGCCGCGGTGATCGGCGGCCGGGCGCCGGAAGGGCTGCTGGACACGTACACCTCCGAGCGGCACCCGGTCGGCGCGTGGGTCCTGGACTGGACCCGGTCCCAGGTCGCGGCCATGCGTCCGGACCCGCAGTCCCGGGCCCTGCGCGAGATCGTCAGCGACCTGGCGGGGTCCGTCGTGGGCACCACGTACCTCACCGCGCGGCTCAACGGTGCCGGGGTGCGGTACGAGCTGCCGGGCGAGCACCCGCTGACCGGCCGCAGCTCCCCGGACCTCGAACTCACCGACGGCGGCCGCCTCGCGGACCACCTCCACGGCGGCCGGGCGCTCCTGCTCGACCTCACCGACGACCCGGAGCTCCGGGCCCTTGCCGCGGGGTACGCCGGCCGCGTCGACACCCTGACGGCCGGCTGCCCGTCCCGCCCGGAACTGGCGGCGGTCCTCGTGCGTCCGGACGGCTTCACGGCCTGGGCGGCCGACGCGGGGGCGCAGGCGCCGACGTCGACGGCCGGGCTGGCGCAGGCGCTGGAGGAGTGGTTCGGAGTGCCGGAGTGCGCGGTGACGCCGGGCTGATCCGCCGCTCCGGGTGGGGAGGGGGCGTGAACTTTGCCCCCTGCCCGCTGTGTTCGTGGTCTTCCACGATGGCCCGGGAATCAGGCCGCCGGGCATCGTGGGAGCCGCGTCGGGCAGCACCGACAAGGCCCCCGCACCGGCCGTGGTGCGAGTGGCGGACCGGCGCCGCCGATCGTCTTGCCCCGCTTGCGGGCGGACTCGTGGCCTTCGAGGGCGCGGTCGCGGACGTACTCGTGTTTGATCGTCCCCAGGCGAATAGCGCAAGGTCGGAATACTGCCTTTTCACCAGTGCACCCGCAACACCGCCGAGGCGGTCATCGGCGCGGTTACCGGCAGCGTCATCCGACCGGAGACCGTCCTGCTCGGCCGCTGCACCACTGACGGGCACTTCCTGCTGGTCGCCCGCAGCACACCCCTGGCGCCACGGCTTCGGGTCGAGCTCGGTGGCGGCCTGCTCGCCCCCACAGGCGCCGATCACCCCTGGCACGACGTTCACTTCACTTCGCACTGGGGCAGCCGCGAACCGCTCGCCTTCACCCCCGTCGCGCCCCAGCTCGTCGCCGAATTTCACGGTGACACCGCCGTCGATCGCGGCCGCTGGCGCCACCCCGTCACCCTCCACCGGCTCCGTATCGACCTCACCCCCGACGACGTCCCGCTGTATGGCGCGGAACGGCCCTCCGCCGACCCGGCGCGTTGGCACCGCTGCCTCAGGCCGGACACCCGATCGGCAGCGTGGTCGGCGGCGTGGTCGGCGGTCTGCCCGGTGTGGTTGGGTCCGTGGTCGGGGTGCGACCACGGACCCAACCACGGTCGGTCGCAGCGACCCAGGTGGCGTACCAGCCTGGTGGAAGGCATGCGGTATGACGTGGACGCTGCCGGAGCCGATGCTGAGCACGCCCGTGCCCGGGCCCGATCTGCGGCCGGGCTGGGCGGGCGAGCCGAAGTGGGACGGATTCCGGGCCCTGGTCTCCGTCGACGCGGGGCGGGTGACGCTGCGCTCGAGGCGCGGCACTGAGATGGCGCCGACCTTTCCGGAGGTGGTGGCCGGGGCCGCGCAGCTGCCGGACGCGACCGCGATGGACGGCGAGCTGATCGTGTGGGAGGAGAGTCGACTCGCCTTCGAGCGGCTGCAGAACCGGCTGCAGCGGCGGCGCGGCGCTGGGGCGGCCCGGGCTGCTGTCGAGTGGCCGGTCCACTTCGTCGCCTTCGATCTGTTGCGGCTGCCGGCACAGACACTACGGGGTGGCCGTACTGGCGGCGCAGGGCAGCGTTGGAATCGGTGTTCGTCGCCCGGCGGCTGTCGGCGCCGTGGGCGCCGTGCCCGTCGACCACCGACCGGACACCGTGCGCGAGTGGCTGTCGTGGGCGGCGGTCGGCATGGAGGGGGTGGTCTATAAAAGGCTGGACGGCGCCTACGAGCCTTCGGTTTGGGGCTGGTTGAAGTACAAGGTGCGCTAGACGACGGAGGCGGTCGTCGGTTCGGTCACCGGCCCGGTGGCCGCTCCCCGCAGTCTGTTGCTTGGCAGGTACGACGACGATGGGCGCCTTCAGTACGCCGGCCGCACCACCAACCTCGCCCGGACGGCCAGCAGCACGTTCGCCGGCCTACTCACTCCGTCCCGGCGCGGCCATCCCTGGACGGGCTGGTCGTTCTCCGCCGGGTGGGGCATCAAGGAGACGTTGAACGTCACGCTGGTGCGGCCCGAGCTGGTGGTGGAGGTCGGCGTCGACGTCGCCCGCGATGCTTCCGGCCGGTGGCGCCACCCTGCACGCCTGCACCGCGCCCGCCCCGACCTCTCCCCCCGCCGACATCCCCCGCCTGACGTCACCGCCGCACTGACGGCGGCCCGGGCGCCGGCGGCCCTGGCCGACGCGCAACACCGGCCAGCGCGCCCTGAAGCCGTCCGCGCCGCGGTGCCCTGGAAGGTGTTGTCGCTACTGGCTGATGGTTGCCGACGGCGGGGTCCAGCGGGTTTTGGGCGGGATGGTGCTGCTGACTCCGAAGTCGTTCTTGAGCTGTTCGGGGATGGCGTAGTGCATGACGCGGCCTCGGGTGAGGGAGGACAGTTCGAAGACGCTGGTCAGGTGTCCGAGTCGGTCCAGGGCCCAGCCCGCCAGGGGTGAGCGGTCCTCAATGGTTTCCAGCAGCCCCAGCAGGGTGGGGGCGGCCTTGACGACGGTGTCCCAGGTGGTGCGGGGGACTTGCAGCCAGTCGGCGCAGGTGTCGCCGATCAGGTAGCGGATCAGGGCGGAGACGATCGGGTCGAAGAAGGTGCCGGGCACGACTTCTTCGTAGAGGTCGATGAGCTGGCGGGTGAGCTGGGCGCCTTCCTCGCTGGGGCCCATGTGGCGGGTCATGTACAGGTCGGAGAACTCGCGGGCTGCCTGCAGGTCCTTGGGGACATGGTCCTGGTCGATGCCGAGGATGGCGCCGACGACCCGCCAGGCGTAGTAGTAGGACTCGGCGCCTTCGTGGCTCATGTGGATGCCCAGGCGGTGCAGGGCGTCGAGGACCTGGATGGAGAACATCATCTGCCCGCCGATCATGTCCTCCTGACAGATCGGCGTGCCCAGGGCGGCGGTGTCCCAGCGGTCCTCACGCTGGAGGTGGTGGCGGATGGAGGCGTGCAGCAGCCGTACCTTCTGGGCTGCTGGGATGAAACGGCTGCCGGCTTCGAACGCGCCGGGCTGCATGAGGTAGACGGTGAACTGGCCCGTCTCAGCCATCCGTTTGGAGGGGTACTTCAGCGAATGGGTGGACGACAGCAGCTTGGCCACGTGGGGCAGGACGTAGCAGGCGGGCATCGAGGCGAACGAGAGCGCGGTGGAGATGTGCACGTTGTTGTCGATGAAGAACAGCCGTGCCTTCTCCATCTCACCCCAGTCCACCCAGGCCGGCGGCGTGCTGGTCTCGTTCAGGTACTCGCGGGCCACGTCCGGCAGCCCCTCGGGAAGGTCCTGCCCGACGGTGGAGACGTAGCGCATGAGCGTGTTGAACTTGCCGACCTCTCCGCGCTCGAACAGTGTCGCCACAGTCGCGTCGGCGAGTTCGTCCCCTTGGGTGCGCAGGGCGTCCATGGACGCTCGGGTGTAGGTCATGGTGCTCCTCCGGTGGGATGGCGGTCAGTGAGTGCGGGTGGCTGAGACGGTCGCCAGGGCCGACAGTGCGCGGCGGGCCTCGGTGGTCAGATCGGCGTCGGACAGAGCCTCGTGTGCTTCACGCAGCCGGGCTGTGATCATGTCTTCGACGCGGGCGACGGCCCCGGTGCGGTGAGCGATCTCCCGGACCCGTTCCACCTGCTGCTCGCTGAGGTTCGCCTGCCCGAGCAGGCGGTGCAGCTCGCCGTGTTCCGCCTTGGTGGCGGACGTGAGCGCGTGGGCCATCAGCGCGGTGGGCCGATTCCCGGCCAGGTCATCGGCCGGGTCCTTGCCGGTCTGCTCACGATCGCCGAACAGGCCCAGCAGGTCATCGCGCAGCTGGAATGCCTCGCCCAGCGGCACGCCGTAGTCGCTGTACGCCTGCAGCAGCCGCGGTGGGGCACCGGCGAGAAGGCCGCCGATCTGTAAAGGGTGTTCGACGGTGTATTTGGCGGTCTTGTAGCGGATCACCTTCACCGACGCGTCCGGGTCCGGCTCGGCTCCGGTGCGCAATACCTCCAGGCACTCGCCGGCCACCAGTTCGCGTGCCAGAACCGCCCACAGAGGCCGGGCCCTGCCCAGGAAGGCGCCGGGCAGGCCCGAGGTGGTGAACAGCTGCCCGGCCATCGACATCAGCAGATCACCCACCAGCATGGCCAGGGCCCGGGCGCCGGCCTTCGGCCGCACATGATCGGTGAGGACCTTGCGCAGGGCGATGTGCCCGGTGGGCTGGCCGTGCCGGGTGCGGCTGTGGTCGATCAGGTCGTCGTGCACGACGGCGGCCGCATGGACCAGCTCGATCGCGCTGGCGGCGCGCACCAGCGCCTCGCTGTCGGGCTGGCCGGCCCCACGCCAGCCCCAGTAGCAAAACGCCGCCCTGAGGCGCTTACCGTGCCCGGTCGCGGCATGAAGTCGCTCTGCAACCGGCGCCAGACAGGCATCGATGTCAGCCAGCGCCCGTGCTTCCGCGGCAACGAATTCGCCGAGGACTCGGTCGATGCGCTTCTTCAGGAAGGCGTGCTCTTCCCCTTCACTCACTGCCGCGCTCCGCCTGGGTGCGAGCGGTCACGGTGCGGGCGAGGACCTCCAGGTGAGCCGGCGCAGCGGCCGCATGCCGGTCCAGGAGCAGGCGGCCGCGGGCCTTGGTCTCCTCCTGGCCGTCCACCAGAAGGTCCCCGATATCGGCGCGGCGCAGCAGGCCGCTTACGCCGCCCACCGCGCTGCTCAGCCCGCAGACCGCCAGATCGGCAAGGCCGGCCACCAGGGCCACCGTGTCCTCGGTCAGGCCCGGCTTGCGGCCGTCATGGTGTGTCACAGCATGTCCCCCTGAGGCAAGGCCCGCACCGGCTCCGGCCGGTCGGCACAGAGCAGCGCGTAGCGGTGTTCGGCACAACACGATTCGAGTCTGGCCACCGAACACACCCCAGGCAGCCCTTATGCACCATCGAGTGATCTTCTTCAAAGATCCCCCCATGCAGTAAGCGGCACCTGTTACGGGACAAGAACCTGGTCACGGCTGGTGCTTCGGGCGGCCGGCTGAAGCCTGCCGAGGGTCCGCGCCGGAGCTGACGTGCCGCTGTGTCTCTTGGGCGCCGTGCCAGTCCAGGCACATCACGGTGGCATCGTCTTCGAGTCGGCCGCCGGCGGCGTCCCGGACTGCGGACGTCAGCGTCAACGCGGTCTCCCGCGGGTGCAGGTCCCGGGTGCGCTCCAGCAGGGGCGGGCAGGTCGACCTTCTCCCCAGCAGTGGGCCGTATCGCCTCTCCTGTGGTGTCGCTGACCGCGCGCAGGCTGGCGGCGCTGCCCCCAGACCCCAGGCCGCTGCCCTCGGTGACCGCCTACGACCAGCTCCTGCGTCACACCCGGCCTCCGGCCGAGCGCCCCACCAGCTAAGGGAGTCCCGCCATGAGCGCCACCCGTCCCCGTGGTCTGACCGAGCCAGCTGCTGACGCGGCCATCGACGCGGCCTGCCGAAACCTGCGACTGCCCACGATGCGCGGCCAGTTCTCCGAGCTCGCCGACGCCGCGGCCCGCGACCAGATGACCTACCGCGGGTTCCTGGCCGAGCTGCTGATGGCCGAGTGTGACGACGGCAACCGTCGCCGCTCCGAACGAAGGATCAAGGCCGCAGGCTTCCCCCGCGAGAAGGCCCTGCGCACGTTCGACTTCGAGGCGAACCCCGCCATCGACCCAGCAGCCATCCATACCCTGGCCTCGTGCGACTGGGTCCGCAAAGGGCTGCCGCTGTGTCTGATCGGCGACAGCGGCACCGGCAAGTCGCACCTGCTGATCGCGCTGGGCACCGAGGCCGCGATTGCCGGCTTCCGGGTCAAGTACGTCCTGGCCACCAAGCTGGTCAACGAACTGGTCGAAGCCGCCGACGAGAAGCTGCTGACCAAGACCATCGCCCGCTACGGGCGCGTCGATCTTCTCTGCATTGATGAACTCGGCTACATGGAGCTGGACCGGCGCGGCGCCGAGCTGCTGGTGACGGAACGCGAGGAGAAAGAACAGTGTGGCGATCGCCTCCAACGAGTCCTTCTCGTGGACCAAGACATTCACCGACCCCCGGCTCTGCGCGGCCATCGTGGACCGCCTCACCTTCGGCGGCAACATCATCGAGACCGGCAGCGACTCCTACCGCCTCGCCCACACCAAAGCCCGCCGCCAGCGCTTGATCACACCTGCTCCGTTGGGACGCGCATCAGGCGGCTTCCCGGCGTCGCCCTCTACGTGAGACTTGACTCTCACAATACGTGAGAGGAAACTCTCACGTCATGGGTTCAGGTAATCGTCTGGGCGATATCGAAATCACTGATCCGCAGGCGATGCGGGCTCTGGCGCATCCGGTACGGCTGGCGATTCTCGAACGCCTGCAACGGCACGGGCCGGCGACGGCGACGCAACTCGCGCCCGATGTGGGAGCAACCCCGTCAGTGACGAGCTGGCATCTCCGGCATCTGGCGGGCTTCGGTCTGGTCCGCGATGCCGAGCCCGGCCCGGACCGTCGCCAGCGGCGGTGGGAGGCGGTGGCGCGCGGCTTCCGGTTCGAGATGCCGGAAGATCCGGACGATGAGGAGGGCAGGTCGGCTGCGCGGGTCCTGTCCCGGGAGATGTTCGTGCGCTCCGGAAACCTGCCGAACCGGTGGGCTGCCGAGGTCGAGCCCAAGCTCGATCCTGTGTGGCGGCGGCTTGCGGGTCTGGCCAACACTCGCGTCGTCGTCTCCGCCCATGAACTCGCAGCCATCGAGGACGCGATCGAGCGCGTCCTCGCGCCCTACGTGACGCGTGACGAGGCCGCGCGGCCGGCCGACAGCCGTGGCGTCCGGCTGCTGCGGTACGTCCTGCCGGAGGGCGCCGAGGAGCAGACCGGCGGAACGTCATGAGCGCTGCAGACCAGGCCATACCCGTATCGCTGTGGCGTGATCAGCGATTCCGGCGTTTCTGGGCCGGTCAGTCGATCTCGCAGTTCGGCGACCGGATCACCGAACTGGCCCTGCCACTGGTCGCTGTGGGGGCGCTGCACGCTTCGGCCAATCAGGTGGCGTGGCTGACCGCGCTCATCTGGACCCCGAACCTGCTCGCGATCGTCCTCGGTGCCTGGGTCGACCACCGCATCCACAAGCGGCGCCTCATGGTTCTCGCCGACCTGGTGCGCGCCGCAGCACTGCTCTCCCTCCCGGCTGCCTATCTGCTGGGGTCGGTGACGCTGAGTCAGTTGTATGCCGTTGCGTTGCTGACCGGCGCCGCCGGGGTGCTGTTCAACACCGCCTATCCGCCGTTTTTCGCCCACTTGGTGCCCCGGTCGTCCTACGTCGACGCGAACAGCAAGCTCAGTGCCGGCCGGTCAGCGTCATACGTCGCCGGCCCGGCGATCGGTGGTGTTCTGGTCCAGGCGTTGACCGCTCCCGTCGCCGTCGTCGTCGACGCCCTGACGTTCCTGGCGTCTGCGGTTCTGGTCGGTCGGGTTTCGATCGACGAACCGCCAGCCGCCCATGACCAAGCGGCATCCCCGCTGCTGCGGCGTGCCCGGGAGGGACTGGTGTTCGTCGTCCGGCACCCGGTGCTGCGGGCGAGCCTGGGGTGCGCGGCGACCGTCAACTTCTTCACTTTTGTCGCGGGCAGTGGACTGATCGTCCTGTTCGCCAGCCGGAACCTCGGACTGACCGCGGGAGTCATCGGCATGGCGTTCGGGATCGGCGCCACCGGCTCGCTCCTTGGCGCGGTGATCGCCCCGAAAGTCTCGCGAAGGCTCGGCGTGGGCCGCAGCATCGTCGTGGGCGCTGTGTTGTTCCCGGCACCGATCGCTATCGCGGCTGCTGCGGGCGGCCCCCTCTGGGCTCGCGCCGGAGCCTTGGCCGTGGCCGAGTTCCTCTCCGGCGTCGGCGTCATGCTGTTCGACGTCAACCTCAACTCCCTTCAGGCGGCCGTGATCCCCGATGGCATGCGCAGTCGAGTGGCCGGCGCGTACAGCACGATCAATTACGGCTTACGCCCTGTGGGCGCCGTCCTCGGCGGCCTCCTCGCTACCCTCATCGGCCTCCGGGTGACCCTCCTCATCGCTGCCGTCGGCGGAGCGCTGTCGCTGCTGTGGCTGCTGCCCTCGCCGATACCACGCATCCACTCCCTGACTCCCGACAATCCGGTTGCTCCAGACAGCGACACGGACTCGGACGCGCGACCATTGCCTTGCTGACCCGTCGCGGAACCATCCGGGTCCGAGCGGAGACTTTCCGAACCCGACAGCCCAGCACATACATGCACGGGCCGCAGTCGCCCAGTGCGGACAGTGTTCGGGCGCCCCGTGGCATCGCCCTTGTGGATCGGATCCATGATCCGCTGCGAGGGTGGGGCCAGAATACTCGTTGAGATCATGTCCCGAAGATCGCTGTCTGGGGCCAGAGAACCCGTTCCCGTGGGGCCAACAGACTCGTTCGAAGCCACCCCGCCATGCGTGACGGAGTGCCCCCGGCTGAGCGTCTGATGCGCACTGCTGATCGTCCGTCTTGTTCGCCACCACCCGTCGGCCATCACCTGATCACGCACATGGGCGGGGTGGGTCATGCCCCATGCCACCACCTTGCCAAGAAGCTCCACCAGCGATGCCGTACCACGTTCGCGGATCCCGGCTCCCTCGCCGTGGATGTCGGCGCCGGAGCGATCGACGACGACAGGACCGGGTTCGCGTTTCCTTCGCTGCCTCCCGAAGACCGGTCGGCGGGGCTGATCGGCGGGAAGCGGACGGGCAGGGCGGCCAGAGCCCGGTGGAAGGGTCCCTGCCGCCACTCCAACTCCTCGACAGGAGCCGCCAGTTCAATGTCGGGGAGCCGGTCGAGGAGCTTCTCCAAGGCGACCTCGGCGATCAACCGGGCGGGGGTTTTCGCCGGACAGGTGTGCGGGCCCGCGCTCCATGCGAGGTGCGCGCGGTTGCCGGTCCGGCGGTCGCCGGCGAGGCCGGGGGCGGTGTTCGCGGCAGCCAGGCTGATCAGAATGGGCTCACCCTCGCACACGAGGGTTCCGTCGAGCTCCAGGTCGACGAGTGGATAGTGGATGGCGTAGTTCGCCAACGGCGGGTCCGTCCACAGCACCTCGTCGATGGCGTCCTCGACGGGCATGCTGCCGCCCGCGAGATCACCGGCAAACCGGTCGTCGGACAGCAGCAGCCGTAGCCCATTGCAGATCAGGTTCTGCTGTGGCTCGGTGCCGGCGCCCATCAGGAGCACCAGCTGATGCATCATCTCCTCGTCGGTGAGCTGCGCGGGATGAGCCATCAGCCAGGACGTCACGTCCGGCCCCGGGTGTCTGCGCTTGAGCGCGACCAGTTCGGCGACCCCTTCGGTCAGCAACGCGTTCGCCTTCTCAGAGTCGGCGTTGGCGTCGAAGATCCCGGACATGCCCTCCATCAGCTTGTCCCCGGTGTCGGGCGGGCAGCCGAACAGCTGGTTGAAGACCAGCAGGGGGAGGACGGCAGCGTACTCGTTGAGCAGGTCCGCGCGCCCCCTGGGCCCAATCCGGTCGATGAGGGTGTCGGCGCTGTGCTCGACGTAGCCCCTGAGCGCGTTGGGGTCGAGGCGGCCGAGGCTGTTGGTGATAGCCCCGCGCAGCCTGCTGTGCTCCTCCCCGTCGGCCCACAGGGCGTTCGGCCGGTACATCATCATCGGCACGACCGGGCTGTCCGCCGGTACCGTCCCGTCGGCGAGAGCCTGCCATCGGCGTGGGTCCTTGGAGAAGCGCTCCGGGCTGCGCAGCACCTCCAGAGCGGTCTCGTAGCCGGTGACCAGCCAGGCGCGTACACCGGGTGATATCTCCACGGGCGCGACCGAACCGTAGGAGCGCAGCCGGGTGTACGAGGCCATGGGGTCGGCGGCGAACCCTGGGCCGTACAACCGCTCGGCCGTACGCGCCCCGGCGTGCGCGGGGCAGCCGGGAGGAGGTACCGCGTCGCGCGTGGGCCGGGGTGTCGTCATCCTTGCTCCTGAGGGGTGCGGGTCTGGAGGTACTCGATGAGGGAGATCAGCGCACTGGCGGAAGACGTGGCTTCCCGTGCGTCGCAGGTGACCAAGGGGGTTTCCGGGAGCAGGTCGAGAGCCTCGCGGATCTCCTCCTCGGGGAAGACCGGCGCGCCGTCGAACTGGTTGACGGCGACCGCGTACGGCATGCCGTGCTCTTCCAGCAGACCCATGATGTCGAAGGACTGGTCGAGCCTTCGCGTGTCCGTCAGCACCAGTGCGCCGAGCGCTCCGACAAGCATGTCCTTCCACAGCTGGGTGAAGCGCTTCTGGCCGGGGGCACCGAAGAGGTACAGCACCAGGGACTCACTGAGCGTGAGGCGGCCGAAGTCCATGGCCACGGTCGTCGTGGTCTTGTCGGGGATCCCCGCAAGGTCGTCGACGAGTTCACTGGCTTGCGTCATCGATTCTTCGGTGCGCAGCGGCCGGATCTCGGAGAGGGTGCCGACGAATGTGGTCTTGCCTACGGCGAAGTGGCCGACAACGAGAATCTTGACCGCAGTCGTGACCGTGTCCGCGACATAGACCGGGTCAGAAACGGGAGCGGAGCCCATCCAGAACCTCCTGCAGGAGTTGGGCGTCGGGCAGTTGTGCCTTGGGGACGGGAGGCCGGACGGTGATATGGCCGCTGTCGACGAGGTCACTGAGCAGAACCTTGGTGACGCTCATCGCGAGCGAGAGGTGTCCGGCCACTTCGGCGACCGACAGCGCTCCTCCCCGGCACAGTTCCGTGACGCGCCGCTTCTCGGGGCTCAGGCCGTTCACGGGACGGTTGTTCACAGCCGTCACCAGCGTCACCAGGTCCAGTGTGTTGCGCGTCGGATGGGCACGGCCGTCCGTGACGACGTACGGCCGTACGAGTCCTCTGTCACGCCGGGAGCGTGGCAAGGTCATGCCGTACCGGAGTCGTCTGACCTGCGGGGTACGGAGTTCCGCCGCGGCGGACTGGTCAGCTCCTTGCCCAGCCGGTCGACCAGCTTGTGCATGCTGTAGGTGACGGCTTCCATGTCGACGTCCTGGCCGGCGGAGACCGCAAGATAGGCTCCCGCGCCGGCGGCCACCAGAAAGACGTACCCGTCGACGAACTCGACCAGCGTCTGCTGCCACGGCGAGGTCTCCTTTCCGCAGAACTCGGCGGTACTACGGCTGATCGACTGCAGTCCGGACAACGCCGCTGCCTGCCGTTCGGCCTCGTCGCGCTCGATGCCCTGGGAGTGGGCGCGGAGCATGCCGTCCGCGGAGAGCAGGATCGCGTGGCGGGCTTCCGGGACCTTCAGGCCCTCGTCGAGCATCCATCCGAGTTCGTTGGTCATATGGCCGGTCATTCCTGAGTGTTCCCTTCGCTGTCGGGGGAGGCGTCGCGGCCGGAGCGGGTGCCGCGGGCGAACGCGCTCATGCGGGAGGCGGACTCGGCGGCGGGGCGGACGAGCGCGGGATCGGAGAGCGCCGGGGCCGTCGGCTCGCCGACCGCCGTGTGCTGCGGCGTGTGTCGTCGCCGCTTGGGCAGGCCTCCCTCGGTGGACGATGGTGCTGCCACCACTTCGGGCAAGGGGGAGGATCCGGCCGGGGGTTGGGAGTGGTCGGCCGCCCCGGCGGAACCCGGTTGCGCTGCCGCGTCCCCGACGGCTTCGGCCTCGGGTGCACCGCCGGAGGCCGACTCGGCGGCGGGCAGCGGCTGGGGCCCCTGCAAGGGGATCGGCGGGCCCATGAAACGCACCCGGTTGAGGAGCGTGTTGGGGAGAAAGAGCACGGCCCGCACGCCTCCGTACGGGGACTGCGAGTCGACGGAGACGCTGAATCCGTACCGGGCAGCGAGTACGCCGATGACGGCGAAGCCGAACTGCGGCGAGTCACCGAGCCGGTTGATGTCGATGTCCTCCCGGCCGGACAGGCGCCGCGCGGCTTCCTCGGTCTCGCGCGCCTCCATTCCGACGCCTGCGTCGTCGACGACGATGCTGACGCCGTTGTGGGCGGGCCGGATACCCACTTCGACAGTGGTGTTGGGCCGGGAGTGCCGTGCCGCGTTATCCAGCAGCTCGGCAACCGCGAGGACGACCGGCTCGACGGCTCGGCTCACCACGTCCATGTCGACCCGGGAGTGCAACTTGACGCGTCGGTAGTCCCGGATCCTCGACGTCGCACCGCGTACGACGTCGAGCAGCGGTGACGCGGCCCGCTGCCGTCCGGGCCACGAGCCGCAGAGCACGGCGATGGCCTGTGCCCTCCGACCGAACTGCGAGTTGGCGTGGTCGATCTCGAGGAGGTTCTGGAGCACATCCGGGTCGTCGTGCCGGTCCTGCATGTCCGAGATCGACAGCTGCTGCTCGTTGGCCAGGGCTTGCAGGGCGCGCATCGCCGCCTTCAGCGTTGCCTTCGCCGACTTGTCCGCCCGGGACTGCGCGATCTCGGCGGCCCCGGTGAACTGCTCGACGATCTTCTGCAGGCTCTTGCCGTACCGTGTTCCGGCGAGCTCCGCGTCGAGCGGTCCGGGCACCGGTGCGGTACTGCGGGATGCCTCGACCAGAGCAGCGAGCCGAACCTCGGCGAGGTGCCGGGTCTCCTCCTCACGGGCGAGCAGGTCGGCCTCGAGGCTCGTCAGCCGACGGCGCAGGGTGGCGGTGATCCGGTGCTGGCGTACCAGCAGCAACAGTCCGGCGAGAATGACCGCGGCAAGGCACCAGAACACCGCCTCCGGTATGTGTTGTGTCATCAGGTCCTCATAAAGGGGGAGTGCGGCAGGCCCGCAGGAGGCGGGACAGGCAGAAACCGGCTCTGAGGACCCATCGGATTTCGATCGGCCGGGCCGGACGCGGAACCGTGGCCTCGGTGATGCCAGGGATCACCCATGTCCATCCATCAGGGGCGCTGGAGTGCCTGATCATCCTCGGTCCGAGGGGAGGCTTCAAGCGCGTCACGGGAACAAATGGAGTTCAACAAGGTGCTACCCGGTGGTAGCTATCCGTTACGTCTGGTATGACGGCAACTTGGGCGGCTCCGCAGCGAGTCGGAGTGCCGCACCGAAGACACCGCCAGGTGGAGCCGGCCAACTCTCCATCTCCGCGCAGTACCCCGAACCGCATCAGCCCCCCCCGGGCCGCGACCAGCAACAGCCGGTCCTCCAAAGGCAGACCCCATGGCTGTCCCCGACGGACCCTATCGGCTCCCTCGCGCCGCAGGACAGCCTTGAGCTGGCGGAACCGACGCAGGCTCAGCCCGGTGAGCGGGGCTCCAGGGCGGCGAGCTGGTCCTCGTCGTAGTGCTTGGCGGCATTCGCCCAGGCCTCGTCCGTGACACCACCGGCCGCGTCGGCGATGCAGGTGCCCTGCTCCGTCAGCTCCAGAGCAGCGCGCTGGGCATCAGTGAACACCTTGGCCTCTCGCCAGGCCGCGATCAGGTTGAGGCGCGTCGAGGTCTCACCGGCGTGCACGGCGTCTTTGGTGTGCATGCCGGTGCAGAAACCGCAGCCGTTGATCTGACCTTCGCGGATCTTCACCAGTTCCTGCGACGAAGTTCAGGACCGCTGCCGAGACGTCGCCCCCACTCATCACGGTCGCCGACACGCCCCTTCTGGCCCAACTCCGCGCGGGGAGGGTCTGTCCAATGAACGGCCCTGTCTCACATTCGGTGGTGACTGAGGGTGGTGGTGGGTCGTTGCCATGACGTGCGAAATGTCAACGAGCTTGTAGACGTGGTGTTTTCGGGGCTGTCCCCGCTGATCATTGAGGACGTGGCCGACGAGGGCGGGCGGATCCTGGTGCGGGCTCGGACGCCGGATGATCTGGTTCCGTGCCCGGGCTGCGGGGCGTCGTCCGACCGTGTGCATGGCTATCACCTGCGGACCGTGGCTGATGTGCCGGTGGACGGGCGGCGGGCCGTGGTTCGCGTGCGGGTGCGGCGCCTGGTGTGTCCCACGCGTGGCCACGTTCGCGGCGTCAGCCACGACACCCGAGAGCTGACCGAGTCCGCCGCACGGTCCTCTCGCCGCGACACGTCCACAGGGAGTGGGTTGACCTTCCCCCACTTGAAGAGCTTGGTGAACGCTGCCGCTTCCCGATCCCAATTGCTCCCGCTGATCCGGGCCGGATTCTCCGGGGCCGTGCACCTCCAGTGCCGGTAGTCCGCCAGGTCCTGCGGCGACGCCTCCCGCCACGACACCCCGCGCGAGGATAGGAAAGTCAGCAGTGGCCGGTAATCCGTTCCGTAATTCCGCTTCGTATTCATGTCGGAACGAGTGGAATTGGCCCCCCTCGACACCCGAACCGCACCGGCGAGTCCGAGGAGATTCGGACGATGAGCGATCAAACACAGGAGCACCAGGCCGTCATTGACCGGGCGATCGAGCACCTGACCACCGCTGATCCGGCCATCGTGGCCCTTCAGATCACCCAGGCCCTGCTGCCCGACTACGAACAGGATCCTGTCGCCCTGGCCGACACCCTCCGCGACGACAGTCAGGCCACCCCGGACCGCGCGAACGCTGCCTGGAAGTTGGCCCGGTGCCTTCTCGCCGCCGGCATCCCCGAGCCGAAGGCGCTCGAGACCGGGCCGTACGAGGTCAGCTGGAAGGAAGGCAGCCAGGACATTGCCCAGTGCCTGTTCTGGGCGGCCGAAGCGGGCCGTCCGCTGGACGTCACGCTGGCCGATGGCCGCGTCGTGCGCATGCTCCCAGCCAGCAACGTCGACCGTCTGCGGCCCCTGCACCAAACCGGACGCCGAGCTCTGGCGCCCCTGCCCCACCTGCGGACAAGCCGAACGGCTGCACGCCCCGGGTCCGTGTCCTCGCTGCACTCTCAAGCAGCGGCTTCACGAGCTCCTCGCCGATGACACCGGCTCCATAGCCCCGAAACTGCAGCCCTTCCACGACGCCCTGGCCAGCACGGAACGGGCCCGCACCGCGATGGGCTGGCTCTCCAAGGGCATCGTCTCCACCGTCCTGTCCGATCTCGGTTCCGGCCGCCGCCCCCTCACCCACGAGGCCCTGGACGAACTCCCTGAAGGCAAAGTTGTCGAGCACATCCGCAGCGTCCTCGTCGCCACAGGAGTCCTGCCCAAGCGAGACGAGCAGATGGTGCGCCTCGAACGGCACGTGAAGGACCTCGTCACCTCCCACGCGACCGCTGAGGGACGGAAAATCCTGCACCGGTACGCGACTTGGCACCTCCTGCGCCGGCTTCGCCGTCGCAGCCGAGGCAAGGAGATCACTCACTACCAGCTTCAGGTCGCGCGGCAACATCTGCGGGCGGCCGTCAATCTCCTGAACTGGCTCGAGGACCACAACCTGACCCTTGCCACCTGCCGACAGGCCGACCTTGAGCGCTGGATGACCAGCGACGACGTCCGGCTTCGCCAGGAGGCAGGGCACTTCGTACGCTGGGCCCTCGCCCAGAGAATCGTCCGTGATCTCAGCTTCCCGGCCGAGCGGTGGAATGGCCCCTCGCAGCCGATGGACGACGAAGCCCGCTGGGCCACCGCCCGACGCCTACTGCACGACGACACCCTCAAGCACGAAGACCGCCTTGCCGGCCCGTTGTTGCTCCTCTATGCCCAGTGGCCCGCTGTGATCTCCCGGCTCACCGTCGACCACATCGAGGAGACAGGCGGAGCGGTCCACATCCGCCTCGGCGTCGTCCCGGTCGAGCTTCCCGCACCCGTTGCTGAGCTGGTCCTCCAACAGGTCGAGGTTCGCCGCAGCCATGCCGTCCTGGGCCGGACAGACTCGCCCTGGCTCTTCCCTGGAGGCCAGCCCGGCCGCCCGATCAGTGCCTGGGCCATGGGCGAACGGCTCCGCAAACTCGGCATCCGGCTCGCACAGGCCCGCTCGACCGCGCTGTTCCAGCTCGCCACCGAGCTGCCCGCAGCGGTCCTCGCCCGCACCCTCGGCATCGACATCACCGTCGCCGTCAAATGGCAGCGAGCAGCCGCCGGAGACTGGGCCGCCTACGCAGCCGAGGTCAGCCGCAGGACCAGCTCGTCGTGACGCTCGCGGCGGGCCAGTCCAGCACGGCCAGCTCGGGCCATTGCTCTCGCCATCGTGCTGCCTTGGTCTCATAGACCGAGCGAGGAGCGAGCACCGGGTTCGGCCGGACGACGAGGTTGAACACGTCCGAAAGGCCATGCGGCGCATACACGCGCCACCGGCTGTCGGTCTCCGCACGTACTCCCAGGCAACACGTCGTCGCGGCGAAACTGTCGATCGCCGCCTCGATGGACTCATACGGCGGACACGCGACTCCGAACTTGTCCTCATACCAGAGGTGAACTCGTGCCTCGTTGCGGATCTCAACATCTGCTGGCAGGTCAGCGAAGACCTCCCGCCCGGCCTTGATCACCGCGTCCTCGGCCTCCCAGGACAGATCACTGCCGTCGAAGTAGAAGACGTCGTAGTCCTTGATGCCACTGGTTGGCGGCCTGTCCGTGACCACATTCCACACGGTCTGGAACAGGCATCCTGCCGTCACATACCACCCGGGAAGGTCCAGCGTCGCAGTCCGCGCCAGCACCTCCGTCAATACGTCGTTACAGGACAGCACCGCACGCAGGGACTCAGGTTGCTGATCGAGAGGGAGTCGGCTGATCACCAGCTCTGCCTACCACAGGTCCTCCATGGGCGGGCCAGATCCCCCTCGGAGACCCACGGTCCAGAGGCATTCAGCCAGTTCCAATACCCGACTCCACCGTTAGGGGTCTCCAACGACTACCGCAACACGCTGCTGGAAGCATCCATGAAGGATCGACTGGGCGACGACTGGGACGTGATCTCATGATCAAGAAGATGGGCTACCAGTGGCAGCTCCGCCAGCTGATGGCCGAGCGTCAGATGTTCCAGACCTCCGACCTGGTGCCGCTGCTGGCCGAACGCGGCGTCACCTTGTCGCGGGAACAGGTCTACCGGCTGGTGACCCAGCCGCCGCAGCGCATGAGCATGGACACCCTCGTCGCACTCTGCGACATCCTTCAGTGCACCCCCAACGATCTGATCAGGCCCGAGGTCGTCAACGTCCAGCTCCGCAAGACTGCCGAAGGGGACGTCGGCCCGCTGCCGGTCAGGCCCCGCCGCTCCGTGATCCGCCGCCCAGGGCAGTCGTGAAACAAGCAGAGTTACGGCGGCGTGAGCTTGCCCAGGCCCGCGCCCGCCTGATCGCCTATCTCCAGCGGGTGGCAGGACCTGCGCTGACGGCCGAGGAGGCCCAGACGGCCCTGGAGAAGGCCAAGGCATGGGCCCCCGGCCCGGCACGGGCCATGGACGACTACTTCGCCGAGCACCCGAACGCGCTCACCGAGCCCTCACCGCACTGCCCCGTCAAGGTGGTCCGGCTCCTCCAGCACTTCGAAGCCACCGGGCACGGCGACGCCGTCACCCAGCTGGCCTGCGCGCGCTGCCACCGCACCGGCCTTCGCCTTCCCCGGATCACCCCGGAAGGCCGCTGCTGCGGCTGGTGCGTCACGCAGACCGAGCTCCGGCCCTGCGCACGCTGCGGTCAGAACGGCCACATCGTCACTCAACGCGAGGACGGCCCCATCTGCCGACGCTGCTTCCGCAAAGATCCGCTGTTTCGGAAGGACTGCTCCGGGTGCGGCCGCAACCGCGCGCCCAACGTCCGCCGCGAGGACGGCACGTTCCTCTGTTCCGGCTGCAACTCCAGGCCGGAACACGAGTGCATCCATTGCGGGAAGCTGCGACCGGCGCACGCCATCACCGAGGACGGCCCGGTCTGCAAGCGCTGCTACATGTCCCCGCCCCGGCTCTGCGACCTCTGCCAGCAGATCAAGCCGATCAGCATCCGCAAGGCTGAGGGCGAGCCCGCGATCTGCGGCGACTCTCATGACAAGGTTCTTGCCGGGACTGTTGACGACAGTCCCGCCGCAGAACCGTCCCGTATTGGTCCCGTCGCTGAAGAAGAAGGTACCGACGATCGGAATGCCTTCAAATTGCTTGCTGGGCGAGGCGAGCAGACCGCGGGGGACGGGGCCATCCGCGGACTTGCCACCCTCAACCGGTTGCGCGGCACGCATCCGCTCGGGTGTCCAATAGGCGTCCGCGTCGGCAGGCGTAAAGCCGCGTGCGTCATTGTCTCCGGCTGCCGGCACTGGAGTTGGCGGCGGTGTGGATTCCGCTTGCGCTGGCGCCAGCGGCATCACCGTGAGCGCCAGTCCCCCCACAAGGACGGCGAGCTTTCTTCGTATCTTCAAGTTGCTTCTCCATGGTCAAAGGAGAGGCAGATCACCGCGTGTAGCGTGATCCCCCGGATAGGCCGTGATCCTAGGGCGACCTGCAACAGGGGGAGAGATTAATGACCAAGTGTCGGAGTGTCAGCCAATGTGTGGTTGCAACTGGCTTGATTGCTCTGTTTGTCGGCGGGCAAGGCGTGGCGCACGCGGAGAAAGTACCGCTGCCGAACAAGGGATACGCCTCGATCACCGGCCCGGCGGGTCCGGGTCAGAATGTCGGGATTACCGTCAAAGAGGAACCAGGAAATCCGCATCCGACAGGCGTGGAAATGTCCAGTACAGCTCTGGACAAAGGAAACGCCCTGGGGGACACCGACGCTGCCTGGGTCGGTTCGGGACGTATTCTCCCGAATGCCAAACCAGGCACGTACAAAGTGAAGTTCACCCTCACCTACGAGGGTGCCCGGTGCATGAACGAGGCAGACCGGGACAGCGTCTGCGACTACGACCCCACCGTTCTCTGGAGCGAGGTCAAGGTAGAGGCCACTGGTGAACGGCAGGCCGACGGCTAGGGATTGTGGCAAGGAGCCGCACTTGGCGCCGCGGCCGCCACACTGGCTGCCGTGGGTGTCATCAGTGTCCGCCGAGGGGCCGCACGGTCTTCCCGTCCATCCTGACACGCCAACGAGAAGCGGACGCCTGTGATCACACTCGTGCGCCTGGACCTGGCTGGAGCCGCGCGCGCTGCTTTCCCGGGACTGGTCCCAGTCCGACGTATTCCGCCGGGTGTCGCGCGAGGGCATGGAACTTGCGAAGGCGCCAGAGACGTGGCCGTGGCGGGTGGCGGCGACCATGTTCAGGCACGGAGCCGGTCCGACGACGGGCAGGTTGCAGGCGGCGACGTCGTGGGTCTCCCAGGCGAGCACGACCTCGTCCGCGCCCGCCGCCGCCGCGGCGATGTTCGCCAGGGGCTGTCCTGGCTCCGGTCCGGCTGGTGCGGGCGCGCCTGGACCGTTCGGCCGCCCGCCGCCTGGTGGAGCCCGCGACCCGCGTCGACCAGGAACTCGTCCTCGAGGACCTGACCCGGGAGCAGGTCCTGGACTGGCGCACCCGCGCTGCAGCCGACCACCAGCTGGTTTTCGACCACATTGACCGGTACGGCGAGCAGTCGGCGCAGCGCCTGTTCACGAGGGCGTTTCGTCGCGACCGTGCAGCGCTATGCGGGCCTGGGACACCTGAACCTCGGCGTCGCTCCGGGATGGCAGGCATGAGCGACGGAGAGTCGCTCCTGAGGGTGTGGGCAGCATCAGTGCAGGGGAGAAGGCAACAGCGCCTGTCGTGTGAGGAGTTGGGCGGGCGAGGTCAGGGCGAGTGGAGGACGACATGCCGAAGCGCGTGCTTGCACCAACGAAAGCGTGCATATGCCCCGAGTGCGGTACCCGGACGAAGGCGAGCCTGCGCAGCGGCCGCCTCTACGAACACACTGCGCCTCAACGCACAGCCCTTGTCCGAAGTTTACTGGCCCCGAACGGGCACTCAGGACTGTCCAGCGAAGAATTCACGTGGGGCTGTCGAAGCCAGGCCGTCCAAACTCAGCCGCACACGCATACTCCCGGACGGGGACCACACAGTCACATAAGAGATGGCCACCGATCGGCGGCCCACTCGGGCCAACCCGGCCAATCAGGAGGAGGACTGCCAATCTCATCCCCATCGAGTTCCGCGGCGTCCGGCTTCTCGAACAGCGTCCTCCAGCGCAAGAGGTCCGCCTCACTCATCGGGAAGGTCTGATCCGGAGTGATCGACTGACGACGGGCGATCCTGGCGCGCTGGGTCCAAGGTCCACCGGCACATACGCAAGGCGGCAGGACGCCCCCACCGACTCCGCCAACCAGCGGATCGCGGACCTCTCGTCACGAGACCAGCATCCGAAATCCAGGACCACGTTCGTTCCAAGCCTCAACGCCTCCAGAGCAAGCGAGAGCAGCCGTCCTTCCAGGACATCGCGTTTCCCGTCCGCCTCCGGCTCACCGAACAGCGGAATCATCCACTCATCAGGCGTCAGCCGCAGCGCGTTGTGCTCCTTGGCCAGCTGACGAGCCCTTGTGGTCTTCCCGGCCCCCGGCAGGCCGACTGTCAGAAACAACGTGGTCACACCCGAATCGTTCATGGAAACCACGTGGAGGACAACTGCTTTCCTTGCCAAGATCGCCGGGACCGACCCGTGGCGCCCGGCAGCGGGTGACGGTGCGGCATTCCCGCCCTCCGGCCCGGCCGGTTTAGGAACAGGCACTCAGCTTGTTCTTTATCTTCCGGTCTCGAACAACGTCCCGAACGGGGTCACTCACCAGGGAGTTTGCCGGACGTGGGGGCGGCCTTCGTCTGATCCTGT